>NZ_JBPJZI010000001.1:0-335436 GCF_051216395.1 Variovorax cryoconiti | reverse complement strand
GCCGGCGCGTCAACGGCAAGCTATGGGGTGGCCGGCAGCGGCGCCAATCCGGCCACGGCGGCGGACTTCACGGGAGGGGCCT
Organism: Variovorax cryoconiti; assembly: GCF_051216395.1. Taxonomy (NCBI): domain Bacteria; kingdom Pseudomonadati; phylum Pseudomonadota; class Betaproteobacteria; order Burkholderiales; family Comamonadaceae; genus Variovorax; species Variovorax cryoconiti. The sequence continues at coordinate 335,354 of NZ_JBPJZI010000001.1, read as the reverse complement.
TCCCGACCGGGACGGTGAGCTTCGCGGCCGGCGAGACCACCAAGACGATCACGGTCAACGTCGCTGGCGACAGCACGGTCGAGCCCAGTGAGAACTTCACGGTCGCCTTGACCAACCCCAGCGCCGGCACCGCGATCGGCACCGCGGCGGCGACTGGCACGATCCTCAACGACGACACGGTGCCCGGACCGTCGCTGTCGATCGCCGCGGCCAACGCCAGCCTGAACGAGGGCAACAGCGGCAGCACCGCCTTCACCTTCACCGTGTCGCGCGCCGGCAGCACGACCGGCGCGTCGACGGCAAGCTATGCGGTGGCCGGCAGCGGCGCCAACCCGGCCACGGCGGCGGACTTCACTGGCGGGGCCTTCCCGACCGGGACGGTGAGCTTCGCGGCTGGAGAGACCACCAAGACCATCACGGTGAACGTGGCTGGCGACGGCACGGTCGAGCCCAGTGAGAACTTCACCGTCGCCCTGTCCAACCCCAGCGCCGGCACCGCGATCGGCACCGCGGCCGCTGCCGGCACGATCCTCAACGACGACAGCAGCGGCGGCGCGGCGTCCGCACGCCTGCTGATCACGCCGGGCACCGCGCTCAACGCCAGCACCTACGCCGAGCCGGCCTACGAGCTCACCAACACCGGCACAACCGCCATCAGGACGCTCACCATCGATCTGCACAACAGCTTGATCGCCGGCACGGTGTTCGATCCGCTCGGCACCTTCGGCGACACCACGGCGCTTGACTTCACGCCGTACGGCTCCGTGCCGGTGAGCGCGACCTGGGCGTACGGACCGAACCCGGTCACCGACGGCGGCTACAGGACGCTGGCCGTCACCTTCGGCGGCGCCGGCCTTGCCGCCGGGCAGACCTTCGCGTTCCGTCTCGATGCCGATCCCGCCAGCATCGAGGGGCCGGCGCCCGGCCCCAACGAGTCGGGCTCGATCTCGGGCTTCGAGCATATCGGCGCCTCGGTCACGGTCGGGACGGTCGATGGCGGCTCCATCGGCGGCGAGGTGTTCACCCAGGGCAGCGCCGGCGGCGGCATGGCCACGCTGAGCTCGAGTTTGCTGGCGGCGCCGGTGCTGTCGATGTCGACCGTCAGCGGCACGCCGCTGGTCACCGACGCGGTGGGCGGCATCCTCAAGGCCAACCTGCCCGGTCTCAATGCGGGCGCCGGCAGCCCCGGCAACGATGTCGTGGTCGAAATATCCGGCAGCGCCGGCCAGACCGTGCGCCTGGCCGTCTCCGAGATCGGCGGCGTCGGCATGGACATCCCGCTCGGCAGCCACGAAGGCAACACGGTCCTGCAGAATCCGAGCTTCGTCGACGTGACGCTGGGCGCGAGCGGCACGGCGAGCGTCGCGCTTGCCCTGCCGGCAGAAACGTCGACCAGTGGCCTGGCCAGCGGTTCGGTCTCGGGCCGCTTCGCCGTGACGGCAGCTGCCGTCGACCCGGCCACTGGCGCTGCAACCAGCCAGGTGTCCAGCACCTTGGTCGTGAAGGACGCGGCCACCAGCTTCACGTCCGAAGCGGCGAGCGACACCTTCATGTTCCGCCAGGGCTTTGCCACCACCGAAGTCTTCCAGTTCAGCGCTACAGGCGGCAGTCACGATTTCATCGGATTGGACCAGGACCTTTTCCCTGGCATGACCCTGCAGCAGGTTCTGAACAGCAACGCGTTGCAGCCGGGCGCCGGCGCGGGCGATGTCGACATCGTGCCGGCTGCAGGCGGCGAGATCCATCTGCACGACAGTTCCGGCCAGCTGACGGTCGATGTGCTGCGCGCCAATCCCCAGGACTTTTTCTTCTTCTGACGCCCCGCCGCGCATGGCGCGGTGTTGGAGCAATCCGTACGAGAGAAACGGAAAAAGGCGCGATGAACGCGAAAGAAAAGACGAGTGATGCAGGCAGCGGCACGGCCTTGAAAGCGGCCCTGGACGCCTGCCGTGCCTCATTCATGTCCGCTGCATTCTTCAGCCTGTTCATCAACCTGCTGATGCTGCTGCCTGCCATCTACATGCTGCAGGTCTACGACCGGGTGCTCACGAGCGGCAGCGAGTCGACGCTGCTCATGCTGACCTTGATCGTGGTGTTCCTGTTCATCGTGCTGGGTGGACTGGAGTGGCTGCGTGCACAGATCCTGATCGTTTCCAGCATGCGCCTGGACGCCCTGCTGGGCCCGAAGGTTCACGACGCGATCTTTACCCGCACGCTGACCAGCGGCGGGCGGCGGGCCGACGCCCAGCCGCTGACCGACCTGGACCGGCTACGTCAGTTTCTCACTGGCCAGGGCCTTTTCGCGATCCTCGACGCGCCGTGGCTGCCCATCTATGTCGCGGTGATGTTCATGGTCCACCCGTGGTTCGGTGTCGCGGCCATCCTCGCAGCGCTGGTGCTGATGGCGCTCGCGGTCTGGAATGAGGTCGCGACCCGCGATCTGCTGCAAGACGCCAGCAAGCACGAGACCCAGGCGAATCTGAAGACAGCGGCGCATCTGCGCAATATCGAGGTGATCGAGTCGATGGGCATGTTGTCGCGGCTGCGCGAGCGTTGGTCCCAAGCGCACGACGCTGCCCTGCGCTCCCACAACCAGGCCAGCCGTCGCGCCGGTCTCATCTCGGCACTGTCCAAGACCTTCCGCCTGACCGTCCAGACCTTGATCCTGGGTCTGGGAGCCTACCTGGCCCTGCGTCGTGACATCAGTGCAGGCGCGGTCATTGCCGGTTCGATCCTGTTGGGGCGTGCGCTGGCGCCGATCGACGCGCTGATCGGCAACTGGCGCGGGGTGGTCAGCGCACGCGCGGCCTATGGCCGCCTTTCGGTGCTTCTCGCGGCGACGCCCGATCGACCTGCGTCGATGCCACTGCCAGAGCCACGCGGCGAGTACCGGCTCGACAAGCTCGTCATCCAGCCGCCAGGCGCACGCGCGCCGTTGATCGACGGACTGAGCCTCGTGATCGAGGCTGGCAGCCAGGTGGGCGTCCTGGGCGCCAGCGGCGCAGGCAAGTCGACCCTGCTGCGCGCGCTGCTCGGGTTGCACAGACCGACGTCCGGTGAATTGCGGCTCGACGGCGCAGAGCTCGACCAATATGAGCGCGAGTCGATGGGACGCCATATCGGCTACCTGCCCCAGGACGTCGAGTTGCTCGATGGCACCGTGGCCGAGAACATCGCCCGTTTCGGCGACGTGGACCCGGAGGCAGTGGTGGCGGCTGCGGAGCTTGCAGGTGTGCACGCGATGATCCTGGGCTTCGCCGATGGCTACGAGACCCGCCTCGACACCGGCTTCGTACTGTCGGCCGGACAGCGCCAACGCGTGGCGCTGGCTCGCGCCGTGTACAAGGCGCCGAAGATCGTGATCCTGGACGAGCCCAATTCGAATCTCGACGAAGCGGGCCACACGGCGCTGCAACGCGCACTGCTGGAATTGCGTCGCAGGCAAAGCACGGTCGTGATCGTGACGCATCTGACCCAAGTGCTGAGCCAGGTCGACCGAATCCTCCTGCTGGTGGGCGGCAAGCTGGCGCTGTACGGCCCGCGGGATCAGGTCACGTCGAAACTCCAGCAGGCCGCAGCGCGGGTCGCGCGGCCGGCATCGGCCAACGGGGCCGCGGATGCGCATCTCAGCATTGCAGCCGCGGCCAATGACTAACGCCCGATCCCCGCCCGAATCTGCTGACGTCGCGGCCGAGCGGCGCCTGCGTCGCGTGGGCTTCGCCGTGGTCGCGGCCATCTTCGGGGGAATCGGTCTGTGGGCGGCATTCGCACCTTTGAGCAGCGCAGCCATCGGCACGGGCGTTGTCTCGGTCGAGATGTACCGTAAGACGGTGCAGCACCTCGAAGGCGGCATTGTTCGCGAGATCAAGGTGCGCGACGGCCAACTTGTCTCGGCCGGCGAGGTGCTGGTGGCGCTGGAAGACACACAGCCCAAGGCCGAGGTCGAGGGATTGCGTGGGCAGTTGTTCGCGCTGCTCGCGCGCGAGGCCCGGCTCGTGGCTCAAAGGGACAGCCAGTCCCAGGTGGTCTTTCCGAAGGATCTGGTCGAGGCGCGCAGCGACCCGCGCGCCGCCGACGCCATGCAGGTGCAGTTGCAGACGTTTCGGGTTCGCAAGCAATCACACGACGGTGAGGTCATGCTTTACCAACGACAGATCCAGCAACTGCGCGCCAAGGCCTCGGGGCTCGCGGCGCAAAAGAAAAGCCGCGACAGCCTGGTTGCTTCCTACGAGAGCGAACGGGTTGATTTCGAGGCGCTGCTCAAGCAGGGGTACGCCGAACGTCAGCGGGTGCGCGAGATGGAACGCAACGTTGCGCAAACTCAGGGAGAGCAGGGTTCGCTGGTGGCTGACCTGGCGGCCACCGAGTTCCAGGTGAGCGAGATGCAGGTGAAGATCCTCCAACTCGGCAAAGAGTTGCAGCGCGAGGTCGCGAAGGAGCTCGCCGAAGTGCAGAGCCAACTCTCGACCGTTCGGGAGAAGGTCCGCGCGCTCGACGACATGGTGACCCGAACCGTGGTACGCGCACCTGAAGCGGGCATGGTGCTCGGCATGACCGTCCATACGCTGGGCGCGGTGATCAAGCCCGGCGAGCGCATCCTGGACATCGTGCCGCAGAACGCAAAGCTGGTCGTCGAGGCACAACTCTCGCCCCAGGACATCGATCAGGTCCGGATCGATCAGCTGGCCGAGGTGCGTTTTCCCGCATTCAAGCAGCGCGATCTTCCCCGCATCGACGGGCGCCTGATCTCCGTGTCGGGCGACCGGCTGTTCGATGACAACGAGGGCCGCAAGGTCCCCTACTACCTCGCGCGCGTTGAAATCTCCGCCGAAAGCCTGCAGGCACTGGCGAGGTCCCGGTTCGAACTGGTGCCCGGCATGCCCGCCGAAGTCCTGATCTACACGGGGGAGCGTACTTTCCTGAACTACCTGATTGCACCGCTGACCGATACCGTGACCCGCTCGTTCAGACAAGATTGATCAAGGTACTGTCGTGATGCTCCTCGCCCGCTGCACATCCTCTCTGGTCCCTTTGCTCACGCTCTTCGTGCTGTCCGCCATGCCCGTGGCCTCGAGTGCACAGGGGCTTGCCGAGCTCTACCGCGCTGCGCTCAAGGGCAATCCCATGCTGAGGTTGCGCGAGTACGACGTGGATCGCGCCCGTGCCGAGTCGGACGGGGCGCGCAGCCGGATGTTGCCTCAGGTGCTGGCGACGGGTGCGCTGTCACGAAACCAATACAAGGATGCAACGACGATCGGCAACCAGTCCTATACCGGAAAGCGCCACAGCTTGACCGTGCGGCAGAGCCTCTACGACCAGGCCTCGCGAAGCCGATGGGAATCGACGCAGGCGACAGTTTTGCAGCGCGATCAAGAGCTGGCATTGACCCGCCTGGCCTTGTTTGACGAGGTGCTGGACCGCTATCTGGAAGCGCTGACGGCACAAGACGAACTTGAATGGCTGGCCGCAGAGTCGCAGGCGGCAACCCGCCAGGTCGATCGCCTGCGCGCGATGCGTGAAAGGCAGATGGCCAAGGTCACCGACCTGGCCGAGGCCGACGCCTACGCCCAGAGTCTTGTCACCCGCACGATCGACGCACGGAACAGCCAGGCCGTGGCCCTGGCGCGACTGACGGAACTGTGCGGCATTGCCGTGAGGCAGGTGCCTCCGCTGAGCCGGACCGGTTTTGATGCGGTGCCTGGAACGCAGCAGGCGTGGGTCGACGAGGCACTGCGCAGCTACCCGCGCCTGCTGGCCCTGACGGAAGCGGTGGAGGCGGCTCGACGTGCCTATGAATCCAGCCGCGCTGAACATCTGCCGCAACTGGCGGCGACGATGTCGTACACCCATTCCGATCAAGGCTATGACAACCGTCGCCAGCCGCCCTATGACGTGGCGACCGTTGGTATCGAATTGCGCGTGCCCCTCTACGAGGGTGGAAGAGTGGACGCCTTGACACGAGAAGCCGTCGCGCGCCAGGGGGCGGCCGAACAGGCGCTGGAGACGGCAAGGCGCGAGGTCGAGCGGGAGATCGTCACCCACTGGCTGAGTGCCCGAGCCAACCATGCTCGCATTGGCTCGACGACGGCCGAAGTTCGCGCGTTTGAACAGACGGTCAAAGCGCAGGAAGTCGGGCTGGACCTCGGGGTGAGCCGGATCACCGACCTGCTCGATGCGCGCCGCAGGCTCTTCAAGTCGCGCGCCGAAGGAGCGAAGGCACGTTACGACTACGTGCGCGACGTGGTGGCGCTGCGCATTCGCAGCGGCAATCTGACCGAAGACGATGTTGCCTTGTGGGACCGCTGGTTCGATTCCGGTGTTCGATGAATGGGCGAACCCCATTCCGCTCTTCTACAGTTGTTGCGCAAGCCGTTGATTTCGCACGCGCGGCCAGCGCAGGGCGAGCGCATTCCTATCGCTCAGGCGCGCTGCGAGCCCTTGCCGGCCGCATCGGGCTGCAAGGTTTCCAGCCACTCGGGACTGGCCGCCAAGTCGACCGCCGCCTGCAGCGCGCGCGTCATGCGGTCGCTGGCGTGCGTCATGAAGCCCAGGGGCGTCTCCAGCAGCGGCGCGACCAACGGCCGCGCCTCGTAGGGGCCATCGTCGCGTGACAGCAACTCCAGCGCGGCCTGCGGCAGCACCGACGCCAGCGCGCCGGCGCCGACGCTGCTGGCCAGCGTGTGGATCGAGTTGGTCTCCATGGCGGCGTCGACACGCAGGCCGACCGCCTTGAAGGCGCGGTCGACGATCGCCCGGTTGTGCATGTCGGGGGTGAGCAGGCACAGCGGAAGGGTGGCGGCCTCGGTCCAGCCGACCGGCTCGCCGATGCGCACCGCCCGGCCCGCACGCACCGGCCCCGGCTTGCGCTGCACCAGGTAGTAGGTCTCGACGCACTGCGGCCAGACCGCCAGGCTCACATGGCGCACGCGGGTGCGGTCGGTGTACCCGAGCGCGAGGTCGAGCGACATGCTGTCGAGCGCGGTCTCGATCTCGAGCGAACTCAGCGACACCACCGTGGGCGCCACGCCCGGGTGCCGCTTCTGCAGCGCGATGGCGAAGCGCGAGAGGATGGTCATGCCAGTCGGCACCGCCGCCAGCCGCAAGCGCCCTCGGGGCTGGCCGGCCTCGCTGCGCAGGCGCTCGCGCAGCAGTTCCTGCTCCTGCAGCATGCGCTGCGCGGTGGCAAGCACCGCTTCGCCCTCAACGGTGAAGCCTTCGAAGGCGCGGCCCCGCTTGACGATCAGCACGCCGAACTCGCCTTCGAGCGCACGCAGGGCGTTCGACAGCGCCGGCTGCGTGATGTGGCAGGCCTGCGCAGCGCGGCCGAAGTGGCGGTGCTCGTTGAGCGCCGCCAGGTAGCGCATGGACGCGAGGACGTTCACGGCGCCGCGCTCGTCGTGCTTAAGTGTCTTTGCTGACCGTGATGGTCGGGAACTTGGCCGAAAAGTCCTTCGCCTTCTCGGCGATGCCCACGGCGACGGTGCGCGCCACCGCCTTGTAGATGGCCGCGACCTCGCCGTCGGGGTCGGCCACCACGGTGGGCTTGCCGCTGTCGGCCTGCAGGCGGATGTTGATGTCCAGCGGCAACGCGCCGAGGTAGTCCATGCCGTACTGCGCCGCCATCTTCTTGCCGCCGTCGGCACCGAAGATGTGCTCGACGTGGCCGCAGTTGGAGCACACGTGCACCGCCATGTTCTCGACGATGCCCAGGATCGGCACGCCGACCTTCTCGAACATCTTGATGCCCTTCTTGGCGTCGAGCAGTGCGATGTCCTGCGGCGTGGTGACGATCACCGCGCCGGTCATCGGCACGCGCTGGCTCAGCGTGAGCTGGATGTCGCCGGTGCCGGGCGGCATGTCGATGATCAGGTAGTCGAGGTCTCTCCAGTTGGTCTGGCGCAGCAGCTGCTCCAGCGCCTGCGTGGCCATCGGCCCGCGCCAGATCATGGCCTCGTCCTGGTCGACCAGGAAGCCGATCGACATCACCTGCACGCCGTAGTTCTCCAGCGGCTCCATCGTCTTGCCGTCGTCGCTCTCGGGGCGACGGTCGATGCCCAGCATCATGGGCTGGCTCGGGCCGTAGATGTCGGCGTCGAGCAGCCCGACCGAGGCGCCTTCGGCCGCCAGTGCCAGCGCCAGGTTGGCGGCAGTGGTGCTCTTGCCGACGCCGCCCTTGCCCGAAGCCACGGCGACGATGTTCTTCACGTTGGGCAGCAACTGCACGCCGCGCTGCACCGCATGGCTCACCACCCGGGTCGTGATGTTGACCGACACGTTGTCGACGCCCGGCACGGTGCGCGCTGCAGCCACGAAGGCCTTGCGCAACGCCGCATGCTGGCTCTTGGCCGGGTAGCCGAGCTCGACGTCGAAGGACACGTCGCCTTCGCTGATCTGCAGGTTCTTCAGCGCCTTGGTGCTGACGAAATCCTTGCCGGTGTTGGGATCGAGAACCGCCTTGAGCGCGTCCTGAATCACCGCTTGCGTGACTGCCATTGACAACTCCTGAATCGGGGTAGTCTACGTGCCGATCCATGCCCCGCCCCGCCTCCACCCCAATGCCCTCACGGCCTGCCACAGCGCTGCTGCTCACCGGCGGGGGTGCCCGCGCCGCCTACCAGGTCGGCGTGCTCGAGGCGGTCGCCGAGCTGCGCCGTGGCGCCGGCCTGGCAACAGGGCATAACCCGTTCTCGATCATCACCGGCACGTCGGCCGGCGCCATCAACGCCGCCGCGCTGGCCTGCGGCGCCGACGATTTCGATGCCGCCGTGCAGCGCATGGCCGAGGTCTGGCGCGGCCTGCGCATCGAGCAGGTCTACCGCACCGACACCTTCGCGATGCTCGATGCGGCGGCGCGCTGGCGCCTGATCCTCGGCGTCGGCCAGCTGCTGGCGCGCTGGATGAAGCTCAAGCCGCGCTCGCTGCTCGACAACACGCCGCTGGCCGAGTTGCTGGCGCGCATGGTGCCCTTCGAGCGACTGCCCGGGCTGCTGGCCGACGGCCACCTCGACGCGCTGGCCGTGACCGCGTCGAGCTACAGCTCGGGCGAACACCTGACCTTCTTCGAAGCGCGCCAACCCATGGCGCCCTGGACGCGCTCGCAGCGCAAGGCCGTGGCCGACCGCATCACGCATGCGCACCTGCTGGCGTCGTCGGCGATCCCCTTCGTGTTCCCGGCCACGGCACTGCCGATGCAGGGGCACGTCGAATATTTCGGCGATGGCTCGATGCGCCAGACCGCGCCGACCGCCGCTGCCATCCACCTCGGTGCAGAGCGCATCCTGGCCGTCGGCGCCGGCCGCATGAACGAGCCCTTCGACGCCGACCGCCCCCAGACACTGAGCGGCGAGCCGACGCTGGCGCAGATCGCCGGCCATGCGATGTCGAGCATCTTTCTCGACGCGCTCGGGGTGGACGTGGAACGCGTGCGCCGCATCAACGACACGCTGGCGCTCATTCCGCCCGAGGCCCGCGCCGGCACGCACCTGCGGCCGATCGAGCTGCTGCTGATCGCGCCGTCGGAACGCATCGACACCATTGCCGCGCGCCATGCCGACGCGTTGCCCGGCGTGGTGCGGCGCCTGCTGGCCAGCGGCACCGGCCCGGGCGAAGGCAAGTCACCCGCGCGCAGCGCGGCGCTGGCGAGCTACCTGCTCTTCGAACCCGGTTTCACGCGCGAACTGATGGCCCTGGGCCGTGCCGACACGCTGGCGCAGCGCGATGCGGTGTGCCGCTTCTTCGGCTGGCGCGCGACTTAGCGGCCTAACTGCCGGTCGCCATGCCCAGGTCGGCGGCGATGCGGTTCACCAGCGCTTTCAGGTCGCCCAGTTCCGCTTCAAGACGCGCGACGTTCGCCTTGAGCGCCGCCATCTCGCCCAGCGACACATCGGCGCCGGACGCACCCGCGCTGGCCGGCATGTCTTCGATCACCGGCTCGCCGCTCAGCAGATGCGCCCAGCGGCTCTCTCGCGCGCCCGGCAGGCGCGGCAGCTTGACCACCAGCGCGCCGGCCGGGCGCTCGGCCAGCTCGTCGAGGAAACCCTCGACCGACGAGATGTCGGCGAAGTTGTGCATGCGCTCGGTGGCGATGCGCAGCTCGCCGGCGGTCTGCGGGCCGCGCAGCATCAGCACCGTGAGCAGGATGCTCGACTGCGACGGAATGCGCAGCACGCGGTCCATGTTGTGGGCATAGCGCAAGGCCCGGCCGCCGCTGCTCTCGTCGACCAGGTGGTAGCCCTTCAGGCTGTCGATGGCGGCCTGCGCCTGCGCGTCGCTCACCTCCAGCACCGGGTTGCGGCTCGTTTTCTGGTTGCAGCCGGACAGCACGGCGTTGAGCGTCAGCGGGTAGCTGTCGGGCACGGTGCGCTGCTTCTCGACCAGCACGCCGAGCACGCGGGTTTCCAGCAGCGAAAGGATCGGCAGCGGCCGCGCCGCGGACGCGTCCGACACTCAGTTCGCCCCGGCGATGCGGGCCACCAGCGCCTTGGTGAAGGCCGCCGTGTTGGCCGTGCCCCCCAGGTCGCCGGTGCGCACCTTGTCGATGTTGAGCGTCTCGTCGATCGCGCGGCGCAGGCGCGTCGCCTGGTCGACCAGCTTGCAGTGGTCGAGCATCAGCGCGCCGGCCAGCAGCAGCGCCGTCGGGTTGGCGATGCCCTTGCCGGCGATGTCGGGCGCCGAGCCGTGCACCGCTTCGAAGATGGCGGCGTCGGCGCCGATGTTCGCGCCCGGCGCCATGCCCAGACCGCCGACCAGGCCGGCCACCAGGTCGGACAGGATGTCGCCGAAGAGGTTGGTCGTGACCAGCATGTCGAACTGCCACGGGTTGAGCACCAGCTTCATCGCGCAGGCGTCGACGATCATGGTCTCGAGCTCGAACTTGCCCTTGTAGCGCGGCTCTTCGTACAGGCGCAGGCCGGTCTCCAGAAACAGGCCGGTTAGCACCTTCATGATGTTGGCCTTGTGCACCAGCGTGACCTTCTTGCGGCCGGTGGCGATGGCGGTGTCGAAGGCGTATTCGAGCAGGCGGTGGCAGCCCTGGCGGGTGTTGATGCCGGTGGCCATGCCCACGGCGTGCGGGTCGTCGTCGATGCGCACGTAGTGCTCGTGGCCGATGTAGAGGCCTTCGAGGTTCTCGCGCACCACCACCAGGTCGATCTTGTCGTAGCGGCCACCGGGGATGACGGTGAGCGCCGGGCGCAGGTTGGCGTACAGCTGGAACTCCTCGCGCAGCCGCACGTTGGACGAACGGTAGCCGCCGCCCGACGGCGTCTCGAGCGGGCCCTTGAGCGCGAGCCGCGTGCGGCGGATGCTGTCGAGCGTGGCGGCCGGCAGCGGGTCGCCGGCCTGTTGCACGCCGCCGAGACCGGCGACCTGGCGGTCCCATTCGAACGGGACCTTCAGCGCGTCAAAGGCGGCCAGCGTCGCGTCGACGATTTCGGGGCCGATGCCGTCGCCGGCGATCAGGGTGGCGGGAATGGAGAAAGTCGTCACGGGGTTCTCTTTCGGTGAAAGGGGGGTGAAGCGGAACTCAGCCCATGTCCACCAGCGCCGCAGTGGCCTTGCGGACCAGCGGCAGGACGAGCAGGAGCGTCGGGAAGGCAAAGACCCAGGACAGCGCCCAGGCGCTCATCCAGATGCCGGGCATATCAGGCACCGGGCCCACGCTGCGCAAGGTGCTGATCATCGACACCACGAAGGTCATGAGGATGGACAGAATCAGCGGCATGACCCAGCCGGCGGCGCGGGAAGGCAGCTTGCGGAGGCCGAAGAAGGTTTTGGAAGGACGGGAAGACGGGTTCATTGGAAGCTCCAGGAGCCGGACAAGCAAGGCGCCATCTTTCCAGCGCAGACGCGTCGAAAGACTGCAACCCGGACAGGCCGGCTGCGGTTGGCGCGTTGCTTGACGTGAACGCTTACGGCAATTCATGCGAGCGCTGAATTGCGTCGACATGTTAGCCGATCGCCCCTTCGCCATGCCGTCTCGAGCCGCCGCCTAAAATCCTTCCCCTGCCCACGCCCGCGTGCGCTGCTCGTCCCACGGCCTCCGATTCCTTCGCCAGAAAGCGCCCCATGTCCGCCCCGCGCAAGCTCTTCGTCACCACCGCCCTGCCCTACGCCAACGGCAAGTTCCACATCGGCCACATCATGGAATACATCCAGGCCGACATCTGGGTGCGGGCGCAGCGCATGCATGGCGCCGACGTGGCCTTCGTCTGCGCCGACGACGCGCACGGCGCGGCCATCACCATCGCGGCCGACAAGGCCGGCGTCACGCCGCAGGCCTTCGTCGCCGAGATCGCAGCCGGCCGCAAGCCCTACCTCGACGGCTTCCACATCGCCTTCGACAACTGGAGCTCGACCGATTCGCCGGAGAACCACGACCTGGCGCAGGCGATCTACCGCGACCTGCGCACCGCGGGATTGATCGAGACCCGCAGCGTCGAGCAGTTCTACGACCCCGAGAAGGGCATGTTCCTGGCCGACCGCTTCATCAAGGGCGAATGCCCGGTCTGCCATTCGAAGGACCAGTACGGCGACAACTGCGAGGTGTGCGGCGCCGTCTACGCGCCGACCGAGCTCATCAACCCGTACTCGGCGTTGACTGGCGCGAAGCCTGAGCTGCGCAGCTCCGACCATTTCTTCTTCAAGCTGTCGGACCCGCGCTGCGAGGCCTTCCTGAAGGAATGGACCGCCGCACCGGGCCACGTCCAGCCCGAGGTGCAGAACAAGATCCGCGAGTGGCTCTACAAGGACGACGAAGGCAAGGGCGGCCTGGGCGACTGGGACATCAGCCGCGACGCGCCCTACTTCGGCATCGAGATTCCGGATGCGCCAGGCAAGTACTTCTACGTGTGGCTCGACGCGCCCGTGGGCTACCTCGCGTCGCTCAAGAACCTGCTCGACAAGAGCTGCGTCGAAGCCGCGGGTGACGGCATCTCGTACACCGAGTACATGGCCGACCCCGAGCTGGAGCAGGTGCACTTCATCGGCAAGGACATCATCACCTTCCACACGCTGTTCTGGCCCGCGATGCTGCATTTCAGCGGCCGCAAGGCACCGAACGCGATCTACGTGCACGGCCACCTGACGGTCAGCGGCGAGAAGATGAGCAAGAGTCGCGGCACCGGTATCGACCCGCTCAAGTACCTGTCGATCGGCCTGAACCCCGAGCACCTGCGTTACTACCTCGCAGCCAAGCTGAGCGGCCGCAACGAGGACATCGATTTCAACCCGGAAGACTTCGTCGCCCGCGTGAACAGCGACCTGGTGGGCAAGTACATCAACATCGCCAGCCGTGCGGCGGGGTTCATCGGCAAGCGCTTTGGCGGCAAGCTCGGTGTGGTGTCGGACGACGGCGCCAAGCTGCTCGCCACGCTGCGCAGCGAAGCCGAAGCCCTGCGCGTGCTCTACGACGGCCGCGACACCGCCCGCGCGCTGCGCGACACCATGGCGCTGGCCGACCGCGTGAACGAGTACGTCGACGCCAACAAGCCCTGGGAACTGGCGAAGAAGGAAGGCATGGAAGCGCGCCTGCACGATGTGTGCACCGTGTGCATCGAGGCCTTCCGCCTGCTGACGCTGTACCTCAAGCCGGTGCTGCCGGCGCTGGCCGACAACGTCGAACGCTTCCTGGCCATCGAGCCGCTGGAATGGGCGCACGCCACCGTGGCCCTGCCGCCGGGCCATGCGATCGGCGAGTACAAGCACCTGATGCAACGGGTCGACCCGAAGGTGCTCGACACGCTGTTCGAGGTCCCGGCCGAAGTGGCCGCACCGGCTGCGGCCAGTACCGACGCGCTGCCGGGGGGCGAAGCCATCGCGCCGACCATCGGCATCGACGACTTCACCAAGATCGACCTGCGCATCGCGAAGATCGTGAACTGCGAACCGGTCGAGGGCTCGACCAAGCTCTTGCGCCTGACGCTCGACGTGGGCGAAGCAAAAACGCGCAATGTCTTCAGCGGCATCGCCTCGGCCTACCAGCCGGAGCAACTGGTCGGAAAGCTGACCGTGATGGTCGCCAACCTGGCGCCGCGCAAGATGAAGTTCGGCGTCAGCGAGGGCATGGTGCTGGCCGCCAGCCATGCCGACGAGAAGGCCGCGCCGGGCATCCACGTGCTGGAGCCGTGGCCGGGTGCGGTGCCGGGCATGCGCGTGCGCTGAGGCGCGGCGCCGGAACGCGTGTTCAGGGCCCCTCGGTGCTCCGGTCCGGCGACGAGCCGCTGCGCAGCACGCGCAAATCGTCGTTCAGCACGGCGGTGAACACCATCGGCGAATTCGGCGGCTGCACCCAGCGCCAGTCCCACTCGGTTTCGCGCTTGAGCGGGTACGGCGTGACCTTGGCGGGCTTGCCGAGCATCTTGCGGAGCTCTTCCATCGACATGCCGGGTCGCACCTTGGCGAAGTTCTCGGGGGTGAGCACCTGGCGCAGCGCGCGCATCTTGCCGTCCGGGCCGATGGTGATCATGTAGTTCTTCTGGCCCTGGGGCTGGCGGTTGTATTCGAAGACGCGGCCGTCCGGCCCATCGAGCGCCTGCCAAATGTTCTCCGGCTGGCCGAAGCGCGCAACCACGTCGGCTTCGGTGGAGACGCCCTCCTCCAGTTCCTTGATGGCCTGGTTGTCGCAGCCCGCCAAGGCCAGCAGTGCCGCCAGCATGCCCACGGTGATCGCCTTTCGCCAGTTTCCCTGTGTCATGTCCGTCCCCGGTAAAATCAGCCGCAAAGGTCCAGTCTATGTCCATCTTCAACCGCCCCCACTACACCTCCGAAGCCACCCAGTTCATCGATGAACTGAAGCAAAAGAAGCCTTCGCTCGAGGCGGAGCAGCGCGCCGGCCGCGCCCTGCTCTGGGACAAGGCGCTCGACCGCAGCCAGCTCGACGAATACGGCCAGGCCCGCGTGGCCCAGCAGCCGTACGTCTACCAGACCCAAGCCAAGTAAGTGCGGCCTGCTGCCACGCAGGACGAGGGCGCCCCGCCGATCGCCGCCATGCCCGAGGTCGTCGACCAGGTGGCGCTGGCCCGGCTCTACGGGGAGCCGCTGTTCGCGCTGCCCAACGACCTGTACATCCCGCCCGAGGCGCTGCAGGTCTTCCTCGAGGCCTTCGAAGGCCCGCTGGACCTGCTGCTGTACCTGATCCGCAAGCAGAACTTCAACATCCTCGACATCCCGATGGCCGGGCTGACGCGCCAGTACCTGACCTACGTCGACCAGGTGCGCCGGACCAATCTCGAACTGGCGGCCGAGTACCTGCTGATGGCCGCGATGCTGATCGAGATCAAGTCGCGCATGCTGCTGCCGCCCAAGAAGGTGGCCGAGGGCGAGGAAGCCGAAGACCCGCGCGCCGAACTGGTCCGCCGTCTGCTCGAGTACGAGCAAACCAAGCTGCAGGCCGCGTCGATCAACGCCATGCCGACCTACGGCCGCGACTTCTGGAAGGCGCAGGTTTACATCGAGCAGTCGCTCAAGCCGCGCTTCCCCGAGATGAACGTGGTCGACCTGCGCGACGCCTGGGCCGACATCTTGAAGCGCGCCAAGCTCGTGCAGCACCACAAGATTTCGCGCGAGGAACTCAGCGTGCGCGAACACATGAGCATCGTGCTGCGCCACCTGCAGGGGCGGCAGTTCGTGGAGTTCGAGAAGCTGTTCGACGTCAGCCGCGGCGTGCCGGTGCTGATCGTCACCTTCATCGCGCTGCTCGAGCTGGGCAAGGAAACGCTGGTCGAGATCACGCAGGCCGAGGCCTTCGCGCCGATCTACGTGCGGCTGGCCTACGCGCCGGTCTGAGCGGACAGCCCCGGTTCAGGTGTCGGGCTCAGGCGGCTTCGGGCGCCGGGTCACGGCCCATCAGCGCGGCGACGGCCTCGGACGGTTGCATGCGGCCGTCGAGCAAGGCGACCACGCCCTCGGCGATCGGCATTTCGACCCCCAGGTGGCGGGCGCGCTGCACCACGCTGCGGGCGCAATAGACGCCTTCGGCGACATGGCCGAGCGATTCGACCGCCTGCGCCAGCGTGCGGCCCTGCGCCAGCAGCAGCCCGACCTTTCGGTTGCGCGACAGGTCGCCGGTGGCGGTCAGCACCAGGTCGCCCAGGCCCGAGAGGCCCATGAAGGTCTCGGCACGCGCGCCCAGTGCGAGGCCGAAGCGGGTCATTTCGGTCAGGCCGCGCGTGATGAGCGCGGCGCGGGCGTTCAGGCCCAATGACAGGCCGTCGCACAGGCCGGTGGCGATGGCGAGTACGTTCTTGACCGCGCCGCCGACTTCGACGCCCACGATGTCGTCGTTGGCGTACACACGCAGGCTCGGGCCGTGGAAGGCGTCGACCAGCGCAGCCCGCACGTCGGCATGCGCGCTCGCAGCCACCAGCGCGGTGGGCTGCCGGTGCGCGACTTCCTGCGCGAAGCTGGGGCCGCTGAGCACCCCAGCACGCAAGGCGGGCGCGATCTGGGCCTGAATTTCGTGTGGCAGCAGCCCGAAGGCGCCGGCAGCGGTCGCCGTCTCGACGCCCTTGCAGAGCCAGGCGACCGGGACCTGGAGCCCCGCCAGCGCACCGAGCTGCTCGCGCAGGGCCGCCATCGGCGTGGCAACGATCACCAGGTCGGCATCACGCGCGGCGGCTTGCGCCGGGGCGCCGATCAGGCGAAGCGAAGCCGGCAGGGGCACCGTCGGCAGATAGCGGTTGTTCTGCCGGGTGCTGGCCATGGCGGCCAGTTGGGCGTCATCGCGCGCCCACAGCGTCACCGCATGTCGGTCGGCTGCGTTGACGGCGAGCGCGGTGCCCCAGGCACCGGCACCGAGCACGCAGATCCTCATCGAGCCTGCCTCATCGACGCTGCCCCGAAAGGCTTACTGCGTGGTGATGGGCGTAGGCTGTCCAGCGGCTGCGGCCTGCTGCTGCTCGAACATGGCCTGGAAGTTGATCTCGGCCAGGTGCACCGGCGGGAAGCCGCCGCGCTGGATCACGTCGGCCACGTTGCCGCGCAGGTAGGGGTAGACGATCTGCGGGCAGGCGATGCCGAGGATCGGGCCCATCTGATCTTCCGGCAGATTGCGGATCTCGAAGATGCCGGCCTGCTTGGCCTCGACCAGGAACACGGTGCGGTCCTGCACCTTGGTCTGCACGGTGGCCGACACGGTGACTTCGTAGATGCCGTCGGTCACGGGCTGGGCGTCGACGCCGAGCTGGATGTCGACGGTGGGCTGCTCCTGTTCCAGCAGGATGGCCGGCGAATTGGGCTGCTCGAGCGACAGGTCCTTCAGGTAGACGCGCTGAATCTGGAACACGGGATCTTGGGTGTCGGCCATGGCTGAACTTTCGGGTATCAAAACAACGCCCGCCCGGAAAGCGGTCCGAAGCGGGCTGAGAGGATGAACAGGCGATTATCGCCCCTGGAAATGACAGCCTTTCAGGCTGCCTGGAGCAGCGGGATCAGGCCGCCGCGGCCGTCCAGCGCAATCAGGTCGTCGCAGCCGCCGACGTGCGTGTCACCGATGAAAATCTGCGGCACCGTGCGGCGCTGGGTGGTTTCCATCATGACGGCGCGGGCCTGCGCGTCGATGTCGATGCGGATCTCCTCGATCTGATCGACACCCTTGCTCTTGAGAATCTGTTTCGCGCGAATGCAGTAGGGGCAGACGGCGGTCGTGTACATCTTGACGACTTGCATGGTCACTTCCAATCCGGTGGCCCGGCGGAATGCTCAGGCCTTTTCAATAGGCAGGTTAGCGTCTTTCCACGATTTCAGCCCGCCGCTCACGACTTGGGCCTGCTCGTAGCCGAGCTTTTTGGCCGTCGCCAGCGCACGTTGGGCACGGCCACCCGTGGCGCACATCAGCAGCACCGGCACCGACTTGTTCTTGACCGTGCCGGGCAGCTTCTGCTCGAGCTGGTCGAGCGGCACGTTGCGCGCGCCAGTGGCGTGGCCCTGGGCGTATTCCGCGGCGTCGCGCACATCGATCATCACGGCGCGTTCACGGTTGATCAACTGCACAGCGCCCTGCGCCGTGAGCGACCCGCCGCCGGTGCCGCGGATGAGCGGCCAGGCCAGCATGGCGCCCGAGCTGACCGCAATCAGGATCAGCATCCAGTTGTCGACAATGAATTTCACGGTATTCCTTGAATGGCAAACCGCGGATTTTAGAATGGCGTACCCGGCAGGTCCCTGCCCTCCGAATCCATCTCCCGCCCAAAGGCCTTTTCCCATGCACAAACTGGTACTGATCCGCCACGGCGAGTCGACCTGGAATCTCGAGAACCGCTTCACCGGCTGGACCGACGTCGACCTGACCGAGACCGGCGTGGAACAGGCCAAGCAGGCCGGCCGGCTGCTCAAGGCCGAGGGCTACGACTTCGATGTGGCCTACACCAGCGTGCTCAAGCGGGCCACCCGCACGCTGTGGCACACGCTCGACGAACTCGACCGCACCTGGCTGCCCGTGGTGCATTCGTGGCGCCTCAACGAGCGCCACTACGGCGGCCTGCAGGGCCTGAACAAGGCCGAGACCGCCAAGAAGTACGGCGACGAGCAGGTGCTGGTCTGGCGCCGCAGCTACGACACGCCGCCACCGCCGCTGGAGGCGAACGACCCGCGCAGCGAACGCAGCGACATCCGCTACACCAAGCTGTCGCCCGAGCAGATCCCGCTGACCGAGTGCCTGAAGGACACGGTGGCCCGCGTGCTGCCCTTCTGGAACGAATCGATGGCCCCGGCCATCCGCAGCGGCCGCCGCCTGGTGGTGGCGGCGCACGGCAATTCGATCCGCGCGCTGGTCAAGTACCTCGATGGCGTGTCCGACGGCGACATCGTCGGCCTGAACATCCCGAACGGCATTCCGCTGGTCTACGAGCTCGACGACGAGCTCAAGCCGCTGCGCCATTACTACCTCGGCGACGCCGCCGCAGCCGAGAAAGCCGCAGCCGCGGTGGCCTCGCAGGGAAAAGCTTGATCGCTTTCAAGGAACCCCGGCAAGCGAATTGCTTCAAAGCTAGCTATATTGCCTTGACACCCGACTAGGACACTCCATGGGCCAGAAACTCAAAATCACCGGCTGGGTTGCAGCCGGCGCCGTGGCCGGCGTGCTGACCACCGTTTCGCTGCAGACCGTCGCGCGCGGCTCCTTGGCCCCCCTGCCGCTGGAGGAATTGCAGCAGCTGGCCGCCGTCTTCGGCATGGTCAAGAGCGACTACGTCGAACCCGTCGACGAGAAAAAGCTCATTTCCGACGCCATTTCCGGCATGGTGGCCGGGCTCGACCCGCACTCGCAGTACTTCGACAAGAAGTCCTTCAAGGAATTCCGCGAAGGCACCACCGGCCGCTTCGTCGGCGTCGGCATCGAGATCTCGCAGGAAGACGGCCTGGTGAAGGTCGTCTCGCCGATCGAAGGCTCGCCAGCCTTCCGCGCCGGCCTCAAGCCCAACGACCTGATCACCAAGATCGACGACACCGCCGTGCGCGGCCTGTCGCTGAACGACGCGGTCAAGCGGATGCGCGGCGAGGTCAACACGAAGGTGCTGCTCACCATCTTCCGCAAGGACGAGAACCGCACCTTCCCGGTGACGATCAGCCGCGAGGAAATCCGCACGCAATCGGTGCGCGGCAAGGTGATGGAACCGGGCTACGGCTGGATCCGCCTGTCGCAGTTCCAGGAGCGCACGGTCGACGACTTCGTCAAGAAGGTCGAGGAGATCTACAAGCAGGAACCCAACCTCAAGGGCCTGGTGCTCGACCTGCGCAACGACCCGGGCGGCCTGCTCGACGCGGCCGTGGCCATCTCGTCGGCCTTCCTGCCCGAGAACGTGACGGTGGTCTCCACCGACGGCCAGCTGGCCGAGAGCAAGTCGGTCTACAAGGCGGCGCCGGAGTTCTACCAGCGCCGTGCCGGCAGCGACCCGCTGCGCGGCCTGCCGGCGGCGCTCAAGACGGTGCCGCTGGTCGTGCTGGTCAACGAAGGCTCGGCCTCGGCCAGCGAGATCGTGGCCGGCGCCCTGCAGGACCACAAGCGCGCCACCGTGATGGGCAGCCAGACCTTCGGCAAGGGCTCGGTGCAGACCGTGCGCCCGCTCGGCCCCGACACCGGCCTGAAGATCACGACCGCCCGCTACTACACGCCGAGCGGCGCATCGATCCAGGCCAAGGGCATCGTGCCCAATGTGCTGGTCGACGAAAGCGCCGAGGGCAGCCCCTTCGCCGCCCTGCGGATGCGCGAGGCCGACCTCGAGAAGCACCTGGCCAGCGGCCAGGGCCCCGAGACGAAGGACCCGGAACGCGAGAAGGCGCGCGACGAGGCCCGCAAGCGCCTCGAGGAAGAAGCCAAGAAGCCGCCCCAGGACCGCAAGGTGCCCGAATTCGGCACCGACAAGGACTTCCCGCTGGTGCAGGCGGTCAACCGCCTGAAGGGCGCACCGGTGCTGGTGAGCAAGACGCAGGTCATCGTCGAGAACAAGGACGAGAAGAAAGAGAACTGAGGAGCCGGGGCGCGTGGACGACGACGCACTGCTGCGCCACTCGCGCCATGTCCTGCTCGAGGAATACGGCATCGACGGCCAGGCGCGCGTCGATGCCGGCCACGCGCTCGTCATCGGCGCTGGCGGGCTGGGCTCGCCGGTCTGCCTCTACCTCGCGGCCGCCGGCGTCGGGCACATCACGCTGGTCGATGACGACCATGTCGACCTGACCAACCTCCAGCGCCAGATCGCGCACACCACCGCGCGCGTGGGCCAGGCCAAGGTGGCTTCCGCGGCCGAGGCCATGCACGCGATCAACCCGGACATCGTCATCGCCACGCACGCGCTGCGGGCCGATGACGCCATGCTCGCCACCCTGGTGGCCGCGGCCGACGTGGTGGTCGACTGCAGCGACAACTTCGCGACGCGTCACGCCGTCAACCGGGCCTGTGTGGCGCACGCCAGGCCGCTGGTGGCCGGTGCTGCCATCCGTTTCGACGGGCAGCTCAGCGTGTACGACACGCGCGATGACGCCTCGCCCTGCTATGCCTGCGTATTCCCTGCCGACGCCGACTTCGAGGAAACGCGCTGCGCCGTGCTGGGCGCCTTCGGCCCCGTCGTCGGGACCATCGGCACCCTGCAGGCGAGCGAAGCCCTGAAGCTGCTCGCGGGCATCTCGCCGTCGATGGCGGGCCGGCTCCTGATGTTCGACGGGCGCGCCACGCGCTTCGACAGCCTGCAGCTGGCACGCGATCCCGAATGCCCGGTGTGCGCAGCGCGCCGCGCAGGGCGTTAGTCGCAACCACCTGTCAGACGGAACGAACGCTCACTGCTTGGCGGCCTTGCCCTTGGCCGCACCGTCGGTGGCGGCCTTCGAGATCGGCTGGCGCGCCTGCTTCAGAACGTCCTGGCAATCGGCGTCCACACCCGGGCCGGTCTCGATCGTCGCCGCCAAAGCCAGCAGCGGGTTGATCGCTGCCAGGGCCAGTGCCGCGAGGCCTCGCGCGGCCAGCGGTGCCACCTTGACGCCGCCCGAGGGCGAGCCGAAGGTGCCGCCGATCACCAGCGGGGTGCGCAGCGAAAGGATGCTCATGTCTTTGGGCTCCTGACGCACCACGAAGTCGAGCGTCTCGTTCGCCAGATTGGCCTGTCCTTCGGCATGGAAGACCGTGTCGGCGGTGTCGAAGACCAGGCTGCGCCCGGCCATCACCCCCTTGTTCACGTCGAAGGCCACGGCAGCACAGCGCAAGGTCACGTTGTTGTCGCCGCCCAGCAGGAACTTCACGATCTCGGCGCCATCCAGGCCCATGAACTCCAGCAGCAGGTTGCTGAACTCGCCGCGACCGGTGATGGCACTCACGTCTCCCGAGGCCCCCCCCAGCCAGCTCGCCACGGAACTGCCGCGGCCCGACAGGTTGATGCGCCCGTCGAGCCGGCCGAAACTGGTGCGCAAGGTTTCGACCTTGGGGATCAGCCGGTTGAGCTGCATCCCCCGTATCTCGAGCGAGGCACGGATGTCCGCCGGCGACTGCGTCGCATCGATGCGGATCGCACCCACCAGCTTGCCGGAAGCCACCCCCAGGTCGAGCGGCTCGAGCGTCAGCACGCCGTCCTGCAGCTTGACGTGCACGCTGCCCTTGTCGAGCGGAATGTCGCGCACGTTGCGGATGCGATCGGCCGTGTAGCGGACGTCGGCATTCATCGCCCGCAGCCGCTCGAAGTCGAGCGTGGCGGTGGGCAGCACCTTGTCGCCTGCGCGTGAAGCACGCTTGACCTGATCGACCGAAGGCGGCGGCGTCACGCCTTCGACCGCCTTGGCGGATCGCTCCGTCGGCGGCAGGCCGATCAACGGCCCGAGGTCGTCCATGTCCATCACGGCCGAGCGCAGGCTGCCGCCCAGCCGTGGCGTCTTCTGGCCCTGGTCGAATTGCATATCCCCGCCGATATCCGACAGGCCCAGCTTGCCCTTCATGTCCTTGGCTTCCCATAGCGCAGCGCGCTTGTGCAAGCGGCCGCTCAGCGCATAGGGCGATGTTTCGGGCAGCGCGATGCCGAGCAGACGGTACAGATCACCCAGGCTCTGGCCGCGCACGTCGAAGGTCGCGTCGATGCCGTCCAGCCCGCTCAGCGTGGCCACGGTGCCCTTGGCCTTGAGCTTGGTCTGGCCCGCGGCCGCATCGATCTCCAGCGGAAACGGCGGTTGCCCCGCTTCGGTGAGCTGCAGCACGTTGCCCGTGCGCCCCTGCGCCGTCAGCGGTTGGCGCTGGTAGGTGCCCTTGATGCGGTAGCGCAGCGGCATCTCGCCGCGCGCACTGTCGAAGTCGACGTCTGCATGCAGGTCGACACCGAGGTGTGCCGCCAGGAAATCGATGGCGCCCCGATCCACCTGCACCAGCCCGATGGTGGGGACGGTGCCTTCGTCGGATGTGTCCTTGCCGAGCGCCCAGGTGCGCCGGCCGTCCTTCTCCATCTGGAGGCCAACCGTCGGCGACGCCAGCATGAGGCGCGGAATCACCACCTTCTGGCGCAGCAGCGGCCACAACCGCAGGTCGATCTCGGCACGCTCGGCCTTCACCAGATAAGGGTCGCGTGCCCAGGGCGGGTTGGCGAACTCGATGCCATCGAGCTTGACGGTGGCGCTGCGCCAGCCGAGATCGACGTCCAGGCGCCGGGTGATCTCGAACTTGCGCCCGGTCTTCTCACTCACGTAGCGGTTCACCGGCTCACGCAGCGTGTCCCAGGGAAAGAAGAGAACGACGAGCACCAGCAGAAGAACGAGCGTCAACAGGCTCGCGCCGACGATGAAGGCCCAGCGCGGTACACGGGAAGATTCGTTCTGCATGGGCTTGTCCCTTGTTGGATGGTGTTCTTCGCGACGCCGCCGATGGCGCGTCGCCACGGCACGGAAATAACCGGGCACGCGCGTCACCGAGAATCGCAAGCCTAGGCCGCGCCCGCAGGCGCACCGGTCGGTGTCGCCCGTCTGGAGGTGTGGGCGATTGCCTACGGCGGAGCGACTTGAAATGAGGTCAGAATCCACCTACAGGGCGAACCCCTAACGCCCGGCATGATCAACCACGCAGTCGCCAGAATCTCTCACGATGCCTTTCACTTGCACAGCAGACCATCCGGCGACACGCATGGGAGCCAGCTTTTCGGCAGGGGCATCCGCTTGAGAACCTACATCGTCGAAGACAACGCCACGATCCGAGAGAACCTGGTCGGCACGCTCGAGGAACTCACCCGCATCGAGACCATCGGGCATGCCGAGGCCGAGAGCGAAGCCCGCCAATGGCTGAGCGACCATCCCGACGACTGGGAACTGGCGATCGTTGACCTGTTTCTGAAACAAGGCAGCGGCCTCGGTGTGCTGCAGGCGTGCGCCACGCGTCAGCCGCATCAGAAGGTGGTGGTGCTGAGCAACTACGCGACGACGGAGATCCGCAAGCGCTGCGCCGAATTGGGCGTGGATGCGGTGTTCGACAAATCCAACGAGATCGACGCACTGATCGATTTCTGCGTTGCGCAGACCGCGGTGCGCCGACCGAAGAGCAGCGCCCGCTGAGCCTGGGGCTCAACAGGCCCGCTCAGCCATCAATCGATGAGCTTGTTCTTCAGCGCGTAGTACGTGAGGTCGCTGTTGGAGGAGAGGTTCATCTTCTCCATCAGGCGCGTGCGGTACGTGCTCACCGTCTTGACCGACAGCGACAGCGTCTTGGCGATGTCGCCGGCCGTCTCGCCCTTGGCGAGCTTCAGGAACACCTGGAACTCGCGCTCCGACAATTGCTCGTGCGGCGCCGCATCATCCTTGCGGTCGAGTTGGCGCGCCAGCAGTTCGGCGACCGCCGGCGTGATGTAGCGGCGACCCAGCGAGACGGTACGGATCGCGTTCACGATCTCGATCGGATCGCACTCCTTGTTCAGGTAGCCGCTCGCACCCTGACGGATCAGGTTCATCGCATAGTGCTCTTCCGGATAGCCGCTCAGGATGAGGATGCCTACATCCGGTGCCTTCGCGCGAATCATCGCGAGCGCGTCGATGCCGCTCTGGCCGGGCATCGACAGGTCCATCACCAACACATCGAGTTCGGTCGTGCGAACCAGTTCGATGGCTTCACGCCCCGTGCCGGCTTCACCGACCACCCGCAGGTCCACGTGCTCGGAGAAAAACTGGCGCAAGCCGGAGCGCACGATGGCGTGGTCATCCACAATTCCGATCTTGATCATCTGTTACCTTCTTTGTTTTCCTGCGCGTTCGATCGTCGCAATATGCTGACCCCTGAACGGCATCGATTATTCACGAATTTGACTGTCAGGCGTCTTGCGGAGACCTCATGCGCTGGTTAGCTTTTCCGAAGATGGCCTTGAGTCTCGCGCTGGCCACCCTGGCCGCGCTGATGCTCGTGGGCATCAACGAGGTGGGCTTTCGGCAGTCGCATCAGGCGCTGATCGAGGTCCGGGATGCACAAAGCGTCCGACAGACACTCAACGAACTTCTTTTGAACCTCGTCGATGCTGAAACGGGTCAGCGCGGCTATCTGTTGACCGGCGAAGCGCAGTATCGCGAACCTTACGATCAGGCGGTACGCAAGGTCGATGGCCAACTGAGCACCCTGCGCACCCTCTACGCCGCCCGGCCCGCCGAGAGCGCCCACCTGACGCAGTTGGCCACGCACGTCGGCCGCAAGATGGCCGAGATGGACATGAGCGTCCGCCTGCGAAAAGACGGCAAGGAAGAAGCCTGGAAATTCGTCATCACCACCGACGTGGGGCGCGAGGAAATGGTCGCGATCCGCGCGCAGGCCAGCGCCCTGGTCGACAGCAGCGACGCCGCGTTGCGCAGCGGGCAGGCGCAGATCGCCAAGTCGCTGCGCCTGGCCCGCGTCGGCATCGCATTGATCGCGGTCATCGCGCTGGTCGCCTTCTACCTCTACCTGCGGCAGACGCACGCCCTGCGCTCGATCGGCGAGCGCCAGCAGGAAGCGCTGCAACGCGAACGCAACGTGCTCGAGACCGAGGTACGGGAGCGGACCGCCAGCCTGGCCGAACTCGCGACCCACCTCCAGGAGGTGCGGGAAAACGAACGTGGCCACCTCGCACGGGAGTTGCACGATGAACTCGGCTCGTTGCTGACGGCCGCGAAGCTGGACGTGGCGCGCCTCAAGTCGCGGCTGACCGATGCGCCAGACGCCACGCAACGGTTGCAGCATCTGACCGAACTGCTCAACAGCGGCATCGCCCTGAAGCGCCGCATCATCGAAGACCTGCGACCCTCCTCGCTCTCCAACCTCGGGCTGGTGGCCTCGTTGGAGATCCTGGGCCGGGAATTCGCCGACCGCTCGGGCATGCAGGTCGAGTTGGCGCTCGAACCGGTGGTGCTCGACGAAGCGCGCCAGCTCACGGTCTACCGCATGGTGCAGGAGAGCCTCACGAACATCGGCAAGTACGCGGACGCGACCGAAGCGACGATCGTGATGAAGGACTACGGCACGCATGTCACCGTCGACGTGGTGGACGACGGCAAGGGCTTCGATCTGCAGCGCCTGCGGCCCGCAACCCACGGTCTGGCGGGCATGCGCCACCGCGTCGAGGCCGCCCAGGGCAAGCTGACGGTGAGTTCGTCGCCCGGCAAGGGCACGCGGGTGAGCATCATGCTGCCGGTCGGTGCGCAGCCGGCGGCAGGCCGCCGCGTCGCCGGCTGACGCTCCTCTCCTACGACGCCAGCCCGCGGCTGCTGACAGGGTCGCCAGGCCGCCGCGCTATCGTTGATTCAAGCCGTGATTTCCCCGCGCTGCGCGGGAGCGCAACGTCGTTAGGATGGACAGGCCCGCACATTCATCACCCTCAGAAAGGAACTTCCATGAACATCAAGACAGCATCGCAGCTCGCCGACGAAGCCAGCAAGACGGCCAACGACGCCATTGATTCGACCCGTGCCTATGCGCAGAATGCCGTGAACGCGGCGGGTGAGAAGGTGCGCGACCTGCGCCGTGAAGCCGAACCCACCGTCGAGCAGATCGCTGCACGCGTGCAGCAAGCGGTGCAACGCGGCCTCGACGCCGCGTCGACCACCAGTGCCCGTGCACAGCGCCGCCTCGAGCAGGCCGCGGACGTGACCGGCAAGTACATTGCCGATCAACCCATGCGCTCGGTGCTCATCGCCGCAGCTGCCGGTGCGGCCATCACCGCACTGATCGTCCTGGCCAGCCGCCGCAGCCCGCGCGACGACTACTGAGACTGCGTCTCTGGCTGCATCCATACAACGGTGCCGCCATGGACCGCCTTTCACGCCCTGAGCAAGCCTCGACACCTCGCGTTCGGCCTGCTCCTTTTCCATGGGAAGAGATTGCCGTCCACCTCGGACAGCGCTGGTGGCAGCGCCACCCTGCCAACGCCGCCGCCCAGCTGGCGCGGCCCGCGCTGGCCCGGTTGGCGGCAGCGCATCCCGCGACATTGATCGCGGGCGCGGCGTCTGTCGGTGCGCTCGCCATGCTCGCGCGCCCGTGGCGGTTCCTGTCCATCACGGCCGTGGCAGCGGCCCTGTTGAAATCTTCGGATGTGGCCGACTGGGTCACGCTGCTCGCCTCTTCCGACAACACCAACAAAAACAAGGACGAAATGTCCACCCCACGAAAGGATCGACGATGAATGCAACCTCATCTGCCCAGCCTGCACCGGGCGAACGACTCATCCTGGACGAAGGCGCGATCGACGCTGCGCGCAAGAGCCTGGACGACGGCGCGTTGACGCCCAGTTATGGCCCCTGGCGCGACGACATCGTGAAGCTGTTGAACGGCGCGCTGGCCACGGAACTGGTCTGCGTCCTGCGCTACAAGCGCCACTACTTCACCGCCAGCGGCGTGTCCTCGCCGGCCATTGCCGACGAGTTTCTGGTCCATGCGAACGAAGAGTCCGCCCATGCGGACCGTATTGCCGAACGCATCGTCCAGCTGGGCGGCGACCCGGACTTTTCGCCTGCCACGCTGCTGGAACGCAGCCACGCCGGTTACGACGAGTCGGATGACCTTCAGGCGATGGTGCGGGCGAATCTCGTGGCCGAGCGCATCGCTGTGGAAACCTACCGCCAGATGATCGTTCTGATCGGCGACAAGGACCCGACGACCCGTCGCATGCTCGAAGACATCTTGTCCGACGAGGAAGAGCACGCCGACGAACTCAAGGATTGGCTCGGCCATTGAGCCGCTTCAGGCACACAAGAAAAAACCCGGCAATGCCGGGTTTTTTCTTGTGTCGAGCACTGCCGATCACATGGCTCGTACATCCAGCTGGTTATCGACACTGGACACCCCTTTCACCGCCTTGGCGATGTCGCCAGCACGTGCCTTGGCGGCAGCGCTCGGCGCCGGGCCCTGCAGCTTGACAACGCCACGCTTGGTGTCGACGTCGATCCGCGTCGCACTCAGTTCCGGGTCCTTTGCCAGGCTGCTCGACACGCTGGCCGTGATGGCGACGTCTTCGACGGTACCGGCCACGGCTGTTCCCGTCTCACGCGCCGCTTCCTTCACGTTCGCCGCGCCTTCACGCATCGCCGGCTCCGACGCTACGACCTTGTCGCGTGCCTCGCCCACCAGCACCTCGGTCTTGTCCTTGGCGCGCTCCGCGGCTTGCTGGGTCTTGGCAATGGCGGCATCGACCTTCTGACCGGCGGTCTGACCGTCGCCCCGGTCGCTGCAACCGGCGGCGCCGAGGGCTAAGACCACCAGCGAGGCAGAGGTCCAGCGCAGGACAGGCTTACGCACGCCTGCACTGGTCGCCGTGGTCACAGCTTGTCAACGCCCGACTTCAGGGCGTCCTTGGTCTTTTCCTTGGCGTCGCCATAGGTGCTCTGCACCTTGCCGCCCGCCTTTTCCGCAGCGCCCTTGGCTTCGAGCGACTCGTTGCCGGTCACGCGGCCAGCCACTTCCTTGACCTTGCCCTTGGCCTGATCCACACGACCTTCGACTTGATCCTTGTTCATAGCGAACTCCTTTGCTTCGGTTGCAACGGCTCGACCGAACCGTCTGAAGCCAATCTAGGACCGCCCCCGCCAACCGCACGGGCGCAGGCGCCGCGTGGCGCTGTAGGACAGCGGCAGAGCCGGATGTCTCGAACTAGGCCGTGGCAATCCAGCCTTCGAGCGGATCGATATCGACCGGGAGGCCATAGCCAGGCCCTGCGCTGTCGCGACGCGCAAGGCTCCACGCCGCCTGCACCAGGCACAGCACCGCGTCGAGCGAATCGCCCCGGGCGTCCGCCAGCAATTGGTCACGCTGCGCGTGCGTGAGCGACAGGCGCAGCCCGAGCCGGGTCTGGCCGCGCTCGAGCGCCGACAGCAAATCGGCCCGCGCGACCCAGCGGGGCGTGTCCTGGCGCGCGCTCGCATCGCTCTTGTAGCTGCGTCGACCGATGAGCTCGCGCGCGAGCAGGCCCGGGTAGGCTTCGAGCGCGACCTTTGCTCCATCACTCGCGCCGACGTGCAGGCCGGGCACCGTGGCGCCGGCCGCCAGCAGGCGCGGCACGCCCGCATGCAGCATGAAGGCGACCGGGGGGTTCACCCACTTCATCGACGGGCTGGCGCCGGCCGGGCCGTCGGTGCGACGGTGGGCGAACTTCCCGCCGACCGGGCGCGCAGCGCAGAAAGCCGCAAAGACGGCGCGGATCTCGGCACGGCTCATCGCTGCGTAGTGCGCCATCAGTTCGGACCAGGTCGCCGGCCAGCCCAGTTGCATCACCAGCTCGCGCGACAGGCCGAAGGGCAGGTCGAAACCGCCGACCCAGGCCGGGGTGTCGTGCAACCACTGGCCCCAGGCGTCGAGGGTCGTGAAGGGCAGCAGTTGCGACAGCGTCACGCGGCCGCCGCGCTCGTGGCCGAGCGCCACGACGATGGGCTTGCGCGCTGTCGGTGCGCTGGAGAAATCACACCCCAGCAGAAGGGTCGTCATGCGGTCGGCCCGCCGGACGGGGCCATCGCGGCCCACGGCGGCACGGTACAGCGGTTCAGGTTCGCCCGACGATGGCCGCGGTGGCCATCAACTCCTCGAGGAGTGCGAGCGACACCTTGCCGGACACGGCATAGGGGTCGAGTTCCGGGCGTTCGGAATAGCGCAGCAGGATCGCGGCGTGGATCTTGGTGAGCTGCACCTGGCCCATGGTCCAGCCGCCGAAGCGGCGTTCGGCGATTTCTTCGTAGTGCAGCAGCACCACGTCCTTGTGGCGCACGTCCTTCTGGATGTGGCCATAGAGCTCGCTCACCGCGTTGCGTCCGCCCTCGATGGCCTGCAGGAAGATGCCCGCGCCGTAGCAGAGGATGCCCGTGATGCCGCAGGCCGTGTTGTGGGCCCGCGATTGCGCAAGGATCGCATCGATTGCCGGGCTGCTGGTGTCGACGGCGCGGCTGGCGTAGAGAAGGCGTACGAGCATGGCGTTCAGCGATTGCGCGGCAGGAGTGAAAGGAATTCGCGGCGGAGGTTCGGGTCCTTCAGGAAAACGCCGCGCATGACGGAATTGATCATCTTGCTCCCCGTTTCCTTCACGCCACGCCAGCTCATGCAGAAGTGCTCGGCTTCCATCACCAGGGCCAGGCCGTCGGGCTGGGTCTTTTCCTGGATCAGGTCGGCCAATTGCACCACCGCCTCTTCCTGGATCTGCGGGCGGCCCATGATCCATTCGGCGAGGCGGGCGTACTTCGACAGGCCGATCACGTTGGTGTGCTCGTTGGGCATCACGCCGATCCATAGCTTGCCGATGATCGGGCAGAAGTGGTGCGAACACGCGCTGCGAACGGTGATCGGCCCGACGATCATCAGCTCGTTCAGATGCTCCGCATTCGGGAATTCGGTCAGCGAGGGCGGCGGCACATAGCGGCCCCGGAACACCTCGTTGAGGTACATCTTCGCGACCCGGCGCGCGGTGTTGTCGGTGTTGTGGTCATGCTCGACGTCGATCACGAGGCTGTCGAGCACCCCCTTCATCTTGACCTCGACCTCGTCAAGCAGCGCCTCGAGCTCGCCCGGCTGGATGAACTCCGCGATGTTGTCGTTGGCATTGAAGCGCTTGCGCGCGGCCTGCACGCGCTCGCGGATCTTGACGGAGACGGGCGTGCCCTCATCGTCGGCCGGGGTGTCGGAGGTCTGGGGGGCGTCGATCTTCCTGAGCATGCGGGAATCGTACCAGCGAAGTCCCGGACCCATGCCGCGCAGGGGCGCCGCAGCACTATGAATGGGGGAGCACGAAATCCGTCAACAGCGGCAGGTGATCCGACATCCGCGCCCAGATCGGGCCGCGCGGCACGCTGCAGGCTGCCGGCGCGAATCGGCGCGCGTAGATGAAGTCGAGCTGCGTGACCGGCAGGCGCGACGGATAAGTGAGCGTGGGCGGACCACGCAGGTCGCTCGAGTCGCGCAGGCCCATCGCGTTCATCGCGTAACGCATGCGCGCGCCCCAGTCGTTGAAGTCACCGGCGACGATCAGCGCCTCTTCCGGCGGGATCTCGCGGTCGATGAAGTCCTTCAGCTGCGCGATCTGCCGCACGCGGCTCCCCTTGATCAGGCCCAGGTGCAGCACGATGGCATGCACCATCCGCCCGTCGACGTCGATCTGCACATGCAGCAGGCCGCGCTGCTCGAAGCGGTGGTCGGAGATGTCGCGATGGCTGGTGCGCACCACCGGCCAGCGCGTGAGCAGCGCGTTGCCGTGCTCCCCATGGCGGGTGATGGCGTTGGTCTCGTAGACGGCGGTGTAGCCCTCGGGCGCCAGGAAATCGGCCTGCGGCATGTCGGGCCACCGCGCGAAGCGCAAGGCGCCTTGCCGGTTCATCTTGCGCACTTCCTGTAGGCAGACGATGTCGGCATCGAGGCCCTCGATGGCATGCCCCAGGTTGTGGATTTCAAGCCGGCGGGCCGGCCCGATGCCCTGCACGCCCTTGTGGATGTTGTAGGTCGCCACCCGAAAGGTGTTCGCGGTCGCGTTCATCGGGCAAATTGTGGCAGCAGCAGGATGGCTTCGGCATTCGAAGGGGAAAAGCAGGCGTCTGCCGCATCGCGGTGGGGCAGCCACTGCCATGCCGTGTGCTCGCGCGGCGACAGCACCGGCACGATGCGGTCGGGCACGCACAGGCCGAAGAGATGCTCGGTGTTGCGCGTCACGCCGGGCGCATAGCGGGCACGCCAGCGCGGATAGATGTCGTAGACGTTCTGCAGCTGCCAGTCGCGCAACTGCGATGCCAGCGGGCTGCCGGGACCGCAGTCGATGCCCGTCTCCTCTGCCACCTCGCGCGCCGCGGTCAGCGCGAGCTGCTCGTCGGCCGTGTCTTTGCTGCCCGTCACCGATTGCCAGAAATCGTCGGCATCCGCGCGCCGGATCAGCAGCACGTCGAGTGCGGGCGTGTGGATCACCACCAGCACCGACTCGGGGATCTTGAAAGGCTGCATCGCGGGTCGGCCCTCAGAACAGCGGACGAAAAAAAGGGCACTGCGCGGTGCCCTCTTCTCTTGCAGTCATGGCCGCGCGCCAGCGTTTCAGGCGGCGGGCTGCACGTTGCGCAGCTTGATGTGCAGCTCGCGCAGCTGCTTTTCGTCGACCGGGCTCGGCGCCTGCGTGAGCAAGTCCTGCGCGCGCTGGGTCTTGGGGAAGGCGATCACGTCGCGGATCGACTCGGCGCCGGTCATGAGCATCACGAGACGGTCCAGGCCGATGGCGATGCCGCCGTGCGGCGGTGCGCCGTACTGCAGCGCGTCGAGCAGGAAGCCGAACTTCTGCTGCGCATCTTCGGCGCTGATCTTGAGCGCGCGGAACACCTTGCTCTGCACCTCTTCGCGGTGGATACGGACCGAGCCGCCACCCATCTCGATGCCGTTGAGCACCATGTCGTAGGCCTTGGCGATGCACTTCTCGGGCGCGGTATCCATCAGGTCTTCATGGCCGTCCTTCGGCGCAGTGAACGGGTGGTGCACGGCGCTCCAGCGCTGGCCTTCCTCGTCGAACTCGAACATCGGGAAATCGACCACCCACAGCGGTGCCCAGCGGTCGTCGAACAGGCCGGACTTCTTGCCGAAGGCGCTGTGGCCGATCTTCACGCGCAGCGCGCCGATGGCGTCGTTGACGACCTTTTCCTTGTCGGCGCCGAAGAACAGGATGTCGCCGTTGCGGGCACCTGTGCGGGCGATGATCTCGGCCAGCGTCGCGTCGTCGAGGTTCTTGACGATCGGGCTCTGCAGGCCGTCGCGACCGGCGGCCGCGTCGTTCACCTTGATGTAGGCCAGGCCCTTGGCACCGTAGATCTTCACGAACTCCTGGTAGGCGTCGATCTCGCCGCGCGACATGCCGCCCTCGGCACCGCCGCCCGGCACGCGCAACGCCACCACGCGGCCGTCCTTCATCGTCGCAGCGTTCGAGAACACCTTGAACTCGACGCGCTTCATCAGCTCGGTCAGTTCGGTGAATTCGAGCTTCACGCGCAGGTCGGGCTTGTCCGAGCCGTACTTGAACATCGCGTCGCCGTACGTCATGGTCGGGAACACCGGCAGGTCGATGCCCGCGGCATTGCGGAACATGGTGCGGACCATGCCTTCGAACATCTCGCGGATCTCTTCTTCCGCGAGGAAGGAGGTCTCGATGTCGATCTGCGTGAATTCGGGCTGGCGGTCGGCGCGAAGGTCTTCGTCGCGGAAGCACTTGACGATCTGGTAGTAGCGGTCGTAACCGGCCACCATCAGCAACTGCTTGAAGAGCTGGGGCGACTGCGGCAATGCGAAGAAGCTGCCGTCGTGCACCCGGCTGGGCACCAGGTAGTCGCGCGCGCCTTCGGGCGTGGACTTGCCGAGCATGGGCGTCTCGATGTCGATGAAGCCGTTGGCATCGAGGAACTTGCGCGTTTCCATCGTGACCTTGTAGCGCAGCATCATGTTGCGCTGCATCGCCGGGCGGCGCAGGTCGAGCACGCGGTGCGTAAGACGCGTCGTTTCCGACAGGTTGTCGTCGTCCAGCAGGAAGGGCGGCGTGACCGAGGGGTTGAGCACCTTCAGCTCGTGGCACAGCACTTCGATCTTGCCGCTCTTGAGGCTGTCGTTGGTGGTGCCTTCGGGACGCGCGCGCACCAGGCCCTTGATCTGCACGCAGAACTCGTTGCGCAGGTCCTCGGCGACGGCGAAGGTCGCGGCACGGTCGGGATCGCACACCACCTGCACGTAGCCTTCGCGGTCGCGCACGTCGATGAAGATCACGCCGCCGTGGTCGCGCCGGCGATTGACCCAGCCGCACAGGGAGACGGTTTCGCCCATCAGGGCTTCGGTCACGAGACCGCAATAGTGAGAACGCATGGCCATAGGTCGATTCCGGCGCCGAGAGGGGCGCGTTATTTGGGGGTTGCGAGGGTGGCCGGGCCGCCAGGAACGACCACGCCCATCGAGACGATGTACTTGAGCGCGTCGTCCACGCTCATCTTGAGTTCGATGCAGTCGCTGCGCTTGAGCATCACGAAGTAGCCGCCGGTGGGGTTCGGCGTGGTCGGCACGTAGACGCCGAGGAAGTCGCCGCCACCCAGGTGCTCGACCACGTCGGCGCCGGGCGTGCCGGTGACGAAGGCGATGGTCCAGACCCCTTCACGCGGCCACTGCACCAGCACCGCGGTGCGAAAGGCATTGCCGTTCTCGGAGAAGAGCGTGTCGGACACCTGCTTCACGCTCGAATAGATCGAGCGCACCACCGGAATGCGCCGCACCACCGCGTCGCCCCAGCCCAGCAGGCGCTTGCCGACGAAGTTGCTGGCGATCGCGCCGACCACCAGCAGGATCGCCAGGGTGAACAGCACGCCCAGGCCGCGCACCCGGTGCTCGGTCAGCCAGACCTGCCATTGCTCGGGCAGCAGCCACAGGGTCTGGTCGAGCGTGCCGATGATCCAGTTGAGCACGCCCAGCGTGATGACCAGCGGCACGATGACCAGCAAGCCCGACAGCAGCCATTTGCGCAGCGCGTGCATGGCGCGGCCTCAGTCGTTCTTGGCCGCCGGCGCGGGCGCGGGGGCCGGCGCGGGACTGGGGGCGGCTGCAGCCGGCGCGGAGGCCGGTGCCGGTGCCGCTGCACCGTCTGCCGGCTTGGCCGGGGTGGCTGCGTCCGATGCCGGGGCGGCGGCGGTCTTGCCGCCACCGTCGCGGAAGTCGGTCACGTACCAGCCCGAGCCCTTGAGCTGGAAGCCGGCCGCCGTGACCTGCTTTTCGAATGCGCTCGCACCGCATGCCGGGCACACCGTGAGGGGAGCGTCGGACATTTTCTGCAACGCGTCTTTGGCAAAGCCGCAGGCGCTGCACTTGTAGGCGTAGATGGGCATGGGATTTGGAGCGAAAAATAGGCGGCGCAGCGGCCGCTCGCAAAGCCCATGATTATAGGGTCGCGCCCTGGAAGCGCCCCGCGGTTCAGGCGGGGTCGACGGCCAGCGGCCGGTGCGGCGTGTGCGTATCGGCCACCCACTGCGGCGCCAGCGAACCGGCCACCATGCCCACGAAGGCAGCCAGCACGCCAGCCAGCTGGGCTGGAAATGCCTCGCCCCACGGCGTGGCCAGGAACAGCAGCCAGGTGCCGATGCCCAGCACCACCGCCGCCATCGCCCCCTGGGTGGTGGCGCGCTTCCAGTACAGGCCGCAGACCAGTGGCACGAAGGCGCCCACCAGCGGCACCTGGTAGGCGCCCGACACCAATTCGTAGATCGGCGTGCCCTGCATGCGAATCGCGTAGGCCAGCACCGCGGCGCTGAAGACCAGCACGGTGACGCGCATGGTCAGCAGGTTCTCGCGGTCGGTGCCGGCGGGCCGGAACTGGCGCCAGATGTTCTCGGTGAAGGTCACGCTGGGGGCCAGCAGCGTGGCCGAGGCGGTCGACTTGATGGCCGACAGCAGCGCGCCGAAGAACAGCACCTGCATCACGAAGGGCATCTTCTCGAGCACCAGCGTGGGGAGCACCTTCTGCGGGTCGTCCTTGAGCAGCGCGGCGGTCTGCTCCGGCATGATCAGCAGCGCGCTGGCGACCAGGAACATCGGCACGAAGGCGAACAGGATGTACGCGATGCCCCCAATCACCGGCCCACGCGTGGCGGCCTTGACACTGTTGGCGGACATGACGCGCTGGAACACGTCCTGCTGGGGAATCGAGCCCAGCATCATGGTGATGGCCGCGGCGAAGAAGAACACCATGTCCTTGTAGTTCGGCTCGGGCCAGAACTTGAAGAGGTCCTTGCTGACCGCGAAGGCCAGCACCTTGTCGGCGCCGCCGGCCATCTGCCCGGCGAAGACGGCGATCACCGTCAGCCCGACGACCAGGATGATCATCTGGATGAAGTCGGTCACGGCCACCGACCACATGCCGCCGAACAGCGTGTACGCCAGGATCGACACCACGCCGATCACCATGCCGACCGGGATGCTGATGGCACCGGCCGAGAGCACGTTGAACACCAGCCCCAACGCCGTGACCTGCGCCGACACCCAGCCCAGGTAGCTCAGCATGATGATGAGCGAACAGGCCACCTCCACCACGCGGCCGTAGCGCTCGCGGTAGTAGTCGCTGATGGTCAACAGCGTCATGCGGTAGAGCTTGCCCGCGAAAAACAGGCCGACCAGGACCAGGCAGGTGCCGGCGCCGAAGGGGTCTTCGATCACCCCATGCAGCCCGCCCTCGATGAATTTCGCCGGAATGCCCAGCACCGTTTCGGACCCGAACCAGGTGGCAAAGGTCGTCGTGACGATCATGAAGAGCGGCAGGTGCCGCCCGGCGATCGCGAAGTCGGTGGTGTTCTTGACCCGCTTGGCCGCATACAGGCCGATGGCGATCGTGAACAGCAGATAGACGATGACCAGGGTCAGCAGCACGACGAACTCTCCTCGTTGGGGCTCAGAACAGGCGGATGCGGACCACGGCCTGCATCACGATCAGACCCAATACAAAACCTATGCCAACCGCGATCACGATCTGCAGCAGGCGGTTGGTGCGCTTCTGCGCGGCCAGCAGTTCCAGCAGCTCGCGGCGGTGGTCGGCCGGCCGGTTCTCCAGGAATTCATGCAGCAGGCGCGGGAACTGGGGCAGCAGCTTGGCGTAGCGCGGCGCCTCGGCGCGCAGCTGCGCGAACAGCCGCTTCGGGCCGATCTGATCGATCATCCACTTCTCGAGGAACGGCTTGGCCGTGGCCCACAGGTCGAGTTCGGGGTCGAGCTGGCGCCCGAGCCCTTCGATGTTGAGCAGCGTCTTTTGCAGCAGCACCAGTTGCGGCTGGATCTCGACGTGGAAGCGGCGCGAGGTCTGGAACAGGCGCATCAGCACCATGCCCAGCGAAATCTCCTTGAGCGGCCGGTCGAAGTACGGCTCGCACACGGTGCGGATCGCCGCTTCGAGCTCGTCGATGCGCGTGCCTTCGGGCACCCAGCCGCTCTCGAGGTGCAGTTCGGCCACGCGCTTGTAGTCGCGCCGGAAGAAAGCGACGAAGTTCTGCGCCAGGTATTCCTTGTCGCTCTCGGTGAGCGTGCCCACGATGCCGAAGTCCAGCGAGATGTAGCGCCCGAAGGTCGCCGGCGCCAAGCTGACCTGGATGTTGCCCGGGTGCATGTCGGCATGGAAGAAGCCGTCGCGGAACACCTGGGTGAAGAAGATCGTGACGCCGTCGCGCGCCAGCTTCGGGATGTCGACGCCGGCGGCACGCAGCCGGTCGAGCTGGGCGATCGGCACGCCGTGCATGCGCTCCATCACCATCACCTCGGGGTGACAGAAGTCCCAGAACATCTCGGGGATCATCACCAGCTCGAGCTTCTCCATGTTGCGGCGCAGCTGCGCGGCGTTGGCGGCCTCGCGCACCAGGTCGAGCTCGTCGTGCAGGTACTTGTCGAACTCGGCCACCACCTCGCGCGGCTTCAGGCGCTTGCCGTCGGCCGAGAGGCTGTCGACCCAGCGCGCCATCATCGCCATCAGCGCCAGGTCCTTCTCCATGACCCCGCGCATGCCGGGACGCAGCACCTTGACGGCCACATCGCGCACGATGCCCTGGCGGTCGCGGATGGTCGCGAAGTGGACCTGCGCGATCGATGCGCTGGCCACCGGTGTTTCGTCGAACTGCAAGAAGATGTCGGCCAGCGGCCGGCGGAAGGCGCGCTCGATGGTCGCGATGGCGATGGCCGACGGGAACGGCGGCACGCGGTCCTGCAACCAGGCCAGTTCGTCGGCGATGTCGGGCGGCAGCAGGTCGCGCCGGGTGGACAGCACCTGGCCGAACTTCACGAAGATGGGGCCGAGCCGCTCCAGCGCCTCGCGCAGCCGCTGGCCGCGCGGCGCGTCGAGGTTGCGCCCGACCGAGACGATGCGCGCCACGATGCGAAGCCAGGGCTTCTGGAAGCTCGTGAGCACGAGCTCGTCCAGGCCGTAGCGCAGCGCGACCCAGACGATGAAGACGCCGCGGTACAGGCGACTCATTCGGCGCTCGCGCCGCCAGAGCCCGGTTGTCCCGCCTTGCCGGCCGCGAACTGGCGCACCGCGCCCGCCACCTTGCGCGCGACGCCGGCCACCGTGTGGGCCGGCACGTCGCCGATCAGGCGTGCCAGGTCGTCCTCGACGTCCCAGCGCACATGGTCGACCAGCCAGTTGACCTCGGCCGCCAGTTGCACGTCACCGACGATGCGCACCGTCGGCTTGTCGCCGCGCAGTGTGCTGCGCGCGATGTCCAGCGGTGACGCGTCGGCCACCATCAGCGTGAGTTCGGGAATGGCCCCCTCGGGCGCGAGGTCGAGCAGCCCGGCGGGCGTCGCGACGAGGCGCATCGTGACGAAGCGCCACTCGAACTGCACCACCCGCCCCTTCTGGCGCACCAGACGCTGCTGGGCTTCGGGCTCCTGCTGCAGCACGTGGTTCAGGAACAGGACTGCGCGATGCTGAATCTCGTGGACCGCCCAGGCGGGCGGCTGCAGGCGGCTGCCGATGCGCTCGAACAAGCCGTCGAGAAAAGAAAAAGGGGACGATGGTGTGGCCATGTCCCCATTATCGATGGCGCCAGCGGCCCAATGCCGCCGGACAGCGCCGCTTTACTGCAAGGCTTGCACGCCAGCGACCACCCAGCCGCCACGGCCGTCGACCGGCTTGGTCATGTTCCAGACCTCGCGGAACGGGCTCGGGCCGGCCGAGGCGTCTTCGCGGATCATGCCGGAGAACTCGACGCTGGCCATGTAGGCGTCGGGCATCTCTTCGATGCCGAGCAGCTGCGCGTCGAGCATCACGACCTCGGTCTTGTTGGGCTGACCGCCGGTGTGCGTCTCACGCTCGGCCAGCTGCGAGCGGATCTCGCCGACCATCGAATCGGTCATCATCGACCGCAACATGGTGATGTCGGAACGGTCCCAGGCATCCTGCAGGGTGACGAAGTTGCGCTTGGCCGCCGCCAGGAAACCATCGACGTCGAAGCCCGCCGGGATGCCCCAGGACTGCGCGCCGCTCAGCGCCGAGCCGATCATGCTGCCGCCTGCGGCACCCGCAGCGCCTGCCATGGAGGAACCGCTGCTGCGCTCGGGCGTCGCATCGAAGGCCGCCGCGTTGCTTTCCCAGGGGCGCGCCGAGGCGTCGTTGCCGACCTTGGCCGGGCTGTACTGCGCCGGCGTGGCGGCGTCCGAGGGCGAAGCGCCCGCACCCTGGAAGGCAAAGCCGCCCTGGTTGCTGCTGCGCGGCGCGTTGTTGCGGCGTGCCGCAAAGAGGCGCCAGGCGACCACGGCGGCCAGCACGAGCAACCCGATCAGCAGGATGTTGCCGAAGCCGGCGCCCAGTCCCAGCGAACTTGCGAGCCAGGCCAGGCCCAGGCCCGCGGCGAGGCCGCCGAGCATCGCGCCCCAGGGGCGCTTCGGTGCGGCGGCAGCGGCCGGCGTGCCGGGACGCGCGGCCGGGTTGGCGTTCTGCGCAGGCGTGGCCGGCGTGGCCTGGTTGGCCGGCGGCGTCGCCTGCCGCTGGGTCACGTTGCCCGACTGGCGACCGAAGGACTTGCCGCCGCCGATGCGGGCCGCGTCGGCCTGCACGCTCGCCAGGGCCAGCACGCAGACCAGGAAAAGGGATCCCAACTTTTTCATTTCATCTCCTCAGTCGCGAAGAAAACGCTTCGCCGATTCAGCACTTGATTCCAACATGCAGGGCGACCACGCCGCCCGTCATGTTGTGATAGTCCACATGACCGAAACCACCCTCTTTCATGAGGGTCTTGAGCGCTTCCTGCGGGGGGTGCATCCGGATGGATTCCGCGAGGTAGCGGTAGCTCGCGTCGTCGCCGGCCACCGCCTTGCCCAGGCGCGGCAGCACCTTGAAGGAATACCAGTCGTAGGCCTTCTGCAGCGGTTTCGCGACCTTCGAGAACTCCAGCACCAGCAGCTTGCCGTTGGGCTCGAGCACGCGGTTCATTTCCTTGAGCGCCGCATCCTTGTGCGTCATGTTGCGCAGGCCGAAGGCCACGGTGACGACGTCGAAGTGGTTGTCGGGGAACGGCAGTTTCTCGGCGTCGCAGACCATCGTCGGCAGCGACACGCCCGCGTCGAGCAGTCGGTCGCGGCCGGTGCGCAGCATGGCTTCGTTGATGTCGGTGTGCACGACCTGCCCGCTGGCACCCACCTTCTTCGCGAAGGCCAACGCCAGGTCGCCGGTGCCGCCGGCGATGTCGAGCACGCGCGAGCCTTCGCCCACGTTCGCGACCATCACGGTGTAGGCCTTCCAGGCGCGGTGCAAGCCCATGGACATGAGGTCGTTCATGAGGTCGTAGCGCGTCGCGACCGAGTCGAACACGCCGCGCACGCGCCGCGCCTTCTCGTTCTCGTCGACGTTCTCGAATCCGAAGTGGGTGGTGCTCATGGTTTTTCAGATGTTAGGTCGTTGGCGCCGGGATCGAGCGGACGACCCCGCTCGGACGCCGGGCTTTGGCGGGTGATGGCGGCTCAGTGGCTGCCGCAAGCATGGCCACCCGCAGCGGCTGTGGGCGCCATCGGGGCGTCGCGATCGGCGCCGGCGGCGCTCAGGCGGCGCTCGTACTCGGCCCAGAGCTCGTCCTGCTTCTGGCCGAGTTCGTAGAGCAGGTCCCACGAGAAGATGCCGCTCTCGTGGCCGTCGGTGAAGACCGGCTTCACCGCATAGTTGCCGACCGGTTCGAGCTCGAGCAGGCCGACGTTGCGCTTGCCGGTCTGCAGGATCTCCTGGCCCGGGCCGTGGCCCTGCACTTCGGCCGACGGGGAATAGATGCGCATCAGCTCGAAGGGGATGCGAAAGCTCGCTCCGTCGGAGAAGCCGACTTCCAGCACCTTCGAGGTGTTGTGCACGGTGATCGATTGCGGCGTCGGCGCGCCGGCTTGCAGACCTGCCATCAGGATGTCCTTTTGCTGAGTGCTGCGATCATCGCAGCCTCGGCCGCGGGCAGCTGCGCGCGCACGGCGGCCTCCCTGTCGGCGTCGCGGTCTCGCTGCGCGGCCGCCCAGACCGGCGCGGGGAAATGGGTGTCCCAGTCGTAGCGCGCAATCACGTGCCAATGCAGGTGCGGGACCATGTTGCCGAGCGCGGCCAGGTTGATCTTGGTGGGTGCCAGATGGTTGCGCAGGCTTTGCTCGACAGTGGCCACCGCCGCCATGCAAACGGCGCGATCGGCCGCCGACAGGTCGGAGAACTCCGCCGCATGGTCGCGCCAAATGACGCGGTAGAAGCCGGGAAAGCCCACCTCCTGCGCATGGATCACGCGGAACTCGGGCGCCTCGAACACCAGACGCCCGCCAGCGCCTTCGCACAGCACGCAGTCCAAAACGCGGGTCAAACCAGCACCCGCTCGATGCCGCCGCTATTGGCCGCGGCCACGTACTCGGGCAACCACTGCTCGCCCAGGATCTGGTTCGCCATCTCGACCACGATGTAGTCGGCTTCGAGCAGGCCGTTGTCCAGGTCGTTGCCGTACCGGGAGAGCCCCTGCAGGCAGCTCGGGCAGCTGGTGAGGATCTTCACGTTGCCCTTCGCCTCGACCTTGCCGCTGTCGCGCAACTGGGCTTCGCCCTTTTTCAGCTCCTCCTCCTTGCGGAAGCGGATCTGCGTGGAGATGTCGGGCCGCGTCACACCCAGCGTGCCGGATTCGCCGCAGCAGCGGTCGTTCTTCAGCACGTTGTCGCCGACCAGGGCCTTCACCGTCTTCATCGGGTCCTGCAGCTTCATCGGGCTGTGGCAGGGGTCGTGGTACAGGTAGCCACCGCCGCTCGCCGC
Source organism: Variovorax cryoconiti (assembly GCF_051216395.1). Lineage (NCBI taxonomy): Bacteria > Pseudomonadati > Pseudomonadota > Betaproteobacteria > Burkholderiales > Comamonadaceae > Variovorax > Variovorax cryoconiti. The sequence continues at coordinate 293,682 of NZ_JBPJZI010000001.1, read as the reverse complement.
GCCCAGCGTGATGCCCTTCTCGAGCAGGTACTCGTGGATGTCGATGATCCGGCAGCCCGGGAAGATCTTGTCGAACTGGTAGCCCTGCAACTGGTCGTAGCAGGTGCCGCAACTCACCACCACGGTCTTGATGTCGAGGTAGTTCAGCGTGTTCGCGACGCGGTGGAAGAGCACGCGGTTGTCCGTGATCATCTTCTCGGCCTTGTCGAACTGGCCGCTGCCGCGCTGCGGGTAGCCGCAGCACAGGTAGCCGGGCGGCAGCACCGTCTGCACGCCGGCGTGCCACAGCATCGCCTGCGTCGCCAGGCCGACCTGCGAGAACAGGCGCTCCGAACCGCAACCGGGGAAGTAGAAGACCGCCTCGGTCTCGGCCGTCGTCGCCTTCGGGTTGCGGATGATCGGCACGTAGTCGGCATCCTCGATGTCGAGCAGCGCACGCGCCGTCTTCTTCGGCAGCCCGCCGGGCATCTTCTTGTTGATGAAGTGGATGACCTGTTCCTTGATCGGCGCCGGGCCGAGCGTGGCCGGCGGCGCCGCGGTCTGCTTCTTGGCCGGCAGCCGGAAGAAATCGTTGGCCAGGCGCTGCGCCTTGAACCCGATGTCGACCATGCCGACCCGCATCGCCTTGATGGTCGACGGGTTGGTCGCGTTCAGGAAGAACATCGCTGCCGCGTTGCCGGGGCGGAAGCTCTTCTGCCCCATCTTGCGCAGCAGGTTGCGCATGTTCATCGACACGTCGCCGAAGTCGATCTTCACCGGGCAGGGGGAGAGGCACTTGTGGCAGACGGTGCAGTGGTCGGCCACATCCTCGAACTCTTCCCAGTGCTTGATGCTCACGCCGCGCCGCGTCTGCTCCTCGTACAGGAAGGCTTCGACCAGCAGCGAGGTCGCGAGGATCTTGTTGCGTGGGCTGTAGAGCAGGTTGGCGCGCGGCACATGGGTGGCGCAGACCGGCTTGCACTTGCCGCAGCGCAGGCAATCCTTGACCGAATCGGCGATGGCACCGATGTCGCTCTGCTGCATGATCAGCGACTCGTGGCCCATCAGGCCGAAGCTCGGCGTGTACGCATTGGTCAGGTCGGCGTGCAGACCGTGCGAGGCCGGCGTTTCGGCACGCAGCAGCTTGCCCTTGTTGAAGCGCCCTTCCGGGTCGACGCGCTGCTTGTAGTCGGTGAAGGGCTGCAGTTCGGCGTCCGTCAGGAATTCGAGCTTGGTGATGCCGATGCCGTGCTCGCCGGAGATCACGCCGTCGAGCGAGCGCGCCAGCGCCATGATGCGCACCACGGCGGCATGCGCGCTCTGCAGCATCTCGTAGTTGTCGCTGTTGACCGGGATGTTCGTGTGCACGTTGCCGTCGCCCGCATGCATATGCAGCGCGACCCACACGCGGCCCTTGAGCACGCGCTGGTGGATGGCGTTGCACTCGTCCAGGATCGGTGCGAACTCGGCGCCGGTGAAGATCTGCTGCAACGGCGTACGGATCTGCGTCTTCCAGCTGGCGCGCAGCGAATGGTCCTGCAGCTGCGGGAACAGCGCATCGACGTCTTGCAGCCAGCCGGCCCACAGCGCGCGCACGTCCTGCACCAGCGCAATGGCCTGCGCCACGCGGTCTTCCAGCAGCTCCGCCGACGGGATGTCGTTGGCGTCGTCGGTCTTGCCCAGCGGCAGGTTGCCGCGGGCGAAGAAGGCTTCCAGCGCATCGGCGAAGGCCAGCTTGTTCTGCAGCGACAGCTCGATGTTGATGCGCTCGATGCCGTCGGTGTACTCGGCCATCCGCGGCAGCGGGATCACCACGTCTTCGTTGATCTTGAAGGCGTTGGTGTGGCGGCTGATGGCGGCCGTGCGCTTGCGGTCGAGCCAGAACTTCTTGCGCGCCTCGGGGCTGATGGCGATGAAGCCTTCGCCGCTGCGCGAATTGGCGATGCGCACCACTTCCGACGTGACGCGGGCCACGGCGTCGGCGTCGTGGCCGGCGATGTCGCCGAACAGCACCATCTTGGGCAGCCCGCCGTGCTTCTTCGACTTGGTCGCGTAGCCGACCGCCTTCAGGTAGCGGTCGTCCAGGTGTTCCAGGCCGGCCAGCAGCACGCCCGAGCGCTTCTGCTCGGCGAACATGAAGTCCTTGATCTCGACGATGCTCGGCACCGCATCCTTCGCGTTGCCGAAGAACTCGAGGCACACGGTGCGCGTGTGCGCCGGCATCTTGTGGACCACCCAGCGGCAGCTGGTGATCAGGCCATCGCAGCCCTCCTTCTGGATGCCCGGCAGACCCGAGAGGAACTTGTCGGTCACATCCTTGCCGAGGCCCTCCTTGCGGAAGGTCTTGCCGGCGATCTCCAGGCGCTCGCTGCGCAGCTTGGTGCGGCCGTCGGCGGCGAAGTACTGCAGGTCGAACACGGCGCTGTCGACGTCGTGGATCTTGCCGAGGTTGTGGCCCACGCGCGTGACCTCGAGCCATTCGGCCTGCGGCGTCACCATGCGCCACGAGGCGAGGTTGTCGAGCGCGGTGCCCCACAGCACGGCCTTCTTGCCGCCGGCGTTCATCGCGACATTGCCGCCGACGCACGAGGCTTCGGCCGAGGTTGGGTCGACCGCGAACACATAGCCCGCGCGCTCGGCCGCATCGGCCACGCGCTGCGTGACCACGCCGGCCTCGGTCCAGATGGTCGGCACCGGGTCGTCGAGACCCGGCAACGCAATCAGCTCGACCTCGGTCATCGCCTCGAGCTTCTCGGTGTTGATGACCGCGCTGTTCCAGGTCAGAGGGATGGCACCGCCGGTGTAGCCGGTGCCGCCGCCCCGCGGGATGATCGTCAGGCCCAGCTCGATGCAGCCCTTGACCAGCCCCGCCATCTCGGCCTCGGTGTCGGGGCACAGCACGACGAACGGATATTCAACGCGCCAGTCGGTCGCGTCGGTCACGTGCGACACGCGCGAGAGGCCGTCGAATTTGATGTTGTCCTTGGCGGTCAGCCGGCGGAAGGCGCGGGTGGCCTTGCGGCGCAGCGCGGCCACGTCGCGGAACATGGCGTCGAAGGTGGTGATGGCCTGCGCGACCAGCGCGGTCAGTTCGCCGACCAGCAGGTCGCGCTGCGCATCCACGTCGGGGGTACGGCGCTTGCCGACCTCGGTCAGCCGGTGATTGAGCGCATCGACCAGTTGCCCACGCCGGCGCGGGTTGTCCAGCAGGTCGTCGACCAGGTAGGGGTTGCGCTGCACCACCCAGATATCGCCCAGCACCTCGTACAGCATGCGGGCCGATCGCCCGGTGCGGCGCTCGTCGCGCAGCGATTGCAGCAGCGTCCAGCCGCGTTCGCCGAGCAGGCGAATGACAATCTCGCGGTCGGAGAAGCTGGTGTAGTTGTACGGAATCTCGCGGAGTCGGGCGGGCTCTGCGGCCTGCGTCAACAACGCAGTCAGCGCGATCGGAGCGTTCATCGGGGAGCAGCCTCGGCAGGACGCTGCGCGCCCTTGAACCGGGCCGGCGATTTTAAGTCAGCACTGAGCGAAGCGCTCGCGGGTCAGAAAAGCACGCGGCTGCGGATCGTGCCCGGCACCTGGGCCAGCTTTTCCTGGGCCAGCTCCGACGACGCGGCGTCGATGTCGGTCACCACGTAGCCCACCTTCTCGTTCGTCTGCAGGTACTGCGACGCGATGTTGATGTGGTTGTCCGCGAACACCTGGTTGATGGCCGACAGCACCCCGGGCACGTTGTGGTGGATGTGCAGCAGGCGGTGCTTGCCCGGGTGGGCCGGCAGTGCCACCTCGGGGAAGTTCACCGAGGTGATGGAGGTGCCGTTGTCGCTGTACTTGACCAGCTTCTCGGCCACCTCGCCGCCGATGTTGGCCTGCGCCTCCATCGTCGAGCCGCCGATGTGTGGCGTCAGGATCACGTTGTCCAGGCCGCGCAGCGGCGACTGGAACTCCTCGTTGTTGCTGCCCGGCTCGACCGGGAACACGTCGATCGCGGCGCCCCAGAGCTTCTCGCTCTTGATGCCTTCGGCCAGCGCGTCGATGTCGACCACCGTGCCGCGTGCGGCATTGATCAGGATGCCGCCTTGCTTCATCGCGGCAATCTCGGCCGGGCCGATCATCCACTTCGTGGACGGCAGCTCGGGCACGTGCAGGCTCACGATGTCGCTCTGGGCGAGCAGGTCGTGCAGCTGCGGCACCTGGCGCGCATTGCCCAGCGGCAGCTTGCTCACCACGTCGTAGAAGGCGACGTGCATGCCCAGCCCTTCGGCCAGCACCGACAGCTGGGTGCCGATGGAGCCATAGCCCACGATGCCCAGCGTCTTGCCACGGATCTCGTGCGAATGGGCGGCCGACTTCATCCAGCCACCACGGTGCACCAGCGCGTTCTTGGCCGGGATGCCGCGCAGCAGCAGGATCGCCTCGGCCAGTACCAGCTCGGCCACCGACCGGGTGTTGGAGTACGGCGCATTGAAGACCGCGACGCCGCGTTCGCGCGCCGCGTTCAGGTCGACCTGGTTGGTGCCGATGCAGAAGCAGCCGACGGCCACCAGCTTGGGCGCGGCCGACAGCACGTCGGCCGTGAGCTTGCTCTGCGAGCGGATGCCCAGGAAATGCACGTCGGCCAGCTTGGCCTTCAGTTCCTCCCCCTGCAGCGCCTTCGGCAGCATCTCGATCTGGGTGTAGCCCGCGCCGCGGAGGACCTCCACCGCCGAGGCATGGATGCCCTCGAGCAGGAGGAACTTGATCTTGCTTTTGTCGAGGGAGGTCTTGCTCATGGCGGTCATGAAGGCCCCCGACAGGGCTCGGAGGCAGAGCCGAAAAACGAAGCGGAAATGCTAGCATGGTGCAGCGCAGCACGCTTAAGGGGCGCCGTCGGGCACAGGGCACCAAAAGGGTTTCCCCGCTTGGTCGCCCCCCCGCCCATGCGTCAAATGTGACGCGGCTGTGTCACACGCGGTCCCTAGCATTCGCGCTTTCCACGCTTCCCCTATTCCCCTTCAGGAGTCTTCATGCAATTGAAAACGCTCGCCTTGACCATGGCGCTCGCGACCACCCTCGCCACCGCGGCCCAGGCCCAGACCGAGATCCAGTGGTGGCACTCGATGACCGCCGTCAACGGCGAGTGGGTCAACGACCTGGCCAAGCAGTTCAATGAAAGCCAGAAGGACTACAAGATCGTGCCGACCTACAAGGGCACGTACGACGAATCGATGACCGCATCGATCGCCGCCTTCCGCGCCGGCAATGCACCGCACATCCTGCAGGTGTTCGAAGTGGGCACCGCCACGATGCAGGCCAGCAAGGGCGCGATCATCCCGGTCGGCCAGGTCATGAAGGACGCGGGCGAGAAGTTCGACCCGGCCGCCTACATCCCCGCCGTGGCCGGCTACTACACCGCGCCGAACGGCCAGATGTTGAGCTTCCCGTTCAACAGCTCGACGACGGTCTTCTACATCAACAAGGACGCCTTCAAGGCCGCCGGCATCGACACGACGAAGTTGCCGTCGACCTGGCCCGAAGTGGCCGCCGCCGCCGCCAAGCTCAAGGCCAGCGGCCACAAGTGCCCGTTCACCACGGCCTGGCAGGGCTGGACCCAGCTCGAGAGCTTCTCGGCCTGGCACAACGTCGAGTTCGCGACCAAGAGCAACGGTCTGGCCGGCCTCGACGCGCGCATGAAGATCAATTCGCCGCTGCACGTGCGCCACATCGAGAACCTGGCGAACATGTCCAAACAGGGCCTGTTCATCTACAAGGGCCGCGGCAACGTGCCCGAGGCCTCCTTCGTGTCGGGCGAGTGCGCCATGATCAACACGTCGTCCGGTTTCTACGGCAACGTCGCGAAGAACGCCAAGTTCGCCTATGCGGTCGCCCCGTTGCCCTACTACCCGGACGTTCCCGGCGCACCGCAGAACACCGTGATCGGCGGCGCCAGCCTGTGGGTCATGTCGGGCAAGAAGCCGGCCGAGTACAAGGGCGTGGCCAAGTTCTTCAGCTTCATCTCGCAGCCTGACGTGCAGTCCGCCAGCCACAAGCGCACCGGCTACCTGCCGGTGACGACGGCCTCGTACAAGCTCACCGAGGACTCGGGCTTCTACAAGCAGAACCCCGGCACCGACGTGGCCGTGACGCAGATGATCCGCAAGGTCACCGACAAGAGCCGTGGCATCCGCCTGGGCAACTACGTGCAGATCCGCGCCATCGAAGACGAAGAACTCGAACAGGTCTGGGGCGGCAAGAAGACCGCCAAGGAAGCGCTCGATGAGATCGTCAAGCGCGGCAACGAACAGCTCGAACGCTTCCAGAAGGCCAACAAGAGCTGAGCCATGAAGCGGCCTCGGCCGCAGTAGACTCGCCCCGCCGCGCTTTCGAGCCCGGCGGGTTTTCTTTATCCAGGGTTCCTATGGAAAAACGCGTCTTCTTCCGCTCCGGCTGGCTGCCGTGGCTTCTGCTGACACCACAGATGCTGGTCATCCTGGTGTTCTTCTTCTGGCCCGCAGCGCAGGCGCTGTTCCAGTCGCTGCAGCAGCAGGACCCCTTCGGCACCTCGGTCGAATTCGTCGGCCTGGACAACTTCCGGCAGCTGTTCGACGACCCGAGCTACGTCGAGTCGTTCAAGACGACTGCGCTGTTCTCGGTGCTGGTGGCCGGCATCGGCATCAGCCTGTCGCTGATGCTCGCCGTGTTTGCCGACCGCGTGACCCGTGGCGCGACCTTCTACAAGACCATGCTGATCCTGCCCTACGCGGTGGCACCGGCCGTCGCGGCCGTGCTGTGGGTCTTCATGTTCTCGCCGTCCCTGGGCGTGGTGGCCTATGCGCTGGGCAAGCTCGGCATCGACTGGAACCACCTGCTCAATTCCGGCCACGCCATGACGCTGATCGTGATGGCTTCGGTGTGGAAGCAGATCTCGTACAACTTCCTGTTCTTCCTGGCCGGGCTGCAGTCGATCCCCAAGTCGCTGATCGAGGCCGCCGCTATCGACGGCGCCCGCCCGTGGCGCCGCTTCTGGACGGTGCAGTTCCCCCTGCTCTCGCCCACCACCTTCTTCCTGCTGGTGATCAACGTCGTCTACGCCTTCTTCGACACCTTCGCGATCGTCGACGCGGCGACCCAGGGCGGCCCGGGCAAGGACACGGCGATCCTGGTCTACAAGGTTTATTACGACGGCTTCAAGGCCATGGACCTGGGCGGATCGGCCGCGCAGTCGGTCGTGCTGATGCTGATCGTCGTCGCACTGACCGTCGTCCAGTTCCGCTACGTCGAGAAGAAAGTGAACTACTGAGATGGTCGAAAAACGCGGAACCCATGGGATCCTGGCGCATGTGGTGATGGTGCTGGGCGTCCTCATCGTCGCCTTCCCCCTCTACCTGGCCTTCGTCGCCTCCACGCACACCGCGCAGGAGATCGTGCAGGCGCCGATGCCGCTGCTGCCCGGCAGCAACTTCATCGACAGCTACAAGGGCGCGCTGTTCGGCCGGGCGTCGGCGGCGGGCTCCAACGCGCCGGTGGCCCACATGATGTGGGTCAGCTTCGTGACCGCCATGGTCATCTCGATCGGCAAGATCACGATCTCGCTGCTGTCGGCCTTCGCCATCGTCTACTTCCGCTTCCCCTTCAAGAAGATCTGCTTCTGGGCGATCTTCGTGACGCTGATGCTGCCGGTGGAAGTGCGCATCCTGCCGACCTACCAGGTGCTGTCGGACCTGAACCTGCTGAACACCTACGCGGGCCTCACGGTACCGCTGATCGCGTCGGCCACGGCCACCTTCCTGTTCCGGCAGTTCTTCCTGACGGTGCCCGAGGAACTCACCGAGGCCTCGCGCATGGACGGCGCAAGCCCGATGCGCTTCTTCTTCGACGTGCTGCTGCCGCTGTCGAAGACCTCGATCGCGGCGCTGTTCGTGATCCAGTTCATCTACGGCTGGAACCAGTACCTCTGGCCGCTGCTGGCAACGACCGGCGAGGACATGTACCCGGTGGTCGTGGGCATCAAGCGGATGATCGCCGGCGGCGACGGTCAGAACGAATGGAACGTCGTGATGGCTACCGCCATCCTGGCGATGCTGCCGCCTGCGCTGGTCGTGGTGCTGATGCAAAAGTGGTTCGTCAAGGGCCTGGTTGATACAGAGAAATAAAACGAGATTCGCATGGCTGCTCTTTCCCTTCGCAACGTCATCAAGCGCTACGGCGTCGGCCCCAAGGCCAACCAGGTCATCCACGGCGTGAGCGCCGAGATCGCCGACCACGAGTTCATCGTCATCGTCGGGCCTTCGGGCTGCGGCAAGTCGACGCTGCTGCGCATGGTCGCCGGGCTGGAGGAAGTCTCCGCTGGCGAGATCCGCATCGGCGACCGCGTGGTCAACGACCTCGAGCCGTCGGAACGCGACATCGCCATGGTGTTCCAGAACTACGCGCTGTACCCGCACATGAGCGTGTTCGACAACATGGCCTACGGCCTGAAGATCGCCAAGGTGCCGGTGCCCGAGATCAAGACGCGGGTCGACAAGGCCGCGAAGATCCTCGAGCTCGGCCACCTGCTCGAGCGCAAGCCGCGCGAGCTGTCGGGCGGCCAGCGCCAGCGCGTGGCCATGGGCCGCGCGATCGTGCGCCAGCCGCAGGTCTTCCTGTTCGACGAGCCGCTGTCGAACCTCGACGCCAAGCTGCGCGCGCAGACCCGCATCGAGATCCAGAAGCTGCACCGCGAGCTGGGCATCACCTCGCTCTTCGTCACGCACGACCAGGTCGAGGCGATGACGCTGGCGCAGCGCATCATCGTGATGAACGGTGGCGTGATGGACCAGTTCGGCACGCCCGAAGAGGTCTACAACCGCCCGGCGACGACCTTCGTCGCCAGCTTCATCGGCTCGCCGCCGATGAATCTGCTCAAGCACGCACCGGGCGTGCGCCCCGGCCACATCCTCGGCGTGCGGCCCGAGCACCTCAAGCTCGACCAGACCGGCTGGACCGTGCAGGTCGAGCACGTCGAACTGCTGGGCGCCGAGCGCCTGGTGTACGGCCGCATCGGCGACGAGCAGATCATCATGCGCACCGACGCGGTCGACCACCCCCCGACGGCCGGCGACACGGTGCACATCTCGGCACCGCAAGACCGCCTGCACTGGTTCGACGCCGGATCTGGAAAACGTGCTGCCTGACGATGCGCGCTGACTGGCCCTACCCCCGCTGGGTCGCCCACCGCGGCGCCGGCAAGCTCGCGCCGGAGAACACGCTGGCGGCCTTTCGGCTGGGCGCACAGCACGGCTACCGCATGTTCGAGTGCGACGCCAAGCTGAGCGCCGACGACGTGCCCTTCCTGATGCACGACAGCACGCTGGAGCGCACGACCAGCGGCCACGGCGTCGGCGGCGACCAGCCCTGGCACGCGCTGTCGCAACTCGATGCCGGCAGCTGGCACTCGCGCGCCTACGCCGGCGAGCCGCTGGCCACGCTGGAGAACGCCGCGCGCTTCTGCCTGCACAGCGGCTTCCTGCTGAACATCGAGATCAAGCCGACGCCCGGCGCCGAGCGTCGTACCGGGGAAATCGTCGCGCGCGATGCGCAGCGGCTGTGGGCGGACCAGGCGATCCCGCCGCTGCTCACCTCCTTCAAGACCGACGCGCTGGCCGGCGCCCGCGACACGGCGCCGGGGTTGCCGCGCGGCCTGCTGCTCGACACCCTGTGGGACGGCTGGCTCGCTGCGGCACGCGACCTGGGCTGCGTGGCCATCGCCTGCAACCACGCGCTGTGGGACGTGCACACCGTCGCGCAGGCCCGCGACGCCGGGCTGCGCACGTTGAGCTACACGGTGAACGACGAATGGGCAGCCGAGCGGCTCATCGCCCTCGGCACCGACGGCATCATCACCGACCGGGTCGACCTGTTCAGCCCGACCCGCTGAGCGATCGGCCTCGCTGCCGCCGGTAGCGTTCTGTCACGGGCCGGGCTTCCATAATCGGCCCGATGACATTCTTTCCACGCTGGCTCGCGGCCTGGCTTCTGGCGGCGCTGCTCGCCACCGCTGGCGCCGCCTGGGCGCAATCGACGACGACGGCTGCCGCAGCACCGGCGGCAGACAGCAGCGCCCCGCTCGACCCCGAAGTGACCGTGCCCGCGCTGCGCGCGCGGCTCGACAAGATTCCCGAAACGGTCGAGCGCAACGAGGACATCACCGCCTTCGTCACCGAGACGCAGGACATCGTCACCCTCGCCCAGCGCTTCGTGGCCTCGCGCTCGGGGCCGCTGGCCGACCTCAACGCCCGCCTCGGCGAACTGGGCGCGGCACCGCCCAAGGGCACCGCGGAAGACCCCGACATCACCCGCCAGCGCGCCGCGCTGGAGAAGGAGCGCAACGCGCTCGATGCGGACATCCGCCTGGCGCGGCTGGTGTCGGTCGACGCCCAGCAGCGCGCCAGCGACCTGCGGTCGCAGCGCCGCGCCCTGTTCGAGGCACGGCTGCTCGAGCGCTCGCACTCGCCCCTGAGCGGCGCTTTCTGGCGCGGCATCGCCACCGCCTGGCCGACCGACAGCGACCGGCTGAAGTCGTTCGCCACGGAAGTGCGCACCGGCGCCTCGACCGCCTTGCGCGGCGAGCACGGCGGCACGGTCATCGCGGTCCTCGTCGGCGCGCTGCTGCTGGCCTTCGTCGGCACCTGGGCCACCGAGCACGCGCTGACGCAGCTGGCGTCGCGGGTCTTTCCGAAGGGCCGCCTGCGGCGCTCGTTGCTGGCGCTCAGCACGGTGGTGGCGACGGTGTTCATCGTCGGTCTGGCGGCGCAGTGGGCCTGGCAGTCGCTGCAGGACGCGGGCGATTGGGGCCCGATGGCGGAGCGCCTGGGCGAGGCGGTGGCCCGCTTCGCGCTCTTCGTGGGCTTCGTGATCGGCCTAGGACGGGCGCTGCTGGCACAGCGCCGCCCGTCCTGGCGGCTGCCGCCCATGGCCGACGGCATGGCCGCGCGCATGGCCTTCTTCCCGTGGCTGATCGCCGGCGTCAGCACATTGAGCTGGCTCACCACGCAGGTCATCACGATCATGGATGCCAGCCTCGCGGCCACCGTGGTCACGCATGCGGCGAGCGCGCTGACGCTGACCGCGCTCACGGCCATCATGGTGATGCGGCTGCGCCTGCCCGAGGCCGATCTCGGCACCGCCGACACCGGCAAGCCGGTCGACGCCAAGCGCACGGAATCGCCGGCCGATGCGGCCGAGCCGCTGCCGGAACGGCCGCTCTGGGTCGGCCTGCTGACCGGCGGCGTCGCGGCGGTGCTGATCGCGATCTGCGTGCTGGTGGCTGTCGGCTACGTGTCGCTGGCCAGCTTCATCGCCAGTCAGCTGGTCTGGACCGGCGTGGTGGCGGCGGCGGCCTACCTGCTGTTCAAGTTCTTCGACGACCTGGCGATGGCGCTGCTGTCCTCGCGCAGCAACGTGGGCCAGCGCCTGCAGAAAAGCCTGAACGCGGCGCCGACGACCCTCGACCAGGCGGCGGTGGTGCTGTCAGGCGTGCTCCGCGTCACGCTCTTCTTCTACCTGGTCATCGCGCTGCTGGCGCCGCTGGGCACCACGCCCGACGAGCTGTTCCAGCGCAGCGGGCAGGTCGGCGCCAGCCTCAAGGTCGGGCAGTTCGAGCTGGTGCCGGGTGCGCTGCTCGGCGCGCTCGGGGTGCTGGTCATCGGCTTCGTGGCGCTGCGGATCTTCAAGCGCTGGCTGGACAACAGCTACCTGCCGAGCACCACGCTCGAGCCGGGCATGCGCAGCTCGCTCACCACGCTGCTGGGCTACGTCGGCGGCATCCTGGTGATCGCCTCGGCGCTGTCGGCGCTGGGCATCGGCGTCGAGCGCATCGCGTGGGTGGCCAGTGCGCTGTCGGTGGGCATCGGCTTCGGCCTGCAAGCCATCGTGCAGAACTTCATCTCGGGCCTGATCCTGCTGGCGGAGCGGCCGGTGAAGGTGGGCGACTGGGTGGTGCTCGGCACCGCCGAGGGCGACGTGCGGCGCATCAACGTGCGCGCCACCGAGATCCAGCTGGGCGACCGCTCGACGCTGATCGTGCCCAACTCGGAATTCATCACGAAGACCGTGCGCAACATGACGCTGGCCAACGCCGAAGGCCGCGTGCTGATCCGCCTGCCGATGCCGCTGACCACCGACGCCAACCGGGCGCGCGAGGTGCTGCTGGCCGCCTGCAGTGCGCACGACGGCATCCTGCCGATGCCCGCGCCGTCGGTGATGCTCGACGGCATCGAGAACGGCTTCCTGATCTTCCAGGTGATCGCGTACGTGCAGAGCCCGCGGCTGGCCGGCGGCGTGCGCAGCGACCTGCTCTTCAGCATGCTCGACGGGCTGAAGCAGGCCGACCTGCCGCTGGTCGCCTACGCGGCACCGCCGCCGCCGCAGCCCACCGTGCCGGGCGAGCCGCCGCCGGTCACGGCCGCGCTGCCGCCCACGGCCTAGCGCCGGTAGCCACCCGCAACGAACCACTGGACGGTGCCGCACACCACCACCAGGGCGGCGTAGGTGGCCATCTTCCCGTCGCGGCCGAAGTACACGAGGCCAATGGCCAGCACGGCGACGCCCGCGATGAAGTTGATGGTCAGTTGCGTCCAGAAGCCGGGCGATCCGGCCTGCCGGCGCAGCAGCCATCGCGCGGCCAGCACCAGGGTCAGCGCCATGAAGAAGGCGGGCGCGACGAAGTTGAGCAGGTGGTCGATGAAGGCGAGGGGCGGCATCTGGGACAGTGAATCGGGACATGCCGCAGCGGCGGGGCGGGACTTGCGCGGCGTCAAACGGCGCGGCGCTCCACAAATTTTATAATCGCGGTCTATGTCAGTCTGGGCCCTCGGGTTGAACCACACGACCGCGCCGCTCGACCTGCGCGGTCGTTTCGCGTTCGCGCTCGACCAGATCGCCCCGACGCTGCAGAGCCTGCGCACCTCTTTCGCCTCCGGCCGGCACCCGGCCGTCGAGGCGGCGATCATCTCCACCTGCAACCGCACCGAGATCTACTGCGCCGCCGAGCATGCCGCCGCGCTGGACCACACGGTCGGCTGGCTGGCTGAAAGCGGCGGCGTCTCCCCGGCCCTGCTGCGCTCGCACGCCTACACCCTGCACGACGACGCCGTGGCGCGCCATGCCTTCCGGGTGGCCAGCGGGCTCGACTCCATGGTGCTGGGCGAGGCCCAGATCCTCGGTCAGATGAAAGACGCCGTGCGCGCCGCCGAAAGCGCCGGCGCGCTCGGCAGCACGCTCAACCAGCTGTTCCAGCGCTCCTTCGCGGTCGCCAAGGAAGTGCGCACCGCCACCGAGATCGGCGCGCATTCGATCAGCATGGCCGCCGCCGCGGTGCGCCTCGCGGGCCAATTGTTCGAGGACATCAAGGAAACGCGGGTGCTCTTCGTCGGCGCGGGCGAGATGATCGACCTGGCCGCCACGCACTTCGCCGCCAAGGAGCCGAAGTCCATCACCATCGCCAACCGCACGCTCGAGCGCGGCGAGAAGCTGGCCACGCGCTTCGGCGGCACCGCCATGCGGCTGGCCGACCTGCCCGCGCGGCTGGCCGAATTCGACATCGTGGTGAGCTGCACCGCCAGCACGCTGCCGCTGATCGGCCTGGGTGCGGTCGAGCGCGCGCTCAAGCAGCGCAAGCATCGCCCGATGTTCATGGTCGACCTGGCCGTGCCGCGCGACATCGAACCCGAGGTGAAGGCGCTGGAGGACGTGTACCTCTACACCGTCGACGACCTCGCCCAGGTGGTGCAACAGGGCCAGGCCAACCGCCAGGCCGCCGTGGCGCAGGCCGAGGTCATCATCGACGCCGGCGTGCAGAACTTCATGCACTGGCTGAGCCAGCGCGGCACCGTGCCGCTGATCCAGCAGCTCAATGCGCAGACCGACGAATGGCGCGCCGCCGAACTGGCCCGTGCGCGCAAGCTGCTGGCCAAGGGCGAATCGGTCGACGCGGTGCTCGAAGCCCTGTCGCGCGGCCTCACGCAGAAGATGCTGCACGGCGCGCTGGCAGAACTGCACGCCGGCGATGCCGCCGCGCGCGAGCAGACGGCGCAGACCATCTCGCGCCTGTTCCTGCGCAGCGAACCGCGCAAAGAGCGTTAGCGACGCCGGTTCGCTGGGTGGCCCGCAGCGGCCGCCGCTCCCCGCGCTCCCAGTTGCCCATGGCGACGCCCTTCTCTTTCTTCTGGCCGTTCTCTCCGTGAAACCCTTCCTGCGCCACCAACTCGAGCGCTATGCGCAACGCCTCGGCGAACTGGACTTCCTGCTCTCGCGCGAGGACATCATGTCCGACATGGCGCAATACCGCGTCATCTCGCGCGAGCATGCCGAGGTGACGCAGATCGCCGGGCGCTATGCGCGCTACCAGCAGCGCGAGGCCGACCTGGCCGGGGCGCGCGAGATGCTCGACGACCCCGACATGGCGGAGATGGCGCAGGAAGAAATCACCGGCGCCGAAGAGGAATTGCTGAAGCTGGAAGACGAGCTGCAACGCCTGCTGCTGCCCAAGGACCCGGACGACGCGCGCAACGCCTTCCTGGAAATCCGCGCCGGCACGGGGGGCGACGAATCCGCCCTGTTCGCGGGCGACCTGCTGCGCATGTACACGCGCTACTTCGAGCGCGCCGGCTGGCGCTGCGAGGTGGTGAGCGAGAGCGAGAGCGAACTGGGCGGCTACAAGGAAGTGGTGGTCCGCGTGGTGGGCGACGACGTGTTCGGCCAGCTGCGCTTCGAATCCGGCGGCCACCGCGTGCAGCGCGTGCCGGCCACCGAGACGCAGGGCCGCATCCATACCAGCGCCTGCACGGTGGCGGTGCTGGCCGAGCCCGACGAGACGGTGGCGGTGCAGATCAACCCGGCCGACCTGCGCATCGACACCTACCGGGCCAGCGGCGCCGGCGGCCAGCACATCAACAAGACCGACTCGGCGGTGCGCATCACGCACATCCCGACCGGCATCGTGGCCGAGTGCCAGGACGACCGCAGCCAGCACCGCAACAAGGCCAAGGCGCTGCAGGTGCTGTCGGCGCGCATCCAGGAGAAGGACCGCAGCGAGCGCGCCGCCAAGGATGCGGCGCTACGCAAGGGCCTGGTCGGCAGCGGCGACCGCAGCGACCGCATCCGCACCTACAACTTCCCGCAGGGCCGGCTCACCGACCACCGCATCAACCTCACGCTCTACAAGCTGCTGTCGATCATGGAAGGCGACCTGGGCGACGTGCTGGCCGCCCTGCAGGCCGCGCGCGAGGCCGAGCAGCTGGCCGAGCTGGAATCGAGCCTGCCGGCATGACTACGGCACCGGACACGGTCGCCCAAGCCTTGCGCGCAGTCGCCGCGCTTGGCCTCGACCGCCTCGACGCCCAATTGCTGCTGCTGCACACGCTCGGCCGGCCGGTGCACGATCGCGCCTGGCTGCTGGCCCATGACGGCGACGCGCTGCCGGCTGACGCCTGGCCGGCGCTGGCCGCCCTGTGCACGCGCCGCCGGGCGGGCGAGCCGGTGGCCTACCTGCTGGGCGAAAAGGAGTTCCACGGCCTGTCGTTGCAGGTCGACGCCCGCGTGCTGGTGCCGCGGCCGGATACCGAGACCCTGGTCGACTGGGCGCTTGAAGTCGTACAGGGATGCGTGCGCCCGAAGGTGCTCGACCTGGGCACCGGCAGCGGCGCGATCGCCTTGGCGCTGCAGCATGCGCGGCCCGATGCCCAAGTCGACGCGGTCGATGCCAGCGCCGACGCGCTGGCCGTGGCGCGTGCCAATGCGCGGCGGCTGGGCCTGGCGGTGCGCTTCGCCCAGGCCGACTGGCTGGCGGGCGCTGCGTCGGGCTACGACCTGATCGTCTCCAACCCGCCCTACATCGCCGCGGGCGACCCGCACCTGCCAGCATTGGCGCACGAGCCCGCAGCGGCGCTGGTGTCCGGCACCGACGGGCTCGACGACATCCGCCGCATCGTCGCCGACGTGCCGGCCCACCTCGCGCCCGGCGGCTGGCTGCTGCTGGAGCATGGCCACGACCAGGCCCCCGCGGTGCGCGCGCTGCTGACCGCGGCCGGCCTGGAGGCGGCGCAGTCGCGCCCCGACCTGGCCGGCATCGAACGCTGCTCCGGCGCACGGCGCGCCGGGGCTTGACCCCCACCGGCGGCGGAGAAACCGCTGCAGTGAAATAATCCCCTCAGCCCAATCCAGGAGTCCCCACCATGCCCGACGCTCAGCAACGCATTGACGACCTCGTCAAGACCAACGACATCGTGCTCTTCATGAAGGGCAACGCCAGCTTCCCCATGTGCGGCTTCTCCGGCCGTGCGATCCAGATCCTCAAGGCGGTCGGCGTCGACACCAAGGCGCTCAAGACCGTCAACGTGCTGGACGACCAGGAGATCCGCCAGGGCATCAAGGAATACAGCAACTGGCCGACCATCCCGCAGCTCTACGTCAAGGGCGAATTCGTCGGCGGCTCGGACATCATGATGGAGATGTACGAGTCCGGCGAACTGCAGCAGGTGATCAGCGCGCCCGCCTGACGCGCCGCACGGCTGTCGCGAACACGGGAAAGCGCGAAAACATCCACATCCGATCGTGTCCGGCACGCCTTATGCTGTGTTGGACTGTCCGCAATCGGAGGTGTTCATGGATTCCCGCTCGTCCCACGACCTGGTCCCTGCTTCGTCGTCATCATCGTTCCAGCTGCCTGTAGCGCAGCTGCGCAGCGTGTTCCAGCCGCACGACGTCGAACGCAAGCTCGCCAAGCTCCCCGATCGCGATCACGAGCACCTGCGCAGCACCTACGAACGCATGCTCGAACGCGGCCCCGACCGCTTCCAGGTCAAGCCCAGCGGCGTGCCGGACATGGCGTCGCTGTACGCCCAGCTCCCCAACTTCACCGATGTGCTCGACGACGTGCGCCGCCACGTCGCCCTGGCGCAGGACAGCCGCGACGGGCTGGAAGTGACCCCGATCCTGCTGCTCGGCCCGCCGGGCATCGGCAAGACCCATTTCGCCAAGAAGCTGGCCGACCTGCTGGGCACCGGCATGTCGCTGGTGCCGATGAGCTCGATGACGGCCGGCTGGCTGCTGTCGGGCGCGTCGTCGCAATGGAAGGGCTCCAAGCCGGGCAAGGTCTTCGAGGCGCTGGTCGACGGCCAGTACGCCAACCCGGTGATGGTGATCGACGAGATCGACAAGGCCGGCACCGACGCCCAGTACGACCCGCTCGGCGCGCTCTACAGCCTGCTGGAGCACGACACGGCGCATGCCTTCGTCGACGAGTTCGCCGAGGTGCCGATCGACGCCAGCCAGGTGATCTGGATCACCACCGCCAACGACGCGCGCGGCATTCCGGAGCCGATCCTCAACCGCATGAACGTGTTCGAGGTCGAGGCGCCGTCGCACGAGGCCGCCCGGCAGATCGCGCGGCAGCTCTACGCCGCAATCCGCGCCGACCACGACTGGGGCCGTCTCGTGTCGCCGGAGCCGAGCGACGACGTGCTCGATCACCTGGCGGCCGTGGCGCCGCGCGAGATGCGCCGCGCGCTGATGACCGGCTTCGGCAATGCGCGCCTGGCACACCGTGAAGACGTGCAGGTCGACGACCTGCCGCGCAGCGCCACGGGCCGCAGCCGCATCGGCTTCGTGCAGTAAGGCGAGCGTCACGGCGGCAGGCGCCCGCCGTGGCACCATTGGCGGTTCCCGCGACCGCCATGACCCTCACCCAAAGCCTGCTCCTCATCGTCGTGCTCATCGCCCTGAGCGCCTTCTTCTCGCTGGCCGAAATCACGCTGGCCGCCTCGCGGCGCCTGCGGCTGCGCCAGATGGCCGACGAGGGCGACGTGCGGGCCGAGCGCGTGCTGTGCGTGCAGGCACAGCCCGGCCACTACTTCACCGTGGTGCAGATCGGCCTGAACGCCGTCGCAATCCTCGGCGGCGTGGTCGGCGAAGGCTCGCTCAGCCCCTACTTCGCGCGGCTGTTCGACCTGTGGTTCAGCCCCGACACGGCGCAGGCCGCAGCCTTCGCGGCCTCCTTCGTCACCATCATCGCGGTCTTCCTGGTGTTCGCCGACCTGTTCCCCAAGCGGCTGGGCATGAACAACCCGGAGCAGCTCGCGGTGCGCATGGTCGGGCCGATGCAGGTGCTCATCACCACCTTCATGCCGCTGGTGTGGCTCTTCACCCGCAGCACCGACCTGCTCTTCAAGCTGCTGGGCATGCCGGCCCACCGCGACGAGCAGATCACCTCGGCCGACATCCTGGCCATGACGGAAGCAGGTGCCCGCGCCGGCGTGCTGGCGGTGCGCGAACAGCAGGTGATCGCCAACGTGTTCGAGCTCGACACCCGGCTGGTGAACAGCGTGATGACCTCGCGCGACCGCATCGCCTGGTTCCAGAAGGACGACCCCGAATCGGTGCTGCGCGCGCGCATCGTGGCCGAGCCCTTCTCGGCCTACCCGGTGTGCGACGGCGACATCGACCACGTGCTCGGCTACGTCGACGCCAAGGACATGTTCCAGCGCGTGCTGAGCGGCCAGCCGCTGGCGCTCGACCAGGGCGTGCCCCTGCACAAGGCGCTGGTGGTGCCCGACCGGCTGTCGCTCACCGAAGTGCTCGAGCAGTTCCGCCATGCGCACGAGGACTTCGCGATCATCGTCAACGAGTACAGCCTGGTGGTCGGCGTGATCACGCTGAACGACGTGATGAGCACGGTGATGGGCGACCTGGTCGGCCCGCAGGACGAGGAGCAGCAGATCGTGCGGCGCGACGAGAACTCCTGGCTGATCGACGGCGTGACGCCGATCCAGGACGTGCAGCGCGCGCTCGACCTCGACGCGCCCCTGCCCCATGCCGACGAGTACGAGACGCTGGCCGGCTTCCTGATGGTGATGCTGCGCCGCGTGCCCAAGCGCACGGACAGCGTGAGCTGGGGCGGCTACACCTTCGAGGTGATGGACGTGGACAGCTACCGCATCGACCAGGTCATGGTGACCGACGTCGAGGGTGCGGCTCAGGCGGTGGCGCGGTCGCTGAAGGCATAGATGCGCTGGTTGGCGAAGACGGCGTCGGGGTACGGCGCACGGCCCCGGCTGCCGTTGTAGCGGCCCAGCGTCATGAACAGGTCGCCGCGCTCGCGGTCGAGGTAGTGGCGCAGGATGACGCAGCCGAAACGCAGGTTGGTCTGCATGCGGAACAGCGTGGCCGGATCGCCGTCGCCGATCACGCGCGTCCAGAAGGGCATCACCTGCATGAGCCCGCGCGCGCCGGCGCTCGACACGGCGAACTTGCGGAAATTGCTCTCGACCTGAATCAAGCCCAGAACCAGGCTGACCTCGAGTCCCGAGCGCCTGCTTTCGTACCAGATGGTCTGCAGCAGCTCGATGCGCTCCTGCGCGCCCGGGATCTTCTTCTTGAGCCGCTCGCTCATCGCGCCCAGCCAGCGCAGGTAGGCCAGGCGGGCCTCGGTGTGGGCGAACTCCGGCACCGGCGGCGCCTTGTTGTGGATGGCCGAACTGAGCGCATTGCGCACCGAGTCGATCAGCGGCTCCTCGATCTGCGCACCGGCCAGGGCCCGGCGCGGCAAGGCCAGCGCCAAGGCGCCGGCCGTGGCGCCGCCGATCAGCAGCCGGCGGGACAAGGGCGAGCCTCGGTCCGCCGCCGGCTTCATCATCATGCAGCGAGCTTGGATTGCAGGAAGCTGAGCGCGGCGGCAGACGGCACCTTGGTCGCCGCGGTGTCGCGCCGGTGCTGGTACTCGAACTGGCCTTCCTTGAGGCCGCGGTCGGAGATCACCAGGCGGTGCGGCACGCCAATCAGTTCCCAGTCGGCGAACATCGCGCCGGGACGCTCGCCGCGGTCGTCGAGCAGCACATCGACGCCGGCGGCCAAGAGCTGCTCGTGGAGCGTTTCGGCGGCGAGCTTCACCTCGGCGCTGCGGTCCATGCCGATCGGGCACAGCACGACGGTGAACGGCGCCAGCGCGTCGGGCCAGATGATGCCGCGCTCATCGTGGTTCTGTTCGATGGCCGCGGCCGGCAGGCGCGTGATGCCGATGCCGTAGCAGCCCATCTCGAGGAACTGCGGCTTGCCGCCTTCGTCGAGGAAGGTGGCGTTCATGCTCTTGCTGTACTTGGTGCCGAGCACGAAGACGTGGCCGACCTCGATGCCGCGCTCGATGGCGAGCACGCCCTTGCCGTCGGGCGAGGCGTCGCCGGCCACCACGTTGCGGATATCGGCCACCAGCGTGGGCTCGGGCAGGTCGCGGCCCCAGTTCACGCCGGTCATGTGGAAGTCGACCTCGTTGGCGCCGGTGGTCCAGTCGGACATCGCGGCGACCTCGCGGTCGGCCACCAGCGTGACCGGCTGCTTCAGGTTCAGCGGGCCGAGGTAGCCGGGCTTGCAGCCGAAGTGGTCGTCGATCTCGGCCGTGGTGGCGAAGCGGAAGCCCTGGTCCAGGCCCGGCAGCTTGCCCACCTTGATCTCGTTCATGTCGTGGTCGCCGCGCAGCAGCAGCAGCCAGACCTTCGAGCCCGTGATGTTGCCGGCGTCGTCCAGCACATCGGTCGCCAGCACCAGCGACTTCACCGTGGTCGCGAGCGGCACGCCGAGCAGCTCCGCCACGTCGGCGCAGGTGCTCTTGCCCGGGGTCGGCGTCTTGGCAAGCGGCTTCGTGGCAGCGCCACGCGGGGCGGTCGGCGCCAGCGCCTCGGCCTTCTCCATGTTCGCGGCGTAGTCGCTGTCGGGGCAGTAGACGATGGCATCTTCGCCGGTGGCGGCGATCACCTGGAACTCCTCGCTCAGGTCGCCACCGATGGCGCCGCTGTCGGCCGCCACCGCGCGGTAGGTCAGGCCGAAGCGGTCGAAGATGCGGCGGTAGGCCTGCGCCATGGCCTGGTAGCTGAGCTTGGCCGCGTCGAGGTCGCGGTCGAAGCTGTAGGCGTCCTTCATGGTGAACTCGCGGCCACGCATCAGGCCGAAGCGCGGGCGGCGCTCGTCGCGGAACTTGGTCTGGATCTGATAGAAGTTGCGCGGCAGTTGCTTGTAGCTGCGGATCTCCTGGCGGGCGATGTCGGTCACGACCTCTTCGCTGGTCGGCTGCACCACGTAGTCGCGCTCGTGCCGGTCCTTGATGCGCAACAGCTCGGGGCCCATCTTCTCGAAGCGGCCGGTCTCCTGCCAAAACTCGCCCGGCTGCACCACGGGCATCGTCAGCTCGACAGCGCCCGCCCGGTTCATCTCTTCGCGCACGATGGCCTCGACCTTGCGGATCACGCGCAGGCCCATCGGCATGTAGGTGTAGATGCCCGCGCCGAGCTTCTTGATCATGCCGGCGCGCATCATCAGCCGGTGGCTCGCGACTTCGGCGTCGGCCGGCGCTTCCTTCAGGGTGGAGACAAAGAAACGGGAAGCTTTCATCGGTCGCGCTCGAAAGGGGTAACGGAAATGGGGGGTGTCGGCGGGCTGCCGCAGGAACCGCTCACTTGCCGAGTGTGACCCGGCAGGCATAATCGACGCAGTTCAAAAATTGGGGTTTGATTATGCTCGACCGGGACGGCTTCAGGCCCAACGTCGGCATCATCCTGCTCAACCAGAGAAACCAGGTTTTCTGGGGCAAACGCATACGCACCCACTCCTGGCAGTTTCCGCAAGGCGGCATTGATCGCGGCGAGAGTCCCGAGCAAGCCATGTTCCGGGAACTGCACGAAGAAGTGGGGCTCCATCCGGAGCATGTGCGGATCGTCGCCCGTACCCGTGACTGGTTGCGCTACGAGGTGCCGGATCGGTTCATCCGCCGAGACGCACGAGGCCACTACAAGGGCCAGAAGCAGATCTGGTACTTGCTCCAGCTGGTCGGTCACGACTGGGATCTCAACCTGCGTGCCACCGACCATCCGGAATTCGATGCCTGGCGATGGCACGACTACTGGGTACCACTCGATGTGGTGGTCGAGTTCAAGCGCGGCGTCTACGAGATGGCGCTGACCGAGCTCGCACGCTACCTGCCCCGGCAGGACTTCCGCAACCGCTTCCTGCGCAGCAATGTGCGTACGCGCGACTTCGACCATCAAACGCCCGACGCCGGACCGGCGCATCACTTCGACCTGCCGCCGGGCGCCAGCTTCGACCCGGATCCCAATGCCAACACCGCCACTGACCTCCCCCCGCCGCCCGATCCGTTTCATGCGCCGCGCTAGTCGCGCCTTCGCCCTGGCCTGCCTGCTCGGCGCCGCCGGCGGCGCGTCGGCCCAGCTGTTCGAGAACCCGGAGTGGAAGGAAAGCGCGGTGCCGCCGCCCCCGGCTTTCGACGAAAGCCGCCTGGTGCCGATCGAGATGCCCCGCTACATGACGCTGAAGTTCGGCGTCGACCCGGCCACCATCGCCATCACCGGTGACGGCGTGGTGCGCTACGTCGTGGTGGCGAACAACAAAGCCGGCGGTGCGACCAATGCCTTCTACGAAGGCGTGCGCTGCGCCACCGGCGAGATGAAGTCGTACGCGCGCTACGGCAGCAATGGGTGGGACGTGCTGCCCAACCCGGAGTGGAAGAAGATGTTCACGCTCAATTCGAGCTATACCCTGCTGCTGTCGCAGCAAGGCATCTGCCGCGGTGCGGCACCGCGCGGTTCGGTCAACGAAATGGTGCAGCGGCTGAAGAATCCGCTGCCGGAAGTGCAGTAACGACCGTTCAGCGCGTCACCGCCATCAGGACCATGTTGTCCCGATGGACCATCTCCGGCTCGGCCGCGTAGCCGAGCAGACGCTCGAATTCGCTGGACGGCTTGCGGCACAGCATGCGCGCCTCGGCACTCGAATAGTTGGCCAGGCCGCGCGCGAGCTCGACGCCGTTCGGGTCGCGCACGGCAATCACGTCGCCGCGAGAGAACTCGCCCTCGACGCCCGTCATGCCGATCGGCAGCAGGCTCTTGCCTTCGCTGCGCACCTTGCCGGCCGCGCCGGCGTCCACCGTGACCGAACCGCGAAGTTGCAGGTGGTCGGCCATCCAGCGCTTGCGCGCCTGGTGCTTGGCGGTCTGTGCGACCAGCAAGGTGCCGATCGGTTCGCCGCGCACCAGGCGCAGCAGCGCGTCGGGTTCGCGCCCCCAGGCGATCACCGTCGATGCACCCGACCCCGCGGCCCGCTTGGCGGCCAGGATCTTGGTGATCATGCCGCCGCTGCCGATGGCCGAACCCACGCCGCCGGCCATCGCCTCGAGTGCCAGGTCGCCGGCCAGCGCCTCGTGCACGAACTGCGCATCGGGGTGCTTGCGCGGGTCGGCCGTGTAGAGGCCCTTCTGGTCCGTCAGGATGACCAGCGCATCGGCCTCGACCAGATTGGCCACCAACGCGCCGAGCGTGTCGTTGTCGCCGAACTTGATCTCGTCGTTGACCACCGTGTCGTTCTCGTTGATGACCGGCACCACGCCGAGCCCGAGCAGCGTGAGCAGCGTGGAGCGCGCATTCAGGTAGCGCTCGCGGTCGGCCAGGTCGGCGTGCGTGAGCAGCACCTGCGCGCTGCCGACGCCGTTCTCGCGCAGCTTGGTCTCGTACATCTGCGCCAGGCCCATCTGGCCGACGGCGGCTGCGGCCTGGAGCTCGTTCACCTCGCGCGGCCGGGTGCGCCAGCCGAGGCGCTTCATGCCTTCGGCGATGGCGCCGCTGGAGACCATCACGACCTCGCGCCCGTCGCGCATCAGGGCGGCCAGCTGGCGGCACCATTCACCGATCGCCTGCTCGTCGAGCCCACGGCCCTCGTTGGTCACCAGGCTGGAGCCCACCTTGACGACGATCCGCCGCGCGTCGCGCAGTGCGTTGGAACCGGGACTGGAGCTCATGAGGGTCTGTCGATGGTCGGAGGTGAAGCGGTGGCGGTACCGCGCGAGACCGCCGTGTTCAGGCGAAGCGCGGATCGATGTCCGCCGGCGGCTGCTCGGCCACCTGCTGCGCCTTCACGTGCTGGTAGATCGCCTGCACGAGCGGCTCACAGCCTTCGCGCGTGAGTGCCGAGATCTCGAACACCGGGCCCTTGAAGCGCAGGCGCTTCACGAAGTCCTTGACGCGCGCGGCGCGCTCCTCGCCGGGCACCATGTCGAGCTTGTTCAGCACCAGCCAGCGCGGCTTCTCGTACAGCCCGGCGTCGTATTTCTTCAGCTCGCCGACGATCGCCTTCGCCTGCGCGACCGGGTCGACGTTGTCGTCGAACGGCGCCAGGTCGATCACGTGCAGCAACAGGCGCGTGCGCTGCAAATGCCGCAAAAACAGATGGCCCAGCCCGGCGCCTTCGGACGCACCCTCGATCAGGCCGGGCAGGTCGGCCACGACGAAGCTCTGCTCCGGCCCGACGCGCACCACACCCAGGTTCGGGTGCAGCGTGGTGAAGGGGTAGTCGGCGATGCGGGGACGGGCATTGGAGATGGCGCTGATCAGCGTCGACTTGCCGGCGTTGGGCATGCCCAGCAGACCGACGTCAGCCAGCACCTTCAGTTCGAGCTTGAGGCTCTTCTTATCGCCCGGCCAGCCCGGTGTTTTCTGGCGAGGGGCACGGTTGATGGCGCTCTTGAAGCGCATGTTGCCGAAGCCGCCGTCGCCGCCCTTGGCGATGGTGATCATCTCGCCCGGCACCAGCAGTTCGTACAGCACCTCGCCGGTTTCGGCGTCGGTGATGATGGTGCCGACCGGCATCTTCAGGACGATGTCGTCGCCGGCAGCGCCGAACATGTCGGAGCCCATGCCGTGCTGGCCGCGCTTGGCCTCGTGCCGGCGCGAGTAGCGAAAGTCGACCAGCGTGTTGAGGTTGACGTCGGCCACCGCGAAGACATGGCCGCCGCGTCCGCCGTCCCCGCCGTTGGGGCCACCGAATTCCTTGTATTTCTCATGACGGAACGACACGCAGCCGTTGCCGCCATCGCCGGCGGCGATGTCGATGAAGGCTTCGTCGACGAACTTCATGGGATGTCCAGTTTACAAACGGGAGGCCGGCTTGCGGCGGAGAGGTAGAAAACGAAGAAGCCCCGACAAGCGGGGCTTCGAGCAGATCGAAGTGACGAGGCTCAGGCCGGCGTCACATTGACCGTGTGCTTGTTCAGTGCACCCTTGATGCCGAACGACACATGGCCGTCGACCAGGGCGAACAGCGTGTGGTCCTTGCCCAGACCGACGTTGACGCCGGGGTGGAACTGGGTGCCGCGCTGACGCACGATGATCGAGCCTGCGCTGATCAGTTCGCCGCCGAACGCTTTCACGCCGAGCATCTTGGGCTTGGAATCGCGCCCGTTTCGCGTGGAGCCGCCGCCTTTTTTCTGTGCCATGGTGCCTACTCCTTAACCGGCGATCGCGCCGATTTGCAGTTCGGTGAACTGCTGGCGATGGCCTTGACGTTTCTGATAGTGCTTGCGACGGCGCATCTTGAAGATGTGCACCTTGTCGTGCAAGCCGTGCGAGAGCACGGTGACCGTGACGGATGCGCCGGACACCAGGGGCGTGCCGATCTTGATGTCCGAGCCGTTGCCGACTGCAAGAACCTGATCGATCACGATTTCCTGGCCTACGTCCGCAGCAATCTGTTCTACTTTAATTTTTTCGCCGGAAGCAACGCGATACTGCTTGCCGCCGGTTTTTATGACCGCGTACATGTAAACCTCTTAGAAATTGAGTCTCGGCGGCGAATTCCGCAGAGCCCAAGATTCTAGCATGCCCTGGCCGGCAGCCCAAACCATCGCGCTGCTCCGCCTGTCGCTTGCGCCGCGCTCCCTATAATTTGCGGCTTCCCGGCCCTTCGGCCGACGTTCTCCACTTCACGCAGCGCCCAGCCGCCCTCGCTTTGCCCCGTCCCGCCGCCGACTCCTCCCCGACCACCTCCGTCCTCGGCCTGATCGCCGCCGACATGGCAGAAGTCGATCGCGTGATCGCGCGGCGCCTCGACACTGGTGTGCCGCTGGTCAGCCACGTGTCGCAGTACATCATCTCGGCGGGCGGCAAGCGGCTGCGCCCGGCCTTGTTGCTGCTCATGGCCGGCGCGCTCGAGTACAAGGGCGAACAGCGCTTCAATTTGGCGGCCGTCGTGGAGTTCATCCACACCGCCACGCTGCTGCACGACGACGTGGTGGACGAATCGACGCTGCGGCGTGGGCGCGCCACCGCCAACGAATCGTTCGGCAATCCGGCGAGCGTGCTGGTGGGTGACTTCCTGTACTCGCGCGCCTTCCAGATGATGCTGGACGCGAACAACATGCGGGTCATGCAGATCCTCGCGGAGGCGACCAATGTGATCGCCGAAGGCGAGGTGCTGCAGCTCATGAACATGCACGACGCCTCGCTCGACGAGGCTGGCTACCTGCGCGTGATCCGCTCCAAGACGGCCAAGCTCTTCGAGGCCAGCACCCGCCTCGCCGCCGTCCTGGCAGGCTCGGATGCCGCGACCGAGGACGCATGCGCCTCCTATGGCCAAGCCATCGGCACCGCCTTCCAGGTGATTGACGACGTGCTCGACTACGAAGGCGATGCCAGTGAAACCGGGAAGAACGTCGGCGACGACCTGCGCGAAGGCAAAACGACGCTGCCGCTCATTTTGGCCATGCAGCGTGCCGCGCCCGCCCAGAGCGCCCTGGTGCGCAACGCGATAGAAACGGGCGATACCAGCCAGTTGGCCAACATCGTCGCCATCGTCCGCGAAACAGGCGCGCTCGCCGCCACACGCGCGGCGGCGGCGGCTGAAGCGCAACGCGCCATCGATGCATTGCGTGGTTTTTCTGCGAATTCGCACGCAGAGGGTTTGCTACAATTAGCGGCTCAGTTGCTTGAGCGACGCGCCTAGACGACCCACCCGTGGGAAACCAGACGACTCCTCTTTTCCTGCAACCACCATCGGGGTGTAGCTTAGCCTGGTAGAGCGCTACGTTCGGGACGTAGAGGCCGGAGGTTCGAATCCTCTCACCCCGACCAGCCTTTTGTGGCTGTAACGCCAAATGCTGCGCGGTCGTCACGGCGCGCCGGTTTACAGTCAAAGGGCGATCAGCGATGATCGTGAAGCACTTTTTCACGTTTTTTACATTCGCTGATGGCCGCTGCCGAACCTCCCGTCAAAGATAGCTCGACCGTCGCCCTCCCAGGCTTAGCCCGAGCGTTGATCTCTGCGGGCAAACTTCCAGCGAAAACGGCCGAGGAGATCTATCAGCGATCCCTCATTTCGCGCTCGAGCTTCATCGCGGAATTGACAGGCACCGGTGCGGTGTCGGCTGCCGACCTGGCCCATACGCTCTCCAGCGCCTTCGGCGCACCGCTGCTCGATCTGGACGCCATCGATCCGCAGCGCCTGCCCAAGGACCTGCTCGACCCCAAGCTGTGCCTGGCCTACCGCATCGTGGTGCTGAGCAAGCGCAACAACCGCCTCATCGTGGCGACGGCCGATCCGTCCGACCAGCAGGCGGTCGAAAAGATCAAGTTCGCCTCCCAGATGGGCGTGGACTGGGTCATCGCGGAATTCGACAAGCTGTCCCGGATGGTCGAGGCTGCCGCCGTCAGCGCGGCCGAGAGCATCGACACCATCGTCGGCGCGGAATTCGAGTTCGATGAAGCGGCGGTCGAAACCGCCAGCGATGCGGCCGAGCAGGCCGAGGTCGAGGATGCGCCGGTGGTGCGCTTCCTCCACAAGATGCTGCTCGACGCCTTCGGCATGCGGGCCTCGGACATCCATTTCGAGCCCTACGAGCACCAGTACCGCGTGCGCTTCCGCATCGACGGCGAACTGCGCGAGATCGCCAGCCCGCCGCCGGTCATCAAGGACAAGCTGGCCTCCCGCATCAAGGTGATTTCGCGGCTGGACATCTCCGAGAAGCGCATCCCGCAAGACGGCCGGATGAAGCTCAAGATCGGCCCCGACCGCGTGATCGACTTCCGGGTCAGCACGCTGCCCACGCTCTTCGGGGAGAAGATCGTGATCCGGATCCTGGACCCCAGCAGCGCCCGCCTGGGCATCGACGCGCTCGGCTACGACGCGGTCGAAAAGGAGCGCCTGCTGGCGGCGATCGGCCGGCCGTACGGCATGGTGCTGGTTACCGGGCCGACCGGCTCGGGCAAGACGGTGTCGCTCTACACCTGCCTGAACCTGCTGAACAAGCCCGGGGTCAACATCGCGACGGCGGAAGACCCGTCCGAAATCAACCTGCCGGGCGTGAACCAGGTCAACGTCAACGAGAAGGCCGGCCTGACCTTCGCCACGGCCCTGCGCGCCTTTCTGCGGCAGGATCCGGACATCATCATGGTCGGCGAAATCCGCGACCTCGAAACGGCCGACATCTCGATCAAGGCCGCACAGACCGGCCACCTGGTGCTGTCGACGCTGCACACCAACGACGCGCCGACCACGCTCACGCGCATGCGCAACATGGGCATCGCGCCCTTCAACATCGCGTCCAGCGTCATCCTCATCACCGCCCAGCGCTTGGCGCGGCGGCTATGCACCGTCTGCCGCACGCCGGCCGACGTGCCGCGCGAAGCGCTGCTCGATGCGGGCTTCAAGGAAGAAGACCTCGATGGTTCCTGGAAACCATACCGGCCAGTCGGCTGCTCGGCCTGCAACGGTGGCTACAAGGGACGCGTGGGCATCTACCAGGTGATGCCGGTGTCCGAGGAAATCCAGAAGATCATCCTGCGCGACGGCAGCGCATTGGACATCGCGAAGCAATCGGAAGCCGAGGGCGTGCGGTCCCTGCGCCAATCCGGCCTGAAGAAGGTCATGCAGGGACTGACATCGCTCGAGGAAGTGGTGGCGGTCACCAACGAATAGCACTCACAAGCGGAGATCTCCCATGGCAACGGCAACATCCACGCCCCGCGGACACAAGGAGTTTGTGTACGAATGGGAAGGCAAGGACCGCAACGGCAAGCAGGTCCGAGGCGAACTCCGCGCGGCCGGCACGAACCAGGTGCAGGCGGCGCTGCGGCGGCAAGGCGTGCTGCTCACCAAGGTCAAGAAGCGGCGCATGCGGGCCGGCAAGTCGATCAAGCCGAAGGACATCGCGATCTTCACCCGGCAACTCGCCACGATGATGAAGGCCGGCGTGCCGCTGCTGCAGGCCTTCGACATCGTGGGCCGCGGCAACGCCAACCCGAGCGTGGCCAAGCTGCTCAACGACGTCCGCAGCGACGTCGAGACCGGCACCTCGCTCTCCGCCGCCTTCCGCAAGTTCCCCAAGTACTTCGACAACCTCTACTGCAACCTGGTCGAGGCGGGTGAAGCGGCCGGTATTCTGGAAGAGTTGCTCGACCGCCTGGCCACCTACATGGAGAAGACCGAGGCGATCAAGTCGAAGATCAAGTCGGCCCTGATGTACCCGACGTCCGTGGTCGTGGTGGCCTTCATCGTGGTGGCGATCATCATGATCTTCGTGATCCCGGCCTTCAAGGAAGTGTTTTCCTCCTTCGGTGCCGACCTGCCGGCGCCCACGCTGATCGTGATGGCCATCAGCGAGTTCTTCGTCTCCTACTGGTGGCTGATCTTCGGTGTGCTCGGGGGCGGCATCTACTTCTTCCTGCAGGCCTGGAAGCGCAACGAGAAGGTGCAGCGCGTCATGGACCGGCTGCTGCTGCGCCTGCCGATCTTCGGCACGCTGATCGACAAGTCCTGCGTGGCACGCTGGACCCGCACGCTGTCGACGATGTTCGCTGCCGGCGTGCCGCTGGTGGAAGCACTCGACTCCGTCGGCGGTGCCTCGGGCAATTCGGTGTACGCCGACGCGACCGCCAGGATCCAGCAGGAAGTCTCCACCGGCACCAGCCTCACCTCGGCCATGACCAACGCCAACGTGTTCCCGTCGATGGTGCTGCAGATGGCGGCCATCGGCGAAGAATCCGGCTCGATCGACCACATGCTGGGCAAGGCGGCTGACTTCTACGAAGCCGAGGTCGACGACATGGTCGCCGGCCTGTCCAGCCTGATGGAGCCCATCATCATCGTCTTCCTGGGCGTGATCATCGGCGGCATCGTGGTGTCGATGTACCTGCCCATCTTCAAGCTCGGCCAGGTCGTCTGATGTGGGTGTCGCAGGGGGTGGACGCCGCGCTCGCGGGCGTCCTGGGCTTGCTGATCGGCAGCTTTCTCAACGTCGTCATCTACCGGCTGCCCAAGATGCTCGAGCGGCAATGGGCGGCCGACTGCGCCGCCATCGATGGCGCGGCACCTGAAGCGCCGGGTGCACATGCGGAAGCCTTCAACCTCATGGTGCCGCACTCGCGTTGCCAGCAGTGCGGCCATGCCATCCGCTGGTACGAAAACGTGCCGGTGCTGAGCTACCTCTTCCTGCGAGGACGCTGCGCGTCGTGCAAGACGACGATCAGTCCGCGCTACCCGATCGTCGAGCTGGTCACCGGGTTGCTGTTCGCCTGGTGCGTGTGGCGCATGCCGGGACAGTGGGCGGCGCTCGCGTGGTGCGGCTTTTCGGCCGCGCTGCTGACGCTGGCGCTGATCGACTGGGACACCACCCTGCTGCCGGACGACATCACCCTGCCCCTGCTGTGGGCCGGCCTGCTGGCCGCCATCCTCGGCTTCACCGGCGTGAGCCTGACGGCCGCGGTGCTGGGCGCCGTCGCGGGCTATCTGTCGCTGTGGGGCATCTATTGGCTCTTCAAGCTCACGACCGGCAAGGAAGGCATGGGCTATGGCGACTTCAAGCTCTTCGCGGCCTTCGGCGCCTGGTTCGGCTGGCAGGCGCTGGTGCCGATCATCCTGATGGCCTCGGTCATCGGCGTCATCGTAGGCCTGGCGCTCAAATTCAACAACGGCCTGCGCGAAGGCGGCTACGTGCCCTTCGGGCCCTTCCTGGCGGGTGCCGGCTTCACCGCCATGCTGTTCGGCGCCGACACGATCCTGCGCGTCGTCGGGCTCTGACCCTGGGGGAGACGCACACCATGCGCATCGGCCTGACCGGCGGCATCGGCAGCGGCAAGAGCACGGTCGCTGCGATGCTGAGCGATCTGGGCGCCACCCTGATCGACACCGATGCCATCTCGCGCGCCATCACCCTGCCGGGTGGCCCGGCCATCCCCGCGATCCAGGCGACGTTCGGGGCCGGCGTGCTCGATGCGGCCGGCGGACTGGATCGGGCACGCATGCGCGAGATCGTGTTCGCCGAGGCCGATGCCAAGCGACGGCTCGAAGCCATCCTGCACCCCCTCATCGGCATCGAAACCGAGCGGCAGGCCACGGCAGCCGCGGGCACGACCCTCGTCTTCGACGTCCCGTTGCTGGTGGAGTCGAAGCGCTGGCGGCGCGTCGTCGACCGCGTGCTGGTGGTCGACGCGAGTGAAGCCACGCAACGGACCCGCGTGGTGGCGCGCTCCGGGTGGGCGCCCGACGCCGTACGGGCCGTGATCGCCCAGCAGGCGCCGCGCCGCGAACGCCGCGCGGCCGCGGACGCCGTGGTCTTCAACGATGGTCTGAGCCTCGAGGCGCTGGCCGGCGAAGTGCGCAGCCTGTGGGCCCACTGGATCGGGCATCCTGCGGCCTGAGCCATGGGGCCCAGCCGCGGCGATCGGCCCACGAAGCAACACGACACACCACATCGTGCACCCTGGGGCTATGATCCCGCGACAGGAAATCGATACACCGCGTGATTCTTTACGAGTACCCCTTCAACGAGCGCATCCGGACTTACCTGCGGCTGGAGCACCTGTTCCGCCGTCTGGGTGAACTGGTCCCCGCCGAATCCGCCCTCTCGCACCACTACGCACTGGTCACGATCTTCGAGATCATGGACGTCGCCGCGCGCGCCGACCTCAAGTCCGACGTGCTGCGCGACCTCGACAAGCACAAGAACGTCTTCAACAGCTACCGCGGCAACCCCGCGATCTCCGAGGCTGTGCTCGACCAGGTGGTGGGCCAGCTCGAACGCAATTTCGCCACCCTCAACACCGTGCCCGGCAAGGCCGGACAGTCGTTGACGGAGAACGAGTGGCTCATGAGCATCCGCAGCCGGGCGGGCATTCCGGGCGGCACCTGCGAATTCGACCTGCCGGCCTACCACGCCTGGCAGCACCGGCCCGCCGCTGCGCGGCGCGTCGACCTGGAACGCTGGTCGTCGACGCTGGCGCCGCTGGCCGAATCGATCTATCTCCTGCTCAAGCTGCTGCGGGATGCCGACGTGCCCTACAAGGTGATGGCCGCTGGCGGCCAGTTCCAGCAGAACCTGCCGCAGGGCCGCAGCTTCCAGTTGCTGCGGCTGCGCATCGACCCCCGCCTCGGACTGATCCCGGAGATCAGCGGCAACCGGTTGATGGTGTCGGTGCGGATGATGCGGCATGCATCGGACGATCGCCTGCACGCGAGCCTCGAAGACACCCCCTTTGAACTGACCCTGTGCGCCTGACACGCGCCTGAACGAACCGGCGTCGCTGCCCGTGTCGGCACGGCGCGCAGAGAAAAGCCATGACCACCCGCACCACCCCGACCGGCGACCGCATCGTGCGTTGCCCCGCCTGTGGCCAGGACAGCATCTACGGCCCCGGCAATGCCTACCGCCCCTTCTGCAGCGCGCGCTGCAAGGGCGTGGACCTCGGCGCCTGGGCCAGCGAAGAATTCCGCATGCCGGCCGAGGCACCACCGGACGACGAGCCTTTCGGCGACCCGCGCCTGCAGTAACGCCTGCTCAGCCGGCGCTTGCGGCGCGTGATTCGCCTGAAGCGCGCTCTTCGGCCAGCCAGGCCAGCACCGGCAATGCGCCGGGCAGCACCGGCATCACGTCCAGCGGCAGTTGCTGCCAGCGCATCGCCTGGCCTTCGCGCATCTCGAAGTCACCGTCCCACGCGCGCACCTTGCACCAGTGCAGCCGCACCAGCGCATGCGGGTAGTCGTGCTCGGTGACCTTCCAGACATCGGCCCCTGCGATGGTGATGCCGAGCTCTTCCTGCAACTCGCGGCGCAGCGCCTGCTCCACGGTTTCGCCCGATTCGATCTTGCCGCCCGGGAACTCCCAGTAGCCGGCGTAGGGCTTGCCTTCGGGTCGGGTCGACAGCAGCAGTGCATCGTCCTCGTCACGGATCAGGATGCCTACCGCCACCTCGGTGTGCTTGCGCGTGTCGACCGCCGTGGTGCTCATGCACGCCCCACGTAGTCGCGCGCGAACTGGTAGGCCACACGCCCGCTGCGCGAACCGCGCTCGAGCGCCCAGACCAGCGCCTCGGCCCGCGCGGCTTCGATGGCCGCCGCGTCGACACCGAAGGACGACAACCACTGCGCCACGATCGCCAGGTACTCGGCCTGGCTGAAGGGGTAGAAGCTCACCCACAGGCCAAAGCGCTCCGACAGAGAGATCTTCTCTTCGATCACCTCGCCCGGATGCACCTCGCCATCGTCGGTGTGCGTGTAGCTGAGGTTGTCCTTCATGTACTCGGGCAGCAGGTGGCGCCGGTTGCTGGTTGCATAGATCAGCACATTGGGCGTCGACGCCGCCACCGAGCCATCGAGGATGGACTTGAGCGCCTTGTAGCCCGGCTCGCCCTCGTCGAAGCTCAGGTCGTCGCTGAAGACGATGAACTTCTCGGGGCGGTTCGCCACGACCTCGACGATGTCCGGCAGGTCGGTGAGTTCGGCCTTGTCGACCTCGATCAGGCGCAGGCCCTGCGGCGCATAGGCTTGCAGGCAGGCGCGGATGAGCGATGACTTGCCGGTGCCGCGTGCACCGGTCAGCAGCACGTTGTTGGCCGGCTTGCCCTCGACGAACTGGCGCGTGTTGCGCTCGATCTTCTCCTTCTGGACGTCGATCTCCTTGAGCGCATCGAGCGGCATCGGCGCCACATGGCGCACCGGCTCCAGCGTGCCGTGGCCCGAGCTGCGCCGGCGGTAGCGCCAGGCGATGGCGGCATCCCAGTCAGCGGGGGCCTGCAGCGGCTGCGGAAGGATCGACTCGATGCGGGCGACGAGCTGCTCGGCCCGCTCGATGAGGTTCTCGAACTTCTCGTTCATCGACGACGCCCGCCCGGCCGCCCGAAGGGCGTTGAGCGCCCCCTCGGGGGGCAGTGAATACACGCAGTGATGAACGTGGGGGCCATCAGGAACGGTAGTCGGCGTTGATCGACACGTAGTCGTGGCTCAGGTCACAGGTCCAGACCGTGTCGGTGGCGTCGCCGCGGCCCAGGCCGATGCGCACGGTGATTTCACTCTGCTTCATCACGCGCTGCCCGTCTTCCTCGCGGTACGACGGATTGCGCCCGCCCTTGACCGCGACGTGCACGTCGTCGAGGTACAGATCGATGCCGGTCTGGTCGAGGTCGTCGATGCCGGCATAGCCGACCGCGGCCAGGATGCGGCCGAGGTTCGGGTCGCTGGCGAAGAAGGCCGTCTTGACCAGCGGCGAATGCGCGACCGCGTAGGCGACCTGCCGGCACTCGGCGGCGTCGCGGCCTCCTTCTACGCGAATGGTGATGAACTTGGTGGCGCCCTCACCGTCGCGCACGATGGCCTGGGCCAGCAGGCGTGCGACGTTCTGCATCGCCGCGACCAGCACGCGGCCGTCGGCCGAGTCGAGCGAATCGATGCGCGCGTGCGCGGCCTTCTGCGTCGCGATGACGACGAAGGAATCGTTGGTCGAGGTGTCGCCGTCGATGGTCACGCGGTTGAACGACGCATCGGCCAGCGCCCTGGCCAGCGGCTGGATGAGCGCCGGATCGATCTGCGCGTCGGTGGCCATGAAGCCGAGCATGGTCGCCATGTTCGGGCGGATCATGCCGGCGCCCTTGCTGATGCCGGTGATGGTGACGGTCGCGCCACCGATCTGCACCTGCTGGCTGAAGGCCTTGGGCACGGTGTCGGTGGTCATGATGCCTTCGGCCGCACGCGCCCAATGATCGGCCGACGCATCGGCCAGCGCCGCCGGCAGCCCCGCCTCGATGCGGTCGACCGGCAACGGCTCCATGATCACGCCGGTCGAGAACGGCAGGATCTGTTCCGGCGCGATGTCGAGTTCGCGCGCCAGCGCCACGCAACTCTGGTGCGTGCGCGCCAGGCCGTCCTGGCCGGTGCCGGCATTGGCGTTGCCGGTGTTGATCAGCATGGCGCGGATGCCGTAGCCCTTGGCCAGATGCTCGCGGCACACCTGCACCGGCGCGGCGCAGAAGCGGTTCTGGGTGAACACGCCACCGACGGCGGCGCCTTCATCGATCAGCACGACCGTCAGGTCCTTGCGGTTGGCCTTGCGCACGCCGGCTTCCGCCACACCGATGCGCACGCCCGGCACCGCGTGCAGCATCGCCGGATTGGGAGGGGTCAGGTTCACTGGCATGGCGTGGTCTTCACAAAGAGGATCGATGGGGAATCAGGTCAGCTTGCCGTGGCACTGCTTGAACTTCTTGCCACTGCCGCAGGGGCACGGGTCGTTGCGGCCGACGCGCGCAAAGGCCGCTGCATCGGCGCCGAGCCCAAGACCAGCGGCGGCCGCGGCAGCGCGGCGGGTGCTTTCCTCGTCGACACGCACCTCGACCTCGCCCGTCTCGGTGGGCGCGGTGTAGGTGATGTTGGAGATGGCTTCAGCACGGCTTTCCATGTTTTCGGCCGCTTCCTCGAGCTGCTCGCCCGACTGCACGCGCACCGTCATGAGCTGGCGCGTGACCTCGTTCTTGACCGAGTCGAGCAGCTGCCCGAAGAGCTCGAAGGCTTCGCGCTTGTATTCCTGCTTGGGCTGCTTCTGCGCATAGCCGCGCAGGTGGATGCCCTGGCGCAGGTAGTCGAGCGACGCCAGGTGCTCGCGCCAGTGCGTGTCGATGCTCTGCAGCAGCACCATGCGCTCGAACTGCGTGAAATTCTCCTGGCCGACCTGGGCCACCTTGGCGTCGAACGCGGCGTGGGCGGCATGGACCACCTTCTCGACGACGTCGTCGTCGCTGATCGCGGTGGCGGCCTCGACCTCGCTCTTGAGCGGAAGGTCGAGCGCCCAGTCGTTCGCCAGCGTCTTCTCGAGGCCGGCGAGGTCCCACTGCTCTTCCACCGATTCCGCGGGCACGTACTGCCGTGCCAGTTCGCTGAAGCAGCCCTCGCGCAGACCCGCGATCTGCGCCGTCAGGTCGGACGCATCGAGAATGTCGTTACGCTGCTGGTAGATCACCTTGCGCTGGTCGTTCGAGACGTCGTCGTACTCGAGCAGCTGCTTGCGCACGTCGAAGTTGCGCGCCTCGACCTTGCGCTGCGCGCTCTCGATGCTGCGCGTGACGATGCCGGCTTCGATCGCCTCGCCGTCGGGCATCTTGAGCCGGTCCATGATGGCCTTGACCCGATCACCCGCGAAGATGCGCATCAGCGGGTCGTCCAGGCTCAGGTAGAAGCGCGACGAGCCCGGGTCGCCCTGCCGGCCGGAACGGCCGCGCAGCTGGTTGTCGATGCGGCGCGACTCGTGGCGCTCGGTGGCGATGATGCGCAGGCCGCCCAGGGCCTTGATGGCCTCGTGGTCTTTCGTCCATTCGGCGCGCACGCGGGCGATCTCGTCCGCCTTCGCTGCTTCGTCCATGCCCTCGTCGGCCTCGATGGCGGCGATCACCTTCTCGATGTTGCCGCCGAGCACGATGTCGGTGCCGCGACCGGCCATGTTGGTCGCGATGGTGATCATCTTCGCGCGGCCGGCCTGGGCCACGATGTCGGCTTCGCGCGCATGCTGCTTGGCGTTGAGCACCTGGTGCGGCAGACCGGCCTTGGTCAGCAGCGCATCGATGAT
This sequence comes from Variovorax cryoconiti, assembly GCF_051216395.1. Taxonomy (NCBI): domain Bacteria; kingdom Pseudomonadati; phylum Pseudomonadota; class Betaproteobacteria; order Burkholderiales; family Comamonadaceae; genus Variovorax; species Variovorax cryoconiti. The sequence continues at coordinate 257,036 of NZ_JBPJZI010000001.1, read as the reverse complement.
TTCCGAGTTCTCGATCGACGAGGTGCCCACCAGGACGGGCTGGCCGCGCTCGTAGCATTCGCGAATGTCCTCGATCGCGGCTTCGTATTTCTCGCGCGTCGTCTTGTAGACGCGGTCGAGCTGGTCGTCGCGCCGGCTGATGCGGTTGGGCGGAATGATGACCGTCTCGAGCCCGTAGATCTCCTGGAACTCGTAGGCCTCGGTGTCGGCCGTGCCGGTCATGCCCGCCAGCTTGCCGTACAGCCGGAAGTAGTTCTGAAAGGTGATCGATGCCAGCGTCTGGTTCTCGGCCTGGATCTCCACGCCTTCCTTGGCTTCCACGGCCTGGTGCAGGCCGTCGCTCCAGCGGCGCCCGCTCATCAGACGCCCGGTGAACTCGTCGACGATCACCACCTCGCCCTGTTGCACCACGTAGTGCTGATCGCGGTGGTACAGGTGACGCGCGCGCAGGGCGGCGTTCAGGTGGTGCATCAGCGTGATGTTGGTCGGGTCGTACAGCGACGCGCCTTCGGGCAGCAGCTTGAATTCCGACAGCAGCTGCTCGGCCTTCTCGTGGCCGTCTTCGGTCAGGAACACCTGGTGCGTCTTCTCGTCGACGGTGAAGTCGCCGGGCTTGGTCACACCCTCGCCGGTGCGCGGGTCCTCTTCGCCCTCCTGCTTCACGAGCAGGGGCACGACCTTGTTGATCGCGAGGTACAGGTCGGTGTGGTCTTCGGCCTGGCCGCTGATGATCAGCGGCGTGCGCGCCTCGTCGATCAGGATCGAGTCCACCTCGTCGACGATCGCGTAGTTCAGCACGCGCTGCACCCGGTCGCGCGACTCGTAGACCATGTTGTCGCGCAGGTAGTCGAAGCCGTACTCGTTGTTCGTGCCGTACGTGATGTCCGAACCGTAGGCCGCCTGCTTCTCCTCGCGCGGCATGTTGGGCAGGTTGATGCCCACCGTGAGGCCGAGGAAGTTGTAGAGGCGCCCCATCCATTGCGCATCCCGATTGGCCAGGTAGTCGTTGACCGTGACCACGTGCACGCCCTTGCCGGCGAGCGCGTTCAGGTACACCGGCAGCGTGGCGGTCAGCGTCTTGCCTTCACCCGTGCGCATCTCGGAGATCTTGCCGTTGTGCAGCGCCATGCCGCCGAGCATCTGGACATCGAAGTGGCGCATCTTCATGACGCGCTTGGAGCCTTCGCGTACCGTGGCGAAGGCTTCAGGCAGCAGGTCGTCGAGCGACTCGCCCTTGGCGATGCGGTCCTTGAACTCCCCGGTCTTGGCGCGCAGCGCATCGTCGCTGAGTGTCTCGAACTGCGGCTCGAGGGCATTGATGCGTTCCACGGTCTTGCGGTACTGCTTGAGTAGCCGGTCGTTGCGACTGCCGAAGATTTGGGTCAGGAAGTTGGTGGCCATGTGTGAAGGATCGATCGAGCGCCCGAACGGATTCGGATGCCACGACGAAATCCCTAAGATAGGGTGAAAGCACATGGGCGCGCTTTTGCAAAAGCCAAGCGGCCCGTGCCGGCGCGAACGCCGGCAAACCGGGCATTTTAGCCACTGACCTCATCCCCTCATGTCATCGAATCGCCGATTCAATTCCTTCACGCTGCTGCAGGCCGCCGATGGATCACCCACCCTGGCGGGGTTGCTGGCGCGCGCGCAGGATGCCGCCGACAGGCTGAAGGCGATCGAGGGCCTGATTCCGGTCGATATGCGTCCGGCCATCAAACCGGGACCGGCCGAGGACGACGTGTGGTGCCTGATCGTGCAGGGCAGCGCCGCGGCAGCCAAGCTGCGCCAACTGGCGCCGACGCTGGTAGCGCGGCTGAACGCGAGGGGCTGGAAGGTGGCGAGCATCCGCATCAAGGTGCAGACGCGGCGCTGACTCTGCAGGCCGGGCGTCGAAGGACTCGATGCGAAAAAGGAAAATGGTGCCGCTTGTCGGAATCGAACTGACGACCTACCGCTTACAAGGCGGTTGCTCTACCAACTGAGCTAAAGCGGCGTGGGGCTGGATTCTATCCAAGGGTCACCGAGGCACGCCCCGGTGACGCTTACTTGATGCGCTTCAGAGAAGGCTTGGCACCGCCACCGGCGGGCGGGCGCGGCGGCTCGGTCCCGTCGACGCCGGTGTCGGACGCGTCGAGCGCGTCCGGCGCGCCTTCGGTCGTCACCAGATGAACGACCTTGCCGGCCTCGCCTTCACCGTCGCGAGAGGCCTCCCGCAGCGGCGTGCGCGCCGCAGCCACGGGGGTCGAGGCCGCGATCGGCGTCGGGAGACCACCGCCATCGGCTGCGGCGGCAGGCGCCGGGAAGGCCATGCCTTGACCGTTCTCGCGCGCGTAGATGGCGATCACCCGCCCGACCGGCACGACGATTTCACGTGCCGAACCCGCGAAGCGCGCCTTGAACTCGATGAACTCGTTGCCGAGTTTGAGCGAACTGGTGGCGTCGAAACTGACGTTCAGCACGATCTCGCCGTTCTTCACGTACTCGCGCGGCACCTGGACGCTGTCGTCGACCTGCACCGCCACGTAGGGGGTGAACCCATTGTCGGTGCACCATTCGTACATCGCCCGAATCAGATAAGGGCGGGTGGAGGACGATTCGAGGGCGTTGAGCATGAGGAACGGAAAAAAGCGTTGGACGACGCTTACTTGCGCATCACCTTCTCGGACGGCGTCAGCGCCTCGATGTAGGCCGGGCGCGAGAAGATGCGTTCGGCGTACTTCAGCAGCGGCGCCGCATTTTTACTGAGGTCGATGCCGTAGTAGTCCAGGCGCCAGAGCAACGGCGCGATGGCCACGTCGAGCATCGAGAAGTTGTCGCCCAGCATGTACTTGTTCTTGAGGAACACCGGCGCCAGTTGCGTCAAGCGGTCGCGGATGTGCGCACGCGCCTTCTCCAGTGCCTTCTCGTTGCCCTTGGCGGTACGGTTCTCCAGCGTGGACACATGCACGAAGAGTTCCTTCTCGAAGTTGAGCAGGAACAGGCGCACGCGGGCGCGGTCGACCGGGTCGCCGGGCATCAGTTGCGGATGCGGGAAGCGCTCGTCGATGTACTCGTTGATGATGTTCGACTCGTACAGGATCAGGTCGCGCTCGACCAGGATCGGCACCTGGCCGTACGGGTTCATCACGCTGATGTCTTCGGGCTTGTTGTACAGGTCGACGTCGCGGATCTCGAAGTCCATGCCCTTCTCGAACAGGACGAAGCGGCAGCGGTGGGAAAAGGGGCAGGTCGTACCTGAATACAGAACCATCATGGCGGGAGACTCCTAAAAATCAAAAAGAGTGGGTCGCGTTGGCAACCCACTCCGTGGGACCGGCTGGCCCCCCTGGGGCGCGCGCCGATCGGCATGTGCACGACTACTTGACGTCTTTCCAGTACGACGCGTTGAGTCGCCAGACGAAGACCAGCGCCATCAGCAGGAACAACAGCACCCAGACGCCCACGCGCACACGCGTGTTCTGCGCCGGCTCGGCCATCCACTGCAGGTAGTTGACCAGATCGCCGACGGCCTGGTCGTACTGCAGGGGCGTCATGGTACCGGGTCTGACCTGTTCCCAGCCCTTGAACACATCCACCTCGTGGCCGTGCTGCTCGACCTTGGTGTAGACCGGACGGCGGTCGCCCTGCAGTTCCCACAGCGCGTGTGGCATGCCGACGCTCGGGAAGGCAAGGTTGTTCCAGCCGGTCGCCTTGGTGTCGTCGCGGTAATAGGTGCGCAGGTAGGTGTAGAGGTAGTCGGCACCGGTGCCGCCGTGGCCGGCGCGCGAGCGCGCGACCAGCGTCAGGTCGGGCGGGTTCGCACCGAACCATTCCTTGGCCTGGCGCGGATCGATGTTCGCCTTCATCACGTCGCCGACCTTCTCGGTCGTGAACAGCAGGTTGTCCTTGATCTGCTGCTCGGAGATGCCGATGTCCTGCAGGCGGTTGAAGCGCATGAAGGCGGCCGAGTGGCAGCCCAGGCAGTAATTGACGAACAGTTTGGCGCCGTTTTGCAGCGAGGCCAGGTCGTTGGTGCGGTTGGGCGCCTTGTCCCAGGCGAGACCGCCTTCCGCGGCGTGGGCACCCGTGACGATGCCAAGGGCGGCGATCAGCGTGAGGATCAGTTTCTTCATTGTTCTTCTCTCCAGCTCAGTGCGCAGCGAAGGTCACGCGCTCGGGCACCGGCTTGAATTCGCCCAGACGGCTCCACCACGGCATCAGCAGGAAGAAACCAAAATAGAAAAGCGTTCCCACCTGCGAGACGCGTTCGCCGAGCGGCGACGGCGGCTGCACGCCCAGGTAGCCCAGGATCAGGAAGTTGATGACGAACACGCCGTAGAGGACCTTGTTCCAGGTCGGGCGATAGCGGATCGACTTCACCGGGCTGTGGTCCAGCCAGGGCAGGAAGAACAGGATGATCACGGCGCCGCCCATCACGACCACGCCCCAGAACTTGGCGTCGATCGACAGCATCAGCACGGCGACGACGACGGCGGCCACGACGATCGCGCCCTTGACCAAGGTTGCGACCCGCGCCTTCCACACGCCGAACACGGCGGCACCCACGACGCAGGCGATGAGCGCATACATCATCTCGCTGGTGATGGCGCGCAGCATCGAATAGAAGGGCGTGAAGTACCACACCGGGGCGATGTGGTTCGGCGTCTTGAGCGAATCGGCCGGGATGAAGTTGTTGTACTCGAGGAAGTAGCCGCCCATCTCCGGCGCGAAGAAGATGATCGCGGAGAAGATCGTCAGAAAGATCACGACGCCGAAGATGTCGTGCACCGAGTAGTACGGGTGCGAAGGAATGCCGTCGAGCGGATGGCCGTCCGCGCCGAGGTTGGCCTTGATCTCGATGCCGTCGGGGTTGTTCGAGCCGACTTCGTGCAGGGCGATCAGGTGGGCCACCACCAGACCGAGCAGCACCAGCGGCACGGCGATCACATGGAAGCTGAAGAAGCGGTTCAGCGTGGCGTCGCTCACCACGTAGTCGCCGCGAATCAGCAGTGCGAGGTCGGGACCGACGAAGGGAATCGCAGCGAACAGGTTCACGATCACCTGTGCGCCCCAGTAGCTCATCTGGCCCCAGGGCAGCAGGTAGCCCATGAAGGCCTCGGCCATCAGGCACAGGAAGATCGCGCAGCCGAAGATCCAGATCAGTTCACGCGGCTTCCGGTAGCTGCCGTAGATGAGGCCGCGGAACATGTGCAGATACACCACCACGAAGAACGCCGAGGCGCCCGTGGAGTGCATGTAGCGGATGAGCCAGCCCCAGGGCACGTCGCGCATGATGTATTCGACCGAGGCGAAGGCGAGGTTCGCGTCGGGCTTGTAATGCATCACCAGGAAGATGCCGGTCACGATCTGGATGACCAGCACCAGCATCGCGAGCGAGCCGAAGATGTACCACCAGTTGAAGTTCTTGGGCGCGTAGTACTTGCCCCACTGGTCGTTCCACAGCTTGGTCAGCGGGAAGCGGTTGTCGACCCAGTTGAGCGCTCGCTCGGCGGCCGGGGCGTTGGGGGAGATTTCCTTGAATTCAGCCATGTCGTCTCTTCCCTCAGGCCTTCTTGTCTTCGCCGATGAGCAGGCGGGTGTCCGACAGGTACATGTGCGGCGGCACCGGCAGGTTGTCCGGCGCGGGCTTGTTCTTGAAGACGCGGCCGGCCAGGTCGAAGGTCGAACCGTGGCACGGGCAGAGGAAGCCGCCTTCCCAGTTGTCGGGCAGCGAGGGCTGTGGCCCGGCCTGGAGCCTGTCGATCGGCGAGCAGCCCAGGTGCGTGCAGATGCCGACCACCACCAGGACTTCAGGCTTGATCGAGCGGCCTTCGTTGCGGGCGTACTCGGGGGTGAATTCGCTGGGGTTGCGCTCGGACTTCGGGTCGGCCAGCTGACTGTCGAGCTTGGGCAGTTCGGCAATCTGCTGCGGCGTGCGTTTGAGGATCCACACCGGCTTGCCGCGCCACTCGACCGTGATCTTTTCGCCGACCTGCATCGCGCCGATGTCGACCTCGACCGCTGCACCGGCGGCCTTGGCGCGCTCGGAAGGCTGGAACGTGCTGACGAACGGGATCGCCGTCGCCACACCACCCACCGCGCCGGCGCAGCTGGAGGCAATCAACCACGTCCGCTTGCTCTTGTCTATCCGGGGGGCGCCGACGGGGATGTCACTCATGGGGGTCCTCAATCTTGTCGCTGGGGTGGGATCAGCCGGCGATTGTAGCGGAGCGTCACAGGCGACCTCAACGCGCACGGCACCGCGTGGCACGGTGTGTGCGTGCCCTCGGATGCCTCCTATACTGGCCGGCCTTCACACCGGCGAGGAGCTTCCGATGAGCGTCATGAAAGAGTTCCGCGAGTTCGCGGTCAAGGGCAATGTGGTCGACCTGGCCGTCGGCGTGATCATCGGGGCGGCCTTCGGCAAGATCGTCGACTCGCTGGTCGCGGACATCATCATGCCCATCGTCGGCCTCGTGTTCGGCAAGCTCGACTTCTCCAATCTCTACGTCGTGCTGGGGACCGTTCCGGCCGGCGTGGCGAACAACCTGGCCGACCTGAAGAAGGCCGGCGTGGCTGTGCTGGCCTACGGCAACTTCATCACCATCGCGGTCAACTTCATCATCCTGGCCTTCATCATCTTCATGATGGTCAAGCAGGTGAACAAGCTGCGCAAAAAGGAAGAAGCCGCGCCCGCCGTGGCCGCACCGCCGGAAGACATCGCGCTGCTGCGCGAGATCCGCGACAGCCTCAAGCGCCCCTGAGTGCCGCCGGCGCGAGCGATCGCGCCATGCGGATCGCCTCGATCAGGCTCGATGCGTCGGCGCGTCCGGTGCCGGCGATGTCGAAGGCGGTGCCATGGTCCGGGCTGGTGCGCACCAGCGGCAGCCCGAGCGTGACGTTCACGCCCTTCTCCACACCCAGATACTTGACCGGGATCAAACCCTGGTCGTGGTACATCGCGATCACGACGTCGAATTCCCCCGGCTTCGCGGGTGTGGCGCGGGCCCGCATGAACACCGTGTCGGGCGCATAGGGACCGTGCGCGTCGATGCCCTCGGCCCGCGCGGCGGCGATCGCCGGCGCGATGATCTCGCGCTCTTCCGAGCCGAACAGCCCGCCCTCGCCCGCATGGGGGTTCAAGCCGGCCACGCCGATGCGCGGCGGGCGGCCCAACGCGGCACTCAGCGCGCGATGCGCGATGCGGATCGTCGCCAGCACGCCGTCGAAGTGCACCGCCTCGATCGCGTTGCGCAGCGACATGTGGATGCTGACGAGCACGGTGCGCATCTCGTCGTTGGCCAGCATCATCCGCACGGGCACTTCGGCCACCGGGCGGCGGAGGTGCGCCGCGGCCTCGGCCTGCAGCAGTTCCGTGTGACCGGGGTAGCTGAAACCTGCGGCGGCCAACGATTCCTTGTGCAGCGGCGCGGTGACGATCGCCGACACCTGCCCGGCGAGCGCCGCGCGGGCCGCCCACACCACGCAGTCGCCGGCCGCCTTGCCGGCCGCGGCACCGACCTGCCCCATCGCCACGCCCTGGGGCGGCGCGATGGCCTGGAGCACGGGCAGGCAGTTCGGGGGCAAGTGCGCCACCTCGTCGGGACGGTCGATCAACGCCAGCGGAATCGATACACCCGCCGGGTCACTCAGCAGCCGTTGCGCGGCGCGCAACGTGCCCACGTCGCCGACGACGAAGCAGCCACGGGTCAGCGCGGGCGAATCTCGGAAGGCCTTCACGACGATCTCCGGGCCGATGCCGGCCGGGTCGCCCATCGTGACCGCGATGGGCAAGCCGTATGTGTCTGGCGATGGGCTCATGCCGGGTTGTCGATGTCGATGAACTCGTGCTTCAGTCCGAGTTGCGCGGCGACATGCGCCGCCACCGCCGGCGCGCCGTAGCGCTCGGTGGCATGGTGGCCGCACGCGAGAAAGGCCACGCCCAGTTCGCGCGCGTAGTGCGCCTGCGGCTCAGACAGCTCGCCGGTGATGAAGGCGTCGGCGCCCGCCGCGATCGCGGCCTCGAAGTAGCCCTGGGCGCCGCCGGTGCACCACGCCACCGTCCGGATCGGTCGGCGTGCGCCCTCGACGAGCGTGACGTGGCGGCCGAGCACCCCTTGCACATGCGCGGCCAGCGCTGCCGCATCGGCGAACACGTCGCCATCGTCGCGGCCACCGATGAAGCCCAGGCTCTGCTCCCCGAAACGGCCCGCCGCGCCGGTGTTCGCGACCAGGCCGAGCTGCAGTCCGAGCTGCGCGTTGTTGCCGAGCTCCGGGTGCGCGTCGAGCGGCAGGTGGTAGGCAAAGAGGTTCACGTCGTCGCCCAGCAGCAGGCCCAGGCGCTGACGCATCCAGCCGGTGACCCGGCCGTCCTGGCCACGCCAGAACAGGCCGTGGTGGACGAAGATCGCATCGGCCTCCGCGTGGATCGCGGCCTCGATCAGAGCGCGGCTGGCGGTCACGCCCGAGACGATCTTGCGCACCGTGGTGCGGCCTTCGACCTGCAGCCCGTTCGGACCGTAGTCCTTGAAGCGCTCGGGCGCCAGCAGCAGGTCGAACGCGTGGAGAAGTTCGTGGCGGGTGGTCGTCATCCCGCCATTGTTACGCCTTCGGCGCCGCCCGCATCGGGTAACCGCGCGAAGCCATCGGCAGCAACGCCAGCACCAGGCCGAGCACCGCCAGCGCGGCCACGTAATGCGCAGGCGCCATCGGGTCCTTCTGCAGCCACAGGGTGAGGATGACCGGCGTCAGGCCGCCGAAGATCGCATACGACATGTTGTAGGCGAAGGACAGCCCTGAAAAGCGGACCGGTGCCGGGAACGCGCGCACGCTGGCGATCGGCACCGTGGCGATCGTGCCCACGAAGAAGCCGACCAGCCCGTAGTGCCACACCAGCGAGGCCGGGGTGCCGGGCAGGCTCGTGTAGAACAGGTACGAGGTGGCCAGCAGGCCGCCCCAGCCGATCAGCATCACGGCGCGGGTGCCGATGCGGTCTGTCGCCCAGCCGACCACGATGCAGCCGATCGTCAGCGTCAGGGTCGCCAGCGCATTGGCCTGCAGCGCGAGCGCGGCGGGCACGTGGTGCACCTTCTGCAGGTAGGTCGGCGTGTACAGCACCACCACCACGATGGCGGCCGACAGCACCCAGGTCAGCAGGCCGACGAAGACGATGGCGCCGCGGTGTTCGCGCAGGATGGTCTTGACCGGCAGTTCGCGCGCGACGCTGCGGCGGTCGGCCAGCTCCTGGAACACCGGCGTCTCGTGAAGAAAACGCCGCAGGTACACCGACACCAGGCCGAAGACACCGCCCAGGATGAACGGAATGCGCCAGGCGAAGTCGTGGACTTCGGCTGGTGCGTAGTGCGTGTTGATGGCCACGGCCACCAGCGAGCCCAGCAGGATGCCGCCGGTGATGCCCGCAGTGAGCGTGCCCACCGCGAAGCCGTAGCGCCGGGCCGGTACGTGCTCGGCCACGAAAACCCAGGCGCCGGGCATCTCGCCGCCGATGGCCGCCCCCTGCAGCACGCGCATGGCCAGCAGCAGCAGCGGCGCCGCCACGCCGATGCTGGCGTAGGTCGGCAGCAGGCCGATCACCAGCGTCGGCGCCGCCATCAGGAAGATCGACAGCGTGAACATGCGCTTGCGGCCGAGGATGTCGCCGAAATGCGCGATGACGATGCCCCCGAGTGGCCGCGCCAGGTAGCCCGCGGCGAAGATGCCGAAGGTCTGCAGCTGGCGCAGCCAGTCGGGCATGTCGACGGGGAAGAACAACGCGCCCAGCACGGTCGCGAAGAACACGTAGATGACGAAGTCGTAGAACTCGAGCGTGCCGCCGAGGGCGGAGAGGGAGAGCGTCTTGTAGTCGCGCGCATTCAGCGTGCGGCCGGGTGCATCCGCGGACGCGGCGTGTTCGGCAAGGGCAGGGGCAGTCATGGGCAGTCAGGAATGGAAGCGGGCGGCATGGCATCGCCGCGGCAATCCATGGAACGGAGGCCGCAGGCGGATCGGACGGTGGTGCGAAGCGGCCGCCGCCGCGGGTCGTGCGGGGCCGCGCCTGGAGCGCCCGGTAGGGCGTCTGGCTGCAAGGCGCACGATTTTAAGGGTTTTCCCTCAACCAGGCCGCCGCCAGCCCCGCACGGAGCCGGTCCCGGCGCCCGCTGACGGCGCCACGAAGTGCCTTTGAGGGACAATCGAGCGCCCTCGCCGCCACACCGCCGTGCGCGCACTTCCTCCTCTTTCCGATCGCTCCATGAAACGCACCTGGCTGCTGTTTGCCCAAGCCGTGACCGTCCTGCTGGCGGCCTACTTCGTCGTCGCCACGCTCAAACCCGAGTGGTTGAACCGCCGCACCTCGCTGGCCGGGGTCGTCCCGGTGATCGAAGCCCCGGGCAGCACCGCACCGGCATCGCCAGCGCCCGGCAGCCTCAGCAGCGCCGCCAAGAAGGCGGCACCGGCGGTCGTGAGCATCAACACCAGCAAGGCGGCGCAGCGCCATCCCCGCAGCAACGACCCGTGGTTCCGCTTCTTCTTCGGCGACCAGGGTGACAGCCAGCCGCAGGTCGGCCTGGGCAGCGGCGTGATCGTCAGCACCGAGGGCTACATCCTCACCAACAACCATGTGGTCGAGGGCGCCGACGAGATCGAGGTGACGCTCAACGACAGCCGGCATGCGCGCGGCAAGGTGATCGGCACCGACCCGGACACCGACCTCGCCGTGCTGAAGATCGAGCTCGACAAGCTGCCGGCCATCGTGCTGGGCAACTCCGATTCGCTGCAGGTCGGTGACCAGGTGCTCGCCATCGGCAACCCCTTCGGCGTCGGCCAGACGGTGACCAGCGGCATCGTCTCGGCGCTGGGCCGCAACCAGCTGGGCATCAACACCTTCGAGAACTTCATCCAGACCGATGCGGCCATCAACCCGGGCAACTCGGGCGGTGCGCTGGTCGACGTCAACGGCAACCTCGAGGGCATCAACACCGCGATCTATTCGCGCTCGGGCGGCAGCATGGGCATCGGCTTCGCGATTCCCGTCTCGATCGCCAAGCAGGTGCTGGGCGACATCGTGAAGGAAGGCAAGGTCACGCGCGGCTGGATCGGCGTCGAGCCGAACGACCTGTCGCCCGAACTGGCCGAAACCTTCGGCGTGAAAGCCAATGCGGGCGTCATCATCACCGGTGTGTTGCAGGCCGGCCCGGCGGCCAAGGCCGGCATCCGGCCGGGCGACGTGATCACCAGTGTCGACGACAAGAAGGTGGACAACGTGCAGGAACTGCTGACCGCCGTGGCCGGCCTGAAGCCGGGCAGCGAATCGCGCTTCGCGCTGCAGCGCGGCACCGACAAGATGGAACTGAACGTGGTCCCGGGACTGCGGCCCAAGACGCCCCTGCGCCGCAACCCGACCGACCCCGAGTGATGCGCGGCGGCACCGCCGCGTGCCGCTTTATCGCATCATCGAATGCGCATCAGGGCTGCGCGGAGTCGGCGCCCTCTTCCGCTGGCGCGGCGCTGTGCTTCACGAAGTAGCGCGCGGCGATGATCCCCACCTCGTAGAGCAGGCACATCGGAATGGCCAGCGCCAGTTGCGACACCACGTCGGGCGGCGTGAGCACGGCGGCCACCACGAAGGACAGCACGATGAAATAGCCGCGGAAGCTGCGCAGCTTCTCGACCGTGACCAGTTCGAAGCGGACCAGCAGCATCACGACGATCGGCACCTGGAAGGCGCAGCCGAAGGCGATGTAGAGCGACAGGATGGCTTCCACGTACGACGAAATGTCCGGTGTGGCGTTCACGCTCGGCGGCGTGAACTTCTGGATAAAGCCGAACATTTTGTCGAGCACGAAGAACTGCACGAAGGCGATGCCGGCGTAGGCCAGCAGGCTGCCGAACAGGATCAGCGGCAACGCGAACTTCTTTTCGTGGCTGTAGAGCCCCGGCGCCACGAACATCCAGATCTGGTACATGAGCCAGGGCAGCGCCAGCAGCACCGCCGTCATGCCCAGCACCTTCAGCGGCACGAAGAAGGGCGAGAACACCCCGACAGCGATGAGCTTGGCACCGTCGGGCATATGGGCACGAATCGGCATCGCGATCAGGTCGATCAGCCCGGCCGGGCCCGGCCAGAAGGCCAGCAGCGCGGCCGCCACGGCCAGCCCGTAGACGCAGTAGAGCAGGCGGTCGCGCAGCTCGATCAGGTGCGCGACGAAGGGCTGCTCGGTGCCGGCCAGTTCGTCTTCTTTGTTCTTGTCGGTGGAATCGGCCATGGGGGACGCTGCGGGCAGGAAATCGGAGGCGCACTGCGCGCGGCCGGGTTCGGCGTGGCGGCTAGTTGATCTTGTGGGGACGGAAGCGGGCGACACGCGCCGCGCCGGAAAGCGCCTTGGTACGCACGCCGTTGCGCGACTTGTACCACTGCGGCGTGGCGCCCTGCTTCAGGCGCCAGTTCTTGCGGGGGTGCTTGTACTCGGGGTACGACGGCGCATCGGGCTCGGCCAGGGCCGACAGCGTCTGGCCGCTCTCGGAGAACTGCTTCTCGAAGTCGCTGGCGCCCGTATGAATGCTCTGCTCGACATCGCGTGCGGCTTCCTGCACGGTGTCCTTCATCTTGCGCAGTTCGTCGAGGTCCATCGACCGGTTGACTTCGGCCTTCACGTCGTTGACGTAGCGCTGCGCCTTGCCCAGCAGCATGCCGACCGTGCGGGCGACGCGCGGCAGCTTCTCCGGGCCGATGACGATCAGCGCCACAGCGCCGATCATGGCGAGCTTCGAAATGCCGAGGTCGATCACGCGGGTCGGCTCAGGACTTCTGACGCGCTTCGACGTCGATGGTCGACTTGTCGGCGGCCGGTGTGCCGGTCACGTGTTGCGTGGGGGCGACCGGCGTGTCGGTGGTCGAGCCGTCCTTCATGCCGTCCTTGAAGCCCTTCACGGCGCCGCCCAGGTCGGAGCCCATGTTGCGCAGCTTCTTGGTGCCGAAGATCATGACCACGACGAGCAGCACGATCAGCCAGTGCCAGATAGAAAAAGAACCCATGGATGACTCCTGAAGAATGTGAAGAATTTTAGACCGGGCTGAATATCAGCCCTTGATCCAAGGGCGGGGGCCGCCCATGACGTGAACATGGAGATGGTGCACTTCCTGGCCGCCCTCGGCACCGGTGTTGACCACCACGCGGTAGCCGCCGTCCGGGTAGGGCCGGCAGCCGTTCTCAAGCGCGAGCTTCGGGGCCAGCGTCATGATCTTGCCCATCAGGCTGGCATCGTCGGGTGTCAACTGCGCCATCGAGGCGATGTGCCGCTTGGGCACCAGCATGAAATGGACCGGCGCCCAGGGCGCGATGTCGTGGAAACCGAAAACGTCCTCGTCCTCGTAGACCTTCTTCGACGGGATCTTCCCTTCGATGATCTTGCAGAAGATGCAATTCGGATCAGACGACATCGGCAGGCTCCATCGGACGGCTGGCGTTCATGCGCACCATGCCCTTGACGATGCGGTAGAGGAACCACAGCGAGATCAGGCCCCAGGCGATCCAGCCCGGCACCAGGAACAGCAGCCACAGCCACGAGGTCAGCACGTACAGGATGCCGGCCCACAGCACCGAACGGATGCGCCAGCTGAAGTGCGACTTCTGCCAGGTGCCGCGCGCGTCGTCGCGTTTGACCAGGTCGATCACCAGCGCGATCAGCAGCAGCACGACCGACGCCTGCGCGCCCGGCAGCACCGCGCCGACCGCGACGATCAGGTGCAGGATGTAGCTGACCCAGCCCCAGGTTCGGAGCGATTCGTCGGGTTCGGCGTTGACGATCTCATTGGCCATGGCGTTCTTTCAGTCGTTGGAGGCGTCGCGGGCCTGCGCCTTGCGCAAGGCTTTTTCTTCGATGCCGCTGGTGCCCGCGCGGCGCTCCAGTTCGTCGATGACCTCGCGCGGCGTGAGGCCGTAATGCGCGAGCGCCACCATGCTGTGGAACCACAGGTCGGCCACTTCGTTCACTATTTTCTGGCGGTCGCCGCCGTGGTCGGCGTCCTTGGCCGCCATCACGACCTCGGTCGCCTCCTCGCCGATCTTCTTCAGAAAGGCGTCGGGGCCCTTGTGCAGCAGGCGTGCGACATAGCTCTTCTCGGGGTCGCCGCCGCGCGCGGGCAGGCGGCTTTCGATCGTGGCAGCCAGGCGGGCGAGCGCGTCAGTGGTCATCGGTTCCATTATTTGTAGATCGTCTCCGGGTCTTTCAGGACCGGCTCGACCGCGGTCCATCGGCCATTCTCGTACCGGCTGAAGAAACAGCTGTGACGGCCGGTGTGGCAGGCGATGCCGGGCTCGTGGCCGAGCTGCGTCACCTTCAGCAGCACGACGTCGTTGTCGCAGTCCAGGCGGATTTCGTGCACCGTTTGCACGTGGCCGGATTCCTCGCCCTTGAACCACAGCTTGTTGCGCGAGCGGCTGAAGTACACGGCGCGGCCCAACTCGGCGGTCTTCGCCAGGGCCTCGCGGTTCATCCAGGCGAACATCAGCACGTCGTTGCTACCCTGCTCCTGCGCGATGACCGGCACCAGGCCGTTCGCATCCCATTTCACGTCGTTGAGCCAATCCATCGGCGGATTGTCGCAAACAGTCAGCACTGACACACTCAGCAGGCTCAAAGACGCACCGGAATACCGCGCGCCGCCATCTGCGCCTTCGCCTCGCCCACGGTGAACTCGCCGTAGTGAAAGATGCTGGCCGCCAGCACCGCGTCGGCCCCGCCGATCTGGATGCCGTCCGACAGGTGGTCGAGCGCGCCGACGCCGCCCGAGGCGATCACCGGCACACTGACCGCGTCGCTCACCGCGCGGGTCAGCGCCAGGTCGAAGCCGCTCTTGGTGCCGTCGCGGTCCATGCTGGTCAGCAGGATTTCCCCGGCGCCACGGCGCGCCATCTCGGCGGCCCACTGCACCGCGTCGAGCCCGGTGTTCTTGCGGCCGCCGTGGCTGTACACGTCCCAGCCCGGGCCGCGCGTGGCGGCGTCTTCAGGGGTGCGGCGCTTGGCGTCGATGGCGACCACGATGCACTGCGCGCCGTATTTCTGCGACGCGTCCTCGATCACCTGCGGATTGGCGATGGCCGCCGAATTGAAGCTGGTCTTGTCGGCGCCGGCATTGAGCAGTCGGCGCACGTCGTCGACCGTGCGCACGCCGCCGCCCACGGTCAGCGGGATGAAGACC
The DNA here is from genome assembly GCF_051216395.1 of Variovorax cryoconiti. NCBI lineage: Bacteria > Pseudomonadati > Pseudomonadota > Betaproteobacteria > Burkholderiales > Comamonadaceae > Variovorax > Variovorax cryoconiti. The sequence goes on along the minus strand of NZ_JBPJZI010000001.1, from coordinate 241,858 downwards.
TGCGAAGCCACCGCTTCGATGATCGGCAGGATCAGGTCGCGACCGTCGCTGGTGGCGGTGATGTCGAGAAAGGTCAGTTCGTCGGCGCCCTGCGCGTTGTAGCGCGCGGCGATCTCGACCGGGTCGCCCGCGTCGCGCAGTTCGACGAAGTTGACGCCCTTCACGACGCGGCCGCCGGTCACGTCGAGGCAGGGAATGATGCGTTTGGCGAGCATGGAATCGGTTTCTGAAGAAGAGAAGAATCAGCGCACGCTGAGTTGTTGCCAGCCCTGCCATGCGGCACCGGGCGGGAGCAGCACGGCGTCGTCGATGCGCGCCGCCTCGACGCACAGCATGTGGCGCCATCCGTCGTTCGGCAGGTCGGACAATTTGGCCGCGAGCACGGGGCCCGGGTTCCACACCACCGTCTCGGTGCAGCTCGCGCTCTGCGCGATCTCGACCGTGCCGCGGGGCTGGACGAGACGAAGCGGCGTCGCAGGCGCGGCATAGACGCTGTCGAACTCCTCGCCGAAACGCAGCGCCTCGGCGGTCTCGGCATGGCGCAGGTCGCGCACCGCATCCCAGCGGGCGGCACCCTGCAGGCCTTCCAGGCGCGTATCGGCGATCTCGTCGACACGCAGGTAGGTGTGCAGCGCCGCGGTGAAAGACCAGGGGGCGGCGCCGGTGTTCGCCACGTCGAGCGTGGTACGCAGGCCTTGCAACGTGAGAGCGACCGTCAAGGTGGCGCGAAAGCCGTGCGGCCAGAGCGCACGGGTCGCTTCGCTGTCTGTCAGCACCAGGCGCACGTCGCCCGGCGCGGCCGCGTCTTGCGGCTCGACCCGCCATGCCATGGTCCGCGCGAAGCCATGCTTGGCCAGCGGGCCGCGCTGATTGAACTGCGGCCAGCACACCGGCACGCCGCCACGGATGGCGGCCTGGCCGTCGAAGACCGCGTCCGGGCTGAGGTAGAGGCGCTCCACGCCGTCGGCCGTGGTCCAGCCAAGCACATGGGCACCGTGCAACGCGATGGTGCAGGTGCTGCCCTCGGGGAGGGTCAGGCGCACCGCGGGCTGGCCGCGGACGTCGAGGGTTTGCAAGGGCATGGCGCGATTCTAGATTTAGCCCGGTCATCGCACGGCCCGGTGCACCGGACGGTCTGCAACTTGCAAGGAGCTCGCACCACCAAGGAGCCACCATGTCGCGCCCGCCCGTTCTCCGCCTTTCCGGCCTGATCGCCCCCTTCTTCGCCCTCTTCGTCGCCACCACGGCCGCCGCCCAGCCGGCCACCACGCTGAAGATCGCGACTGAATACCCCGCCACGTCGATGCCGGGTCTCGGCGTGTCGACCTTCGCCGAGAAGGTCGCGCAGAAGACCGGCGGGCGCGTGGTCTTCGAACCCAGCTTCGATGCGTCGGCGGGCTTCAAGTCCGGCGACATGGTCGACGCCGTCCAGGCCCGGAAGATCGACGCGGCCGACGCGTTTGCCGGCGGCATCGCCAACCGCTACCCACTGTTCGCCGTATCGTCGCTCCCCTTCCTGGCCGACTCGCTGCCGCGGGCCGAGGCGCTGCTGAAGGCCGCGCGCCCGGCCTACGAGCGCTTCCTGCAGGCGCACGGCCAGAAGCTGCTCTACACGACGCCCTGGCCGGCGTCGGGCCTCTGGTCGAAGAAGCCCGTCGGCTCGCTCGATGCGCTGCGGGCGCTGCGCATCCGCACCTACGACGACATCTCGCAGTCGACGATGACGGCGGCCGGCGCGCAGGCCTTCAACATCTCGTTCGCCGATGCCATGCCGCGCATCGCGGCGGGCGATGTCGACGCCGTGCTGTCGTCCGGCGACGGCGGCGCCGGCCAAAAGCTCTGGCAGTACCTGCCGGCTTTCGCGGAAATCAACTACGCCATGCCGATCTCGATCGCGACGATCAATCTGGCCGCGTACCAGGGACTCGACGCTGCCGGAAAAATGGCCGTCGACCAGGCCGGCGCGGAGACAGAAGCGGCGCAGTGGCAACGCATCCGCAGCCGGCTCGACGAGAACTACAAGACCATGCGCAGCAACGGCGTCGCGATCGACACGCGGGTCGCGCCCGACGTGATGCGCGGGCTGAAGGCAGCGTCGGCCGGCGCGGTGACGCAGTGGCAGGCGAAAGTGGGCGCGGACGCCGACGAGATCCTGAAGCGGCTGGGCAGCGACTGAGGCGGCCCCTGCCGCGTTCAGCCAAGGGCGAGTTCGTCGGCGCGGGCCTGCGCCGCGGCGAAGTCGAGGTCGCCGGAGTAGATGGCGCGGCCGCAGATGACGCCTTCGACGCCTTCGGATTCGACCGCGCAGAGCTGGTCGATGTCGGCCATGTTCGACAGGCCGCCCGAGGCGATGACCGGAATGGTCAGCGCCTGCGCCAGCTTCACCGTGGCATCGATGTTGATGCCCGACAACATGCCGTCGCGGCCGATGTCGGTGTAGATGATCGACTCGACGCCGTAGTCCTCGAACTTCTTGCCGAGGTCGGCGACTTCGTGGCCGGTGAGCTTGCTCCAGCCATCGGTGGCGACCTTGCCGTCCTTGGCGTCGAGGCCCACGATGATGTGGCCGCCGAAGGCGACGCAGGCGTCCTTCAGGAAGCCGGGGTTCTTCACCGCGGCGGTGCCGATGATCACGTAGCGCAGGCCGTCGTCGATGTAGCGCTCGATGGTGTCGAGGTCGCGGATGCCCCCGCCCAGCTGCACCGGGATCTCGTCGCCCACCTCACGCAGGATCGCCTTGATCGCGGCGTGGTTCTGGGGCTTGCCGGCGAAGGCACCGTTCAGGTCGACCAGATGCAGCCGGCGTGCGCCCGCCTCGACCCACTTGCGCGCCATGGCGGCCGGGTCTTCGCTGAAGATGGTCGATTGGTCCATGTCGCCTTGTTTGAGGCGAACGCAGTGGCCGTCTTTGAGGTCAATGGCGGGAATCAGCAGCATGGCAGGGCGAGCCGGAAGGCTCAGGGGTTCCAGTGGAGGAAGTTGCGGTAGAGCTGCAGACCGTGGTCGGCGCTCTTTTCGGGGTGAAACTGGGTGGCGAAAATATTATCGCGCGCAATGGCGGCCGTGAACGGCGCGCCGTAGTCGGCTTCGCCGACACTGTGCTTCGGATCGACCGGCCGGGCGAAGAAACTGTGGACGAAATAGAAATACGCCTCGTCCGGCACGCCGGCCCACACCGGGTGCGGCTGCGCCTGGCGCACCTGGTTCCAGCCCATCTGTGGCACCTTGTAGCGGCTGCCGTCGGGCTGGGTACGGCCCGCCAGGTCGAACTTGATGACCGCACCGGGAATGAGGCCGAGGCCGTTCGTCGGCCCCTCTTCGCTGGTCGACAGCAGCATCTGCATGCCCACGCAGACGCCGAAGAGCGGCTTGCTGGCAGCCGCTTCGAGCACCGAGGCCTGCAAGCCGGAATCGCGCAACTCGCGCATGCAGTCGGGCATGGCGCCCTGCCCTGGCAGTACCACGCGGGTGGCCTTGCGCACCACCTCGGGGTCGGACGTGACGAAGACTTCCACGCCGACCTGGTCGGCGGCGTGCTGCACGGCCTGGGACACGGAGCGCAGGTTGCCCATGCCGTAGTCGACGACGGCGACGGTGTTCTTCATTTCAAATCTGCATCCGGCCATGAAGCCAGAGCCGCCTCCTCCAGGGACACCGCGGAACTGGCTTTGCCAGGCCGCTGGTGTCGCCCCCTCGAGGGGGAGGCGCCGAAGGCGCTTCGGGGGTGTTTCAAAGGGAGCCTTTGGTCGAAGGAATGACACCGGCCGAACGAGGGTCCAACTCCAGCGCGCCGCGCAGCGCACGCGCGAAGGCCTTGAACACCGTCTCGCACTGGTGATGCGCATTGACGCCCTTGAGGTTGTCGATGTGCAGCGTCACGCCGGCGTGGTTCACGAAGCCCTGGAAGAATTCGTAGGTCAGCTGGCTGTCGAAGCCGCCGATCATGCCGCTGGTGAAGGGCACGTGCATCACCAAGCCCGGGCGGCCGGAAAAGTCGATGACGACGCGGCTGAGCGCCTCGTCGAGCGGCACGTAGGCGTGGCCGTAGCGGCGGATGCCCTTCTTGTCGCCGACGGCCTTCGCGACCGCCTGGCCGAGCGTGATGCCCACGTCTTCCACCGTGTGGTGGCCGTCGATGTGCAGGTCGCCCTGGCAGTCGATGTCGAGGTCAATCAGCCCGTGGCGGGCGATCTGGTCGAGCATGTGGTCGAAGAAGCCGATGCCCGTCGACAGCTTCGCGCGGCCGGTGCCGTCGAGGTTCACCGACACGCTGATCTTCGTTTCGGCGGTGTTGCGCGTGACGGAGGCTGTGCGGTCGCCGGCTGCGACGACGGCCTCGGGTACCGTGGGGGTGTTCATAGGGAGGATTCGAGCGCCGCGAGCATCCGCGCGTTGTCGTCGGCGGTCCCGACGGTCAGGCGCAGGCAGTTCGCCAGCAAGGGGTGCATTTTAGAAACGTTCTTGACCAGAACCCCGCGTGCCTTCATGCCCTCGAAGGTTTTTGTCGCGTCGGGCACCCGGACCAGCACCATGTTGGCCTCGCTGGGCCATTGCTGCAGGCCCGGCAGCTTCGCCAGGCCCGCGACCAGGCGCGCGCGCTGCGCGCGCAGGTCGGCCGCCTGGGCGGCGAACACGTTGGCGTGCTCCAGGGCGAAGAGCGCGCACTCGCAGTTGAGCACACTGATGTTGTAGGGCGGGCGCACCTTGTCGATCTCGGCGATCAGCGCCTGCGGGCCCATCAGGTAACCCAGCCGCACGCCGGCCAGGCCGAACTTGCTCAGCGTGCGCATCAACAGCACATGGCCGTGGCGCGCCACGCGGTCGATGTAGCTGCGGGCGGCAAAGGGCTGGTAGGCCTCGTCGATGATCACCAGGCCGCCCTGGGCGCCCTGCGCTTCGACGATCCGCTCGATGGTCGCGTCGTCCCACAGGTTGGCCGTGGGATTGTTCGGGTACGCGAGGTAGACGATGGCCGGCTTCTCGGCCGTGATCGCCGCCAGCATGGCCGGGCCATCCAGTTCGAAATCGGCCGTGAGCGGCACGCCGACGAAGTTCACGCCCTGCAGCTGGGCGGTGATGGCGTACATCACGAAGCCCGGCACCGGCGCCACGATGGTCGCGCCCGGGAGGTCGCAGGCCACGGTGACCAGCGAGATCAGCTCGTCGGAGCCATTGCCGAGCATCAGCGAGAAACCGGCGGGCATCTGCGCGTAGTCGGCCAGCGCGCGCTTCAGATCGTCGCCGCGTGCGCCCGGGTAGCGGTTGAGCGCCAGCCCGCCCAGACGTACGCCTAACTCGGCCTGCAGTGCCGGCGGCAGGCCGTGCGGGTTCTCCATGGCGTCGAGCTTGAGGAGGCCGGTCGCGTCCTGCACCGCATAGGCGTGCATGGACTGGACGTCGGCGCGGATGCGCTGGAGGGCGGCAGGAGTGGTCGAAGCGGTCATGGGGTCTCAGTGGGTGCAGCGGTAGCTGCTGCGCAGCGCCGACGACAGCACGAGCTGCACCGGCATGTCGGCCTCGTAGCTGTCGGCGTTGCGCGAGAGTTCGGACTGGTAGAGCGATCGGGCCATCGCCGGCTCGATCTTGCGGCCTTCGATGCAGAAGGGCGGCTTCTGGCCGGCGCGCTGGGCGGCATCGCTCGCCTCGCGCAGGCCTTCCATCACGCCGACCAGGTAGTAGTTGGCGTAGAGCTTGCCGTCCTTCTCGTTGGCCTCGAGCGTGCGCAGCTCGCGAATGCTCATGGCGTGGGCGCTGGCGCCCAGGGCGAGAAAGGCCAGCAGGACGGTGCGTGCGAACACGGCCATCGCGCGGTGCCTCAGTCCGCCCGCTCGGCCTTCAGCCGCATCCGGGCGGCCTCGGCGTGCGCCGGCAGGCCCTCGCCTTCGGCCAGCGTGACCGCGATGCGGCCCAGCGTCTGTGCGCCCTGCTCGCTCACCTCGATCAGGCTCGATCGCTTCTGGAAGTCGTAGACGCCCAGCGGGCTCGAGAAGCGCGCGGTGCCACTGGTCGGCAGCACGTGGTTCGGGCCGGCGCAGTAGTCGCCCAGGCTTTCGCTCGTGTACGCACCGAGGAAGATCGCGCCGGCATGCTTGAGCAGCGGCTCCCAGCGGTGCGGATCGCGGCTGCTCACTTCGAGGTGCTCGGGCGCGATGCGGTTGCTGATGGCGCAGGCTTCTTCCATGTCGCGCGTGTGGATCAGCGCGCCGCGGCCGTTGAGCGAGGCCGCGATGATCTCGGCGCGCGGCATGGTCGGCAGCAGGCGATCGATCTCGGCCTGCACCCGGTCGATGTAGGCCGCGTCGGGGCACAGCAGGATGCTCTGCGCCAACTCGTCGTGCTCGGCCTGGCTGAACAGGTCCATCGCCACCCAGTCGGGCGGCGTGCTGCCGTCGGCCAGCACCAGGATCTCGCTCGGGCCGGCGATCATGTCGATGCCGACCGTGCCGAAGACGCGGCGCTTGGCAGCTGCCACGTAGGCGTTGCCGGGGCCGGTGATCTTGTCGACGGCTGGCACCGTCGCCGTGCCGTAGGCCAGCGCGGCCACGGCCTGCGCGCCGCCGATGGTGAAGGCGCGGCTGACGCCGGCGACGTGCGCGGCGGCCAGCACCAGCGGGTTCTTCTCGCCGCCCGGCGTGGGCACGACCATGATGATCTCGCCGACGCCGGCGACATGCGCGGGAATCGCGTTCATCAGCACGCTCGACGGGTAGGCCGCCTTGCCGCCCGGCACGTAGATGCCGACGCGGTCGAGCGGCGTGACTTTCTGGCCGAGCAGCGTGCCGTCTTCATCGCGGTACTGCCAGCTCTCGCCGCTCGCCTTCTTCTGGGCCTCGTGGTAGCTGCGCACGCGGCGCGCGGCGGCTTCGAGCGCCTCGCGCTGCACGGCGGGCAGCGACTCGAAGGCCGCGCGCAGCTCGTCGGCCGTGAGTTCCAGCGCGGTCATGTCGGCCACGTCGAGGCGGTCGAAGCGCTTGGTGTACTCGAGTACCGCCGCGTCGCCGCGCTGCTGCACGTCGGCCAGGATCTCCGCCACACGCTGCTCGATGGCCGCGTCCGCCTCCGCCGACCAATGCAGCCGCGTCTTGAACGCCGTTTCGAAATCGGCCGAGGCGGTGGACAGGCGAAGGGGGGCGGCGGACAGGGTCATGACTTTCAGTCTTGCGGAATGGCCGACGCGAAGGCGTCGAGGATGCGGCGGATCGGCGCCTGCTTGAGCTTGAGCGCGGCCTGATTGACCACCAGGCGGGCGCTGATGTCCATGATGCGTTCGACCTCGACCAGGTGGTTCGCACGCAGCGTGTTGCCGGTCGACACCAGGTCGACGATGGCGTCGGCCAGGCCCGTGAGCGGCGCGAGTTCCATGCTGCCGTAGAGCTTGATCAGGTCGACGTGCACGCCCTTGCTGGCGAAGAAGTCGCGCGCCAGGCCCACGTACTTGGTCGCCACGCGCAGGCGCGAGCCCTGCTTGACGGCCGAGGCGTAGTCGTAGTCGGCGCGCACCGCCACGCTCAGGCGGCAGGCGGCGATCTTCAGGTCGAGCGGCTGGTACAGGCCCTGGTTGCCGTGTTCGAGCAGCACGTCGAGCCCGGTCACACCAATGTCGGCGCCGCCGTACTGCACGTAGGTCGGCACGTCGGACGCACGCACCAGCACCACGCGCACGTCGGGCTGCGTGGTCGCGAGGATCAGCTTGCGCGATTTCTCCGGGTCTTCGGTGACCTCGATGCCGGCGGCGGCCAGCATCGGCAGGGTCTCGTCGAAGATGCGGCCCTTCGAGAGTGCGAGCGTGATCACGACGCGGCTCCCGTCACGCGTTCGATGTCGGCGCCCAGGCCGCGCAGCTTGGCTTCCATGCGGTCGTAGCCGCGGTCGAGGTGGTAGATGCGGTCGACCATCGTCTCGCCGTCGGCCACCAGGCCGGCGATCACCAGGCTGGCGGACGCGCGCAGGTCGGTCGCCATCACGGTCGCGCCCGACAGGGCGGTGCCGCCCTCCACCACCGCCACCTTGCCGTCGACGTGGATGGTCGCGCCGAGCCGCACCAGCTCGTTCACGTGCATGAAGCGGTTCTCGAAGATCGTCTCGGTCACCGCCGCCGTGCCCTGCGCCACGCAGTTGAGCGCCATGAACTGCGCCTGCATATCGGTTGGGAAGCCGGGGTACTCGGTGGTGCGAAAGGCCTGCGCCTTCAACGTGGCGCCGCCGGCGGAGGCGATGCGCACGCCGCCCTCGACCGGCTTCACGTCGCAACCGGCCTCGCGCAGCTTGTCGATCACGGCGTCGAGGTGGTCAGCACGTGCGTGGCGCAGGAAGACCTCGCCGCCGGCGGCGGCCACGGCGCACAGGAAGGTGCCGGCCTCGATGCGGTCGGCCACCACGGCGTGCTCGCAGCCGTGCAATTTCTCGACGCCCTGGATGCGGATGTGGCTGGTGCCATGGCCCGTGATCTTCGCGCCCATCTTGATGAGCATCTCGGCCAGGTCGACGATCTCGGGCTCCTGCGCGGCGTTCTCGAGCAGCGTCTCGCCCTCGGCCAGCGCGGCGGCCATCAGGAAGTTCTCGGTGCCGGTGACCGTCACCATGTCGGTCAGGATGCGCGCGCCCTGGAGCCGCGTGCGGCCGGCCGGCAGCCTGGCGAGCATGTAGCCGTGCTCGACCACGATCTCGGCGCCCATCGCCTGCAGCCCCTTGATGTGCTGGTCAACCGGGCGCGAACCGATCGCGCAGCCGCCCGGCAGCGACACCTTGGCATGGCCGAAGCGCGCCAGCAGCGGGCCGAGCGCGAGCACCGATGCGCGCATGGTCTTGACCAGCTCGTAGGGGGCCTCGGGGTTGTTGAGCGCACCCGCGTCGAGACGCACCGTGCCGTTGTCGTCGCGCTCGGCGCTCACGCCCATGTTGCGCACCAGCTTGAGCATGGTGGACACGTCCTGCAGGCGCGGCACGTTGTGCAGCGTCACCGGCTGGTCGGTCAGCAGCGCGGCGCAGAGCTCGGGCAGCGCGGCGTTCTTGGCGCCGGAAACGAGTACCTCGCCGCCGAGCGTGCGCCCGCCGCGAATGAGAAGTTTGTCCATGAGAAATCCAGCAGGAAGGTCTAGCGCGGGCTCAGCGCGGTGCCGAGGCCCATTCGGCGGGCGTGTACGTCTTCATCGACAGCGCATGCACCTCGTCGGTGTGCATTTTCGCACCGAGCGTCTTGTAGACCCGCTGGTGCCGCTGGATGGCGCGCAGGCCGTCGAATTCGGCCGAGACGATGGTGGCGTACCAATGGCGCCCATCGCCCTCGAGCGCGATGTGTTCGCAGGGCAGTCCGGCTTCGATGATGGCTTGGAGTTGGTCGGCGGTCATGGGGTCAGCCTCGGATCTTGTAACCGATGCGAAGCAGGTGCACGGCCACGGCGCTGACGACCAGCCAGGCTCCGCCCACGATGCCGAAGCTGAGCCAGGGCGAGGTGTCGCTGATGCCGAAGAAGCCGTAGCGGAAGCCGTCGATCATGTAGAAGAAGGGGTTCAGGTGGCTCACCGCCTGCCAGAACGGCGGCAGCGAGCCGATCGAATAGAACACGCCCGACAGGAAGGTCATGGGCATGATCAGGAAGTTCTGGAACATCGCCATCTGGTCGAACTTCTCGGCCCACAGGCCGGCGATCAGCCCCAGCGTGCCGAGCATCGCGGCGCCCAGAAAGGCGAACACCAGGATCCACAGCGGCGCGGCGAAGTCCGGCATCGCGAAGAAGATCGTCACCACGAACACGCCGAGGCCCACGGCCAGCCCGCGGATGATCGACGAGCCGACATAGGCCAGGAACCAGCCCCAGTGCGACAGCGGCGTGAGCAGCACGAAGACCAGGCTGCCCATGATCTTGCTCTGGATGATCGAGGACGAGCTGTTGGCGAAGGCGTTCTGCAGCACGCTCATCATCACCAGGCCGGGGATGAGGAAGGCGGTGTAGCCGACGGTGCCGTAGACCTTCACATGGTCTTCCAGCACGTGGCCGAAGACCATGAGGTACAGCACGGCGGTCAGGATCGGCGCGCCGACGGTCTGGAAGCCCACCTTCCAGAAGCGCAGCGTTTCCTTGTACAGCAGCGTGCGCCAGCCGGTGGTAGCGATCATCGCGCGACCTCCAGCGGCGTCTGCTCGCCCGCCATCAGGTCGATGAACACGTCTTCCAGGTCGGCCTTGCGCATCTCGACGTCTTCCACCGCCACGCCGGCTTGCCGCAGGGCACCGAGCAATTGCTCGACCTCGTGCGCGTTCTGCGCGGGCAGCTGCACGATGCGCCCGGTGATGCGCGCATGCTGCGCGATCGCCCACGGCAGGTCGGCATCGGTCTTGAAGCGCAGCACGTTGCTGGCCGCGGACTTCAACAATTCGCTGGTGCGGTCGAGCGCGATCACGCGGCCTTGCTTGAGCATCGCGATGCGGTTGCACAGGGCTTCCGCTTCCTCGAGGTAGTGGGTGGTCAGCAGCACGGTGCTGCCCTGCTTGTTGAGCTTGGCGACGAACTGCCACAGCGTCTGGCGCAGTTCGACGTCGACGCCGGCCGTGGGCTCGTCGAGCACGATCACCGGCGGCTTGTGCACCAGCGCCTGCGCCACCAGAACCCGGCGCTTCATGCCCCCCGACAGCTGCCGCAGGTTGGCGTTGGCCTTGTCGGTCAAGCCCAGGCTGTGCAGCAGTTCGTCGATCCAGGCGTCGTTCTTCTTGATGCCGAAGTAGCCGGACTGAATGCGCAGCGACTCGCGCACGTTGAAGAAGGGGTCGAACACCAGTTCCTGCGGCACGATGCCCAGGTGGCGCCGGGCCTCGGCGTAGTCGCGCTGCACATCGAAGCCGTGCACGCTGACGGTGCCCGAGGTCGGCCGGGACAGTCCGGCGAGCATGCTGATGAGCGTGGTCTTGCCCGCGCCGTTCGGCCCGAGCAGGCCGAAGAATTCGCCCTCTTCGATCTGGAAACTCACGTCATCGACGGCGCGCAGACCCGGCTTGCCGAGGGCGCGTTGTTGACGGGAGGCGGGATAGGTCTTGCAGACCGACTGGAAGGAGATCGCGGGCATGGGAGCCCGAGATTCTAGGCCGGCTGCACTTTTCTAGGGCGCGGCGGGCAAAAGGCCCGCGATACCGTAGAGCGAAGCCAGTTCGCGCAGACGCGGCGACAGGCCCTTGACCGCAAAGCTGCGGCCCAGCGCGCTCGCCTCGCGGCGGCATTCCAGCAGCACCGCCAGCGCCGAGGAATCGAAACGCTCGAGCGCGCTGGCATCGACCACGGCGCTGGAGCCTTCTTGGCCCGCCAAGCCCTGCTGCAGCATCCGCATGCAGGCGGGGGCTTCGTCGTGCGTCAACTTGGGCGGGAGGACCAGCATCGGACTCAGCTCTTGTTGTTGCTCTTGTTGCGCGCCGCCAAGGCCGAGATCAGCCCGTCGATGCCCTGGCTGTTGATCTGCTGCGCGAATTGCGTGCGGTAGGTGTCGACCAGCCACACGCCCAGCACATTGAGGTTGTAGACCTTCCAGCCACTGCCATCGCCCGGCGTCTTCTCGAGGCGGTAGTCGAGTTGCACCGGGTCGCCGCCACCGCGGATCTCGGTGCGCACGAGCACATCCTTGTCGTCCGGCGAACCACGGAACGGACGGACGCTGACGGTCTGATTGCTGACCTGGTCGAGCGCGCCGGCGTAGGTGCGCACCAGCAGGGTCTTGAACTCGTCCTGCAGCCGCTTCTGCTGTTCTGGCGTGGCCTGGCGCCAGGCCGGGCCGACGGCCGAAGCGGTCATGCGCTGGAAGTTGACGTTGGGCATGATCTTGCTGTCGACCAGGACCATGATCTTGTCGATGTCGCCGGCCTTGATCGACTTGTCAGCCTTGATCGTGTTCAGCACATCGCCGGAGATGCGCTGAACCAGGGCGTCGGGCGCCTCGTCGGCAGCCCGTGCGGGGGAAACGAAGAAGGCCGCCGCACTGAACAGCAGGGCGCTGGCGAGGGCCAGCCGGCCGATGTGGCGGCGTTGCACGGTAGCGGTGGAGTTCATGGTCAAAACAGTTTCCTCGGATCAGATCGAAAAGACGAAGCCTCGAAGCTCACGTCCGTTGGAAGGGCGAAGCGTGCCCGGGTTCCTGGCCCAGGGCGAGCGCTTGCAACCGGATGCAAGCACAACGCGCTCAGTCGGCACCGGCGCCGTCGTCCGGCGGGTTGCCGTCGTGCACTTCGCTGCGCCGGCGCTGGAGGTAGGCGTCCCGCGTGAAAGAGTATTTGTCGAGCGCCGCGTCGCCGATCAGCCGGCCGGCGCGCAGGTAGCTGGCGCGGGTGTCGACGATGCGCAGCACGTACATCGAATTGCGCACCGGGATGTCATGCACGTAGCCGACCAGATCGCCCTTCATATCGACCGGCAGGGCCGCCGTGTCGCGCAGCGTGGACGAGCCGAGGATCGGCAGCACCACATAGGGGCCGCTCGGCACGCCGTAGTAGCCCAGGGTCTGGCCGAAATCCTCGCTGTGGCGATCAATGCCCAGTTCGCTGGCGACATCGATCAGGCCGCCCAGCCCGAAGAAGGTGTTGACATTGAGCCGCATGAAGGTTTCAGCACTGCTCTGCGCCTTCAGCTGCAACACGCTGTTGGCGAAGTTCCAGACATCGCCCAGATTGGCGAAAAAATTGTTGACGCCGGTCCGCACCGGCGACGGCAGCACCTTCTCGTACGCTGTGGCCACGGGCACCAGCACCGTCCGATCGACCGCATCGTTGAAGCCGAAGACGCCTCGGTTCAGCGGCTCGAACGGGTCGGCTTTGTTCGGATACGGCCCGCTGGCGCAGCCCGCCAGCGCCACGAGCGTCAGCACAGCGGCGGCGCAGCGAAAGCGCCGCAGCGAGATCAGGGCCGATGCGGCCGGAGATGTGGAGGTGAGAGGCATCATTTCTTGGGGGCCGGCGCTGGCGGCGAACTGCCCTCGGCTGCCTTGCTGTACAGGAATTGGCTGATCAGATTTTCGAGAACGACGGCAGACTGCGTGGACGTGACCACGTCGCCCTGCTGAAGGTTCTTCTCCTCGGCGCCCGCCTCGATCCCGATGTACTGCTCGCCGAGCAAGCCACTGGTGAGAATCTTCAACGAACTGTCCTTGGGGAAACTGTAGCGATTTTGCAAAGACAGCGTCACGCTGGCCTGGAAATTCTTGTCGTCGAACGTGATCGAGTCGACACGACCGACCACCACGCCCGCGCTCTTGATCGCAGTCTGGGGCTTGAGGCCGCCGATGTTGTCGAAGCGCGCCGTGACCGTGTAAGACTTTTGGAAACTCAGGCTCAGCAGGTTGGCCGACTGAAGCGCCAGAAAGAGCAGCGCCGCCGCGCCGATCAGCACGAACAGGCCCACCCAGATGTCATTGTTGGAACGTTGCATGGTCGATCTCTTGGGGTGTTTCTACTAGATGCTGAACATCATCGCCGTCAGCAGGAAATCCAGGCCGAGCACGGCGAGCGATGCCACCACCACGGTTCGTGTGGTGGCGCGCGACACGCCCTCCGGCGTGGGCTGCGCCTCGAAGCCCTGCAGCAGCGCCACGAAGGTCACGGTGAAGCCGAAGACGATGCTCTTGACGACGCCGTTGCCGACATCCTTCCAGACGTCGACGCCGCCCTGCATCTGGCTCCAGAAGGAGCCCGGGTCGAGCCCCAGCATGAGCACGCCGACCACGTAGCCGCCCACGATGCCCACCGCGCTGAACACGGCCGCCAGCAAGGGCATGGTGATCACGCCGGCCCAGAAGCGCGGCGCCAGGATGCGCTGCACCGGGTCGACCGCCATCATCTCCATCGCGCTCAGCTGTTCGCCCGCCTTCATGAGCCCGATCTCGGCCGTGAGCGACGTGCCGGCGCGTCCCGCAAAGAGCAGCGCCGCCACCACCGGGCCGAGCTCCCGTACCAGGCTCAACGCCACCAGCAGGCCCAGCGCATCGGCTGAGCCGTAGCGCTGCAGCGTGTAGTAGCCCTGCAGGCCGAGAACGAAGCCGACGAAGAGCCCGGAGATCGCGATGATCGCCAGCGAGTAGTTGCCGAGGAAATGGATCTGGTCGCGCACCAGCGAGAAGCGGCCGAGGCTGCGGGCGCCAGGGCCCGCGAGACGAGCGAACAGCCGGGCACCTTGGCCCAGGTCGGCCAGCTTGCTGCGCACGGCGAAGCCGACGTCGGCCGGATTCCAGAAGCTCATCGATGCCCTCCCGGCGCGGGGCCGAAGTCGTCTTCGACAGTGGCTCCGGGGTAGTGGAAATGCACCGGCCCGTCGGGCAGCGCGTTGACGAACTGGTGGACCAGCGGGTCGACGCTCTCGCGCACCTCGTCGGGCCGCCCCTGCGCCGCGATGCGGCCGTTGGCCAGGATGATCACGTGGTCGGCGATGCGGAAAGTTTCTTCCAGGTCGTGCGACACGATGATGCTGGTGAGCCCGAGCGTGTCGTTCAACTGGCGGATCAGCCGGGCGGCCGTGCCCAGCGAGATCGGGTCGAGGCCGGCGAAGGGTTCGTCGTACATCACCAGGTCGGGGTCGAGCGCGATGGCGCGGGCCAGTGCCACGCGGCGCGCCATGCCACCGGAGACCTCGCTCGGCAGCAGGTCGCGCGCCCCACGCAGGCCCACCGCATCGAGCTTCATGAGCACGATGTCACGCACCAACGCGTCGGGCAATTGGGTGTGCTCGCGCAGCGGAAAGGCCACGTTGTCGAACACGCTCATGTCGGTGAACAGCGCACCGAACTGGAACAGCATGCCCATGCGGCGCCGGGCCGCATAGAGCGCAGGCGCCTTCATCTGGCCGACGTCGGCGCCGTCGAGCAGCACCTCGCCACGCTGCGCGCGCAACTGGCCACCGATCAGCCGCAGCACGGTGGTCTTGCCGCCGCCGGAGGCGCCCATCAGTGCCGTGACCTTGCCGCGCGGCACGGCCAGCGACACGCCGTCCAGGATCGCGCGCGCGCCGTACCCGAAGGTCACGTCACGGAATTCGATGAGCGAAGGAGGAAGGGTGTCCATATCCAAAAAGAAAAGCCGGGGCGCCCTTTCGGGCATCCCGGCTTGCGGTCGGCCCCCATGATAAGGGAGCGCGCGTGGTCGCGTTACGACAGGTATCAGCGCGGCAGGTCGCTGAACCCCATCAGGAACTCGTCGACCGAGCGCGCGGCCTGCCGGCCCTCTCGAATCGCCCACACCACCAGCGACTGGCCGCGGCGCATGTCGCCAGCGGCAAAGACCTTCGGAACGCTGGTGGCATAGCCGCCGATGAAGTCGACCGTGGCCTTGGCGTTGCCGCGCGCGTCCTTCTCCATGCCGAAGGCATCGAGCACGCTGGCGACCGGGCTGACGAAGCCCATGGCCAGCAGCACCAGGTCGGCCTTGAGGATCTGCTCGCTGCCGGCCACCTCGACCATCTTGCCGTCCTTCCACTCGACGCGGACGGTCTTCAGGCCGGTGAGCTTGCCCTTGTCGCCGATGAATTCCTTGGTCGAGATGGCGAATTCGCGCTCGCACCCCTCGTCGTGGCTGGAGCTGGTGCGCAGCTTGTACGGCCAGTACGGCCAGGTCATCGGGCGGTTCTCTTCTTCCGGTGGCTGCGGCATCAGCTCGAACTGCGTGACGCTGACGGCGCCGTGGCGGTTGCTCGTGCCCACGCAGTCGGAACCGGTGTCGCCGCCACCGATCACGATGACATGCTTGCCGTCGGCGCGCAGTTGGCTCTTGAGCTTGTCGCCTGCATTGATCTTGTTCTGCTGCGGCAGGAACTCCATCGCGAAATGGATGCCGTCGAGATCGCGGCCAGGCACCGGCAGGTCGCGCGACTGCTCGGCGCCGCCGGTCAGCAGCACCGCGTCGAACTCCTTGTCCAGCTGTTCGGGCGTGACGGTTTCCTTGGCCCAGTTCGTGACCTTGGAACCCTTGCCCAGCGTGTCCTTGGCAGCGCCGACGATCACGCCGGTGCGGAAGACGACCCCCTCGGCCTTCATCTGCTCGACGCGGCGGTCGATGTGCGTCTTCTCCATCTTGAAGTCGGGAATGCCGTAGCGCAGCAGGCCGCCCACGCGGTCGTTCTTCTCGAACAGCGTGACGTCGTGGCCGGCACGCGCCAGCTGCTGGGCCGCGGCCATGCCGGCCGGGCCGGCACCGACCACGGCGACCTTCTTGCCGGTCTTGTGCTTGGCGACACGCGGTTGGACCCAGCCTTCGTCCCAGGCGCGGTCGATGATCGCGTGCTCGATCGACTTGATGCCGACCGCGTCGTCATTCACGTTGAGCACGCAGGCCGCCTCGCACGGGGCGGGGCAGATGCGGCCGGTGAATTCCGGGAAGTTGTTGGTCGAGTCGAGCACCGCGAAGGCGTTCTGCCAGTCGTCGCGGTACACCAGGTCGTTGAAGTCCGGAATAATGTTGTTGACCGGGCAACCGCTGTTGCAGAAGGGCGTGCCGCAATCCATGCAGCGCGCGCCCTGGACCTTGGCCTGGTCCTTGTCGAGGCCGACGACGAATTCCTTGTAGTGCTTGAGGCGTTCCTCGACGGGCTTGTAGCCCTCTTCGAGACGCTCGTACTCCATGAAGCCGGTGATCTTTCCCATCGTGCTGTCCTGTTCCTTTTGTTCTTGGCGACTGCGTGTCAGACCGCGGCGGTCTTGCGCGTGACGTGCGGCTCGAGGCCGGCCTTGGCGTCGTTGCCGCTGGCGGCCACCAACGCCTTGCGGTCGTGGATTTCCGCGAGCGCGCGCTTGTACTCGTTCGGGAACACCTTCACGAACTTCGTGCGGCTCACGGTCCAGTTGTCCAGCAGTTCGCGCGCGCGCTTGCTGCCGGTCCAGCGGTGGTGGTCTTCCAGCAGCTTCTTGAGCTGCGCCTCGTCGGTCGTGCCGTTGTGCCAGATCGCGGGTTTGACGGTGGCGGTCTGCTCGGCCGTGGTCAGCACCTTCTCGAGCGACACCATCGACAGGTTGCAGCGCGAGGCGAACTGGCCGTCTTCGTCATACACGAAGGCCACGCCGCCGCTCATGCCGGCGGCGAAGTTGCGGCCGGTCTTGCCCAGCACCGCGACCGTGCCGCCGGTCATGTATTCGCAGCCGTGGTCGCCGGTCCCTTCGACGACCGCCGTCGCACCCGAGAGCCGCACCGCGAAACGCTCGCCGGCCACGCCGCAGAAATACGCCTCGCCGGTGGTGGCGCCGTACATCACGGTGTTGCCCACGATGGTGTTGCGCACCGCTTCGCCGCGGAAGTCCAGGCTCGGACGCACGACGATGCGGCCACCCGACAGGCCCTTGCCCGTGTAGTCGTTGGCATCACCGATCAGGTACAGCGTGATGCCGCGCGCCAGGAAGGCGCCGAACGATTGCCCGCCGGTGCCTTCGAGCTGGATGCGGATCGAATCGTCCGGCAGGCCTTCAGGGTGCACCCGCGTGAGCGCGCCCGACAGCTTGGCGCCGACGGTGCGGTTCACGTTGCGCGCGACCTCGATGAACTGCACCTTCTCGCCCTTGTCGATGGCCGCACGCGACTTCTCGATGAGCTTGGTGTCGAGGTTGTGTTCGAGGCCGTGGTCCTGGTTCTCTACGTGGAAGCGCGGCACATCGTCCGGCACGTTCGGCAATGCGAACAGGCGGCTGAAGTCGAGGCCGCTGGCCTTCCAATGGGCGATGCCCTTCTTCATGTCGAGCAGGTCGGCGCGGCCGATCATCTCGTTGAAGGTACGGATGCCCAGCTGCGCCATGATCTGACGCACTTCCTCGGCGATGAAGAAGAAGTAGTTGACGACATGCTCGGGCTTGCCGGAGAACTTCTTGCGCAGCACCGGGTCCTGCGTGGCCACGCCCACCGGGCAGGTGTTGAGGTGGCACTTGCGCATCATGATGCAGCCTTCGACGATCAACGGCGCGGTGGCAAAGCCGAATTCGTCGGCGCCCAGCAGCGCGCCGATCGCGACGTCGCGGCCGGTCTTCATCTGGCCGTCGGCCTGCACCCGCACGCGGCCGCGCAGGCGGTTGAGCACCAGCGTCTGCTGCGTCTCGGCCAGGCCGATTTCCCACGGGCCGCCGGCATGCTTGATCGACGACCAGGGCGAGGCGCCCGTGCCGCCGTCGTGACCCGCGATCACGATGTGGTCGCTCTTGCACTTGGTCACGCCCGCGGCCACCGTGCCCACACCCACTTCGCTCACCAGCTTCGTGCTGATGCTGGCATGCGGCGCGACGTTCTTCAGGTCGTGGATGAGCTGCGCCAGGTCTTCGATCGAGTAGATGTCGTGGTGCGGCGGCGGGCTGATGAGGCCCACGCCCGGCACCGAGTAGCGCTGCTTGCCGATGTACTCGGTCACCTTGCCGCCGGGCAGCTGGCCGCCTTC
This sequence comes from Variovorax cryoconiti, assembly GCF_051216395.1. Lineage (NCBI taxonomy): Bacteria > Pseudomonadati > Pseudomonadota > Betaproteobacteria > Burkholderiales > Comamonadaceae > Variovorax > Variovorax cryoconiti. The sequence continues at coordinate 223,487 of NZ_JBPJZI010000001.1, read as the reverse complement.
GCCGGGCTTGGCGCCCTGCGCCATCTTGATCTGGATCTGGTCGGCCGAGCTCAGGTACTCGGCCGTGACGCCGAAGCGGCCCGAGGCGACCTGCTTGATTTTCGAGCGCAGCGAGTCGCCGGGATTGAGCGACAGGTCGACCTCGACGTTCGCCTCGCCGATCACGCTCTTGAGCGTGTCGCCGAGCTTGATCGGGATGCCCTTGAGCTCGTTGCGGTAGCGCGCCGGGTCTTCCCCGCCCTCGCCCGTGTTGCTCTTGCCGCCGATGCGGTTCATCGCCACGGCCAGCGTGGCATGCGCCTCGGTCGAGATCGAGCCCAGCGACATCGCGCCGGTGGCGAAGCGCTTGACGATGTCGGCCGCCGACTCGACCTCTTCGACCGGAATCGCCTTCGACGGATCGATCTTGAACTCGAACAGGCCGCGCAGCGTCATGTGGCGGCGGCTCTGGTCGTTGATGATCTGGGCGTATTCCTTGTACGTGTTCCAGTTGTTGGCGCGCGTGCTGTGCTGCAGCTTGGCGATCGCGTCCGGGCTCCACATGTGCTCTTCGCCGCGGGTGCGCCAGGCGTATTCGCCGCCGGCGTCCAGCATGTTGGCGAGCACCGGGTCGTCGCCGAAGGCGGCGGCATGCATGCGCAGCGCTTCTTCCGCGATTTCGAAGACGCCGATGCCTTCGACGCGGCTGGCGGTGCCCGAGAAGTACTTGCCGATCGTGTCGTTGTTCAGGCCGATGGCCTCGAACAGCTGCGCGCCGCAGTAGCTCATGTACGTGCTCACGCCCATCTTGGACATGATCTTCGACAGGCCCTTGCCGATCGCCTTCACGTAGTTGTAGATCGCCTTGTCGGCCGACAGGTCGCCAGGCAGGTCCTTGTGGATCGCGGCCAGCGTTTCCATCGCAAGGTAGGGGTGCACGGCTTCGGCGCCGTAGCCGGCCAGCACGCCGAAGTGATGCACTTCGCGGGCGCTGCCGGTCTCGACCACCAGGCCAGCCGTGGTGCGCAGGCCCTCGCGCACCAGGTGCTGGTGGATCGCGCTCGACGCGAGCAACGCGGGGATCGCCACTTGCGTGGCGCTCACCGCACGGTCGCTCACGATCAGGATGTTGCTGCCGCCCTTGATCGCATCGACCGCCTCGGCACACAGCGACGCCAGCTTGGCCTCGACGCCCTCGCGGCCCCAGTCGGCCGGGTAGGTGATGTCGAGCGTGCTGGAGCGGAACTTGCCCTGCGTGTGCTGCTCGATGTTGCGCAGCTTCGCCATGTCGGCGAAATCGAGGATCGGCTGCGCCACCTCGAGCCGCATCGGCGGGTTGACCTGGTTGATGTCCAGCAGGTTCGGCTTTGGGCCGATGAAGCTGTTGAGCGACATCACGATCGCCTCGCGGATAGGGTCGATCGGCGGGTTCGTCACCTGGGCGAACATCTGCCGGAAGTAGTTGTAGAGCGTCTTGTTCTTGCTCGACAGCACGGCCAGCGGGCTGTCGTTGCCCATCGAGCCGATGCCCTCCTCACCGGCCTGGGCCATGGGCGACATCAGGAACTTGATGTCTTCCTGCGTGTAGCCGAAGGCCTGCTGGCGGTCGAGCAGCGACACCGCGCTTTCAGGAATGGTCGCGGCGGGCGCCTCGACACTGTCGAGCTTGATGCGCAGGTTCTCGATCCACTGCTTGTAGGGCTTGGTGTTGACGACGTAGGCCTTGAGTTCGTCGTCGTCGATCATGCGGCCCTGCTCGAGATCGATCAAGAACATCTTGCCGGGCTGCAGGCGCCACTTGCGGACGATCTTGTGCTCGGGCACCGGCAGCACGCCGGATTCGGACGCCATGATGACCAGGTCGTCGTCGGTCACGCAGTAGCGCGACGGTCGCAGGCCGTTGCGGTCGAGCGTGGCGCCAATCTGGCGGCCGTCGGTGAAGACGATCGAGGCCGGGCCGTCCCAAGGCTCCATCATGGCGGCGTGGTATTCATAGAACGCGCGGCGGCGCTCGTCCATGGTGTCGTGCTGCTCCCACGGCTCGGGGATCATCATCATCACGGCCTGGCTGATCGGGTAGCCGGCCATGGTCATGAGTTCGAGGCAGTTGTCGAAGGTGGCGGTGTCGGACTGGCCCGCGAAGCTGATCGGGTACAGCTTCTTCAGGTCGGCGGCGAGCACCGGCGACGACATCACGCCTTCGCGCGCCTTCATCCAGTTGTAGTTGCCGCGCACCGTGTTGATTTCGCCGTTGTGGGCGACATAGCGGTACGGGTGGGCCAGCGGCCACTTGGGGAAGGTGTTCGTCGAGAAGCGCTGGTGCACCAGGCCGATGGCCGACACGCAGCGTTCGTCGGACAGGTCGAGGTAGTACACGCCCACCTGGTCGGCCAGCAGCAGGCCCTTGTAGACCACCGTGCGGCTCGACATGCTCGGAACGTAGTATTCCTTGCTGTGCTTGAGCTCCAGGTTCTGGATGTTGGCGCTGGCGGTCTTGCGGATCACGTAGAGCTTGCGCTCCAGCGCGTCCTGCACGATGACGTCGTTGCCGCGGCCGATGAACACCTGGCGCAGGATCGGCTCGGTCTTCTTGACGGCCGGCGACATCGGCATGTCGCGGTTGACCGGCACGTCGCGCCAGCCCAGCAGCACCTGGCCTTCGGCCTTGATGGCGCGCTCCATCTCCTGCTCGCAGGCCATGCGCGACGCATGCTCCTTCGGCAGGAAGATCATGCCCACGCCGTACTCGCCGTACGGCGGGAGTTCGATGCCCTGCTTGCCCATCTCCTGGCGGTACAACGCGTCGGGGATCTGGATCAGGATACCGGCACCGTCGCCCATCAGCTTGTCAGCGCCCACTGCGCCGCGATGGTCGATGTTCTCGAGGATCTTCAAGGCCTGCGTCACGATGTCGTGCCGCTTCTCGCCCTTGATGTGCGCCACGAAGCCCAGGCCGCAAGCGTCGTGCTCGTTGCTGGATGAATACAGCCCGTGTTGTTCCAGGTGTTGGATTTCGGCTTCCGTCGTCATGGGACGCACTCCTTCATTTATCGCGGGAAATTTCGCAGGGGAACGGAGGATAGGGTGTTGCACAAACAATGCCAAGCACTTTAATTGGGGTCAGATACTTAATAAATTCCCATTATTTCGTTCGACTATTAATTGGGGACATATTAAAGACGCCTGTTTGAGCCGGGCGATCTCTCCCGCTCAAGCTTTTGTGAGGGGCCGCCGCCCGGCCCGGGCCTTGACCAGACGTCGACCGGTCGCCGCCTGCAATTGCGCCACGAAGCGCTCGTCGCCTGCCGCCCACCCTTGCAGGGCGGAGTCGGTCAGCACCTGCTGGTCGCGCGCGCCGACCCCACCGCGCACCAGGTCGACGTAAGCCGCCTCGCGCGCGAACGGCGTGTTGCCCAGCGCCCAGTAGAGCGGGTGCGGCGACAGGAACCGATCGTTCCGCAAACCTGCGTAGTGGTGATGGCTCGACCACGCGAAGTCGCGTGCCTCCGCCGCCAGGCCGGCACGCACCGGGTTGAGGTCCATGTAGACCATGCTCGGCAGCAGGTAGCGCTCGGCCTGAAGCACCGTGGCGCGGTAGCGCCCTTCCCACAACGTGCCGCTGCGCCCGTGACGGTCGTTGAAGGCGCGGACGTAGCTGCGCCCGACCGCCTGCATGAACTTCGGCAGGCCGTCCGCCGCCGCCGGCGTCGCCAGCAGATGGAAGTGGTTGTCCATCAGCACGTAGGCGTGCAGCGCCACGTCGAAGCGCGGCGCCTGCTCGGCCCAGAGCGCTAGCAGGCGCTCCCGGTCTGCGTTGTCGATGAAGATGGCCTGGCGGTTGTTGCCGCGCTGGATCACGTGGTGCGGCTGGCCGGGCAGCGTGAGTCGGGGCAGACGGGCCATGGCGACGCGAGGCTCAGGGCAGCCGGAAACGCGTGTCCAGCAGCGACGACAGGCCGAACTCCGCCAGCAGGCTGCGAAGCCGCTCGGCCGCGCTGGCTTTGGCGTGGCCGGTGCGCTTGGCGATGATGAGCTCGTTCTTCATGCTGTGCTCCCAGCCCACCAGCTCGGTCACCGTGACCTGGTAGCCCTGGGCCTCAAGGTACAGGCAACGCAGCACGTTGGTGAGCTGGCTGCCGATCTCGCGCGTGTGCAGCGGATGCCGCCACAGCTCGGCCAGCGGCGTGCGCGACAGGGCCAGCGCCTTGGTCTGGCGCAGGCAAGCGGCGATTTCGGCCTGGCAGCAGGGCACCAGCACCATGAACTTCGCCTGCTTCGCCAGGCCGAAGGCGATGGCGTCGTCGGTCGCGGTGTCGCAGGCATGCAGGGCGGTGACCACGTCGATCTGCGCCGGCAGCTCTCTGGCATGGGTCGATTCGGCCACCGTCAGGTTGAGGAAGGCCATGCGGTCGAAGCCCAGCCGCGTGGCCAGCGCGCGCGACTTCTCGATGAGCTCGGCGCGGGTCTCGATGCCGTAGACATGGCCGCCGCCGAGCGCCTTGAAGAACAGGTCGTAGATGATGAAGCCGAGGTACGACTTGCCGGCGCCATGGTCGGCCAGCGTGGCGCCGGCGCCCTCCCCCGGCAGCTCGCGCAGCAGCTTCTCGATGAACTGGAACAGGTGGTAGACCTGCTTGAGCTTGCGCCGCGAATCCTGGTTCAGCCGGCCTTCGCGCGTGAGGATGTGCAGCTCCTTCAGCAGCTCGACCGATTGGCCGGGGCGCAGTTCCTGCAGGACGTCGGCTTCGGCCTTGGCGGCCTTGTCGAGCTTGCTCATCGCGCGGCTCCGCCCGGGCCGACGTTCAGCGCGGCCCAGCCGTCGGCGCCCAGCGCCTCCAGCGTCTCGATGTTGCGCTCGAAGATCGCCTCGGCCTCCGGGAACGCCTCCACCGCACGGTCGATGCTCTCTTCGCGCAGCAGGTGCAGGGTCGGGTACGGCGCGCGGTTGGTGGCGTTGCCGATGTCGTCTGGCTCGGTGCCCGCGAACTGGAAGCGCGGATGAAAGCTCGCCAGCTGCAGCGCGCCCTCGAAACCGGCGCGCGCCAGCCGGCGCTCGGCGCGTGCGGTGAAATCGTTGAAGTCCAGAAAATCGGCCAAGGTGTTCGGAGCCATCAGGAGGGTGGTGTCGCGCTCGCTTGCGTCAAGGGCGGCCAGGGCGTTCGCCTCGGCCAGCAACCGGTCGAGCAGGCCAGCGTCGTCATCGGCTGGCAGATGCACCGCATAGTGGACCTGCCGCTTCACGTGCACCGCCTTGGCGAACGGACACAGGTTGAGGCCGATCACCGCCGCTTCGAGCCAGTGGCGCGTGTCGGCTTCGGCCTGCGCGTCGGTGATTGTCTCAGCCACGGCACGCGCCGGCTCGCCGACCTCGGAACGGGCCCTGTGCGTCATGCGGGCACTCCAGCCGATACACCACGCCGCGCGAGCCGCCCGGCCAGCAGGAGGCCGATCGACGCGCACGCCGCGGTGACCGCCCAGGTCCACTGCCAGCCACCGGCGCGATGGGCCAGCCAGGCGACCAGCGGCGGCGCGGCGAACTGCCCCAACGCCGACGCCTGCTGCATCAACCCCACCGTGGTCGCCACGGTCGACGCGCCGGGCGCCACGCGCACGGCGAGCACGAAGAGCGTGGCCGGCACCATGCCGCCGGCCAGGGAGAAGGCACAGATCGCCAGATAGCGCAGCAGCGGCGGCAGACCCACGGCATCGCCAGCGGCACCGACCTGGGCGAAGGCCACCACGGCGCCGATCGCCATCGATGCATAACCCCAGCGCAACAGGCGACCCGCTGGCACGCCCCGTTGCAGCCAACGCCCGGCCAGCACGTTGCCGCCGATGTTCATCGCCGCCGCCAGGGCCGTGAGCAGCGCGCTCCACTGTGCGGGAACGCCGGCACCGGCGTAGATCGCCGGCAGGAAGCCGATCACCGCGATCCACTGCGACGAATACACCGCGAAAGCGGCGGCCACGAGCCACGGCCCGGTCGAACGCAGTGTGCTGCGCGATCGCTCGGACCATGACGCGGCCTGGGCTGCAGTCGACGGCGACACACGCGCATCGTCGCGCGGTACCCAGAGCGCAACGCACAGCGCCGCGGCACCGGAGACGGCCGCGATCGCCCACCACCATGCCGGCCAACCGGCCCCGCCGATCAGAAACGGGCCGATGAGCAGCGCCGCGGCCACGCCGAGCGGCATGTAGGCGCCCCACCAACCCAGGGCCGACTTCTCGCGATCCGGCGGCGCGGTCGTGCGGATCAGCGCCGGGGCCGGCATCACGACCATCAGGAAACCCAGCCCTTCGAGCGTGCGCAGACCGAGCAGCGCCTGCACGGCATCGGCGGCAACCAGGCCCGCGACGCCGACCGCACCACCGAGCACGCTCGCGACGGTCAGCGTGACCAATCCGATCAGCATGCTGCGGCGCAGGCCGATCGCGTCGGCCGCCAGCCCCGCCAGCAGCCCGAGCGTCATGCCGGCCACCTGCACCAGCGCCAGCAGGAAGCCCGCCTCGACCAGGCCGATGCCCAGTGATGCCTGCAGCGCGTTCACCGCTGGCGGTAGCTTTCCAAGGTGCAGCGCGGCGCTCACGCCGGCGAACAGCACGGCCAGCGTCGCGGGCGGTAGCTTGGACGGCGCACGGCTCATGCGGCCCACGCGCGCCCGGTGAGGCGCTCGTGCTCGCGCATGGCGAAACGGTCGGTCATCCCCGCGATGTAGTCGGCCACGGCACGCGGGCCGTCGCCACGCACGGCGAAGGATTCGGGCATCTCCGAGGGCTTGTCGATGTACGCCGCGAACAGCTCCTCGACGACCGCGCTGGCCTGCACCGTGGTCTGCACCACCTGCGGATGGCGGTAGAGCCCGCGAAAGAGAAAGCGCTTGAGCGCCGCCGATTGCGTGCGCATCGCGTCGCCGAAGAGCACCAGTGGCCCGGCCTGGCGCGCCGCGTCGGCATCGGCTGGCGATGCCGCGGCAATGGCCGCGCGCGTCGCGTCGATCACGTCGTAGACCTGGGCGCTCAGCATGCGGCGGATGGTTTCGTACAGCACACGGCGGCCTCTCAGTGCTGGGTGCTCGGCCAGTGCCTCGCGGCGGTAGCGCTCGAAGAGCTCGACATCGGCCAGTTGCTCGATGCCGATCAACCCCGAACGCACGCCGTCGTCGATGTCGTGCGCGTTGTAGGCGATCTCGTCGGCCAGGTTGCACAGCTGGGCTTCGAGGCTGGGCTGCGTGCGGTCGAGGAAGCGGTGGGCGACGCCGTTCGGCTCGGCCGCCTCGATCTGCTCGGCGTTGGGGCGCGAGCAGTGTTTGAGGATGCCTTCGCGCGTCTCGAAGCTGAGGTTGAGGCCGTCGTACTGCGGGTAGCGGTGCTCGAGCGTGTCGACCACGCGCAGACTCTGCAGGTTGTGCTCGAAGCCGCCGTGTTCGCGCATGCATTCGTCGAGCGCGTCCTGGCCCGCGTGGCCGAAGGGCGTGTGCCCCAGGTCGTGCGCGAGGGCGATGGCCTCGACCAGGTCTTCGTTCAACCGCAGTGCCCGCGCGATGGAGCGCGCCAGTTGCGCGACCTCCAGCGAATGCGTGAGCCGAGTGCGGAACAGGTCGCCTTCGTGGTTCAGGAACACCTGCGTCTTGTAGACCAGCCGGCGAAAAGCGGTGGAGTGGACGATACGGTCGCGGTCGCGCTGGAAGTCGTCGCGCGTGGGTGCGGCCGGCTCCGGATGGCGGCGGCCGCGCGAGCGCGACGGGTGGCTGGCGAATGGCGCGAGTTCGGTCATGGCCGGTCGCCAGAAGCTGCCGCCTTCACGCCGCGCCGCATGCCGCCAGGACCTCGCGCACCATCGCGTCGGGCGCCGGGCGCATCACCGCGGAGCCGAGCTTGTCGATCACCACGAAGCGGATCTCGCCGCCTTCGGACTTCTTGTCGATACGCATCAGCTCGAGATAGCGCTCGGCGCCAAAGCGCGGCGCGACGATCGGCAGGCCGGCCTTCTCGATCAGGGTCGTCAACCGCTGCACGAAGGCGCTGTCGACGCCACCGAGCCGCTGCGACAGCTGGGCCGCCATCACCATGCCGCAACCGACGGCCTCGCCATGCAGCCACTCGCCGTAGCCGAGCGCCGATTCGATGGCATGGCCGAAGGTATGCCCGAAGTTCAGGATGGCGCGCAGCCCGTGCTCGCGCTCGTCCTGCCCCACCACCTCGGCCTTGATCTCGCAGCTGCGCCGCACGGCATGCGCCATCGCGGCGGGCTCCTGGGCGCGCAGCGCCGGAAGGTTCGCCTCGATCCAGTCGAAGAAGGCCATGTCGTAGATCGGCCCGTACTTGATGACTTCCGCCAGGCCTGCGCTGAGCTCGCGTGGCGGCAGTGTCGTCAGCGTCGCGAGGTCGCACAGCACCAGCTGCGGCTGGTAGAAGGCGCCGATCATGTTCTTGCCCAGCGGGTGGTTGATGGCGGTCTTGCCGCCCACCGACGAATCCACCTGCGCCAGCAGCGTGGTCGGCACCTGGACGAAGGGCACGCCGCGCATGTAGCTGGCGGCCGCGAATCCGGTCATGTCACCCACCACGCCGCCGCCCAGGGCAAACAGCACCGTCTTGCGGTCGCAGCCGTGGCCCAGCAAGGCGTCGAAGATCCGGTTGAGCGTGGTCCAGTCCTTGTACGCCTCACCGTCCGGCAGTTCGAGCACGCGGACGGCGGCAAATCGGCCGGTCAGTGCCCTCTGCAGCGCAGCCGTGTAGAGCGGTCCGACGGTGGTGTTGGTGACGATCAACGCGCTCGCCGCCTTCGGCACGGCCTCGAAGCTGGCGGGCTGGTCGAGCAGGCCGGCACCGATCAGTATCGGGTAGCTGCGCTCGCCGAGCGCGATGTCGACACGCTGAGGCGCCGTGGGAGAAACCGGTGTGAGCATGCCCCAAGTTTAGGCGTTGGGCGCAGCGCCGCTTCAGCCCGTCGGGCCCGCGCCCTGGTGGGGGGCCTGGCGAACCACGCCGGCCTCTTCGAGCTGCTGGACGATGGCACCCACCAGCATCGCGATCGACGGCCGGCCGGTGTCGACGGTGGTGTGCGCGATCTCTCGATAGAGCGGGTCGCGCACCGCGTGCAGGTCCTTCAACCGCTGGAGCGGATCCGCCACCTGCAGGAGGGGGCGCTTGGTATCGTGGCGCAACCGTCTGAGCAGCTCTTCCGGCGAGGAACGAAGGTAGACCACGTGGGTCCGCTCGCGCAGGTGCTGTCGATTCGACGCCCGCAGCACCGAACCGCCACCCGTCGCCATCACGCTCTGTCGCAGCGAGGACGTCAGATCGGTCAGCACCTGCTCTTCGACGTCGCGGAACGCGTCTTCGCCTTCACGCTCGAAGAACGCCCGGATCGTGCAACCGATGCGGTCTTCGATGCAGTGGTCGCTGTCGACGAAGCGCCACCCCAACTGCTGCCCGAGCCGCCGTCCAATGGCGGACTTTCCCGAGCCCGGCAATCCGACGAGAGCGATCGTCGGTTCTCCGACGACGCTAGCAATCTCCACGCTTCATCAACGTGCGGCGTTGCGGTCGGTGATCATCTTCGGCGTGATGAATACCAGCATTTCGGTCTTGTTGTAGGTGCGCTCGCGTGTCCGGAACAGGGCGCCCAGGTACGGCACTTCACCCAGCACCGGAATGCGCGATTCGTTGTTGCTCTCGGTCATTTCGAAGATACCACCGATGACCACCGTGCCGCCATTCTCCACCAGCACCTCGGTCTGCACGTGTTTCGTGTTGATCGCGAAACCGGCGGTGGTCGCCTGACCCACCGTGTCCTTGTTGACGTCCAGCGTCAGGATGATGTTGCCTTCCGGCGTGATCTGCGGCGTCACTTCCAGCTTGAGGTTGGCCTTGCGGAAAGCGATGGAGGTCGCGCCGCTGGAGGTCGCCACCTGGTAAGGCAGTTCGGTACCTTGTTCGATCAGTGCCTTGGTCTGGTCGGCCGTGACGACGCGCGGACTCGACACCACCTTGCCCTTGCCGTCTGCCTCCAGCGCCGAGATTTCCAGGTTGAGCATGCGCGACAGGCTGGAGTTGAACAGCGAGATCGCGAAGGTGCCGGCGTCGTTGCCGTTGCCGGCCACGCCGGTCGACGGCAGATTCACGAAATTGCTCTGGGTGAACTGCGGGAAGGCCACGGTGGGGCTGGTCGACGTGCTGGTGGCCACGCCGTTCGTCACCGTGGTGGTGGTGCCACCGCCGGTCACGTTGGGATAGGTACCGACCGCCGTGCGGCTGTTGATGGCGCCGCCACCGAGCCTGACGCCCAGCGACCGGCCGAAGGTGTCCGACGCCTCGACGATGCGCGCCTCGATCAGCACCTGACGCACAGGCACATCGAGTTTCTGGATCAGTTCGGCGACCTGCGCCAGGCGCGTGGGCACGTCGGACACGAAGAGTTGGTTGGTGCGCGACTCCGCGATCACGCTACCGCGCGGGCTCAGGATGCGAGACGCGTTGGAACCGCCACCGCCGCCGCCGCCCGCGCTGGCACCGGTGCCGGTCAGGCCCTGCGCGATCGTCAACGCCTTGGTGTAGTTGAGCTGGAACGACTGCGTGCGCAGGGGCTCGAGGGTTTCGATGGCCGCCTTGGCCTCGAACTCCATCTTTTCCTTGGCATTGATCTCGTCCTTCGGCGCAATCCACAACACGCTGCCGTTCTTGCGCATGCCCAGGTTTTTCGCCTGCATGATGATGTCCAGCGCCTGATCCCAAGGCACGTCCTTCAGGCGGAGCGTCAGAGCGCCCGTCACCGAATCGGACGTGACGATGTTGAAGTTCGTGAAGTCGGCGATGACCTGCAGCAGAGAGCGGATCTCGATGTTCTGGAAATTCAGAGACAGCTTTTCGCCGCTGTAGCCGACGCCCTGCGTCAGCTTGGTCGGGTCGACCTTGCGGGGACGCACTTCCACGACGAACTGGTTCTCGCTTTGGTAAGCGCTGTGCTCCCAGTCGCCCTTGGGCTCGATGGTCATGCGCACGCGGTCGCCGGACTGCTGCGCCGTGATCAGTTGCACCGGCGTTCCGAAATCGGCCACATCGAGGCGACGACGCAGCCCCTCGGGCAGCGTCGACTTGGTGAACTCGACGACCAGGTTCTTGCCTTGCTGCCGAATGTCGACGCCCACCTGGTTGTTGGCCAGGTCGACGATCACCCGGCCGGTGTTGTCGGCACCCAGGCGGAAATCGACATCGCGCAGCGGCAAGGTGTCGCGGTTGCGGTTCTCGGCGAAACTGGCAGACGCCGGGGCAGCCAGGGCGGCACCCGCCACGGGCTCGAGCGAGACCAGCAGCGAGCGGCCTTGGATCTCGGTCTTGTAGGCAGTGGCCTGCTTCAGGTTCAAGACCAGGCGCGTGCGCTCTCCGGCCTGGACCACGTTGATGGAACGCAGGTTGCCCTGGTTCACCTCGACGGCCGATCGCCCGATCGCGTTGCTGACACCCGGGAAATCCAGCGCGATCCGCGCCGGCGTCTGGATGGCAAAGCCGGCGGGCGCCGTGCTCAGCGGCTGCGTGAGGTCGATGCGCACGACCTCCGCGCCGGACTGCATCGAGGTGGTGACCGACTCGATCGCGTTCTGCGCCTGCGCCGCCGCCATGGCGGCGAACATTCCGAGCGTGAGGCCGGCACCGCGGAGCCACCGTACAACCATCGCTTTTTGTTGACTCATTTCGACCTCTCTTGCAATTCCAGCGTCGCCACGCGTTCGATCCATTCACCGGCGGCGTCCTGCACGATTTCACGCAAGCCGAGTTCGGTTTCGTTGATACGGGTGATACGCCCGTAATTCAATCCAAGGTAGTTGCCGACACGAACCTGGTAGAGCAGCTTGTCCACGCGCACCAAGGCGATCGGCTGGCCGTTGCGGCTCATGCTGCCGACCATCGCCATCGCGTCGAGCGGAAAGGACTCAAGGGCTTCCTTGCGCCGCGTCAGTTCCGGACCGATGAGGCCCGAGGTGGAGGGCTGGGCGGAGTCGCGGCGCAGCGCCTGCGTCAGCTTCTGGCTGTTGAACGGCTCGAACGCCGCGCCCTCGGTGTAAGCCTGCGGCGTGAATTTCTTGGGCTCCGTGAGGGGTGGAACCGTCGGCCGCACCTTGGTGCGCTCTTCGGCCATCCACTGCTGCAGGTCCTTCTGTTCAGCCCCCCAGCATCCGCTGAGGAGCATCACCACGGCGCAGAGTCCCAACGCTTTGGCGATATTCATTTCTTCTTCGCTCCGGATGCCGCTGCACGCCGCTGGGTGGCCTGCTCTTCGTCGTCGAGGTAGCGGTAGGTGCGCGCCGTCGCGTCCATGGTCAACGCACCATCCTTCTGCGGCGTGATCGACAGGTTGTTCAAGGTGACGATGCGCGACAGGTTGGCGACATCGGCCACGAAAGCACCCATGTCGTGGTACTTCCCGCTGACGCGGACCGCGATCGGCAATTCGGCGTAGTAATCGCGAACGGCCACCTGGCCCGGTCGGAACAGCTCGAACTGCAGGCTTCGGCCCAGGCCGGCCTGGTTGATGTCGGACAGCAATGCGTCCATTTCCGCCTTGCTGGGCAATTGCTTCTCGAGCAGCGTCACGTACTGCTGGGCCTGCTCGCGCTGCTTCTTCAGAAGGTCGAGGTTGGCGGCTTGCGCCACCTTCTTCTGGTAGTCGGCGCGAAGGGTCACTTCCTTGGCGCGCTCGACCTCCAGTTCGTCGTTGGAATTGGTCAGCCAGACGAACCACAGCGCGACCAGCACGAGGGCTGTGACGGCAACGGACAGGAGATAGCGCGGAACGGCCGGCCAGACCGACGGATCGTTCGGATTGAGCCCTTTGAACTGCTCGGAGAAGCGTCGCAGTGCGTCGCCAACGTCGACTTTAGGAGCGGATTTTCTGGTCGCCATGGACGGTCCCCTTAGCCTTTGGCGGGCGCTGCAGCAGCACCCTTGGCCGGCGCCGACGCCGCACCGGCAGCCGGCTTCTGAACATCGGTCGGGCGCTTCAGGCCGATGCGCATCGTGAAGTTCGCAACGCGTCGCTGGTCACGCGGGCTCAACGCGACAGTGCCCGCCGTGATCTCGACAAGTTCGGGCTTCACCAGCCACGGGCTGCTGTTGCCGAGGTTGCGCAGCAACTCGGAAACGCGCTCGTTCGACTGCGCCATGCCCTGCAATGTCACGGCCCGATCGTCCTGTTTCATGCTGGCCAGATAGACACCATCCGGCAGTTGCCGCACCAGTTCATTCAACAAGTGCACGGGCATGTTGCGATCGCCCTGCAGATCTTCGACGGCCTGCTGACGCGCCTTCAAGGCGGCGATCTCGGCCTGCAGCGTCGCGATTTCCTTGATCTCGGACTCGAGCTTCTTGATCTCGGTCTGCAGATAGTTGTTCTTCGCCTGCTGGCTGGAGATCTGCGCCTGAAACCAGACGTAACCGGCGCCGGCGATCAGACCACCGAGCAGCGCGGCGGCGCCCAGCGTGGCATAGAAGCTCTCGCGGCGACGCTTGCGCGCCGCCTCGCGGTGCGGCAGTAGGTTGATCAGGATCACTGCAGAAACCTCCGCATCGCCAGGCCGCACGACGTCAGATAAGAGGGCGCCTCACGCTTGACTTTCTTCTCGCGAATGCCAGCGCTGATCTCCATCCCCTCGAAAGGGTTCACGAGGGAGCAGGCGAAGGAAGTCTGACGCGTCACCGCACTGGTCAGCCCCGGAAGCGCCGCCGAGCCGCCCGCGAGCAACACGTAGTCCACGCGGTTGTGCGGCGTGCTGGTGAAGAAGAACTGCAAGGCGCGCGCGATTTCCTGGGCAATGCTGGCCACAAAGGGCTTGAGCACCCCAGCGTTGTAGTCGTCGGGCAGATCGCCGCTGCGCTTCTTGCCCTCGGCCTCTTCGACGGAGAACCCATACTGGCGGACGATGAGTTGCGTCAACTGGGCGCCGCCGAAGGCCTGGTCGCGGTCGTACAGCACTTCCTGATTGCGCAAGACCTGCATGCTGGTCGTGTAAGCGCCGACTTCGAAGAGCGCCACGACGGCGTCGCGCCCTTGGCCAGGAAGTTGCTCGATCAGCCTGGCCGTGGCAAGCCGCGATGCATAGGACTCCACATCCAGAATCATGGCCTTGAGGCCGGCTGCTTCGGCCAGGCCCTGGCGGTCCTGCACCTTTTCCTTGCGCGACGCGGCGATGAGCACTTCGACGTCGCCTGCGGAACCGGCGCTCTGGCCCATGACACAGAAGTCGAGGCTCACTTCGTCGAGCGAAAAGGGGATGTATTGGTTCGCCTCGGACTCGACCTGAAGCTCGAGTTCCTGCTCGCTCATGCCACCGGGAAGGATGATTTTCTTGGTGATGACCGCAGAAGGCGGCAGCGCGAGGGCCACGTTGCGGGTTTTCGTGCCGCTTTTGCGGACCACGCGGCGCACGGCCTCGGCCACTTCGTCGAACTTCTCGACGTTGCCGTCCGTGATCCAGCCGCGCTCGAGGGGCTCGATGGCGCAGCGCTCCAGCACCAGCTTTCCGCCGGCATCGCGGCCCAGTTCGACCAGCTTGACGCTGGACGAACTCACGTCCAGCCCGACCAATGGCGAGGGCTGACGACGAAACAACGATCCGAAAGCGGTCAAGGTCTATCCCATCCGTTTGTAACGATTGGAAAAATTTGCGTATGGTTGCATGCTAGCAGCAACATCGTGAGACCTCCAAGAATCCCGATCGGCCCCATCGCCGAGGCGTTGTCAAAAGTTCACGCAAACGTTCGCTTCTGCAACTTACGTGACGCGGCACCTATTTCGGCGCGTCTGCGCTCGGCGAGCCCCCACTTGCGAAGTCCGCGTTTTTATAATGCGCGGTGACTCAGCCCCCCTCCATGCCCGACTCCGCCCGCCCAGCGCGCCCGAAAAAGACCGCCCCGACACGCCCTCGCTGGCTGACCTGGTTGCTGCGACTGCTGGCCTGGGCGATCGGAATCGTCGCGGCTGGCGCCGTCGCGATCGTCTGCATCATCGCCGTTGCCTTGGCAGTGGCGTATCCCAACCTTCCCGACATCTCCGAACTGGCCGACTACCGGCCGAAGCTGCCCCTGCGGGTGTTTTCGTCCGAAGGCACGTTGATCGGTGAGTTCGGCGAAGAGCGCCGCAACCTCACGCCGATCTCCACCATCCCGAAGGTCATGAAGGACGCGGTCCTGGCCGCGGAAGACGCCCGCTTCTACGACCACGGCGGGGTCGACTACAAGGGCCTGGTCCGTGCGGGCCTGGCCAACATGAACCGCATCAAGAGCCAGGGCGCGTCCACCATCACCATGCAGGTGGCGCGCAATGTCTACTTGAGCTCCGAGAAGACGCTGACGCGCAAGATCTACGAGGTGCTCCTGACCTTCAAGCTGGAGCACCTGCTCAGCAAGGATCAGATCTTCGAGATCTATCTGAACCAGATCTACCTCGGCAACCGCGCCTACGGCTTCGCCGCCGCTTCGGAGGCTTACTTCGGCAAGCCACTGACAGAGATCACGATTGCCCAGGCCGCGATGCTGGCGGGCCTTCCGAAGGCACCCGGCGCCAACAATCCGGTCAGTAACCCCGCGCGCGCGCGGGGCCGCCAGTTGTATGTGATCGACCGCATGCGCGATGCCGGCTTCATCACCGCCGAGCAGGCGACCGACGCCAAGAAGGAAGAACTGCACCTGCGGGACGGCGCCGACCCCACGCGCCTGCACGCCGAGTACGTGGCGGAAACGGTTCGCCAACTGATGTACAGCCAGTACGGCGACAGCACCTACACGCGCGGGTTGAAGGTCTACACCTCGCTGGTCGCCGCCGACCAGGCCGCCGCGTACCGGGCGTTGCGCAAGGGGATCATGGATTACGAGCGTCGGCAGATCTACCGCGGCCCCGAGAAGTTCGTCGACCTGCCCGATGACCCGAAGGAATTGGACGAAGCGGTCGACGACGCCCTGGCCGAACACCCCGACAACGGGGACGTGATGTCCGCCGTGGTGCTGAAGGCGAACGCCAAGGAGATCACGGCCGTGCGCGCCAATGGCGACGTGCTGCAGATCACCGGCGACGGGCTCAAGCCGGCGCAGTCCGGGCTGTCGGACAAGGCACCGCCGAACATCAAGGTGCGCCGCGGCGCGGTGATCCGAGTCGCCCGCACGCCCAAGAACACCTTCGAGATCACCCAGCTCCCCGAGGTCGAGGGCGCATTCGTCGCGCTCGACCCGCGCGACGGCGCGGTCAAGGCCATGGTTGGCGGCTTCGACTTCAGCAAGAACAAGTTCAACCATGTGACGCAAGCCTGGCGCCAGCCAGGGTCGAGCTTCAAGCCCTTCATCTACTCCGCAGCACTCGAGAAGGGCTTTTCGCCCTCGACGGTGATCAACGACGGTCCCCTCTTCTTCGACGCCGGCACCACCGGCGGCCAGCCCTGGGAGCCCAAGAACTACGACGGGGGCTTCGAGGGCCCGATGTCGATGCGCCGGGCGCTGATGAAGTCCAAGAACATGGTGTCGATCCGGATCCTGCAGTCGATCGGCACGCGCTACGCGCAGGACTGGATCGGCAATTTCGGTTTCGAGAAGGAAAAGCACCCGGCCTACCTGCCCATGGCGCTGGGCGCCGGCTCGGTCACACCCATGCAGATGGCGACGGCCTATTCGGTGTTCGCCAACGGCGGCTACCGCGTGAGCCCCTACCTGATCACGCGCGTGACCGACCACAAGGACAAGGTCCTGGTCGAAACGCAACCCCCGTTGCTCAACGAGAGCATGCGTGCCATCCCGCAGCGCAACGCCTTCATCATGGACAGCCTCCTGCAATCGGTGGCGAGCGGCGGAACGGCCGCGAAGGCACAGGCCACGCTCAAGCGCCCCGACATCTACGGCAAGACCGGCACGACCAACGATTCGCTGGACGCCTGGTTCGCGGGCTTCCAGCCCACCATGACCGCCATCGCCTGGATCGGCTACGACACCCCGCGCAAGCTGGGCGACCGCGAAACCGGTGGCGGCCTGAGCCTGCCGATCTGGATCAGCTTCATGGAAACCGCCCTCAAGGGCGTGCCGGTGACCGAGCCCACCGCCCCGGCGGGCGTGGTCAACGTCGGCGGGGAGTTGTATTACGACGACTACGGACCGGGCCGAGGCGTGACCAGCCTGGGCATGGATTCCGCCGCCCCCACGGGCGAAGCCGCTACTGGTGCCCCCATCGGCGCCCCGCCGCCGCCCGAAGAACGCAACCGCATCCTCGACCTGTTCCGCAACTGAGCGGCTGAGCCCGGCCGCTCAGGCGGCGAATTCGAGCCGCAGCCCCGCCTGCAGCGAGGCCTCGCGCGACAGGTTCGAAAAGAACTCTTCGCCGGTCTTGGTGTCGACCCACGCCGCACCGTCGTGCCGGTAGTGGTAGCCGCCGGAGCGTGCCGCCAGCCAGATCTCCTGCAGCGGCTTCTGCAGGTTGACGATCAACTGGCTGCCGTTGGGGAAGCTCAAAGTGATCATCCCACCGACCCGCTGGTTGTCGATGTCGGCCTCCGTGGCGTCGTTGATGCGGTCGCAGGCGCGCTCGATGGCGGCCAGGGCGGCTTCCGCACGATCCATGTAGTCGGAGTCGGTCATTACAATTTCGCGATGTTGAACGTCCGTCAAATTCTAATGAGCGCCGCTGGCCTCTTCGCCATCGGGGTCGGCCTGGCCGGCTGCGGTCTCAAGGGCCCGCTGTACATGCCCACGGTGCCGGAGGCTGCCAACCGCGCCACGCTGCCGAGCCTGATCCTCCCGTCGACGCGCAGTGATGCAGCGACGGCCGCGCCGGCCGACGCCGCCGTGGCACCGCCCGCCGCGGCCAGCAGCGCGCCCGCGAGCACGGGGGTTGCGAAGTGACCGCCCCCCGCCTCCCCGGCCATCCGCATGTCGCGGTCCGCGACGGCACGCTCCAGGTGGAAGCGCTGTCGCTCGCCGCGCTCGCCCGCGAGCACGGCACGCCGCTGTTCGTCTACTCCAAGCAATGGATGCTCGATGCGCTGGCGGCCTACCGCCGTGGTTTCGAGGGTCGGGACGCACTGGTCTGCTATGCGATGAAGGCCAACTCCTCGCTCGGCGTGCTGCGCGTGTTCGCCGAAGCCGGCTGCGGCTTCGACATCGTCTCGGGCGGCGAGCTGGCCCGGGTGCTGGCAGCGGGTGCCGACCCGGCCAAGGTGATCTTCTCGGGCGTCGGCAAGACGCGCGACGAGATGCGCCAGGCGCTCGCCGCGGGCATTGCCTGCTTCAACGTGGAGAGCGAGGCCGAACTCGACGTGCTCAATGCGGTGGCGCTCGCGCAGAAGCAGCGGGCCCGCATCAGCATTCGCATCAACCCGAACGTCGATCCGAAGACGCATCCGTACATCTCGACCGGCCTCAAGGGCAACAAGTTCGGCGTGGCGCACGACCGCGCCCTGCATGTCTACCGCCACGCGGCCTCGCTGCCGGGCATCGAGGTGGTGGGCATCGACTGCCACATCGGCTCGCAGATCACCGAAGCCTCGCCCTATCTCGATGCACTGGAGCGCGTGCTCGACCTGGTCCAGACCATCGAGCAGGCCGGGATCCCGCTGCACCACCTCGACTTCGGCGGCGGCCTGGGCATCGACTACAACCACGACACCCCGCCGGCGGCCGACGTGCTGTGGAAGCAGCTGCTCGCGCGGCTCGACGCGCGCGGCTTCGGCGATCGCAAGCTGATCGTGGAGCCGGGCCGCTCGCTGGTCGGCAACGCCGGCGTCTGCGTGACCGAGGTGCTTTACACCAAGCCCGGCGAAGACAAGAACTTCTGCATCGTCGATGCGGCCATGAACGACCTGCCACGCCCTGCGATGTACCAGGCCTTCCACCAGATCGTGCCGCTGGCCGAGCGCACCGCCGGCACCGAGACGACCTACGACGTGGTCGGCCCGATCTGCGAGAGCGGTGACTGGATCGGTCGCGACCGGGCGTTGAACGTGGTCGACGGCGACCTGCTGGCCGTGCTCTCGGCCGGCGCCTATTGCATGTCGATGGCGAGCAACTACAACAGCCGCGGCCGGGCGGCCGAGGTGCTGGTGGCCGGCGACCGCGCCACGCTCATCCGCCGGCGCGAGAGCCTCGACGATCAGCTGCGCACCGAGCGCTTCGACTGACGACAGCCGCCGTCGCGCAGACCCTTATTTCGAGGGCTGCGCGCGCGACACGGTGACGGGGCGCGACGCCACGGCCTTCTTCTGGCGCACGAAGTGCCACACCCGCCAGGCCAGCAGCACGGCCACGATGCCGGCATAGACGAACACCTCGTTGAAGTTGTTCTTGCCCGCGCGCAGCCAGAAGAAATGCAGCAGGCCCAGCCCGGCGATCACATAGACCAGCTTGTGCAGCCGCTGCCAGCGCTTGGCGCCCAACGCCTTGATCGCGCGGTTGAACGAGGTGGCGGCCAGCGGCGTGAGCAGCACGAAGGCCGCGAAGCCGACCAGGATGAACGGCCGCTTGGCAATGTCCTTCGCGATCTCGGGCACGTCGAAGCCCATGTCGAACCAGCCGTAGCTCAGCAGGTGGATCACGACGTAGAAATACGCGAACAGCCCCAGCATGCGCCGGTAGCGCGCCAGCCCGTTGAGCTTGAACATCACACGCAGCGGCGTGACGGCCAGCACGATGCACAGGAAGCGCAAGGTCCAGTCGCCGGCCGAACGGATCAGGTATTCCGCCGGATTGGCGCCCAGCCCGTCGGTGAAGGCGCCGTAGACGAGCCATGCGAACGGCGCCAGGCACGCGAGGAAGACGAACGGCTTGGCGGCCGGGTGCAGCAGCAGCTTGTTCACGGTCGCGGCAATCGACACGGGCCCGCGCTCAATAGAACTTCTTCAGGTCCATGCCCGCATAGAGCTGCCCGACCTGCGCCTCGTAGCCATTGAAGAGCTGCGTCTTGGTGCGCTTGGCGAACAGGCCGCTGCCGTCGCCGATGCGACGCTCGGTCGCCTGGCTCCAGCGCGGGTGGTCGACGTTCGGGTTCACGTTGGAATAGAAGCCGTACTCGTTGGCCGCGGCCTTGTTCCACGCGGTGCCCGGCTCCTTCTCGACGAAGCGGATCTTCACGATCGACTTGGCGCTCTTGAAGCCGTACTTCCAGGGCACCACCAGGCGCACCGGCGCGCCGTTCTGGTTGGGCAGCACCTCGCCGTACATGCCGAAGGTCAGCAGCGTGAGCGGGTGCATCGCCTCGTCCATGCGCAGGCCTTCGGCGTAGGGCCAGTCGAGCACGCGCGAGCCGACGAAGGGCATGGTCTTCGGGTCGGCGAGGGTGACGAACTCGACGTACTTCGCGCTGCCCTGCGGTTCGACCTTCTTGATGAGTTCGGCCAGCGAATAGCCGACCCACGGGATCACCATCGACCAGCCTTCGACGCAGCGCAGGCGGTAGATGCGTTCTTCCTGCGCGCTCAGCTTCAAAAGGTCCTCGATGCCGTACTTGCCAGGCTTGTTCACCAGGCCCTCGACCTCGACGGTCCAGGGGCGCGTCTTCAGCGTGCCGGCGTTCTTCACCGGGTCGCCCTTGTCGGTGCCGAACTCGTAGAAATTGTTGTAGCTCGACGCGTCCTTGTAGTCGGTGAGCTTCTCCATCGTCTGCGCGCCGGGCACGTTGGACTTGGCGCCCTTCAGCGGTGCCAGCTTGCCGGGCGCCGTGGCCTGCGCCAGCGCATCGCGCGCAGCCCACGACGCCAGCGCGGCACCGGCCGCACCGCCGGCCAGGAGCTTGAGCATGTCGCGGCGCCCTTCGTAGGCCGCGCGGGGCGTGATGTCGCTGGAGGCCGCGTGGAGGAAACCGCGGTCGATGAGATCTTGACGGGAACGATGGGACATGACGCGCCTTTCAATGACGAGGGTGATTCACCCTGAATTCGTTGCGGAAGCCGATTTGGTTACGCAGCGCCGGCGCGTCTGGATCAAAGCGTGCCGTAGCTGTGCAAACCGCTCAGGAACATGTTCACGCCCAGGAAGGCGAAGGTCGTCACCGCCAGGCCACCCAGCGCCCACCAGGCCGCCACGGTGCCGCGCAGCCCCTTCACCAGGCGCATGTGCAGCCAGGCCGCGTAATTGAGCCAGACGATCAGGGCCCAGGTTTCCTTCGGGTCCCAGCTCCAGTAGCCACCCCAGGCATCCGCCGCCCACAGCGCGCCGAGCACCGTGGCGATGGTGAAGAAAGCGAAGCCGACGGTGATGGACTTGTACATGACGTCGTCCAGCACCTCGTTGGCCGGCAGGCGTGCCGCGATGCGCTTGCGCCCGAGCAGGATGCCCGCCGCGATCAGCGCCGAGATGCCCGCATAGACCACCCAGTAGCTGCCGCCCGCCTCCTGCACCCGCTGGCGGAAGGCCACCGGCACGAAGCACAGCGCCACGCCCAGCAGCCAGATCGGCGTGAGCTTGTACCAGCGCGTTTCCTGCGCCTGTTCCTTGATGAGGTAGGCGAAGGCCACCATGGCGGCCAGCGCGAAGGTGCCGTAGCCGATGAAGTTGGCCGGCACGTGCAGCTTCATCCACCAGCTCTGCAGGGCCGGCACCAGCGGCTGGATCTCGTGGGCCTCGCGCACCAGCGTGTACCAGAGCAGGAAGCCGACCGCCGCGCTCACCACCAGCATCACGAAGGCACCGATGGCGCGCGTGGCGTAGCGCTCTTCGAAGTACAGATAGAACGTGGCCGTCAGCCAGCAAAAGAGCACGAACACTTCGTACAGGTTGCTGACCGGGATATGACCGATGTCCGGGCCGAGCTGGTGGCTTTCGTACCAGCGAACCATGGTGCCGATCAGCGCCATCGTGACCGCCGCCCAGGCGAGGCGCGACCCGATGAGCTCCAGCGCATCGCCCTGCTTGCCGCCGAACAGGCCGAGCCAATAGAAGGCCGTGCTCATGAAGAACAGCACGCTCATCCAGAGGATGGCCGACTGGCTCGACAGAAAGTACTTGAGCCAGAACACCGTGTCGGCCCGCGCGAGGTCGCCCTGATACGACGTGATGGCCAGCACCGCCGCGGCGGCGACCACGACGGCCAGCACGCGCAGCGGCCGCCAGAACCAGCCGAGCCAGATCATCGCGGGCATGGTGCCCAGCAGGATCGCCTTCTCGTAGATGTCCATCGACGCGGCATAGCGCGAGAAGGCGAAGAGCCCCCCGGCCACGACCAGCGCGGCGAACACCCAGTCGAAGGCGTTGCGCCGCGTCAGCCAGCTGTCGTTGAGGGTCAGGGTGGTGGTCGTCATGGCGCCGGTTCCTTGTGGAGGTCGAGCAGCTTGTTCTTGAGATTGTCGAATTCGCGGTCGCTGTCCATCGTGCGACGGTTCACCGAGAAGGCCATCGTGGCGCCGCTGCCATCGGTGCCCTCGGGCACCAGCCAGATCCACAGCCTGCGTTCGCGCACGTACAGCATGGCAAAAATGCCGATGATCAGCAACAGGCATCCGAGGTAGACAACGCTCTTCCCAGGGGCGCGTGCCACCTGGAACACGCTGGCCTGCACCTGCTTGAAGTCGGTCATCATCATCGCGAAAGGCGCCGGGTAGAAATGCGCGTCGCTCATGGCCAGCACCGCCTGCGTGAGGAAGGCCTGCGACTTGTCGTCGCCCGGCAGCGCCGCCAGCCCGGCACGCTCGCGGCTCAGGTTGAGCACCTCGAACAGCACCTCGTTGAGGATGCGCACCAGCACCGCGCCGGCGCGGGCACGCTCGGCCTCGGGCACGTTCGATTCCATGAATTCAGCGATGGCCTGCCAGCCGCCCCGGCTGGTCGCATCGGCCTTGACGCGCTCGGTGCCGGCGAAGAGCGCCAGCGCGCGCGTGGTCGATGCGCGCAATTGCTCGGCCAGCTCAGGACGCTGCGGGTCGCTGGCGCGCGTGACGTAACGCTCGACCGCACGGGCGCGAAGCGCGTCATCCGCCAGCGCATCGCGCATGCGGGTGAAGCCGTCCATCGAACCGTTCTCGTCGGCCGGCACGCGCAGGTAGCGAAACGGGTCTTCGGGCCGCTCGCGCATCCCGAGCAGGAACACCGGCTGTCCGTCGCCGGCGTCGACCGGCACCATGTAGTTCTGGTACTCGCGGGCCTGGCCCGCCGCGTCGCGCAGCTTGTAGCCGATGCTCGGGCCGATGTTGCGCAGCACCTTCGGCTTGTTGGTCTTGTTGGCGGCACCCAGGCGGGACTCGAGGCTGTGCTGCAGGTCGACCTTGCGGACATCGGCGCCGCTGGTCATGGCGCCATTCGCCTCGTCGCTGAAGTTCTCGACGTTGATGACGCGCAGCGCGACGTATTCGAGCGTGAGCTTGTCGCTGCCGTTGGTGATGTCGGAGCTGCTCCCGATCGTGCCTTCGAGCTCGAAGGGCTTGGCGGCTGCGGCCATCGGCACCGCCTTGAGCTTCACGGTCGAGCCGCCGTCGTCGAAGCTCGACTGGTAGATCTCCACGCCCTTGTAGCTGGCGGGATGGTTGACCTCGATGCGCGCGGGCACCGCGGCGCCGGTCTCGCGGTCGTGCAGCACCACCTCGCTCGCGAAGAGCTTGGGCATGCCGGTCGAGTAGTAGTCGACGATGAACTTCTTCAGTTCGATGGCGAAGGGCAGCTCCTGCAGCAGCACGCCGTCGGACTGGTTCAGGATGGCCACGCTCGAGCGGCCGCCTTCGGGCACCAGGATGTTGCCGCGGAAGGTCGGGTTGGACGGCGACAGCCGGTGCTCGGCCGGCACGTCGGCGATCATGCCGCCGCCGGTGAACACGCTCTTGCCGTTGAACCAGGTCTGCGCGCGCACCACCAGGTCGCCGTCGAACAGGCCGCCGATGCAGATCAGCACGATGGCGCTGTGCGCGGCGATGTAGCCCAGCTTGTGCGCACCGCCGGCGCGCGCCGCGACCATCCAGCCGGCGCCCTCACGGTGCTGCAGCTTGACCTTCCAGCCGCCACCGGTCAGCAGTTGGCCGATGCGCTGCGCCGCCGCCTCGGGCACTTCGCCGAGCGTGGTCGCGGCGCGCTGGCCGAAGGCCTTGAGGCTCTGCGCGCGGATGTCTTCCTTGAAGGTCTTGAGGTCCTTCAGGATGTGGGGCGTGTTGCGCGCAATGCACAGCGACGTGCTGATCACCAGGAACAGCAGGATCAGCAGGAACCACCAGGCGCCGTAGATCGCATCGAGCCGTGCGGCACGGAACAGCGCCGCCCAGAAGGGTCCGAACTGGTTGATGTAGTTGCCGATCGGCTCGTGCTGCTTGAGCACCGTGCCGATGATCGAGGCGATACAGATGATCGTCAGCAGCGCAATGGCGAAGCGCATCGACGAGAACAGCTCCACCCCGGCACGAAGTGCCTGGGGGCCGCGGCGGACGCGGAGACCGTGGGTGGAGACTGACATGCGAGGTGCGGGGAAGGGAGGAGCAGGCGCTCTGGAAAGCAAAAAGGCGGGCCATCCGTCTGGATCGGCCCGCCCGGTTGGGTTGGTTTGTCGGCGCTTAGTTCACGCGAAGAACACCGCGAACGATGGGGCGATCAACGCAGGCCGGCGATGTAATCCGACACCGCCTTGATCTCGCGGTCGTTCAGCTTGGCGGCGACGCCGGTCATCTGGGGGCTGTTGGCGCGTACGCCGTCGCGAAAGGCCACGAGCTGGGCCGTGGTGTAGTCGGCATGCTGGCCACCCAGGCGCGGGTACTGCGCGGGCAGGCCGGCGCCGTTGGGGCTGTGGCAGCTGGCGCAGGCCGGGATGGTGCGGTCGGCGATGCCGCCGCGGTAGATCTTCTCGCCGAGCGAGACCAGGTCCTTCTCCTTGGCGAAGCCGGGCTTGACCGTCTTCGAGCCCACGAACCAGGCGACGTTGCGCATGTCCTCGTCCGACAGGGCCGAGGCATAGGGCTTCATGATGGCGCTCTTGCGCTTGCCGGACTTGAACTCCTGCAACTGCTTGAGGATGTACTCGGGGTGCTGCTGCGCCAGCTTCGGATTGGCCGCGATGGCCGAGTTGCCGTCGGCGTTGTGGCACGACGCACAGCTCTGGCTGTTGGCCGGGGTGGCGTTGAAGATCGCGTCGCCCTTGGCCGGATCGGGCTTGGCCGGCTTGGCTGCCGCTGCAGCCCCCGCGGCGGCGGGTTCCTGCGCGAAGGCACCGCCGACGGCGGCGCCCAAGATGATGGCTGCAAGCAGGTGAGAGGCAAACAACTTCATGTCGGGGGCTCGTTTTTGTGGCGCAAAACCCCGCGATTCTACAATGGTGCCCCGTACCGAAAGCCTCCTCATGACCTCCCCTGCGCCCTCACCGGCCACCGCAACGCCGCCGGTGGCGCCTGCACCCGACCGGATCCGCGCGGCCCTGGGCTGGCTGCACACCGCCCATTTCCTCACCAGCGCGCCCCAGCTGGAGCACCTGCCGGCCTTCGATCTGCCCGAGATCGCCTTCGTCGGCCGCTCCAACGCCGGCAAGTCGACCGCCATCAACACGCTCACGCAGCAGACCCGCCTGGCCTTCGCGTCCAAGACGCCCGGCCGCACCCAACACATCAACCTGTTCGGCGTCGGCAAGCAGAAGGTCGATGACGCCGTGCTGGCCGACCTGCCGGGCTACGGCTATGCCGCGGTGCCGCGCGAGGCCAAGCTGCGCTGGCAGCGTGTGATGGGCAACTACCTCATGACGCGTGAGAACCTGCGCGGCGTGGTGCTGATGTGCGACCCGCGCCATGGCATGACCGAGCTCGACGAGATCCTGCTCGAAGTCATTCGCCCGCGCGTCGAGGCCGGGCTGAAGTTCCTGGTGCTGCTGACCAAGTCCGACAAGCTGACCCGCGCCGAAGGCGCCAAGGCGCTGTCGATCGTGCGACTGCAGGCCGGCGGCGGCGAGGTCAAACTGTTCTCGGCGCTGAAGAAACAAGGCGTCGACGAGGCCGCCGAACTGCTGTGGCGCTGGGCCCATCCCGAGCCCTGACGCCGGCGGCACCGGTCGGCCGGCCCGTGCGCCCACGACCGGAGACCGCCGCATGATCGAAACCTTTCAGCGCACGCTGCCCAACGGCATCACGCTCAGCTGCCGCGCCAGCGGCACGCCCGGGCGCCCCCTGATGCTGTTGCTCCACGGCTTCCCCGAGGGCGCCTTCATCTGGGACGAACTCCTGGAACACTTCGCGCAGCCGGCACACGGCGGCTACCGCTGCATCGCGCCCAACCTGCGCGGCTTCGAAGAGTCCAGCGCACCGCCCGCCGTCGCGGACTACCGGCCCCACCTGCTGGTGCAGGACGTGCGCCAGCTCGCCGCCGCCGAAAGTGCCGACGGCAGCATCGACACCCTGGTCGCGCACGACTGGGGCGGCGCCTTCGGCTGGGGCTTCGCCAACGCCTTCCCCACACAACTGCGGCGTCTGGTCATCCTCAATTCGCCCCACCCCGGCACCTTCGCGCGCGAGCTGCGCGAGAACCCGGCGCAGCAGCAAGCCAGTGCCTACATGCACTTCCTGGCGCGCCCGGACGCACCCGCGTTGCTCGCCGAAGACGACTACCGCCGCCTGTGGCCCTTCTTCACGGCCATGGGTGCGGGCGCCGAGCGCTTCGGCTGGCTGACCGACACGGTCAAGGACCAGTACCGCGCGCTGTGGGATGCGGGGCTGCGCGGCGCCTGCAACCTCTACGCGGTGACGCCGCTGAAGCCGCCACTGGAGGGCCAGTCACCCGATGCGATCCCGCTGCTGCCGCGCGAGCGGCTCACCGTCGACGTGCCGACGCTGGTGCTGTGGGCACTGGACGACAGCGCCCTGCTGCCGGGGCTGCTCGACGGACTCGCCGACTACGTGCCCGCGCTCGAGGTGGTGAGGGTCCCCGGTGCGACACACTGGATCGTCCATGAGCAGCCGCAGCGGGTGATCGCCGAGATCGCCGCCTTCATCCGGCGCACTCAGTAGACGGGAGGCTCGCCCTCGGGGCGCGTCTTGAAGCGCCGGTGCACCCAGTAGTACTGCGAAGGCATCGCGTCGATATAGCCCTGCAGCCGCCGGTTCATCAGCGCCGTGTCCGCCACTGCGTCGTCGCTCGGGAAGTCCTGCCAGGCCGGCAGCACCTCGATGTCGTAACCCGTGGGCGTGAGGCGCGACACGATCGGCACCACCTTGGCCTTGCCCAGCCGAGCGAAACGCGAGAGCGACGGAATGGTCGAGGCCTGGACGCCGTAGAACGGCACGAAGACCGTCTGGTCGCGCCCGAAGTCCATGTCCGGCAGCAGGTACAGCAGCCCGCCCTTGCGCAGCCCGGCCACGATCGGCTTGATGCCCTCGGTCCGGTTGAGCGTGATCACGTTGCCGAAGCGCTTGCGGCCTTCGCGGATCCAGTCGTCGATCAGCGGATCGCGTTGCGTCGTGTAGATGGTGGTGGACGGCCGCGCCGTGTGCATGGTCAGCGCCGTGGCCGCTGCGTCGAGCCCGTAGAAGTGCGGTGCGAACAGGATCATCGGCGCGCTGCCGTGCGCCATCTCCTCGATCTCGGGCGCCGCCCCGACCACGCGCAGGCGTTGCCGCACCACCGATTCCGGCGCATGCCACAGCCAGCTGCGGTCGAGCCAGGACTGCGCGACGAAGACGAAGGTCTCGCGCGCGATGCCCCGCCGCTCGGCCGCCGACTTCTCCGGAAAGCACAGGGCGAGGTTGATGTCGACCACATGCCGGCGTGGCACGGCGACCGTATGCAGCAGCCGGCCCAGCACCACGCCGAACCCGCGCGACACCGGCAAGGGAACATGGGCCATCGCCCGCATGAAGACGATGCCCAGACGGCTTGCAAAGCTCATGCCGCCGCGCTTTCGGGCGCTTCGGCCTTGGGTTGCTTGAAGCGCGCGTAGTCCCAGACGTACTGCCCGGGCAGTTGCCGGATGAGTGCCTCGACACCGCGGTTGAGCGCCGTCGCCGCCTGTTCGGGCGTCGAGCCCGGGTCGCTCATCGCCGTGCCGTCGAAGGCTTCGAAACGGATCGCATAGCGCGCCCCGCGCAGACGCTCGCACACGCACAGGAACACATGCGCACCCGTCTGCTGCGCGAGGCGCTGCAGCAGGGTCATCGTGTAGGCCGGCCGGCCGAAGAAAGGTGCCCACACGCCCTGCCCGAGCGGTGGCACCTGATCGGGGAGCATGCCGGTGTAGCCGCCCGCGCGCAGCGATCGAATCAGGCCCCGAACGCCTGCCACGCTGGTCGGCAGCATCTGCAGGCCGGCGCGGTCGCGCGAGCCCTTGACCAGTTCGGCCATCCAGGCCTTGCGCGGCGGCCGGTACAAGGCGGTGAGCGGTCCGTAGGTGCGCTCGTAGCGCTCAGCGACGGCCTGGCCGCACAGTTCCCAGCAGCCCAGGTGCGGCGTGATGAAGATGACGCCCTTGCGTTCGTTCATCGCTGCCTCGAAATCCGCGGCACCCTCCCAGCGCACGATGCGCGGCAGGACACTCTCGCCGCGCGGGCGCGACCACAGCCAGGGCAATTCGGCCGCCATCGCACCGGCCGCACCGATGGCCGGCCGGTACTGCGCCGGCGTGAAGCCCGCGGCCTCGGCGTTGGTGCGAAAGCGGCGCCGGTAGTCGGGCGCCGTCCACCACACCAGCCACCCGAACGCCACGCCGAGCCGCTGCATCCAGGGCAGCGGTACGCGAGCGAGCAATCGGAAGAAAAGGATCATTCGGGAAACTGGGGGGCGGTGGCCTGCTTGATGCCCGAATGCAGGGGCGGCCGGGCTGGAATAGAATGAAATTGTCGCTGAGTTATGGAACTACTTGCAGGGCGACACGCACAAGCGCCGCGCGATTGTGCCTTGGCCGAAACGGCCCTCTGCTAAAGCGTTCGCCTGAGCTCCCCAAGGAATCGGCAACGCGCCTTTCAACCTGTTGGAGCATTCAAAGCACATGGCGAACGATTTCCTCTTCACTTCCGAATCCGTCTCCGAAGGCCACCCCGACAAGGTCGCCGACCAGATCTCCGACGCGATCCTCGATGCGATCTTCGAACAGGACCCGCGCAGCCGCGTGGCCGCCGAGACGCTGACCAACACCGGCCTGGTGGTGCTCGCCGGCGAGATCACCACCAACGCGCACGTCGACTACATCCAGGTTGCACGCGACACCATCAAGCGCATCGGCTACGACAACACCGAGTACGGCATCGACTACAAGGGTTGCGCCGTGATGGTCTGCTACGACAAGCAGTCCAACGACATCGCCCAGGGCGTCGACCACGCCTCGGACGACCACCTCAACATCGGCGCCGGCGACCAGGGCCTGATGTTCGGCTACGCCTGCGACGAGACGCCCGAGCTGATGCCCGCGCCCATCTATTACGCGCACCGCCTGGTCGAGCGCCAGGCGCAACTGCGCAAGGACGGCCGCCTGCCCTTCCTGCGCCCCGACGCCAAGAGCCAGGTCACGATGCGCTATGTCGACGGCAAGCCGCACAGCATCGACACCGTGGTGCTCTCCACGCAGCACCACCCGGACCAGAGCGAGACGGCCACCAAGATGAAGGCGTCGTTCAACGAAGCCATCATCGAGGAGATCATCAAGCCGGTGCTGCCCAAGGAATGGCTGCAAAACACGCGCTACCTGATCAACCCGACCGGCCGCTTCGTCATCGGTGGCCCGCAAGGCGACTGTGGCCTGACCGGCCGCAAGATCATCGTCGACACCTACGGCGGCGCCTGCCCGCACGGTGGTGGCGCGTTCTCGGGCAAGGACCCGTCGAAGGTCGACCGCTCGGCCGCCTACGCCGCGCGCTACGTGGCCAAGAACATCGTGGCCGCCGGCATCGCGCGCCAGTGCCAGATCCAGGTCGCCTATGCGATCGGCGTGGCCGAGCCGATGAACATCACGGTCTACACCGAAGGCACCGGCCTGATCCCCGACGAGAAGATCGCCGCGCTGGTGCGCGCGCATTTCGACCTGCGCCCCAAGGGCATCATCCAGATGCTCGACCTGCTGCGGCCGATCTACCAGAAGACCGCCGCCTACGGCCACTTTGGCCGCGAAGAGCCGGAGTTCACGTGGGAAGCGACGACCAAGGCGGCTGAGCTGCGGGCTGCCGCCGGGCTCTGACCCGTCCCGGGGTTCAACGGCGCACCGCAACCGCCTCGATCTCCACCAGCACCGGCGCGATCAACCCCGAAATCACGGTCGATCGCGCCGGTGCCGTCTCCGGCGCAAAGCGCTCGCCCCAGGCCGCATTGAAGGCCGGGTAGTCGGCACCGTCGACCAGCCACACCGTGGTCTTGACCACGTCGGCCAGCGTGCAGCCGGCACGCACGAGGATGGCTTCGATCATGTCGAGTGCCACATGCGTCTGGCCTGCAATGTCGGGCGCAGCGGGCTTCCCGTCGCGCATCGGCACCTGGCCTGAGACGAAGACCAGCGCGCCCTCGGCGACCACGGCCGGCGAGATCGGTTGCGTCTTCCCTGCACGGACCACCGGCGGCCCGATGTGCGTGATGCGTCCCATGCGCCGCTCAGTCCGGCTTGGCGCCGGACGCCTGGACGATCTTGGCCCACTTGTCGGCCTCGACCTTGACGAAGGCCTTGAACTCGGTGGCGCTGCTGCCGCCCAGCGTGAAGCCGCGCGAGCCGAAGTATTCCTGGATGTCGGCACTGGCCAGCGCCTTGTTCACTTCGCGGTTCAGTTGCTCGACGATCGCCGGCGGCGTGGCGGCCGGCGCGAACAGGCCCTGCCACGACAGCGCCTCGAAACCGGGGTAGCCGCTCTCGGCGATGGTCGGCACGGCGGGTAGCATCTTGTGACGCGTCTTCGAGGTCACGGCGATCGGCTGCAGCTTGCCGGCCTCCAGCTGCGGCCAGACCACGAGGAAGTCGCCGAACATCGTGTCGATCTGCCCGCCCATCAGGTCGCTCAGCGCACCGGCGCTGCCGCGGTACGGGATGTGCAGCATCGACACCTTGGCCGACAGCTTGAACATCTCGCCGGTGAGGTGCATCGAGGTGCCGTTGCCCGGCGAGCCGTAGCTGATCGAGCCCGGCTTGGCCTTGGCCGCGGCCGCCAGTTCCTGCACCGTCTTCGGCGCGAAGTTCGGGTTGCGCACCAGCACCAGGGGCGACGAGACCACGAGCGATACCGGTGCGAAGTCTTTCACCACGTCGTAAGGCAGCTTGGGGTACAGCGCGTTGGCGATGGCGTTGCTGCCGGTCACGCCCATGAGCAGCGTGTAGCCGTCGGGCGCCGACTTGGCGACGTAGTCGGCGCCCAGCGTGCCGCCGGCACCGGCGCGGTTGTCGACCACCACGGGCTGGCCCCACACGGCCGCCAGCTTTTCGCCGATGCGGCGCGCCAGCAGGTCGGTGCTGCCGCCCGGCGGGAAGGGCACGACGATGCGGATCGGCTTGGTCGGGAAGCTCTGCGCAGCGGCCATCGAGGGCAGCATCGCCGTGGCGGCCAGTGCCATGGCGCCGCCGAGTGCGAGGCGGCGACCGCGTTGGAGAAGGGGGGTGGATGTCATCAGTTCACTCCTGGGGGTTCGTTGCATGGGGGTCGTTCGCGGTGGCGGCGTCGATCGCGCCCCAGCCGCCACCGCCGGCCGTCTCGATCACGAGGCGGTCGCCGGCATGCCATTCGGTGCGGGCACGTGCGCTCAGCGTCTCCACGTCTCCGTTGGCGCGCTCGATGCGTGCGGCCGACGACGCGCCCGCGCCGCCGCCTTGCGCACCGCGCGCCTGCGACACGTGCCGCTCGCCGCGGTACGACAGCGACGCGCGACCTTCGAGCAGCCGGTACACACGGCGCACGCCGTCGCCGCCCGCATGCAGGCCCGCGCCGCCCGAGCCGTGGCGGATCGCATAGCACTCGACCTGCAGCGGCGCCTCGCTCTCGATCACCTCGACCGGCGTGTTGCGCGCGTTGCCGATGTCGGTCGACACGCCCGGCGTGCCGGCACCCTGTGCGCTCGCGCCGGCGCCGCTCGCGATGATTTCGGTGAGCACCCAGCGCCGGCCATCGGCGCGCGTGCCGCTCAGCGACATCACGGTGGCGACGCCCGCGTGCGGCGCCACCGACACGCCCACCGCTGCCTGCGACCAGGCGCCGAGCATCGCGTTGCAGGCCATCTTCACAGTCGCTGTACGCGCGTTCACTGCGGCAGGCAAGTCGGGGTTCAGCACGCTGCCGGGCGGCAGGTGCAACGTCAGCGGCGCGAGGCAGCCCGCGTTGTTCGGTGCGTCGGGCGCCAGCGTGCGCATGAAGAAGAGCGCCGCCGACAGCACGCTGCCGGGCGACGCATTGACTGGCCCGCGCACCTGGGGCGAACTGCCGGCGAAGTCGATGTCGATGGCGTCACCGGTCTTGCGGATGCGCACCGCGATGCGCACCGGGTCGTCGCTGACGCCGTCGCCATCGAGCTGGTCCTGCCAGGCCCAGTCGCCGTCCGGCGCGTCGCGCAGCGCGGCGCGGGTCATCTGCTCAGCCTGCGCGATGAGCGCGTCGCACACGGGCAGAAAGACATCGCCGGTGCGCTCGGCCAGCGCCGCGAGTTCGCGCGCGCCCAGGCTCACCGCCGACCACTGCGCCGCCAGGTCGCCGCGCAGGTTCACCGGCGTGCGGCTGTTGGCGTCGAGGATGGTCTGCACGCCGGCGTCGATGCCGTCGGCCGTGCGCCAACGCAGCGGCGGCAGGCGCAGGCCTTCCTGGTAGATCTCGGTGGCGTTGGGCGGGATGGAGCCCGGCGCCATGCCGCCCACGTCCTGGTGGTGCAGGCAGGTCGCGGCCACGGCGATGACGCTGTCGCCGAGCAGCACTGGCCGCACCACCACGAGGTCGGGCAAATGCGTGCCGCCGGACCATGGGTCGTTCATCAGGTAGCCCTCACCCTCGCGCATCGATGCAGCGGGAAAGCGCGCGAGCACGCCGCCGACCGCGGGGATCAGCGAGCCCAGCAGCAGCGGCAACGAGCGCGCCTGCGCCAGCAGCCGACCGTCGGGCAGGAACAGCGCCGCCGCGCAATCGCCGCCCTCACGGGCGATGGACGAGTAGGCGGCGCGCATCATGCCGGTCTGCATGCGGTCGACGGCGCCCTGCAGCGCGAGGCGCAGCGGCTCCATGCGGGCGGTGACGTTGGCATTGGTCATGCTGCCGCATCCGTGTTGCGTTCGAGCAGCAATGAGTCGTCGGGAAGGCGCTGCCAGCGCCAGCCTTCGGGCACCCAGACGGTGGTGAGCGCGGCGAAGAGCGAGGCCGGGCCGTTGCCCGAGGGCGGCAGGCCGACCCACGCACTCGCAGCGGCTTCCGATGGGGACACCGTGAAAGGCACCGGCTGCGGCAACGCCGCTTCAAACACCGTGCGCATCTGGCGCACCCGCAAGGCCTGCCGCGCCGGCACATTGCCGCGCAATTGCGCATGGCGCCGTTCGAAGCGTTCCGCGAGCGCATCGACCGTGTCGGCGTCGGGCGACCACGGCACGTCGATGGCGAACTCCTGGCCGGCGTGGCACAGCGCAAGGTGCCAGTGCGTGGCCGGGCCCTGCACGTCGGCCTGCGTGCGCAGGGCCTGCAACTGGTCGTCGTCCAACAGCACATCCATCGCCTGCTCCGCCGTCTGCGTCGGCACGGCGCACAGCATGCCGAGCGCGGCGATCACACCGGCCTGCGGCAGCACGCGCACCTGCGTCATGCCGGCCAGATCCGCGACTTCGGCGGCGTGCTGCGCGCCACCGCCACCGGCGGCCACGAGCAGGCTGTCGGCCGGATCGAGCCCGCGCTGGAAGCTGCGCATCTTCAGCGCCTCGGCCATCGCCGATGCGGCGGTGCGGACGGTGGCCTGGGCCGCGTCCTTGACATCGATGCCCAGCGGCGTGGCAACGTCACGCTGCAGCGCCGCCTCGGCGGCCGCGCGGTCGAGCGACACGCCACCCGCAAGCTGCGCCGGCAGCCGACCCAGCACACACAGCGCGTCGGTCAGCGTCGCGCGATCGCCGCCCAGGCCGTAGGCCGCGGGACCGGGCCACGCGCCCTGCGAGCGCGGCCCGAGCCGCAACGCACCGCCCGGCAGCGCACGCACCACGCTGCCGCCACCGACCGAGAGCGATTCGACATCCGCGCAGCGCAGTCGCAGGCTCAGTTCACCAACCTGCAGCGCGTCGCCGAAAGCCGGCCGTCCGTGCTCGACGATGCCGATGTCGGTGCTGGTGCCGCCGACGTCGATGGCCATCACCACGGCCGGCGCACCCGCGCGCCCACCCAGGCTCGCGGCCACGCCTTCCAGCGCGGCGCACGGCCCGGACATCGCCAGGCCGACCGGCCGCGCGGCCACGTCGCGCCAGGTGCCGGTGCCGCCTTCGGAGCGCATCAGGAAGGGTTCGGGCAGGCCACGCGTCGTGAGCGCGCTCGCCAGTTCGCGCAGGTAGTCGGCCACCATCGGCTTGGCGTAGGCGTCGAGCGCGGTGGTGAGAAAGCGTTCGAACTCGCGCGGCTTCGGATCAACCTCGCTCGACAGCGACACCATCAGATGCGGGAGCCGCGCGGCTAGCACATCGCGCAGTTGCTGTTCGTGCATCGGGTTGCGATGCGCGAAGAGCAGGCACACGGCCACGGCGCGCACGCCGGATTGCGAGATGGCGTCGGCGATGCGGTCGAAGCGGTCGAGCGCCAGCGGTGCCGTCTCGCGGCCCTGCGCGTCGATGCGCCCGCCGATCTCGAAACGCAGGTGCGCGGGAAACAGCCGCTCGTCCGGCGTCGGCCTGGCGATGACCGGCAGATAGAGTTCGCGGCGCTCCTGGCGCGCGAGCGCCAGCACGTCGCCCATGCCGGCGGTCGTCAGCACCGCGACGGGCGGGGCGTTCTGTTCGAGCAGCAGATTGGTGACCACGGTGGACCCGTGCACGATGCGGGCCACCTGCGGCGGCGCGATGCCGCTCTCGGCGCAGAGGCGGTTGATGGCGGCCAGCACGGGCTCGGCCAGTTTCCCCGCTTCGCGCGGATGCTTCAGGCTCACCAGCCGGCCGTCGTCGGCCACCGCGACGGCGTCGATGAAGGTGCCGCCCATGTCGACACCGATCGCCCAGCGTAAGGTGTCTGTCGCGGCCATCAGAAGCGGTCGGGCCGGAACGGCGTCAGGTCGACCTGCGGTGCGCGGCCCGCCACCAGGTGCGCGATCTCGCGGCCGGAGCTGGCGCCCATGCACATGCCCATGTGGCCATGGCCAAAGGCGAGCCAGGCGTTGTCGGCGCCGCGCGCGCGGCCGACCACCGGCAGGCTGTCGGGCATGCACGGTCGGTGGCCCATCCAGCGTGTGATCTCGGAGGTGTCGAGGTGCGGGAACAGATGGCGGCCTTGCTGCAGCAACGCGTCGGCGCGCTCGTAGTTCGGTGGTGCCTGCAGGCCGCCGAATTCCACCGTGCCGGCCAGGCGCAGGCCCATCGCCATCGGGTTGACCATCAGGTTGTGTTCGACGGCCATCACGGTGTGACGCAGGGCGAGGTTGGAACTGCGCACGGTGACGTGGTAGCCGCGCTGCGTCTCGAGCGGCACGCGCTCGCCCAGCGCCGCCGCCAGGGGCGCTGACCACGCGCCGGCCGCGACGACCACGCCGTCGACGGCCAGCGTCGCCCCCGAGTCGAGTTGCACGCCAGTTACCCGGCCGGCCTGGCGCTCGAAGCCCAGGGCACTGTGACCGTTGCGCCGCGCGCCGTCGGTGACGCAGCGCGCATGCAAGGCTTTCACGAGCGCGGACGGGTCCGCCGTCGAGCCATTGTCCGGCGCCAGCAGGCCGAAGCGGAAGCGGCCCTTCAGGTCGGGCTCCAGCGCCTCGAGCTCGTCGCGCTCGACGTCGACCAGCTTCACACCGAGCGAGCGGCGCAGGTTCATGCCCCACTGCCATTGCGCCGCTGCCTCGCGCGACGAGTAAACGTAGAGGCAGCCGCTGCGCCGCACCAGCGATTGCGCGTCGGCATGGGCCAACAGCGGGTCGTAGCAGTCGAAGATGGGTTCGAGCAGCGTGCGCAAGGCCGTGGCGATGCGCGTGACCTCCTCGCGGGTCGAGTGCCGCAGCATGCGCACCAGCCAGGGCAGCACGACCGGCGCATAGCGCCAGCGCACGGTGAGCGGTCCCAGCGGGTCGAGCAGCCAGCGCGGCACGCGCTTCCACATGCCGGGCATGCCGACCGGCAGGCAGGCACTGGGCGAGAGCGAACCCGCATTGCCGAACGAGCAGGCTTCGCCCGGTTCGAGGGGATCGATGAAGGTGACCTGGTGACCGTCGCGCTGCAGCCAGGCTGCGGTGCAGACGCCCACGATGCCGGTTCCGATGACGGCGATGTGCATGCGGCGCATTCTGTGAATCGGCGCCATCATCAAGCAAGCCAATTCTTTTGATGTGTGCATCAGACTTTCTGATAATCGAGCGCCATGCCCTTCCTCGACCGTCCCACCCTGGTGCGCCCATGAACATCAGCTTCCGCCAGATGCGCGCCTTTTCTGCCGTGGCGCGCGCCGGCAGCTTCACCGCGGCAGCCAAGCAGGTGAACCTCACGCAGTCG
The DNA here is from genome assembly GCF_051216395.1 of Variovorax cryoconiti. NCBI lineage: Bacteria > Pseudomonadati > Pseudomonadota > Betaproteobacteria > Burkholderiales > Comamonadaceae > Variovorax > Variovorax cryoconiti. The sequence goes on along the minus strand of NZ_JBPJZI010000001.1, from coordinate 186,991 downwards.
GCCGTCAGCATGCTGGTGCAGCAGTTGGAAGAAGCGCTGGGCGTCGTGCTGTTCGACCGCGGCGCTGCCGTCACCCTGACCGAAGCCGGCCAGCAATTGCTGCCCCTGGCCCGCCGCATCCTCGACGACGTGAACCAGGTGGTCGAGGGCGCGTCGGACCTGCGCTCGCTGCGCACCGGGCTGTTGCGCGTGGTCGCGCCGCAGATGCTGAGCTGCACCTGGATCTCCACGGTGCTGGGTGAGTTCGCGACGGCGCACCCCGACATCGGCCTGCGCGTGACCGACGCGACGACCGACGACGTGGTCGGCGTGGTGCGCCGCGGCGAGGCGGAACTCGGCGTCGGCCCCGAACGCACCGTGGGCGAAGACGTCACGCGCACCTTCCTGATGGACGTCCCGATCCGCATGGTATGCCCCGCCAAGCACCCGCTGGCCCAGCGTCGCGGCGTGTCGTGGGACGAACTGCGCGACGAGCGCTGGGTGATCTATTCGAGCGAGTTCAACCGACAGCTCGAACGCATCCTGCAGTCGCACGACGCCTCGCTGTCGATGCAGACGGCCGTCGAGGTGGGGTACCTGACGACCGCGCTTGCGATGGTCGGCGTGGGTTCCGGGTTGGCCGCGGTGCCCGACTACGCACGCATGTTCGCGGACAACTTCAAGGTGCGCTTCGTGCCACTGCGTGGGCCGGAGATTCGGCGGCAGTTCTATGTGTATCAGCGGCGGGGGATGGCGCTGTCACCAGCTGCGGAAGCGTTCGTGGCGATGATGCAGCGGCATGCGGGGCGGGGGGTTGGGAAGGCCTGAGGACAGCGGTTCGGGGGTTCGGGGGGGCGTCGGCTGGCGGTATGCCTTTGGGCGGCAGCCGTCTCCGGCCCTTCGGGCTTCGCTGCTGCTCCTCGCGTCAGGCGGGGTCCGCGCAAACTCGCTTCGCTCAGACACGCGCGGCCCTGATCCGCCTGCCCCTGCGGTGCTCGCCGGAGCCTCAACAGCCGCCCAAAGACATACCACCCACCGACGTGGACGCGATCGTTGTGCATCTCTTTCCGGCGAGCGCAATCGTCGCGCGCCCTAAAGCCCGGCAGGCGGTGCGGGCCGGGCGATCCCCTGTGCGCCGCCGAGGCGCGCAGTGCCATCGGCTGCGCGCGCAGCGCGCTTCAACATCTGACTCGTCGCAGCTGTCTGAGCGAAGGGAACGAAGTGAGCGCAGCGAGTTCTGCGACGCAGCCGATGGCGCGAGCACCGCAGGGAAGCCGCGAAGCGGCCGGCGCACCGGGGTCGTCCGGCCCGCACCGCCTGCCGGGCGCTCTCAACAAAAAAAACGAAGAAGAGTCACCCCCGCGCCTTCCCAGCGACCAGCTTCATCCCCGGCATCAGCTCCGCAGCCAACTCCGGCCGCTCCAACGCGTAATCGAGATTCATCCGCGCGATCTCCACATGCTCCTCACCCAGCGCCTGCGCGCGCGAGCCCTGCCCCCGCTCGATCGCCTGCACCAGCGCATGGTGCGTGCGATGCGCCTGCCGCATCCACTGCTGGCCCTCCTCCATCGACGACTGCATCGGCAACATCGCGCTCGGTGACGCGAAGGGCTGGCCGTCGAGCATGTCCATCACGCGGCGCAGCGCCGAGTTGCCGCAGCCGTCCATGATGAGTTTGTGGAAGCGGTCGTTCATCTCGACATAGGCCGCGTAGTCATCGAGCTCCATGGTCGGTTTGTTGACGGCCTTGTCGCCGGCGTCGAGGCACTCGTGCAGGTCGCGCATCAATTGGCGTGGCGCACCGTCTTCCGCCAGCAGGCGCGCGGCAAAGCCCTCGATCACGCCACGCACGCGGATCGCATCGGCGATCTCGCGCGACGTGAAGCGGCGCATCTGGTAGCCGCCCGAGGGCGACTGCTCGATCAGCCCTTCGTGCTCCAGGCTCGTGAGCGCGAGCCGAACGGGCGTGCGCGACGCACCGAGTTTTTCGGCCAGCGGGATCTCGGCGAGCCGCTCGCCGGGCAGGAATTCGCCCTTGAGGATCATGTCGCGCAGCTGGACCAGCACGCGGGATTGTTGGGAGTCCATGGGATTCGCAAGGCGCAGCAAAGGAGGCCCATTCTAGGAGAGACACCTCGCATGCACGCAAGAGACGGACATTGGTCCGGTTGTTGCATACATTGGCATCAACAACCCAAATCAGGACGTTGACGCACATCAAAGGTGCGCGAGAAACTCAGCATTAACCCCTGATTTCGGGTCAATAACCCACTGAATTTGTAGAAAGGCGTTGACCTTCGACAAAGACAGCTTCGACAATGTATGCAACTGCATGCAATGCATGTTCGTCAAACCCTCGATGGAGCTCCACGCATGATCAGCGCCGAACAGAACGACCTCATCACCCGGGTCGGCCCCGGAACGCCCGCCGGCCAGTTGCTGCGCCGCTACTGGCAGCCGGTGGCGATCTCGGACGAACTCGCCGGCCCGCGCCCGGTGAAGCCCGTGCAGCTGATGGGCCAGCACTTCGTCCTGTTCCGCGATGAGAACGGCCAGTTGGGCATGCTCGACCGCGACTGCCCGCACCGCGGTGCCGACCTGGCCTTTGGCCGGCTCGAAGGCGGCGGCCTGCGCTGCCCCTTCCACGGCTGGCTGTTCGACGCCAAGGGCAACTGCCTCGAAACCCCCGCCGAGCCGGTCGGCAGCAAGCTGTGCACGCGCATCAAGCAGGCGGCCTACCCGGTCGTCGAGAAGAGCGGGACCATCTTTGCCTACATCGGCGAAGGCGAGCCGCCGGCATTCCCCGAGTTCGACTGCTTCGTCGCCCCCGACTCGCACACCTTCGCCTTCAAGGGCCTGTTCGAGTGCAACTGGCTGCAGGCGCTCGAGGTGGGCATCGACCCGGCCCATGCGTCGTACCTGCACCGCTTCTTCGAGGACGAAGACACGTCGGAAAGCTACGGCAAGCAGTTCCGCGGCGCCTCGGCGGACTCCGACCTGCCCATCACCAAGGTGCTGCGCGAGTTCGATCTGCCCGAGATCAACGTCGACAGCACCGACTACGGCGTGCGCCTGACCACGCTGCGCAAGGTGTCGGACACCGACACGCATGTGCGCGTCACCAACGTCGTGTTCCCGCAGGCCTTCGTGATCCCGATGAGCACCGAGATGACCATCTCGCAATGGCATGTGCCGGTCGACGACACGCACTGCTACTGGTACGCCATCTTCACCAGCTTCACCGGCCCGGTCGACAAGCAGCAGATGCGCGACCAGCGCCTGGAACTGTACGAACTGCCGAACTACACCTCGCGCAAGAACAAGCGCAACGACTACGGCTACGACGTCAACGAACAGCTGACCAAGACCTACACCGGCATGGGCGAGGACATCAACGTGCACGACCAGTGGGCCGTCGAGTCGCAAGGCCCGATCCAAGACCGCACGCGCGAGCACCTGGGCACGACCGACAAGGGCATCATCGCCTTCCGCCGCATGCTGGTGAAGGCCATCGAAAGCACGCAGGCCGGCGAAGGCGCGCCGATGGTCATCGGCCAGGAACAGGCGAGCGCCATGTCGGGCCCGCCGTCGATCGACGGCGTGAACGAGAAGGCCGGCGAAGGCGTCGGCCCGCAAGCGTACTGGCAGCAGGCCGACCGCGAGCGCCGCCTCCAATCCACCTGGGCCGCCGCGCGGCTCGGCGCTTGAGGCACCGCACGCCATGAGCAATTTCGTGAATCGCTTCGGCCTCTGGTCCGACGACCAGGAGAAACAGGCGAAGGAACTGGCGCGTCGGCTCGACAGCGGCGAGGTCGACGTGGTGCGCTTCGCGTTCCCCGACCAGCACGGCATCCTGCGCGGCAAGACGCTGGTGGCCAGCGAGGCGCGCGACGCGCTGTGGGACGGCGTGAACCTCACGTCGACCCTGCTCGCCAAGGACACCTCGCACAAGACCGTGTTCCCGGTGTTCAGCGCCGGCGGCGGCTTCGCCATGGAGGGCTTCCAGGGCGGCGCCGACTTCACCGTGGTGGCCGACCCCGCCACCTTCAAGGTGCTGCCGTGGTCGCCGCGTACCGGCTGGGTGCTGTGCGACGCCTACATGGCCGATGGCAAGCCCTGCCCCTTCGCCACGCGGCAGATCTTGCAGCGCGCGGTCAAGCAGCTCGACGAACTCGGCCTGGACTTCATCGCCGGGCTCGAGGTCGAGTTCCATGTCTTCAAGCTCGACGACCCGCGCCTCGGTCTGGGCGACTCAGGGCAGCCGGGCGAGCCGCCGCGCGTGTCCCTGCTGTCGCACGGCCACCAGTACCTCACCGAGCTGCGCTACGACCGGCTCGACCCGGTGATGGAGCTGCTGCGTTCCAACCTGATCGGACTCGGCCTGCCGCTGCGCTCGCTGGAAATCGAATACGGCCCGAGCCAGTTCGAACTCACCTTCGGCCCCACCGCCGGCGTGCTGCCGGCCGACACCATGGTGCTGCTGCGCAGCGCCATCAAGCAGATCTGCCAGCGCGCGGGCTACCACGCGACCTTCATGTGCCGGCCGAAGATCCCGAACGTGATGTCCAGCGGCTGGCACCTGCACCAGTCGCTGCGGCGCAAGAGCGACGGCGTCAACGCCTTCATGCCCGAGGCCGAAGGCCAGGACCTGAGCACGCTCGGCCTGCACTACCTCGGCGGCCTGAAGGAGCACGCCTGCGGCGCCGCGGCGCTCGCGAGCCCGACCATCAACGGCTACCGCCGCTACCGCCCCTTCTCGCTGGCCCCCGACCGCGCCATCTGGGCGCGCGACAACCGCGGCGCGATGCTGCGCGTGCTCGGCGGCCCCGGCCAGAAGGCGACGCGCATCGAGAACCGCGTGGGCGAGCCGACGGCCAACCCGTACCTCTACCTCGCGTCGCAACTGTTCTCGGGTCTCGACGGCATCCGGAACCAGACCGACCCTGGCCCGTCGGCCGATGCACCGTACGAGACGCCAGCCCAGCAGCTGCCGCGCTCGCTCGGCGATGCGCTCGCCTGCCTGCGCGACGACGCCATGCTCAACGAACAGATGGGCAAGACCTTCGTCGACTACCTCTGCCACATCAAGGAAGCGGAGATCGCCCGCTTCAACCTCGACGTCAGCGAATGGGAACATCGCGAGTACTTCGACATGTTTTAAACAGACCACGATGCCCACGATCCACTACATCCTCAAAGACGGCAGCACCCGCAGCATCGACGCCAAGCCCGGCAGCAGCGTCATGGAGAACGCCGTGCGCAACAACGTGCGCGGCATCGACGCCGAATGCGGCGGCTCCTGCTCCTGCGCCACCTGCCACGTCTACGTCGACGACGCCTTCATCGCCCTGCTGCCGCCGGCCGACGACATGGAGAACGACCTGCTCGACGGCGTCGCTTCCGAACGCCAGCCGGGCAGCCGCCTAAGCTGCCAGATCACGATGACGGCCGCGCTCGACGGCATCACGGTACGCGTGCCGGAGACGCAGATCTGATGCCCGGCGCGAAGACCCTGGTGATCGTCGGCGCCTCGTACGCCGGCGTGCAGCTCGCGGCCACCGCGCGCGAGATCGGCTTCGAGGAGCCGATCACGATCCTCGGCGACGAACGCCACGCACCCTATCAGCGGCCGCCGCTGTCGAAGGGGCTGCTCACCGGCAAGACGACGCTTGACCAGCTGCAACTGCGCGGGCCCGATTTCTTCACGCAGAACCGCATCGACCTGCAACTCGGCCAGCGCGCCGCCGCGGTCGACGCCGGCGCGCGCACGGTCACGCTCGCCGATGGCCGCACGCTCGACTACGGCTGGCTCGCCCTGACGACCGGCGCACGTTGCCGGCCCTTCACGGTGCCGGGCGCCGAACTCGACGGCGTCGTCGAACTGCGCACGCTCGACGACGCCCTGCGCGTGGCCGACGCGGCCGAGCGCACGAAGCGCGCCTGCGTCATCGGCGGCGGCTTCATCGGCCTCGAAGTGGCATCGGCCTTGCGCACGCGCGGCGTCGAGGTCACGGTGGTCGAGGCCCAGCCGCACCTGCTGACGCGCAGCTTCCCGCCGATCATGTCGGCGTACGTCGAGAACGCCCACCGGCGCCGCGGCATCGAACTGCTGACGGGCCGCGGCGTGCGCGCCTTGCACGGCACGAATGGCCATGTCGACGCGGTCGAGCTGACGGACGGCCACCGCGTCGACTGCGACCTGGTGGTGCTCGGCGTCGGCGTGCTGCCCAACGTCGAGCTGGCGCAGGCCGCCAGCCTGGCCGTCGACAACGGCATCGTGGTCGATGCGTTCGGCCGCACCTCGGCACCGCGCGTGCTGTCGGCCGGCGACGTGGCCTCCATGGCGGTCGCGCCGGTGCCCGGCGGGCCGACGCGCGTGCGCCTCGAGTCGATCCAGGCGGCCAACGACGGCGCCCGTGCCGCCGCGTCGGTGGTGGTCGGGCGCGAGCAGCCCAACACCGCCGTGCCGTGGTTCTGGAGCGACCAGTTCGACCTCAAGTTCCAGATGGCCGGCCTGCCGGTGCACGGCGACGAGGTCGTGACCCGCGGCGACATCGCCAGCGACAAGTTCAGCCTGTTCTACCTGCGCGACGGCGTGCTGGTCGGGGCTCATTCGGTCAACAAGCCGGCCGAGCACATGCAGAGCCGCAAGCTGATTGCCGCGCGCGCGCAGCCCACCGCCGCGCAACTGGCCGATACCTCTTTCGACCTGAAGAGCGTGCCGACGGCCGCAACCTGATTCCTTCCACCCTCGGAGTTCCATGATGAAGATGACCAAGCGAAACACCCTCGCCACCCTCGCCCTCGCCGCGCTCACGGCCATGGGCGCTTTCGGCAGCGCGCACGCGGCCGACGAGCCGCTGCGCATCGGCATGATCGCCACCTATTCCGGCCCTTACGCCGACTACGGCCGGCAGTTCGATGCCGGCGTGGCGCTGTACCTGAAGGAACACGGCGGCAAGATCGCCGGCCGCACCGTCGAGATCATCAAGAAGGACACGGCCGGCCCGGCGCCCGACGCGGCCAAGCGCATCGCGCAGGAGCTGGTCGTGCGCGACAAGGTGAGCATCCTCACCGGCCTCGACTTCAGCCCCAACGCCTATGCGGTGGGCGCCATCGCCACGCAGGCGAAGATCCCGACGCTCGTGATGAACGCGGCGTCGTCGGCCATCACCACCAGCTCGCCCTACGTCGCGCGGCTGTCGTTCACGGTGCAGCAGGTGACCGACCCGATGGCCCGCTGGATGGCCAAGCAGGGCGTGAAGGAGGCCTACACCGTGGTGGCCGACTACGCCTCCGGCGTCGATGCCGAGACGGCCTTCAAGAAGGCCTTCACGGCCGAAGGCGGCAAGGTGGTCGGCGAAGTCCGCACACCCATGAACAACCCTGACTTCTCGGCCTACGTGCAGCGCATCAAGGACGCCAAGCCGCAAGCGGTGTTCTTCTTCTTTCCCTCGGGCGTGATGCCGCCGGCCTTCCTCAAGGTCTGGAAGGAACGCGGCATGGACGAAGCCGGCATCAAGCTCTTCGCGACCGGCGAAGCCACCGACGACAGCTACCTCGACGCCACCGGCGACGTGGCGCTGGGCCTGGTGACCAGCCACCACTACTCGTACGCGCATCCCTCGCCGAAGAACCAGAAGTTCGTGAAGGACTTCGTCGCGCAGTTCGGCACCTCGCTGCGCCCGAGCTACTTCGCCGTGACCGCCTACGACGCCATGGCCGCGATCGACCTCGCGCTCGCCAAGACCAAGGGCGACGTGTCGGGCGACAAGGTGATGGATGCACTCAAGGGCCTCGCCTTCGAGAGCCCGCGCGGCCCGATCGAGATCGACCCGGTCACGCGCGACATCGTGCAGACCGTCTACATCCGCAAGACCGAGAAGGTCGACGGCAAGCTGGTGAACGTCGAGTTCGACAAGTTCGACAAGGTCAAGGACCCGGCCAAGGACGCCGCGAAGTAACTGGGCTGTTCCATGGGCATTGTGATTTTCGACGGCGTGGCCTACGGCATGCTCCTCTTCCTCATCGCGGTGGGCCTGTCCATCACGATGGGCCTGATGAACTTCGTCAACCTCGCCCATGGCACCTTCGCGATGGTCGGCGGCTATGCCGCGAGCGTGCTGACGAGCCGCTACGGCGTGGGCTTCTTCCCGGCGCTGGCCGCGGCCTTCGTCGCCGCGGCGCTGATCGGCGCGGTGCTGGAGTTCCTGTTCTACCGGCGGCTCTACAAGGCGCACCCGCTTGACCAGGTGCTGCTGTCGATCGGCATCGTGTTCGTCTCGATCGCCGTCTTCACCTACTTCTTCGGCCCGACGATGCAGCCCTTCCAGCTGCCACCGCTGCTCGACGGGCGGGTGTCGCTCGGCGGGCTCGAGGTCGGCCGCTACCGGCTTTTCCTCATCCTCTGCGGCGTGCTGGTGCTGGCCGTGCTGCTGCTGGGCATCGGCAAGACGCGCTACGGCGCGATGGTGCGCGCAGCGGTCGACAACCAGCGCGTGGCCGCCGGCACCGGCATCCACGTGCAGCGCCTGTTCTTCCTGACCTTCTCGCTGGGCTGCGGCCTGGCGGGCCTGGGCGGTGCGCTGAGCCTGGGCATGCTCGGGCTGGAGCCCTCGTTCCCGCTCAAGTACCTGGTGTACTTCCTCATCGTGGTGTGCGTCGGCGGCGCCGGCACCATCACCGGCCCCTTCGTCGCGGCGCTGCTGGTCGGCATCGTCGACATGGCCGGCAAGTACTACTGGCCCGAAGCGGGCGCCTTCCTCATCTATGTCGTGATGATCGTCATGCTGCTGCTGCGGCCCAACGGCATCATCCCGAAGCGGGGCTTGGCATGAAACGCATCGCAATTTCTCCGCAGCGCCTGCGCTGGGTCGAGGTGGCCTTCTGGCTCGCGCTCGCGTCCTGCTTCTTTCTGCTGCCGGACAAGCTCACGCTGATGAGCCAGATCCTCATCTTCGGCCTGTTTGCGGTGTCGCTCGACATGGCGCTCGGCTACGCCGGCATCCTCACCGTCGGCCATGCGGCCTTCTTCGGTGCCGGCGCCTATGCGGCGGGCCTGCTCGCCAAGCACGGCTGGGGCGAGCCCTTCACGGGCCTGCTGGTGGCGCTGGTCGTCTGCGCCGCGCTCGGCTACCTGCTGAGCTACCTGGTGGTGCGCGGCGCCGACCTCACGCGGCTGATGATCACCATCGGCGTGTGCGTGCTGCTGGCCGAACTCGCCAACCGCCTGTCGGGCATCACCGGCGGCACCGACGGCCTGCAGGGCATGGTCATGTGGCCGGTGCTCGGGCTGTTCGACTTCGACCTCTACGGCAAGACCGCCTTCCTCTACGCCTTCGCCATGGTGTTGCTCGTGTTCCTCGGTGTGCGACTGATCCTGCGCTCGCCCTTCGGCCTGGCGCTGCGCGGCATCCACGACAGCCGCAAGCGCATGCTGGCGATCGGCTCGCCGGTCGAATCGCGCCTGCGCATGGCCTATGCGCTGTCGGCCGCGGTGGCCGGCGTGGCCGGCGCGCTGCTGGCGCAGACCACGCAGTTCGTCGGCATCGAATCGATCGGCTTCAACCGCTCGGCCGAGGTGCTGATCATCCTGGTGCTTGGCGGCACCGGCCGGCTCTACGGCGGGATGATCGGCGCGCTGGTCTACATGCTCGTGCACGACGCCTTCGCCGACCTCAACCCGGAGTACTGGATGTTCTGGCTCGGCATCTTCCTGATCGCGGCTGTCATGGTCGGGCGCGGCGGCATCATGGGCGCGCTGTCGCGCCTCGCGAAGCGGAGCGCGCCATGAAGCCGGCCCTGCAGACCCACGGCCTGGGCGTGCGCTTCGGCGCCTTCCAGGCGGTGAACGACGTGCACCTGTCGCTCGAGCCCGGCGCACGCCAGGCGCTGATCGGCCCCAACGGCGCCGGCAAGACCACGCTCATCAACCTGCTGACCGGCGTGATCAAGCCGACCGCCGGGCGCATCGAGATGGACGGCCAGGACATCACCGGCTTCGCCGCCGACCGCCGCGCGCGCATGGGCCTGGCGCGCACCTTCCAGATCAACACGCTGTTCCCCAGCCTCACGCCACTGCTGTCGGTGGTGCTCGCCATCAGCGAACGCGAGGGCCTGGGCGCGGTGTGGTGGCGGCCGCTCGTGCGGCACACGGCGCTGTTCGACGAAGCGCATGCGCTGCTCGGCCGCCTGAAGCTCGATGCGCTGGCCGACGTGCCGGTGGCCGAGCTGGCCTACGGCAAGCAGCGGCTGCTGGAGATCGCGCTCGCCATGGCGGCCCGGCCGCGCATCCTGCTGCTCGACGAACCCGCGGCCGGCGTGCCCGAGGACGAGAGCGGCGAACTCTTCGAAGCCATCGCCGAACTGCCGCAGGACATCAGCGTGCTGTTCATCGAACACGACATGAAACTCGTCTTCCGTTTTTCGCGCCGCATCTCGGTGCTGGTGGCCGGGCAGATCCTGACCGAGGGCACCCCGGCCGAGATCGGCACCGACCCGCGCGTGCGCGAGGTGTACCTGGGCCACGCCCATGCAGGAGTGGCCCATGGCTGAGCTGCTCGCCTTCGACGACGTCGTCGCCGGCTACGGCAACGCGGTGGTGCTGCACCGCCTGCGCTTCACGCTGGCCGAGGGCCAGAGCCTGGCCGTGCTCGGACGCAACGGCGTGGGCAAGACCACGCTGCTCGAGACGCTGATGGGCAACACCCGCGTCACGCAGGGGGTCATCCGCTGGTGCGGTGAAGACATCACGCGCTGGCCGGCGCACCGGCGCGTGCGCACCGGCCTGGGCTGGGTGCCGCAGGAGCGCGAGGTGTTTCCGTCGCTCACGGTCGAAGAGAACCTCACCGTGGTTGCCCGCCCCGGCCCGTGGGACCTGCAGCGCGTCTACGGCTTCTTCCCGCGGCTGCGCGAACGGCGCGGCAACTACGGCAATCAGCTGTCCGGCGGCGAGCAGCAGATGCTGGCCATCGGGCGTGCGCTCATGACCAACCCCAAGCTGCTGCTGCTCGACGAGCCGATGGAAGGCCTCGCGCCGATCATCGTGGAAGAGCTGGCCGCATCGATCCGCCGCCTGTGCGAAGGCGAAGGCCTGGCGTCGATCGTGGTCGAGCAGCACCCGGTGCTCGCGCTCGAGATGACGCACCAGGCCATCGTGCTCGAACGCGGCACCGTCGTGCATGCCGGCACCAGCACCGCGCTGGCGGCCGACGCGGCGCTGCTCGACGGGTTGCTGGGCGTCGGCATCGCCGCGTGACGGCGTGAAACCCATCGCCGTCTTCCAGCACACCGAGGTCGGCGCACCCGGCACGGTGGTGCCGATCCTGCAATCGCTCGGCCGCGAGGTGAAGGTGGTGCGCATCGTCGACGGCGAACCCGTGCCCGACGATGCGTCGGCGTTCGGCGGGCTGGTGTTCATGGGCGGCTACATGAGCGCGAACGACCCGCTGCCGTGGATCGCGCGGGAGCTCGCCCTCATCCGCGCCGCCGCCGCACAGGGCATTCCCGTCGCCGGCCACTGCCTCGGCAGCCAGCTGGTGGCGCGCGCCCTCGGCGGCAGCGTGCGCGCGCACATGCGCCCGGAAATCGGCTGGAACGACATCGTGGCCGACGACCACGCGCTGGCCCGCGACTGGTGGGGCGACACGGCCGGCCAGGCCCTCGAGACCTTCCAGTGGCACGGCGACACTTTCACGCCGCCGCCGGGCGCAGTGCGCATCGCCACCGGCGTGCACTGCGCGGCGCAGGCCTACGTGCTGGACGACCGTCATTTGCTGGTGCAGTCGCACCTGGAGATGACGCCGGCGCTGGTGGCGCTCTCGCTCGAGCGCAACGGTGCGCAGCTGCTGCGCCAGCACGCGGCGGGCAACCCGGCTGTCGCGTCGATGGACGAGACGCAACGCGACGTCACCGCGCGCACTGAGCGCATGACGGGCCACCTGCAGCGGCTCTACGCCCGCTGGTGCGCACGCGCCGCCTGACGAGGCGCTTTCAAGGCTCTCTCGACTGCGCAATGACCGGCTTGGCGCGCCGGACATTCTCAGACTGTGATTTTTTGTGGAATTAGAATGCGAACTGTTCGCATTCTTTTCTGTGGCTAGCGCTGAACGCCTCACCGGTGCATGGCGCACGCAGGCGCTGCCGGCGTTGACCGACCTCTGAACAACACACTCTTATGATGCACACACTCACCGCCGTCTTCGCCCTGCTGGGCTTCGCCACCGCCGCGCAAGCCCACCAGATCTGGCTCGAACAACCCGCCGGCCAGAGCGCCGTGATCCGCTTCGGTGAATTCGGTGACAACCTGCGCGAGGCATCGCCCGGCCTGCTGGACAAGTTCGTCAAGCCGACCGGCACGCTGGTGTCGGCCAAGGGCGAGAAGGTCGGCGACGCGACCAAGACCGGCGACGGCTTCACGCTGCCCTTCCAGGCCGGCCAGGGCGAGACCATCGTCGCCGAGGACGCCAGCTATCCGCTCTTTTCCATGAAGCAGGGCGAGAAGGAAGTGAAGAACTGGTACCGCCCGGGCGCGCGGCTGATCACCGGCTTCGCGGCGCAGGCGCCGAAGCTGGCCTTCGACATCGTGCCGACCGGCACGCCGGGTGAATTCAAGCTCTTCCTCAAGGGCCAGGCGCTGCCCAAGACCAAGGTCTCGCTGGTCACGCAGTCGGGCTGGGCCAAGGAAGGCCGCACCGACGCGCAAGGCGTGGTGAAGTTCGACATGCCTTGGCAAGGCATCTACGTGGCCGAAGCAAGCCATACCGACCGCACCCCCGGCGAACGCGGCGCCGACAAGTACGACGGCGTGAGCTACGTCACCACCCTCACCTACGTCAAGGCCGACGGCGTCGCCCCGATCCCCGCAGGACCGGTCGCCCCGCCCAACAAGTGATCGCCGTTCTCGACCGGGCCCGCCGCGTGGGCCCGCTCCTCTCGCGCATCGTCGCCGCCGTGTTCGGCGGCTATGGGCTGGCGGCGCTGGGCAGCGTCGCCGCGCTTGCGCTGCCGATGGACAAGACCCAGGCGGTCATCACAGGCGCGCTCGCGAGCTTCGCGATCTATGCCGGCGCGGTGGTCTGGGTCTTTGCGGTGCGCAGCGCGCGGCGCGCCTGGGCCGGGCTGCTGATCGCGGCCGTGCCATTGCTGCTCGCGGCCTGGTTTGTGTGGGCCGGAGGCGCCGCCGCGTGAGCGCCGACGACGACCTGCCTTCGACGGCGCGCGAGGCCCAGACCGAACCCAAGGCCCGGGGCATCCGCCAGACCATGTCCGACCTGCACATCTGGGCGGGGCTGCTGACGGGCTGGTTCCTCTACGCCATGTTCCTTACCGGCACGGTGAGCTACTTCAAGGACGAACTCTCGCAGTGGATGCGGCCCGAGCTGCAGCACCAGGCCGAGGTGCCCGACCCCGCCGGGGTGGCCCGGCGCATCGTCGACGAACTCCAGGCGACCGCGCCCGGCAGCACGCAATGGAGCGTCGGCGTGCCCGACGCCCGCAACAACGTCGCGAGTGCCTTCTGGCGCGTGCCCGGCGCCGAGGGCCGGCGTGCCTTCCAGAGCGCGACTTTCGACCCCGCCACCGGCCACAAGGTGGCCTCGCGCGAAACCTCGGGCGGCGACTTCTTCTACCGCTTCCACTTCCAGTTCCACTACATGCCGGTGCTGTGGGGCCGCTGGCTGGCCGGCTTCTGCGCGATGTTCATGCTGGTGGCCATCGTCAGCGGTGTCATCACGCACAAGAAGATCTTCGTCGACTTCTTCACCTTCCGATGGGGCAAGGGGCAGCGCGCGTGGCTCGACGCGCACAACGCACTGTCGGTGTTCGGCCTGCCCTTTCACGCCATGATCACGTACACGGGCCTGGTGACGCTCATGGCCCTGTACATGCCCTGGGGCGGCCAGACGGCCTTCAAGACGCCGGCCGAGCGGCAGCAGCTCACGGCCGAACTCAGCGCCTTCATCCAGCCGGGCAAGCCGAGCGGGAAGAAGGCAGCGCTGGCCCCGGTGGAAGACATGGTGCGGCAGGCCCAGGCACGCTGGGGCCACGACAACATCAACCGCGTGACGGTCACGAACGGCGGCGATGCCGCCGCACGCGTGAGCGTGTCGCGCGGCGAAGCCGGCCGCGCGTCGATGAGCCCGCAGTACATGCTCTTCGAGGGCAGCACCGGCCGGCTGCTGGAGACCAAGGACCACGTCGGCCCCGCAGCCGAAACGCGCGGCGTGATGTACGCGCTGCACCTGGGCCGCTTCGGCGACGGCGTGACGCGCTGGCTGTACTTCATCGTGAGCCTCGCGGGCACGGCGATGGTCGGCACCGGCCTCGTCCTATGGACCGTCAAGCGCCGGCAGAAGCTGCCCGACCCCGAGAAACCGTACCTCGGCTTTCGCGTGGTGGAGCGCCTGAACATCGCGGCCATCGCGGGCCTGTCGATCGCCATGGCCGCCATGCTCTGGGCCAACCGCCTGCTGCCGACCGACCTGCCCGAACGCGGCGCCTGGGAGATCCACGCCTTCTTCATCGTCTGGGGCGCGATGGCCGTGCATGCGGTGCTGCGCCCGGCGAAGAAGGCCTGGCTGGAACAACTGTGGCTCGCCACCGCAGCGCTCGCGCTGCTGCCGCTCGTCAACGTGTTCACGACCCAGCGCCCGCTGTGGCGCAGCCTGGCCGACGGCGACTGGGTCTTCGCCGGTGTCGATCTGATGCTGTGGGCCCTGGCCGCGCTGCACGCGCTGCTGGCGGTCCGCACGGCGCGGCACAGCGCCAAGGTGCGTCCCGCCCGCCGGGCCGCCCCGCTTCGCACCACACCGCCCTCGGTCGGAGAGCGCGCATGACGCATCTGACCGTCTTCCTGCTCAGCACGCTGGGCTTCGCGGCGCTCGCGCTCGCCATGGAACGCCATCAGGAAGACCTGTTCGGCCGCACGCTCGCGGTGACGGCGACCCGCTGGCTGCGCGTGGCCGGCTGGGCTGCACTGCTGCTGGCGCTCGTGGTCATCGTCAAGACCCAGGGCTGGGGCGTGGGGCTGGTGAGCTTCAGCGGCCACACCAGCCTGGGCGCCGGCCTCGTCTTCGGGGCGCTGGTCGCCATCGAGCGGACGCGATCCCGCCGGCCCGCCCGGCGCTGAGTTCTCCGCACTCTCCCGGCATCGCCGGTTTTTTCTCCGTCTTTTTTCTTTCGGCCCCACCCATGCATCCTTCGACCCACGCAGCCACCCGCTTCGCGCCCAAGCCGCTCGCACAACGCATGCGCCAATGCCTCGGCGCATCGCTCGCCCTGCTCGCGGCCGGCGCGACCGCGCAGACGACCACCGGCACCACCCTGCAGGAAGTCGTCGTGTCCGACCAGGCCGAAGCCATCGGCGGACTGCAGAAGACCTACTCGGGCGGCCAGTTCGCACGCGGCGGCAGCCTGGGCATCCTGGGCATCACCGACCTGATGAACGTGCCGTTCAGCACCACCAACTACACCTCGGAGCTGATCGACAACCAGCAGGCGCTGACGATCGCCGATGTGGTGATGAACGATGCCTCCGTTCGTACCCTCGCGGCGCGTGGCGGCTACGGCGACGATTTCCAGATTCGCGGCTTTTCCGTCTCGAACCGGGACGTCAGCATGAACGGCCTGGTCGGCCTGTCCCCCGCCACCCGCGTGCCGCTGGAGATGATCGAGCGCGTCGAGGTCCTCAAAGGTCCCGGCTCGTTCACCAATGGCGTGGGGTCTTCGGGCAGCATCGGCGGGAGCATCAACGTGGTGACCAAGCGTGCCGCCGATGTGCCGCTGACCCGCTTCACCACCACCTACATGGGCGACGCCCAGTTCGGCACGCACCTGGACGTGGGCCGCCGCTTCGGCGAGGACAACCAGTGGGGCGTGCGCGCCAATGGCGTGTGGCGCAATGGCGAAGGCAACGTCGACGGCGGCCGCCAGCGCCTGGGTCTGGGCTCGCTGGGCGTCGACTACGCCGGCAGCCGCCTGCGCTGGTCGCTGGATGCGCTTACCACCAGCGGCAAGACGACGGAATTCCGCCCGCAGATCGCCTTCCGCAGCGGCATCACCCAGGTGCCGGCGGTGCCGGACAACCGCTCGAGCTTCTATCCAGGCGCCGACATGACGGACAAGGCCAAGACCGTGATGTCGCGCCTCGAATACGACATCAACGACAACACCACGGTCTTTGGCGGCGTCGGCTACAGCGACGTGTCCACCGACCAGAACTTCCCAACGGCCGTCACGCGCCCCGTCGACCTGCGCCCCAACACGCTGGGCAACTTCTCGGTCAACAACGGCTACTACGACGAATACAACAAGACGACCTCTGCCGAGGTCGGCGTGCGCACGCGCTTCAAGACCGGCAGCATCGGCCACTCGCTGGTCTTTGCAGCGAACACCCTGTCTCGCGAGACCGGCTATTTCTACCAGCTGACCACGACGCCCGTCGCATCGAACCTCTACAACCCGTCGGCCCTGCCGGCGATCACCTTCGCGCGCGGCGAGCCCAGCAAAACGGCTGATCTGTCGCTGCACAGCATCGCCATCGCCGACACGATGTCGTTCTTCGGCGATCGCTTCCTGCTGACGCTGGGCCTGCGCGACCAGACCATCAACCAGAAGAGCGTCAACGGTTCCACCGCCTACGACGCCAGCGCCGTCACGCCGCTGGTCGGCCTGGTGTTCAAGCCTGTGCAGAACATCTCGGTGTATGGCAACTACACCGCCGGTCTGCAGCAAGGCGGCATCGCCGGACCGACGACCGCCAACCGCGGCGAGGTCTTCGCGCCGCAGAAGTCCAAGCAGTACGAAGTCGGCGTCAAGGCGGACTGGGGCACGCTGACCACCCAGGCGGCGCTCTACCAGATCACCCGGCCGAGTTCCACGACCGATCCGGTCACGCAGGTCTACAGCTTCGGCGGCGAGCAGCGCAACCGGGGCCTGGAGCTCACGATGTACGGGGAGATCCAGCGGGGCCTGCGCGCCATGGCCAGTGCATCGTTCAACGACGCAAAGCTCACCCGGACGCAGGGTGGCGTGAACCAGGGCAACGACGCCAATGGCGTGCCGGACCGTACCTTCAACGTCGGCCTGGACTGGGACATGCCCTGGGTGCCGGGCCTGAGCCTGAACGGCCGCGTGATCAACACGTCGTCGACCTACTACGACGCCGCCAACCTCCTGCGCATGCCGAGCTGGACGCGTGTCGACCTCGGTGCGCGCTACGTCACCCAGATCGCCGGCAAGCCGGTGGTGCTCCGCGCCAATCTGGAAAACGTCGCCGACAAGGCCTACTGGGTGACCAGCACGTACGTGACCGTGGGCGCGCCCCGCACGCTCATGCTGTCGGCCCAGATCGACTTCTGACCGCGCTGCGCCGCCCTCAGAAGACGTAGGTCACGCCTGCCCCCACCGTCCAGTTGCGGCCGGGGGCCGGCTCGAAGTAGCGGCCGTTGCTTTCGTTGACGATGACCGAGCCGACGGTGCGGCGGTCGAACAGGTTGTCGACGCGGGCGAAGGCGTTCCATTCCCAGCCGGCCCAGCGTTGCACGTAGCCGGCCTGCAGGGCCGCGACGACGTAGCCCGGCGCGCTGGCGGTGTTGGCGTCGTTCGCCTCGATGCGGCTGAGCGCGCGCAGCTCGGCGCCCGCGCGCCATCCCAGCGGCGGTGCGTAGCCGAAGGCCGCGAAGAAGGACTGCTTCGCGATGCCGGGGATGCGGTGGTCCGGCGCCACCGCATTGCCGCCCGCGCAGGGTGCCGGCGAGCAGAAGCCGTCGCGGTAGCGCGCGTCGAGCCAGGTGTAGGCCAGTTGCGTGCGCCAGTGGTTGCGCGTCTCGTGCAGCCAGGCCAGTTCGACGCCGTCGCGCTGCGTGCGGCCGGCATTCTGGAAGGTGGCGCGACCGCCGCTGTTGGTGGCGGTCACGATCTCGTCGTCGGTGCGCGTCTGGAACACCGCGGCGGTCAGCAGGCCGTCGGCCACGCGCGCCTTCGCGCCGATTTCCAGGCTGCGATTCACCGAGGGCTGCAGCGCGAAGTTGAGCCCGCCCACATTGCCCGGCCGGTACGACAGTTCGTTGAGCGTCGGCGTCTCGAAGCCACGACCGGTGCTCACGTACAGGTTGAGGTCGCGCGTGGCGGCGAAGCGCAGCGCGGCGGCCGGCAGCAGCTGGCGGTAGCGCGCATCGCCACTGTCGTCCCCATTGATGCCGCGCTGGTAGCGGTCGTCCGAGTCGAAGCGCACCGTGCTCTGGCGCAGGCCGGCCTCGAGCGACCAGCGCTCGGCGAAGTCCCAGCGCGTCTGCACATAGGGGTCGACATTGCCGACTTCGTTGCGCTCGTCGCGGCGCAGCGCGCCCTGCACACCGAGTCGCTGTGTCGAACCGGTGCCGACGAAGTTCTCGTAGCCCCGGCGCTGCTCGTGCAAGGTGTCGTAGGCCAGGCCGGTCGACAGTTCGAAGGGCCGGCCGGCCAGCGCGGTGCGCACCGTCCAGCGCGCGTCGAAGCCGGCGTAGCGGCGCTGCAGGTCGATCACGCCGCCGGCGCTCAGCGCACTGACCTGGGCCGAGGGCGGGATCGACTGGAACTGCGTGGTCCGACGGTCACCACCGTAGAGCATCAGCCGCAGGTCCTGATCGGCGTCGATACGGCGTTCGTACAGCAGGCCGACCTGCGTCTGGTCGACCGTCTTGCGCGTGTCGTACTGCGTGGCGAGCGGCGCGGCGCGCGGGTCGGCATCCAGCTGCGCCTGCGTGAGGCCCAGCGGGTCCTGCGCATCGATGCGCACGCTGTTGGCGATGAGGGTGAGCCGGCTGCCGTCGTCGAGCTGCACGCCGAGCTTGCCGTTGGCGATGTCGCGCGTGGCGGCGCTGTGGTCGCGGTAGCCGTCGGTGCGAAAGCGGCTCGCGCTCAGCACGTAGTCGATGCCACCGCTCGCACCCGAAGCCTTCGCGCCGAGGCGCGTGCTGCCGAAGCTGCCGCTCGCCACCGAGAAGCCGAGCCGCGGCGGTGCCTCGCCGTCTTCGGTGAAGACCTGGATCACGCCGCCCGACGAGTTGCCGTACAGCGCGGAGAAGGGGCCGCGCAGCACCTCGACGCGGTCGGCCGAGCCGAGGTCGATGTTGGTGCTCTGGCCCTGCCCGTCGGGCAGCGTGGCGGGAATGCCGTCGACGTACAGCCGCACGCCGCGCAGCCCGAAGGTCGACCGCGCGCCGAAGCCGCGGATGGAGATCTGCAGGTCCTGCGCGTAGTTCTGGCGGTTCTGCACCTGCAGGCCCGGCACGCCCCCCAGGCTTTCCGACAGGTTGACCTGTAGCTTGCCGTCGCGCAGCTGCGGGCGGTCGACCAGGTCGACCGAGCCCGGCAGGTCGAAGGGCACGGTGGCGCCGCGCGGCGTGGAGACGGTGACCGCACGCAGGCTGGGCGTGCCGTCGGCCGGCGGGTTCTCGATCGTGGGGGCAGCGTCCTGCGCATGCAGCGCAGCGGCGAACAAGGCCGTGGCAGCGGCGGCGGTCTTTTTCATGCGCCGATTCTGCAAGGCATCCATCGGCGCCCCTGTCAGGGACCGCCCCGTCGTCGCGATGGATCAGGCGGCCTTCAGTTCCCCGTCGACGACGCGCCACAGGCCCAGCGGATTGCTGTCCTGGAGCGCCTCGGGACGCAGCGCGTCGGGCAGATCCTGGTAGCACACCGGTCGCAGGAAGCGGTCGATGGCGCTCGCGCCCACCGAGGTGAACATCGAATTCGAGGTCGACGGGAACGGCCCGCCGTGGACCATCGCATGGCTCACTTCCACGCCGGTCGGGAAGCCGTTGGCGAGGATGCGGCCCGCCTTGCGCTCGAGCACCGGCAGCAGCCGTCGCGCATCGGCATGGTCGGGCGCATCGAGCTGCAGCGTGACCGTCAACTGGCCCTCGATGTGCTCGGCGACATGCAGCATTTCGTCGAAATCCTTCGCGCGGACGAGCACCGACGCCGGGCCGAAGATCTCGGCTTCCAGTTCCTTCGCAGCCAGCAGGCGCTGCGCGTCGACGGCATAGAGCGCCGGCTGGGCGGTGTTGGGCTTGTCGGGTGTCGCCAGGCCCTGCGCCACGCGCTCGACGCCTTCGACAGCCGCCGTCTTCGCCGCGCCCGCACAGTAGGCCGCATGGATGCCCGGCGTGAGCATGGTCTGCGCCGTCTTGGTGGCCAGCGCGGCACCGGCCGCCGCGACGAAGCGCGCAAGGTCCGGGCTGTCGATGGCGACGACCAGGCCGGGGTTGGTGCAGAACTGGCCGGCACCCATCGTCAGCGAATCGGCGAAGTCGCGCCCGATGGCCTCGGCGCGGTTCGCCAAAGCCGCCGGCAAGAGGAAGACCGGGTTGATGCTGCTCATCTCCGCATAGACCGGAATCGGCTGGGCGCGCGCATTGGCGATGCGCACCAGCGCCAGGCCGCCCTGGCGCGAGCCGGTGAAGCCGACGGCCTGGATGGCGGGGTGGCCCACCAGCGCTTCGCCGATCGTGTTGCCGCCGCCGATCAGCAGCGAGAACACACCCTCGGGCAGGCCTTGGTCCTGCACGGCTTTCTGAATCGCGCGGCCGACGAGCTCGGAGGTGCCCAGGTGCGCGTTGTGTGCCTTGACGATGACCGGTGCGCCGGCGGCCAGCGCCGAGGCGGTGTCGCCACCGGCCACGGAGAACGCCAGCGGGAAGTTGCTCGCGCCGAACACGGCCACGGGGCCGAGCGGGATCTTCGCCAGACGCAAGTCCGCGCGCGGCAACGGCTGGCGTGCGGGCTGGGCCGGGTCGATGGTGGCGTCGAGGAAGCGGCCGTCGCGCACGACCTTGGCGAACAGGCGCAGTTGGCCAACGGTGCGGCCGCGCTCGCCCTGCAGGCGCGCCACGGGCAGGCCCGACTCGGCCTGCGCGCGCTCGATGAGCGCGTCGCCGATCGCCACGATGTTGTCGGCGATGGCTTCGAGCAGCGCAGCGCGCCTCTCGAGCGGCAGAGCGCGGTAGGTGTCGAAAGCGTCCACAGCCAGAGCAGCGGCGCGGTCGACCTCGGCTTGCCCGCCGAACCCGAAGGACGGCTCGTCGATGTCCGAATGGGTGGCGGGGTTGAAGGCGCGCTGGCTGCCTTCGGTGCCGCGCACAGCGCTGGCGCCGATGAGCATGTCGCCGGTGAGTGTGGTCATGGGGTTCTCCTGTCGAAGGCGGGGTTGCGGTGTGCTGTCCGGATGAACTCGGCCGGCGGGTCGATGGGACCACGCGGCGCAGCACCCGAGTTTGCCCTTTCGGCAAATCAGCTGTGCATGGCACGCACATCGGAAAGCACCGCGCCACCGCAATACTGGCGCCCTTCATGTGCAGATCGACCGATGCACCCGTCCCCTCCACGCGTTCAAGCCTTCAAAAAATGACCGAGAAATCCCTGCGAAACGGCGGCCAGATCCTGGTGGAGGCGCTGCTGCGCAACGCCGTCGACACCGTGTATTGCGTCCCCGGCGAAAGCTACCTGCCGGTGCTCGATGCGCTGCAGGGCCGCACCGACATCCGCACCATCGTCACGCGGCACGAAGGCGCGGCCTCGAACATGGCCGACGCCCACGGCAAGCTTTCCGGCCGGCCGGGCATTGCCTTCGTCACGCGCGGCCCGGGGGCCACGCACGCGGCCAACGGCGTGCACACGGCCCGGCAGGACTCCACGCCGATGATCCTGTTCGTCGGCCAGGTGGCGACGAACACGATGGAGCGCGAAGGCTTCCAGGAGGTGGACTATCGGCGCGTCTTCGGCGGTCTTGCCAAGTGGGCGACCGAGATCGATTCGATCGAGCGCATCCCCGAAGTCGTCAGCCGTGCCTTCGCCTGCGCCATGTCCGGCCGCAAGGGGCCGGTGGTGGTCGCGCTGCCCGAGGACGTGCTGTTCGGCCTGGCCGATGTGGTCGATGCGCCGCCCGTGCGCGTCTCGGAAGCGGCGCCCGACGACGGCGCGCTGCCCGAACTCGCGCAGATGCTGCAGGCCGCGCGCCACCCGCTCGTGATCGTCGGCGGCACCGGCTGGACCGAGGCTGCGCAGGACGACCTCAAGACCTTCGTCACCCGCTTCAACCTGCCGGTGGCGGCCTCGTTCCGTCGCCAGGACGTGCTCGACAACCGCGATCCGCACTACGTCGGCCAGCTGGGTCTGGGCGTGTCGCCGGCGCTGAGCGAGGGACTGCGCCAGTCGGACCTGCTGATCGTCATCGGCAGCCGGCTGTCGGAAGTCAGCTCGGGCGGCTACGCGCTCATCGCCAGCCCGCGGCCGGTCCAGCGCCTGGTCCATGTGCACGCCGACCCGATGGAGCTGGGCCGCGTCTACCAGGCCGACCTGCCGATCAACGCCGCGGTGGCGCCGATGGCGCGGCGGCTGGCTGCGCTGGCCGCGCCCTCGGGTTGTGAATGGACCCGCTGGACCGAAGACGCCCGCGCCGCCTATGTTCGCCACAGCACGCCGGTGGGCCGCTCGGAAGGCCAGCAGGGCGTCGAGATGTCAGGCGTGGTGGCCCACCTCAACCAGGTGCTGCCCGACGACGCGATCATCACCAACGGCGCGGGCAACTACACCGTCTGGGTGCACCGCTTTTACAAGTACCGCACGCTCGGCACCGAACTGGCGCCCACCAACGGCGCCATGGGCTACGGCCTGCCCGCGGCGGTTGCAGCGAAGCTCGCGCATCCGGCGCGCACCGTGGTCTGCTTCGCGGGCGACGGCTGCTTCATGATGTACCCGCAAGAGCTGGCCACAGCCATGCAGTTCGGCGCGGCGGTGATCGTGCTGGTCGTCAACAACGGCATGCTCGGCACGATCCGCATGCATCAGGAACGCGAATACCCCGGCCGGGTGTCGGGCACGAACCTGCTGAACCCGGACTTCGTGGCTTTCGCACAGGCCTTCGGTGCGCATGCGGAACGCGTGGAAAACGATGCCGACTTCCCGGCTGCGTTCGAACGTGCACGCGCGTCGGGCAAGGCGGCCGTGATCGAGCTGTGCACCGATCCGCTGCAGATCGGCCCGCAGTCGCGCCTGGCGAAGCGCTGACTCAGGCCGGGGCCGACAGCGGCGGATGCGCGCGGGGTGCGACCCGCGCCCCGGGCCAGGTCTGCGCGTGCACCAGCTGGGTGGCCACCGCGCGGATCAGTTCGTTGAGCACCCACAGGTCGGCCGTGGCCGTGCGGGTCTTGCCGAGCACCAGCGCGATGCAGCGCTCGGCGTCCTCGCCCTCAAGCGGAAAGGCGCGCAACCGGCCGGCGGCGATCTCGGCTTCGGCCGCCGCCAGCGGGAGCACGGTGCAGCCGCACTTCTTCGCGACCAGGTCGAGGGTGATGGCGATGGAGCTGTCGCTCTCCAGCACGATCCGCGGCGTGAAACCACGCCGCGCCGCCATCGCCTGCACCAGCACCCGCAAGCCGTGGTGCGTGCTGGGCAGCACGAGGGGAATGTCGGCCAGCCCCTGCGTGCGCAGTTGCTCGGCCGTCACCTCGCTATCGGCCGGCGTGAGCAGACACAGCTGTTCGAACAGCAAGGGCTCGTAGGCCAGGCTGCCCGGGTAGGCCGGCTTGTAGAGGATGGCGATGTCGATGTCGCCTGCCTGCAGCTCGGCCAGGATCTGGCTCGCCAGGCCTTCGGTGAAATGGATCTGCGTGTCGGGGTAGCGCCCGCGGATGGCATGGAACAGCGCGCCGAACAGCACCTTGGCAATGGTCGGCTGGGCTGCGATGCGAACGCGCGCCGGACCTTGGCGGCTCAGGGTGCTCAGCGCCGCGCGCGCCGACGCGATCACCGCGCCGACCTGCCGTGCGTGGTCGATCAGCACCTCGCCCTGCGGCGTGAGCTTGACGCCGCGCCCGCTGCGACTGAACAGGCGCGCATTCAGCGATTGCTCCAGCTGCGTGATGCGCCGGCTGATGGTCGATGCGTCGCAGCCCGCCTTCATCGCGGCCGCGGAAATGCTGCCGGCGTCGGCAACGAGGGCGAAGAAGTCGAGGTCGTCGGAATTCATGAGAGGCGCGCGGCGGGCCCGGGGTTGCGGGCATCCTACAGCGCCGCTCCGGCCACGAGCGGCCCCGCCGCCCCGCGCTCAGAACTTGTAGTTCAACGTCAGCAGCGCGTTGCGCGGATCGCCGTACACGCCGGTGCCATAGGACCCCAGGCCCGGCATGTAGGTCTTGTCGAACACGTTGTTGATGTTCAGCGAGACGCTCAGGTGGCGGTCGAACTCGTAGCGCGCCATGAGGCCGACCAGTGCGTAGGCCGGCTGCGTGGCGCGCCACTGGTTGGCGTCGGAGGTCTGGTAGTAGGTTTCGCTCTGCCACGACAGCGAGCCACCGACCACCAGCTGGCGCCATGCGCCCGGCAGGCGGTAGCTGGTGTTGAGCTTGAACAGGTGCTTGGGCTGGTTGGTGTTGACCGCGCTCAGGATCACGTTCGGCTGTTGCGGCTTCTTCGACGTGCTGTAGGTGTAGCCCGCGGCCAGGTTCCACGACGGCGCGATCTGGCCGGCCACCTCGAGCTCCATGCCCTTGCTGGTGATGCCGTCGACCGCGGTGTAGATCTCGTCGCCGGTGACCGGGTTGACGCCGACGTACTGCGCCGAGTTGTCCTGCTTGATGTGGAACAGCGCCAGGCTGGCGTTGAGCCGCTTCTCGAGGAACTCGCCCTTCACGCCGACCTCGGAACTCTTGCCGGTGAGCGGTGCGATGGCCCGGTCGCTCGCGTCCTTGTAGTAGGTCTGCGGCTTGAAGATGTCGGTGTGGCTCGCATACACCGACCAGGTGCGGTCGATGTCGTAGACGACGCCGGCGTAGGGCACGACCTTGGCGTCGATGTCGAGCTCGTCGCTCAAGGTGGTCACGCCGGCCAGGCTGGTGCTCTCGTCGCGCAGGCCGTACCAGCTCGCGCGCGCGCCGAGGATGACCGACAGCGCGTCGGTGGGCCGCAGCCGCACCGCAGCCGACAGGCCCTTCTCGCGCGTGGTGATATCGCGGTCGCTGCGCTTGAGCGACGCGGGCTGCGCGATGTTGCCGTCCCACGCGAAGTAGTTGGGGATGGCCGTGTAGGTCGAGCTGTGCAGCTGCGCCTCCTGGTGCTGGCGCGAGTAGCCGGCGCCCAGCATCAGTTCGTGGGTGCGGCCACCGAGGGTGAACGGACCGGTCAGCGCGATGTTGAGCGCATCGGTCTTCGACTGGGTCGGCAGCGCGCCCGACAGCATGCGGATGCCGGTGCCCGTCGCGCGGTTCACGCTGCCGTTGTAGGCCGAGCCGTAGAACACGTCCTTCGACTGGTCGAGGTGGCTGGCCGCCACATCGAGCTTCCAGCCGCCGCCGAACTCGTGCTTGAGGCTGGCGAAGGTGTTGGTGCTGTCGTTGTTCCAGTACGACCAGCGTGCCGCGGGATTGAGCGAACGCCGGAAGTTCGTCCGCGTGCCGTCGCTGTAGAAGAGCGGGATGTGGCCGAAGGTGGCGCCGTCCGCGCGCGTCTCCATGTGGTCCACACCCACCGTCAGCAGCGTGCTCGGCGTGAGGTCGGCTTCGACGACGGCGTAGAGGTTGCGCGTGTCGCGGCTGTAGTCGTCGACGTAGGAGTTCGCGTTCTGCGCCGCGGCGACGATGCGCCCGCGCACGCTGCCGCTCGCGTTGAGCGGACCGGAGAAGTCGGCGGTGGTGCGCAGGCGGTCCCACGAGCCCGCGCCGAGCGACAGGTTGCCGGCGAACGCCGCCGTCGGCTTCTTGCGCACCAGGTTGATCGTGGCCGAGGGGTAGCCCGCGCCGGTCAGGAGGCCCGTGGCGCCCTTGACGAGCTCGACGCGGTCGTAGATCACGCTGTCGCCGATGGCAGCGGTGTACTGGTTCGAGCTGTCGAGCGTGCTGGGCACGCCGTCGAACTGCAGGTTCTCGATCGCGAAGCCGCGCGCGTAGAAGGTCGCGCGCTCGCTGTCGTTGCGCCCCACGGTCACGCCGGGTGTCTTCTCGAGGATCTCGGGCACGCTGACCAGTGCCTGGTCGTCCATCTGCTGGCGCGTGATGACGCTGACCGACTGGGGCGTCTCGCGCGGCGACATCGCGAAGCGGGTCGCCGTGCTGGTCGATCGCACGGTGTAGGCGCCGGTGCCTTCCGACGGGCCCTCGGCCGTGGCCGTGACCCGCACTTCGCCCAGGGTGTTGGCTGACACCGTCGACGACGACGTCGCGCCCGACGGCAGCGGCTGCAGCGCGTAGCCGCCACCCGCCGCACGCACCGCCCCCAGGCCGGTTCCTGCGAGGGCCTGCGACAGCGCATCCGCGACCGTGTGGGTACCGCGCACGCCGCGGCTGCTCACGCCGTCGGCCACGGTCGAGCCGAAGGTGATCAGCACGCCGGTCTCGCGGCCCAGGCGGTTGAGCACCCCTTCGAGCGGCCCGGCAGGGATGTCGAAGCTGCGGGCTTCCTGGCTGCGTGCCGCGGCCGGCTGCGCGAAGGCGCTGCTCGGCGCGACAGTGCCGACCACCAGCCACACAGCCACAGCCCCGAGGCAGGCATTGCGTGACGCTTGCGCCAGCGCATGCAGGCGCGGCTTGCCATCGGTTGGCGAGGCGATCGAATGCGGCGTTGAAATGGAGGCCGGCCGGCCGGTGTGCAGAAACATGGAATGCCTTCGACGATGGAGATTGCAGGAAGAAATCGGGCGCGGTGTGCGCGCCCTTCCCTTCCTTGACCGTCGAGCCCGCCGAATCAGCTCATTTATTTTTCTTGGACCTTCACACCCGACCGCGGCGCGGCCGCACGCGCACCCAGTACCGCGTGGTCGTGTGCACCTCGACCGGCAACGCCGAGGTCAACGCCGCCAGCACGCGGTCGGTGTCGGCCAGCGGGTAGGCGCCCGACACCTGGAGGCCGGCGATGGCCGGGTCGCAGCCCAGGCGCCCCGGCCGGTGGCGGCCGAGTTCGGCGAGGAAGTCGTCGAGCCGCATGTGCGAGGCCACCAGCATGCCGTCGGCCCAGGCGCTCGCATCGGGATCGAGCGTGCCCGGCGCCATCGCCTGGGTGCGGGTGAAGCGGCCCGACTCGCCCGCCTGCAGCATGCGCGCCTGCTGCGGCGCATCGCGCGGGCTCAGTTCGACAGCACCCTGCAGCACACCGACCTCGACCTGTGCCTCGTCGCGCTGGCGCACGCTGAAGCGCGTGCCGATCGCCCGCGCCGAACCTTCCTCGGTCTCGACCAGGAAGGGCCGGTGCAGCGCGTCGGGCGCGGTCTGCACCAGGATCTCGCCGCGCACCAGCTGGAGCACGCGGCGCTCGGTGTCGAAGCGCAGGTTGATCGCGCTGCCGCTGTTGAGCGTGACCCGCCCGCCGTCGGGCAGTGTCAACGGGATGCGTTCGCCGACGGCGGCCACATGGTCGGCCGTGAACGATCGCCACGGTGTCGTCTGGCGCGCGAGCATTGCGCTGCCGCCGCCCACCACCAGCACCGTCAGAAGCTGCACCGCGCGGCGCCGCCGCAGGGACTGCGGCGGCGCATGCAAGGCGGCACGGGCGAGCGGCGACGGGATCTCCGCGAGGCGGCCGCCAACGTCCTCGATGCGCTGCCATGCGGCTTGGTGCGCCGGGTCGGCAGCGCGCCAGCGCGCCCACTGCGCCTTCTGGGCCGCGCTGACGTCGTTCGATCGCAGTGCCACCCACCATTGAACGGCCTGGTGCGCGATGGCCGGCGCAACCTTGTCGGCGCCGCCCGAGACCTCCTCCATGCGGGGCGAAGGGGTCATTCCGGGAAGAAGCAACGCATCGCCGCCTTCGTGAGATGGCGCTTGACGGTCGATACGGAGATGCCCAGCTCCGCGGCGATCTCGCCCTGACCCAGCCCCTCGAGTTGCGCGAGGAGGAAGGCCTGCTTGGCGAGCACCGGCAAACCGTTCAGGCGTCGATCGATCTCGACCAGTGTCTCCAGCACCATGAGCCGTACTTCCGGCGGTGGTGCCACGGGCTCCGGCATCAGCGCCAGCGCGTCGAGGTAGGCCTGCTCGATGGCGCGTCGACGCACGTGGTTGATCAGCAGGTTGCGCGCGACCGTCGTCAGATAGGCGCGGGGCTCGGCGAGGCTGTCGATGCCGGGCGCTCGCAGCACCCGCAGGAAGGTGTCCTGGGCCAGGTCGGCCGCGTCGAAGGCGTTGCCCAGCTTCTTTCGCAGCCAGGCCTGGAGCCAGCCGTGGTGGTGGACGTAGAGCGCGCCGAGCTGTTCGTGCGGAGGGAAGTCGGCGCTGGCCATGGGTCGCTCGGGCGGTGAGGGTGCAAGGACGCCGGGTGCTGCGCCCATGAAAAAAGTCGCATTCTATCGAATGCGACTTATTCTCAATTGCGACAGCTGCCGGCGAAGGGTAACCTGCCCTCTCGCCCGGCGATCAGCTACGGGCGCGGGCCTGGTCGCGCAGCGCCTTGATCTGGTCGTGGTTGCGCTGCGCACCTTGCGCCTGACGCTCGATCACGGCACGCACGTCGGCCGGCAGCGTCTGCTTGAGCGCCTTGCGGTAGCGCGCCAGTCCGGCATCCTCGCCACGCTCGCATTCGTTGAGAATGGATTCCTCGCTGTTGGCGCCCACGGCGCCCTTCACGTGCACCCAGCCACGGTGCATCGCCCCGCTCGCGGTGCCGCCGTCGGCCGGCGTTCCGCCGTACTGCGTGACGAGTGGGGCGAGTTCGTTGGCCGCCATGCGGCAGCCCACCGCACGCTCCGAGAACACCTGCTTGAGGCTGGCGCTCTCCACCTCCTCCGCGCAGGTGCGGAAACCGTACTCCCCGTCGTGCGAGTTCTCGATCAGGTCGTTGAGCACGTCCACGACATCGTCGTGCGACATCGGCTCGCCGGTGGTGCGATCGGCGTCGAACACCGCCGTCTCGCGCGGCGCCATCACGGCCGCTTCGCCGAAGTAGGTGCGGTCCGCACGGTCCCAGGCGGCGCGGGACGCGTGGCGTGCCTGCGGCCAGTCGAGGGTGGAATTGCCGCGGCGCGTGGCCCATTCATCGGCCAAGCTAGGTTCGAGCGTGTCGAAGCTGTCGTCGCGCCCAGCGCGGCTGGACCAGCCCAGTTCATAGGCCGGCGCGTAGTCGTCGTAGCTGCGGCCTGTCTCGTAATAGCTCTCACGGTCGTAGCTCGAACGCCAGTACGCGTCCTCGGCCGTGGGGTTCACGCTTTCGGCAACCGCCTTGCCACCCAGGCCCCCTGCCAGGCCGCCGGCCACCAGGCCGACAACCGCGCCCACCGGTCCCGCCACGGCCCCGGCAGCAGCGCCCGCCACTGCGCCGCCCGCTGCCCCCACACCGGTACCGACGGGGTGTGCGCCCGGCGCGCCCGTGATGGGATCGCGGTTCATGTCGTGGGTCGTGAAGTCTGTTTCCTTGGCCATGTCGGCTCCTTGAGAAAAGGGTTGGAAATGCCGCCGCCGGAACGCATCGACTAACGCAATGGGTTTGACAGCAGCGTGTTGAAGACTTCATCCTGGACACGCGACGGCATCTCCGGGTCAGGATCGCCCGACGCCGCCTGTAGGGCATCGCCTGCGCGGTCTGCAGTGCGCAACGCCCTGCGAGGCCGGGCACGGCCTACACGCGCTGCGCGATGCCATGGCCTATCAACGGGGCTTCTTTCTCAATGCATCACTGCAAGGATCTGCATGAACTCGAACGACGCGACATCCTGGGTCAACCAAGCCCGCAAGGCCGACGACCAACGGCCCGACCTGCCGGGCGAGCACTGGGCGGTCATGGGTGCCGGCCTGCTGCTGCTGTTGGCCGCGGGCCGCAGCCGGTCGTTCCTGGGACGCACCCTGGCTGGCGCCGCGGGCAGTGCGTTGCTCGGCCGCGCGGCCAGCGGGCGTGGCGGGTTGCACCGCTTGGTGCGCGCCTTCACCGGCGCGCGGCGCTGAAGGGCGAGCCGAATCGCACTTCGGCCGATTCAGCAAAAGCAGTGGCTTTACTGCAGGAAGCTGGGCTTGGCGTAGCCCTGGAACTTGCTGTCCACCACGGCCTTGTATTCCTTCGAACGGTAGGCCTCGGCGATGTCCTTGGCCCAGGGCGTGTCCTTGTCGGCACGCTTCACAGCGACCACGTTCAGGTAGTGGTCGGCGGGCTTTTCGAGCACCACGGCTTCGGTCAGCTTCAGGCCCGACGAGATCGCGAAATTGCCGTTGATGATGGCGTACTCGGCGTCGCCTAGTGACCGCGGCAACTGCGCGGCTTCGAGCGGGATGAACTTCAGCTTGTGCGGGTTCTGGTCGACGTCCTTTTCCGACGCGCGAATGGCATCGACACCCGGCTTGATGGTGATCAGCTTGTTCTGCTCCAGCAGCACCAGCGCGCGCGCCAGGTTGCTCGGGTCGTTCGGCAGCGTGACGCGGTCGCCGTCCTTCACTTCGGCCAGGGTCTTGCGCTTGGTCGAGTACACGCCCAGCGGCGCGATCGGGCCCTGCACCAGTTCGACGAGGTCGAGCTTCTGGTCGGCGGCGAATTTCTTGAGGTACACGAGATGCTGGAAGAAGTTGGCGTCGAGCGAGCCCTGCGCCAACGCCAGGTTCGGCTGCACATAGTCGTTGAACTCGACCAGCTTCACGGTGTAGCCCTTCTTCTGCAGGATCGGCACGATGCCCAGCTTGAGCTGGTCGATGTTCGAGCCGGCCGTGCCGCCGATGACGAGGTTCTTCTTGTCCGCTTGCGCCTGGGCGTCGAGCGACAGGCCGCCGAGCGAAATCGCTGCGATCGAGAGGGCGAGGAAGGAGCGGCGGAGAGCAGAGGTTTTCATGACAGATGGCTTAGATGAAAAAAGAAGTCGGTGCGACTTGAGACCAGAGCACCCGCGGAACTGGCTTCGCCAGGCCGCTGGGTGCGCCCCCTTGAGGGGGAGGCGGCGACACGCAGTGCGCCGCTTCGAGGGTGGGTCTTCTCTAGCGCTTGTCGAGACGGCGCGCGAAAGTGTTGCCAACGAATTGAAGAATCTGCACGAGCACCACCAGCAGCACGACGGTGAAGACCATCACGTCGGTCTGGAAGCGGTAGTAGCCGTAGCGGATGGCCAGGTCCCCGATGCCGCCGCCGCCCACCACGCCGGCGATGGCCGAGTACGAGAGGAAGCTGACCGACAGCACCGTGAGCGCCAGCACCAGGCCGGAGCGGGCCTCGACGATGAGCACGCGCCAGACGATCTGCAGCTCCGACGCGCCCATGGCGTGGGCCGCTTCGATGACGCCGCGCGGCACCTCGCGCAGGCACTGATCGACCAGTCGCGCGAAGTACGGGATGGCCGCGACCGACAGCGGCACCGCCGCCGCCAGCGGCCCGATGGACGTGCCCGCGATGACGCGGGTGATGGGCACCAACGCCACCAGCAGGATGATGAAGGGGAAGGACCGCACGGTGTTGACGATCCAGTTCAGCACCAGGAAGGCCGGCTTGTTGTCCAACGACTGGCCCGGGCCGAGCAGGAACAGCAGCACGCCCAGCGGGCCACCGATGAGCACCGCGGCCGACAGGCCGATGCCCAGCATCAGGAAGGTCTGGCCGGCGGCGAGCCACAGCTCGGGCAGGATGGCGGCGATGTTCTCAGGCATGGGCGATTCCTCGCGATTCGGTGGTCGCCGCAAGGGCGGCAATCGGGGTGTTGGCGGCTTCGCGCGCATCGCGCTCGCGGCGGCGCACCAGGGCGTCGATCTCACGGCCCAGCGCCGTGATGCGCTCGGCCTGCGGCGCCTCGTCGACAGCGAACTGCTCGATGAGCTGGCCCTTCTCGAGGATGGCAACGCGGCGGCACAACACCTCGACCACCGACAGCTCGTGCGTGACGATCACGATGGTCACGCCGATCTTGGCGTTGATGTCGCGCAGCGTCTCAAGCAGCGAGCGCGTGGTCTCGCTGTCGAGCGCCGACGTGGGCTCGTCGCACAGCAGCACCTGCGGGCGCGGCGCCAGCGCACGGGCGATGGCCACGCGCTGTTTTTGTCCGCCCGAGAGTTGCGCGGGGTAGGTGTCGATCTTTTCCGAAAGGCCGACCAGCGCCAGGCACTCGCGGACCCGCGCGTCGATCTCGGCGCGCGAATGGCGGCCGTGGATCTTCAGCGGGAAGGCCACGTTGTCGAACACGCTGGCGTTCTGCAGCAGGTTGAACTGCTGGAAGATCATGCCGATGTTCTGCCGCGTGTCACGCAGTTCGCGGCGCGACAAGGTGGTGAGGTCGCGGCCACCGACGATCACGCGGCCGGCGTCGGGCCGCTCGAGCAGGTTGATGAGGCGCAGCAGCGTGGACTTGCCCGCGCCGCTCTTGCCGATCAGGCCGAAGATCTCGCCCTCGGGGATGTCGAGCGACAGCGCGCGCACGGCGTCGAAGACTTCGCCGCTGGGCAGTGCAAATGATTTCTGGACCGCTTCGAGGCGGATCACCGGCGGCCTGCGGGCCGCATCGGTTGGAGGAATGGAGGTCACGACGCAATCGCCGGGGCCTGGACGGCCCTCGGGCAGGAGAAAGGGACGCGAGTATGCGAGATGTTCACAGAGAAGCGAACGACCGATTCGCGATCTGCTTATTCCGTCAACGCATAAGCCGGCGCCCAAGAGCATCTCGCCGAGCGGTGCAAAGGATAAATCCTCCGCATGCGGCACAGGCCATTTTCACTCCAGCCCTTCATAAATTCAACCTTCTGTCGATAAGCAAAACTGACGGCCCGAAGAGGCCGTTGATTTCTATTGTCGAAACCCGGAGAAACACTTTGAACTGGTTCAACAGTCTGAAAGTCAGCACACGGCTGATCGGCGGCTTCGCCATCGTCGCAGCCATCGGCGGCGTCATCGGCACCCAAGGCATTCTTAAATCGGCCCAGATCAGCGCCATGGCGTCGCAGATGTTCGACCGCGAAACGGTCGGCCTGCGCAAGGCCGCCGAAGCCAACATGCACCTGCTGGCCGCGGGCCGCGCCATCCGGTCCGCGGTGATGGCGTCGAGCATCGAAGACCGTGACCGCCAGCTCGCCGAAATGCGCAAACGGATGGAAGGAATGAATCGAGAGCTGACGTCGGTCGGCGATCAATTCGTGACCGCAAGCGGCAAGGCGCTGCTGCAGGAAACGACCGCAGCCGCGCGTGCCTACGAGGCCGGCATCAACGAGGTTGTCGAGCTTCTGCGCAACGAGCCGCCGGGCGAAGCGCGCGCCTCCACGGCGAAACTCTTCGGCGACGTGCGCGCGGCCGCCGACAAGGCGGACGACCTTCTCACGGTGGTCGTCAACCGCAAGCAGGGCAATGCCGAATCCCTGGCGGCGGAGACCACCGCCATTGCCGACAGCATTCGCGTGCAGTTGATTTTCCTGACGCTGGGCGGTGTGCTCGTCGGTCTGGTCCTGGGCCTGCTGATCTCGCGCGGCCTCACGCGCCAGCTGGGCGGCGAGCCCGGCTATGCAGCGGACATTGCAGGCCGCATCGCGGCGGGCGATCTCACTGTCGACATCCAGACGCGGCCGAACGACCGCACCAGCCTTCTCCACGCGATGAAGTCGATGCGCGACAGCCTGTCGCGTGTCGTGACCGGCGTGCGCACCGGCACCGACAACATCGCCACGGCTTCGGGCCAGATCTCTGCCGGCAACCAGGACCTGTCGTCCCGCACCGAACAGCAGGCCAGCTCGCTGGAGGAAACCGCCGCCTCGATGGAGGAGCTGACTTCGACGGTCAAGCAGAACGCGGAGAACGCGCGCCAGGCCAACCAGTTGGCCCTGTCGGCTTCCGACGTGGCGGTCAAGGGCGGCGCGGTGGTGTCGCAGGTGGTCGGCACCATGGCGTCGATCGACCAATCGTCCAAGAAGATCGTCGACATCATCGGTGTCATCGACGGCATCGCCTTCCAGACCAACATCCTCGCCCTCAACGCCGCGGTGGAAGCCGCCCGGGCCGGCGAGCAGGGCCGCGGCTTCGCCGTGGTAGCGGCCGAGGTGCGCAACCTCGCGCAGCGCTCGGCGGCTGCGGCCAAAGAGATCAAGGGCTTGATCGACGACTCGGTGGGCAAGGTCGGCGCCGGGACGGCGCTGGTCGGCGAAGCGGGCCGCACCATGGAGGAGATCGTGGGCAGCGTGAAGCGCGTGACCGACATCATGGGCGAGATCACGGCGGCGAGCCAGGAACAGACCTCGGGCATCGAGCAGATCAACCAGGCCATCACGCAAATGGACCAGGTCACGCAGCAGAACGCGGCGCTGGTGGAAGAAGCGGCTGCGGCAGCCTCTTCCCTGCGCGAGCAGGCAGAACACCTGGTGGCCGAGGTGGCGGTGTTCAAGCTCGATGGTGGCGCCATGCCACTAAAGGCAAGAGCGTCTGCGACGCCCCGCGCCACATCCGTGACCGCGCCACGCGCATCGACACCCGTCGTGGCACGGCGCGCCACCGCACCGAAGCAACTCGCAACGTCGGAATCGGAGGCGTGGGCGGATTTCTGAAACGCGCCGCCTGCGCGCAAAAGCCTCCTTTGGCCTACGTCGTGCCATGGCTGACGTGGGCCATGCTTCGTCATCGCACTGCGCTGGGCAGCATGAATGCCCGCGTGGCCCGCTGCGACGACGCAGCCCTCATCCTGGAGACGCATCCGCATGGAAATCCACATCAACACCGGCAATGGCATGGACAACAAGACGACGCTCGAGACCTGGGCCGACGCCGAGATCCGCCGCACCCTGGGCCGCTTCTCGAACGACGTGCGCCGCATCGAGGTGCACCTGTCGGACGACAACAGCGGCAAGGGCGGTGCCGACGACAAGCGCTGCATGATCGAAGCGCACGTGATCGGCCATGCCGCCGTGGCCGTGACACACCAGGCCGCCAACATGGACGAAGCCTTCCGCGGCGCCGAGGCCAAGGCACGGCGCGCGCTGGACAGCGCCATCGGCAAGCTCAGCGACCGGCGCGACCACACGTCGATCCGCACGGAGCCCGAAATCCTCTGACCCAAAAAAGCGGCCCGCACGAAGCGGGCCGAAGGGATCTTGGTAAGGGATCCATGGAGAAACCACTTACTTCATCGGCGCCACCCGGGAAAAGTTGAGGATCCCGTTACAACTTTCATGGCTTGAAGGCGCCGGACGGATGCGCGAGGCGCCACGATGGCTCGACAGGAGGTCGTGTGAGCGCTGTTCCGCTGCCGTTGAATCTCATCCCCGCCGAGGGCGACGTCGCTACGCTGTGGCGGTGGTGCATCGACATCGCGCGCCGCCGTCGCCAGGGGCTGTGCCCGGTCGACGCCGACCTGCCGCTCTCGTGGTCGCCCACGCAGGGCTACGCGCTGCAGCACGGCTGGGACCCTGCGGCGCGCGCACTCTTCGCGCTGCTCAAGCCCTTGCTCGACCGCCACGGCGACCACGCGGACTGGACCATCGGCCAGCTGGGACAGAGCCTCGACGGCTGCATCGCCACTCACCTCGGCGACTCCTGCTTCGTCAACGGCCCCGAAGGGCTGGTGCACCTGCACCGGCTGCGCGCCCTGTGCGATGCGGTGATCGTCGGCGCCGGCACCGTGTGCCTGGACAACCCGCAACTCACCACCCGGCGGGTGCCTGGCGACAACCCGACCCGCGTGGTGCTCGACCCCTCGTTGCGCGTGCCGGCCGAGGCCCGCGTCTTCACCGACGGACAGGCCCCGACGCTGCTGGTGTGCGACGTGGCCCACCGTGCGCGCGCCGAAGGCCGGCTGGGGGCGCAGCGCGTCGTCGCCCTGCCTCGCCATGCGGCACTGGGCAACCGGCTGTCGCTGCCCGACGTGGTCGGCGCGTTGCGTGCGCGCGGCCTGCGCCTGCTCTTCGTCGAGGGCGGCGGCGTGACCGTCTCGCAGTTCGTGCAGCAGCACTGCCTCGATCGGCTGCATCTCATCGTGGCGCCGGTCGTCATCGGCGCCGGGCAGCCGGGGCTGCAGGTGCGACGCTCGGACGCCATGGGCGACGCGCTGCGTCCGCCGGCGCGAACTTTCGCCCTAGGCGGCGATGTGCTGTGGGATCTGGCGCTGGACACGCTGCGGCAGCCCGTGTCGGATTAACGACAGCCCACCCCACGCGTTCGAGACTTTCCGCACGAGCGCCCTCGCTTTGCAGCGATGCGCCCCCGCACCGATGGGCCTTTCGGCGACGCTCGGGTCTCACCACCAAGACACGATTCGCCACAAAGGAACGGTCCTCGAAACCCACTGAAAGATCCATCGCCATGAAGCCTCTCGCCCACCCGCAGCCCTTGACCCCTTCGCAGATCCGCCATGTCCTCGAGCTGCTCGACATGCGTCTGCTGGCCCCGCAGGAAACCGCCGCGACGTTCAACCGCCTGAGCCAGGCCGGAACGTTCTCGGAAGCGCAGCAGGAGGCGATCGAACTGCTGTTCGCGCTCGAAGAAGACGAGATCGGCGATGCCCTCATGGACTTCGCCGACGACGAAGCCCGCGACATCGTGCGCGACAGCGTCGCCCACGAAGCGCGGCTGAGCTTCGTCGGCGCCTGATCGTTTCGCAGTGCGCCGGGCGCCCAGCGGCGCCGCGGCGTTCAGGCCTCGCTCAGCGGCAGCTTGTCGATCAGCTTGTCCAACGTGATCGGGTAGTCGCGCACCCGCACTCCGGTCGCGTTGTAGATGGCGTTGGCCACCGCGGCGCCAACGCCGCAGATGCCCAGTTCGCCGACCCCCTTGGCCTTCATCGGTGACGAGATCGGATCGGTCTCGTCGAGGAACACCACCTCCTGGTGCGGGATGTCGGCATGCACCGGCACCTCGTAGCCCGCGAGGTCGTGGTTGACGAAAAAGCCCAGACGCTCGTCGACCGCCAGCTCTTCCATCAGCGCCGCACCCACCCCCATCGTCATGCCGCCGATCACCTGGCTGCGCGCGGTCTTGGGGTTGAGGATGCGGCCCGAGGCGCACACCGCCAGCATGCGGCGCACGCGCACCTCGGCCGTGAAGGCATGCACGGCCACTTCGACGAAGTGCGCACCAAAGGTCGACTGCTGGAACTTCTTGTCCAGGTCGCCGAACTCCAGCACGTCCTCGGCCACCAGTTCCTGCCCTGCAGCCGCCTCGGCCAGCACCATGCTTCGTCCGCCGCCAGCGATGCGGCCCTCGGCGAAGCTTGCCGTGGCGGCGTCGATGCCCGCACGCTGCGCGATCTGCTCGCGCAGCTTGACGCAGGCTGCGTACACGCCAGCGGTGGAGCAGTTGCCGCCCCACTGGCCGCCCGAGCCGGCCGATGCCGGGAAGCTCGAATCGCCCAGCTTCACGACGACCCGTTCCAGCGGCACGCCCATCATCTCGGCCGCCGTCTGCGCAATGATGGTGTAGCTGCCGGTGCCGATGTCCGTCATGTCGGTCTCGACGGTGACGATGCCCTGCGCATTCAGGCGAACCCGCGCCGCGGACTTCATCACCACGTTGTTGCGGAAGGCCGCGGCCACGCCGGTACCAATGAGCCATTGGCCCTCGCGCAGCTTGCCGGGTGTCGCGCTGCGACGGCCCCACCCGAAACGCTCCGCGCCGATGCGCATGCAGTCGATCAGGCGACGTCGCGAGAACTGGCGCTGGGTATCGGCCGGGTCGACCTGCGTGTCGTTGAGCACGCGGAACTCGACCGGGTCCATGCCCAGGCGCTCGGCCATCTCGTCCATGGCGATCTCCAGCGCCAGCAGGCCGGGTGCCTCGCCCGGCGCACGCATTGCATTGCCTTCGGGCAGATCGAGTGGGGTCAGCCGTGTGCCGGTCAGGCGGTGCGCGCCGGCATAGAGCAGGGTCGTCTGCTGCACCGCGTCTTCAGGCTCGCCGTCGGCCAGGTTGCCCGACCAGCTCTCGTGGCCGATGGCCGTGAGCTTGCCGTCCTTCGACGCGCCCAGGCGGATGCGCTGGATGGTCGCGGCCCGGTGCGTCGTGTTGTTGGCGATCAGCGGCCGCTGCAGCGCCACCTTGACCGGACGCTTCGCGATGCGCGCACCGACGGCCGCCAGCAGGATGTCGGCGCGCAGGAAGAGTTTGCCGCCGAAGCCGCCGCCGATGAAGGGCGAAATGATGCGCACGTTCGCCCGCGGGATATCGAGGGTCTTCGCGATGTCGGTGGCGGCCCAGTCGATCATCTGGTTCGATGTCCACACGGTCAGCTTGTCGCCGCGCCAGGCTGCGATCGATGCCTGCGGCTCCATCTGCGCATGCGACTGGTCGGGCGTCGTGTAGGTCGCGTCCAGCTGCACCTCGGCGCGGCCGAAGTTGGCGGCGAAGTCGCCCACAGCCTTGTCGCTGTTGGTTGTTTTCGCCTGCGTCTCGCGGGCGTGTGCCAGGTCGAAGCGGCCGTCGGCACGCGTGTACTCGACGCGGATCATCTGCGCCGCGGCGCGCGCCTGTTCGAAGCTGTCGGCCACCACGAGTGCGATCGCCTGGTGGTAGTGGTCGATGACCGGGCCGCCCAGCAGCTTGGCGACATTGCGCGATCCCTTGCCCAGCTTGCCGGCGTTCTCGGCCGTGACGATCGCGACCACGCCCGGCGCCGCCTTGGCGCGGGCCGTGTCCATCGAGGCGATGCGGCCCTTGGCGATGCCGGCGCCCACCACGTAGCCGTACGCCTGGTTGGCGACGACGTCATGCTGCTCGTAGGCATAGCGCGCCATGCCGGTGGTCTTGAGCCGGCCGTCGACACGGTCGACCGGCTGGCCGACCACCTTCAACTGGTCGATCGGGTTGGTGCCCGCGGGGGTATCGAATTTCATGCGCGACTCCTTGCCTGCGCCAGCACCGCCGCGAGCGTGCGCTCCACCAGCGGCAACTTGAAGGCGTTCTCTTTCGTGGGCCGTGCGTCGGCGAAAAGCGTGTCGGCCACGGCCTTGGCGCCGCGCGGCAGTTGCGCGTCCGCGGCGTCCATGCGCCAGGGCTTGGGCGCCACGCCGCCCACGGCGATGCGCCCGCTGCCGTTGCGCTGCACGATGGCCGCCACCGACACCAGCGCGAAGGCGTAGGACGCCCGGTCGCGCACCTTCTGGTAGATGTGCGTGCCGCCCACCGGGGCCGGCAGCGTGACCGCGATGATCAGCTCGCCGCGTGCCAGTTCAGTCTCGATGTGCGGCGTGGTGCCCGGCAGCCGGTGCAGGTCGGCGATCGGGATCACGCGGCGCGCCCCATCAGGGCGCATCGTCTCCACCGATGCATCGAGCGCCCGCATGCCCACGGCCATGTCGCTCGGGTGCGTGGCGATGCAGGCATCGCTCGTGCCCACCACCGCCAACTGCTTGCTGTAGCCGCCGATGGCCGCGCAACCGCTGCCGGGCTGGCGCTTGTTGCAGGCCTGGTTCGTGTCGTAGAAGTAGGGGCAGCGCGTGCGCTGCAGCAGGTTGCCTGCGGTCGACGCCTTGTTGCGCAGCTGGCCCGATGCGCCGGCCAGCAGCGCACGCGACAGCACACCGTAGTCGCGGCGCACACGGTCGTCGGCGGCCAGTTGCGTGTTGCTCACCAGGGCCCCGATGCGCAGCCCGCCGCTCTGCGTGGGCTCGATCGCCTTCAGGCCGAGGCCGTTGAGGTCGACCAGGTGCGTGGGCACCTCGATCTCCAGCTTCATCAGGTCCAGCAGGTTGGTGCCGCCGGCGATGAACTTCGCATTGGGCGTGCGCACCGCCTTCGCCAGTGCGTCCTCGGCCGACGCGGCGCGTTCATACGTGAAGGACCTCATGCGACCCCCTTGGCCACGTCGGTGACCGCATCGACGATGTTGCTGTAGGCCCCGCACCGGCAGATGTTGCCGCTCATGCGTTCGCGAAGTTCATCGGCCGAAAACATCGGCTTGGCCGTGAGGTCCGCGCTGACATGGCTGGGCACGCCCTGCTCGATCTCGCGCAGCACAGCCACTGCCGAGCAGATCTGGCCCGGTGTGCAGTAGCCGCACTGAAAACCGTCGTGCTTGACGAAGGCGGCCTGCATCGGGTGCAGCTTGTCGGGGGTGCCCAGGCCTTCGATCGTGGTGACAGTGCCGCCCTCGTGCATCACTGCGAGCGTGAGGCAGGAATTGATGCGCTGGCCGTCGACGATCACCGTGCACGCGCCGCACTGGCCGTGGTCACAGCCCTTCTTGGTGCCGGTGAGGTGCAGGTGTTCGCGCAGGGCGTCGAGCAGCGTGGTGCGCGTGTCGAGGTCCAGGCGCTGCGTCTTGCCGTTGACCTGCATCGTCACAGTCGACAGCACGGGGGTGCCCGCCGGCGCGGTGGGACGGGCCGGGGTCTGCGCCGTGGCGGGGTTGGCGACGATCGTGGCCGACGCCGAAGCGGCGCCTGCCGCAAGGAGCCCGCGCCGCGTGATCGGCAGTTTGCTCGAGATGTCCATGGTGGTGATCCTTCATCGTGGTCGCCGACGGAAGCGGCGTCGCCGTTCGAACGGCGTAGAAGGCCCACTCTAGAAGGCGTGCCGATGCACGCCACGTAGGAATTCGGTTGCTCCTGGCGCAAGCCGCGTGGCCGCTCACCCCGCGCATGACGCGGGAATGCAACGACGTGCAACGCCAGCGGCGCGCGCTCAGGGTGGCGTGATGTCGACGCGCCGCTGGAGCGCGGCCGGGTCGTCGGGCAGCACCGCCAGCGAACCGGCCGTGGCGAGCGCCTGATCACGGCGGCGCGCGTCCTCCGGGTCGCGCGACAACGCGGCCTGCTCGACCGTCCTCAGCAGCGCGCGCACGTCGGCGACACGCGTGACCTCGGACGGGAAGGTCGTGTCGGATTCCAGTTTGCCCATCAGGTAGCGCTGCACGCGCGTGGACTGGCGCGCCGACTGCTCGACCGACGCGCCGATGCGCACGCCGTCGCTGTACACGACATCGGTCGACACCTTGGCCTCGTCGTCGATCTCGATGTACTCATAGAACTGCGACTCCTTGGCCAGCGTGAGAAAGAGCGACAGCTCCGGCGACAGCGGCCGGTGGTAGCTGGCGCTCAGCTGCGCTTGCTGGTCTTGATGGATGCTGCGGTTGCGTGGATCGCGGCCCATCACGCTCGTGCTCTGGGAAACCTTGTACGAGAAGGTGTCGAGTTCTTCCGGCCGCATCGGGTTCGACGATTCGGAGGCCTGCACCATCGACGCGCTGAAGTCGGCCAGGCCGCTCAGCAGGCTGTGGTCGCCTGCATTCAGCGCGAGAACACCGGGTGCCGCCCGGCCCGCCACAGGGGCCGTCACGCCGTAGTCGCTGTTCATCTGCGTGAAGGCGTCCTTGAACATCGCCACGAGCGCGGTGTCGCCCCGGCCGCGGGACCCCGCGGCGTCGAACTGCTGCAGGGTGCGCGCCATGGCCTGGGCCTGCTGCGCAGCACTGCCGAGGATGGCCGGGTTCGAGAAATCGACGTCGACCTTCACCGTGCCGGACGGCCCAGTGGCGCTCACCGACCGCGACCGCGCGTCGGCATGGAACTCGACGGCTTGGATCGCGCCCTTGTCATCGCTCTTGACGCGCGCCTGGAAGTCGACCGACGACAGCACGGCCGTATCGAATGTCGCCAGTCCGCTCAGCGCCAAGCGCGGCGGCATTGCACTCAGCCCGTCGATGGCCTCCTGGAAGGCCCCCGAGAGCTGCACCAGCGCCTCGCGCTCGGCCTCGGTGAGCTCGGCGCCGGCGACCTTGACCTGCACGGCCAGGCCCTCGTCCTGGCTGCCCAGGCTCAGTTCGACCGTCGCGCCACTGGCGGTCCGGATCGACAGGGTGATCTGGTTGTCGGCGTCGGTATGAAGCTGCGACTGCATCGCCGTCTGCAGTGCCGAGATGCCCGCTCCCGGGTTGGCGACGGACGTGTTCTGCACCGTCGCCGACTGCGAGAAATCG
The DNA here is from genome assembly GCF_051216395.1 of Variovorax cryoconiti. Taxonomy (NCBI): domain Bacteria; kingdom Pseudomonadati; phylum Pseudomonadota; class Betaproteobacteria; order Burkholderiales; family Comamonadaceae; genus Variovorax; species Variovorax cryoconiti. The sequence goes on along the minus strand of NZ_JBPJZI010000001.1, from coordinate 145,209 downwards.
ACGGCCTCCGTGCCGAAGCGCTCCAGCATCGCGGCGCCCAGTCCGTAGAACCGGCTGCCGAGCGAGCGGTAGGCGACGTTGCTCGCCATGAGCGACGAGATCTCGTCGTCCGGCTGCTGTTCCCACACCGTGGCGAGGGCCGTTCGGCTGGGCATCGCATAGGTCTGCGCATCGACGGACCTGGCCGTCTGCCCGAGGGTCACGGAGACGGCGGCCGGTACGGCCGTTGCCTGCGAGGACACGCTGTCCGTGAAAGGCGCCGGGCTGGTCGCGCGCGATGAACCCATCGCTGCGGACACCACCGACGGGCTGACCGTGGTCAGGTTGAAGATCACTGCGAACTCCCATCGAAAGAAGGCACCCGATGACCGGGTCATCCTTGTTATCGGCAGCGGCGTGAAAAACTTGAGTGCGCCGCCAGGAGGCAGCCGTGGAAGCGATACGGGCATGCGAAGGCCGACCCCGCGTGCAGTCCGACGTGCACTGCACTGCACTGCACTGCACTGCACTGCATTGCATTGCATTGCATTGCATTGCATTGCATTGCATTGCAACTGAAACATGGCGCCTGCGAAATGACACGGGCCGGCAAAGGCCACCTCGCACCATCGGGGCTTCAACGCGTCAGCACCGCCGCCGAGGAGCCCTCATGCCAGCCATCCAGAATCCATCCGACAACCTTCCCTCGCTGCGCGGCACCGGCTTGGCCGCGTGGCCGTGCTCGATGGATGACGTCGCCGGCAGCGATGCGCATTTCATCGCACTGCTGAACGCCTACCGCGCGTCCGGCGGGCTTGCCGAGGGGTCGGAGATCGCGGCCCGGCAGCCGGTCACCGGGCTGTCCGCGCTCGCCCGCGCCATCGCGTCGCGCGCGGTCGTCAGCGTCGACTGGGCGGGGCAACGCTGGTTGCCGATTTTTCAGTTCGAGCCGGGCGATCTGGCCGTGCGCCCACTGGTGCGCGTGCTGATCGACGAGCTGTCGGACGTGCTCGACGACTGGGAGCTCGCGGACTGGTTCGTCGAACCCAATGCCTGGCTGCGCGGCGCACCCCCGCTGCAGCTCGTCGACACGGACTTCGCGCGTGTGCACGACACGGCGCGTGCGCTGCGCTTCGCCTGCGGCCACTGAGCGACCATCAGGCCTCGATCTTGATGCCGCGCATGAGGATCACCCCGCCCAGCAGCGAGGTGTCCTGCCGCATCCGGTGGCTGAGCGCCTTCGGCGTGCCCGGCTGCGCTTGCCAGCCCGCGGTGAGCAGCGCCTGCTGCACGTCGGGAAGGCGGGTCACTTCCGCCAGCGCCTCGTTCAGACGCGTCACGGCGGCCGGCGGCATGGCCGCAGGCGCGGCGATGGCGGTCCAGATCTCCAGATCGGCGCCTTGCACGTTGGCCTCCCGCAGGGTCGGCATGTCGCCGGACAACGGGCTGCGCTGCGGCGAGGTGACGCCGATGGCCTTGAGCTTGCCCGATTGAAGGTGCGGCTTGACCAGCGCCGGCGGCAGAAGCGCGAGTTGCACATCGCCCGCGAGCATCGCCGCGATGACCTGCGGGTTGCCGGTGAACGGCACGTGCGTCGCCAGAATGCCGCTGCGGCTCTTGACCAGTTCCATGCCGAGATGGCCGACGGTGCCGATGCCCGGCGTGCCGTACTTGCCCTGCGAACTCAGGTTGCGCGCCCACAAGAGCAGTTCGGTGGGCGTGACGCCCTGGGCCTTGCCGGTAACGGCCAGCACCAGCGGCGCGGTGCCAACCATGGCCACGGGCGCGAAGTCCTTCTCGGGATCGAAAGGGGTCTTGGGGTTGAGGAGCTTGGCGATCGTCAGATTGCCGTTGATCAGTGCGCCGATGGTGTGATCGTCCTGCGCCTTCGCGACCAGATCGGCCGCCAGGTTGCCGCTGTCGCCCGGCTTGTTCTCCACCAGCACCGGCTGGCCGAGCGACTTGGCCAGGGGCGCCGCGATGGCACGTGCCGCCAGGTCGGGTGACGCGCCGGCCGGGAAGCCGACGAGCAGCCGCACCGGCTTGACGGGCCAGGTGCTGGCGCTGCCCGAAGCGGTCGGCTTCTGCGCCCAGGCGGCCGGAGCGCAAAGGGTCAGGGCGAGAGATTCGAGGGCGCGGCGCTTGGTGATCATCGGATGGACAAGAAGATGGGTTACATGACGTTACGCATGGGCACGCCATCCCACAAGTCAACGAAATGTTTCATTCGATGAAATGCATGTTTCCTCAAGTTTTCCCGGGAGGAACCGATAAAGAAAAGGATGTGAGACGACGGCCGTCGCTCGCGCGCTGCCTGCCCCTGCCACCGGAGCCCCGATGAGAGAAGCCTTCACTGCCGCGCGATCGTTTCCCCCTGCGATGCGGGTGGCCTCGTTCCTGCCCTCGGAGTGTCTGGCGTTCCGACTGGCCGGCATGGCCTGCGGCATCGACATGCGGCAGGTGCAGGAGTTACGCGGGTATGGCGCGGTGGCCAGCCTGAGCCGACCGGCGGTGCAGCGGCAGCGTTGGCTCGAGTTGCGTGGGGCGATGGTTCCCCACCTGGATCTGCGCCGCGCCCTCGGGTTGCCCGCCGCCGACCTGGCGCATTCAGCCGTCGTGGTGGTGGCGGCCGTCGATGCACGGCTCGCGTGCTTCACCGCCGATGGGGTTCTGGGCGTGCGCCGCAGCGACATGACGCATGCCCCGCGGCGGGACGATGCTTACAGCCTGGAGATTCGAACGCAAGAAGGTGACGCGCTGCGACTGCTGGACCTCGACCGGATCCTGGAAGCCGAAGCGCTATGGGCCTGCCCGACACGACCGGATGACGACTGGGCGCCGACCTGTGCCGAAGCAGCCTGACGCGCGCCTCAGTGGCGAGCCACCGACAGCAAGCCGTCGATCGCCTGGACCACGCCGTGCTTCGAATCCTCGGTGGCCGCACCTTCGGCGAGCAGCGAACGAATCAGCGACAGCGTGTTGAGCAGTTCGGCTTCCATGTCCGTCAGCAAGGGAATCACGTCGTAGTTGGGGTACTTGCCCCGCGCGCCCATGGGGCGGCCCGGGCCGGACAGGTCGACGGAGTAACCGTCGCGGATGGCTTCCGATTGAGATTTCATGAGAGTGCCCCTACTGGAAGGTTGAATGGATACCGGGAAAAAGACGCAAAGTCGCCTGGATGCAAGGACTATGCTGTCACGGCCGCCGCGGCAGGCGCGTCAGCCACTTGCACCAGTTGCTTGAGGCGTTGCCCCATGCGCTCGATGCGCGCCTGGCGAGCCTCGACGTCGCCCGGCAGCGGAGCGTACCGAGCGGCCGGTAGGGCGTCGGGCGCCGAAACCGAAGCGAGGTCGCGCTCCGGCAGGGTGTCACGCAGGACCGCGAGCAGTCCCTTCGAAGTCCAGGAGGGGGGGCATGTAGGCGTCATGTAGTACATTGTGCCTACACTTTCTTGTGGTCACAAGATAGTCAACAGATTGTCGCCACATCTCTGGATGTTTGTCGGGAGTTTTTAACGAAAACCAAGGTACTACTTTGTAGCACCTCAGGCGTGGCTCCCCCGCTCTTCGCGCTGCAGGCCTTCCGCATAGGCCCGACGCAGCGCGTCATGCATCCGCTCCAGCAGGTGCAGATGCTCCACGTCCTCCGGCCGGGGCCCCGTGCCGCTGCCGCACATGCGGTCACCCAGCGATTCGATCAGGTCGGCCCGATGCGCCTCGAGCGTGGCGGTGCAACGCCCCAGCGCTTGGCGAAGATCTTCCAGTGTCGACATGGCGCTCATCGTGAGCGCCTCCCAGCAAGCGGCACCCACAGAGTGGCGCAAGAAAGCGCCGGGACACGCGAGGGGCGACGGTCGGGGAGGCAGCAGCAGGCATTCGGCATGCGAACACCCTATGGGAAATCATCACATTCAACAATCGGACAAGGTCCTGACGCTTCCGGGGGGTCGGCGTCACGCGTGAATCGTCGCAGGACAGGGGCACCCCGCGCTTCAGGATTGCGCAGCGCGTGCCGATAGCCAGGGACCGGCTCATGAAACCGGTGTATGCCCCATGCCCATCGAAACCCTGCCCGAACAGATCGACACGGATCCGCTCGCGCTCCGCTGCCGCCCCATCGTCGACCTGAACCGGGTCGTCGTCGTGGGCCACCATCTGCACCTACCGGGCCGATGGGGCACGCGGCTGCCCGCGGCGGCGAGCCGCGCGTCGGCTGGTGCAACGGGTTTCGATGTCGCGAGCAGCACCACCCTGCTGATCGTGGCGCCCGGCGCGGCGGCGCTGCACGAAGCGGCCGCATGCCCGACCGCACGCTGGACGCAGAAGCTGCTCACCGCGCTCGGCACGCCCCGGGCGCCGCTGATCATCGATGTGAGTGCCGTCGTCCACGCCTGCTCGGAGGCCGACCTGCGCGGCATCGTCACCGCCCTGCGCCGCCAGGGCTTGCGCTGGGCCATCGGCCAGCTGGGCGACGAATCCACCCACGTCCGGCTGTGGGCGGAGCTCGGCCCGGACTACCTGCTGATCGACAGCGCCCTCACCCGCGGCATCGCTCGTTCAATGCGGCGCCTCGAGGTCGCACGCGCGGTGGCGGCGCTCGGACGCGCCATGGGCAGCACGCTGATCGCCACCGGCGTGGCCGACCCCGATGACCTCGCCGCGCTGCGCGACATGGGCGTGTCGTATGCGCAAGGGCCATTGCTCGTGGGCGCGGCGACCGGCGACGCCCCCACGCCGGAGGTGGCCCCGGCCGTGCAGGACGCCCTGCACGGTCCGGCGCCCGATATCGATTCGCCGCCGGCGCAGGGATCGCTCAAGACCGTGCTGCGCAGCCTCCCCATGGTCGACGCGCCCACGGTGCCGTGGCACACGGTCAACGACGAGGTTTTCGCCCTGTTCGAATCGCGCATGGACCTTCAGGCGCTGCCGGTGGTGGAGGACGGGCGGCCGGTCGCACTGATCGGGCGCCTCGCCTTCATGAACGCCTACGCACGCCCACGCTTTCGCGAGACGTCGGGCCGCGCGTCGTGCCGCGCCCTGGCCAACCCGTCGCCGCACATCGTCGAACTCGACGCCGAGGTGCAGGAACTGGTGGCCGCACTGATGGCCTCGGACCAGCGCTACCTGACCGAAGGCTTCATCGTCACCGAGAACGGCCGCTACGTCGGGCTCGGCCGCGCCGACCAGTTGGTGCGTGCGGTCACCGAGCTGCGCGTGGAAGCCGCGCGCCACGCCAATCCGCTCACCTTTTTGCCCGGCAACATCCCGATCAGCATCCACATCGAGCAACTGCTGATCGACAACATCCCGTTCGTCGCCTGCTACGGCGATCTGAACAATTTCAAGGCCTTCAACGACCACTACGGCTACTGGCGCGGCGACGAGATGATCCGGCTGCTGGCCCGCATCGCGGTGCGCAACGCCGAACCGACGCGCGACTTCGTCGGCCACATCGGCGGCGACGACTTCCTGGTGCTCTTCCAGAGCGCCGACTGGAAGCAGCGCTGCCTGCGGATGATCGACCAGTTCGAAAGCGCAGCGATGCGCCTCTACGACGACAGCGAGCTCGAGGCCGGCGGCATCGAGGGCGAAGACCGGCACGGCGTGCTGCGCTTCTTCGGCTTTTCCACCCTGTCGGTCGGTGCGCTGCTGGTGGCGCCGGGCGACTTCGAGGATGCACAGGACGTGGCGAACGCCGCCGCCCTGGCCAAGCACGAGGCCAAGCTGGGCGCCACCGGGCTGACCATCCGCGAGGCGGGCGGGCCGGTCGTGTAAGAACGCAGGGGCGGCGTGGTCAGACGGATTGCGGGATTCGGTCCGACCGGCTCTCGAGGCCTGCCGTCGGCCACGGTTCACCATCGGCTGCTCGGGCCTCGCCCATCAACTCCACCGAATAAAAGACCCGCTTGAGCTCCGGGTCGTCGGAGGCAACGCAGGCACGGACCTCCTCCATGAACAGCGCGACGAAGCGTTGCGCCGCATGCGAGAGCGGCTCGTTGTTGCGGCGGACCACGCCGACCTCGTGCGTGTTGAAGCGCTCCCGCAGCGACAGCGCGACCATGCCTTCACGCATGCTGCTCGTTTCGACCAGCGGCCACGGGCAGAAGGTCAGCATGCCGGCCTGCCGCACCAGGGTGAGCATGAGCATGGCGGAGTGCGCGAGGTGGATGCGCTGGCTGGGCGCCGCCACGCCATGCTGGTCGAACAGGTTGTGCATGAACGAGGCCGCTTCGCCCGGCGTGAAGTTGAGCACCCAGTCATGGTCGGTCAGCTCGCCGATGGACCTCGCCGTGGCTGCCGGGTGACCCGTGCGCGCCACCACCGTCATCTCGTAGCTGAACAGCGGCTGGGCATGCAAGCCGTCCATCAGCGCATCGGAAGCGATCCGACCGATCATGAAGTCGAGCGTGCCCGCGCGCAGCCGCGGATACGCCAGTGCCGACAGTCCGTCGAACAGTTCCAGCTGCATGTGGGGGAGCTCGGCGCGAAAACGCGGCAGCACACGCGAGATGAGCGTCTGCGCCACCCACGGCGTGACACCCACCGACAGGCGCTGCGGCGAGGCACCGTCGCGATGCCGCGCCACGGCCTCCTCGGCCTGCCTGATCTGCGAGAGCGCGCGCTGGGCATGGTCCAGCAGCTCCTGCCCCGCAGCCGTGAGCAGCACACCGCTGCTGTGGCGCTGGAAGAGCTGGACCTGCGCATGGCCTTCGAGTTCGCGCAGCCCCTGTGTGACGGTCGCCTGCGTGAGGCACAGGGCGCGGGCGGCCGCGCGGATGCTGCCCTCGGTCGCGACGGCGACGAGATAGCGAAGTTGCTGGAGTTTCATGACCGGGATGCACGCGGAGGGATGAGGGGGGCCTGGCACTGCCGAAGGACAGGCGACACCCCAGGGTGAACGGTTTGACCTGTCTGCCTCGACGCAAAGAGCGTGCCTAGACTGGCTTGCGCCTCCGCAACCCACCGCCTCGCTGCCCACCCGATGACCGTCGCCGCCGAACTCGATCCCCCCGTCCGCCCCGCAGGCACCGTGCTGCCCGAAGTGAGCGCCATCGCCACCGACATGATCCAGCTGCGCCGCCACATCCACGCGCACCCGGAACTGGCCTTCGAGGAATTCGCGACCGGCGACCTGGTCGCCGAGCGGCTGTCGGACTGGGGCTACGAGGTGCACCGCGGCCTCGGCGGTACCGGCGTGGTCGGCACGCTGAAGCGGGGGAACAGCACCCGCCGCCTGGGCCTGCGTGCCGACATGGATGCGCTGCCCATCCACGAGACGACCCAACTGCCTTACGCCAGCCGCCATGCCGGCAAGATGCACGCGTGCGGCCATGACGGCCACACCGCCATCCTGCTCGCCGCGGCGCGCTGCATCGCGCAGGAACGCCATTTCGACGGCACGCTGAACCTGATCTTCCAGCCGGCCGAGGAAGGCCTGGGCGGTGGGCGCCGCATGGTGGAAGAAGGCCTGTTCGAGAAATTTCCCTGCGACGCCATCTTCGCGCTGCACAACATGCCGGGCTTCCCGGTCGGCAAGTTCGGCTTCAAGGCCGGGCCGTTCATGGCGTCGTCGGACACGGTGCTGGTCACCGTGTCCGGCCGCGGCGGCCACGGCTCTGCACCGCACCTGTCGGCCGACCCGGTGGTGGCGGCGGCGCACATCATCGTGGCGCTGCAGACCATCGTCTCGCGCAACGTCGACCCGCGCGACATGGCGGTGGTGTCGGTCGGCGCCATCCACGGCGGCGATGCGCCCAACGTGATTCCCGACGAGGTGAAGCTGCGCCTGACGGTGCGCGCCTACCGCCCCGAGACCCGCGCGCTGCTGCGCGAGCGCATCACGCAACTGGTGCAGTCGCAGGCCACCACGCTGGGCGTGACGGCCGAGGTCGACTATCACTGGCGCTACCCCGCACTGGTCAACGACGAGGCCAGCACGACCTTCGCCCGGCAGGTCGCGCTCGACTGGCTCGGTGAAGACGGCCTGCTGGGCGCGCTTGAGCCGCTCACCGGCAGCGAGGACTTCTCCTTCATGCTGCAGCACTGCCCCGGCAGCTACCTGATCGTGGGCAACGGCGAAGGCGAAGGCCACGGCACCGGCGGCTGCATGGTCCACAACCCGGGCTACGACTTCAACGACGCCATCCTGCCGACCGCCGCGAGCTACTGGGTGCAACTGGTGCGCCGCTTCCTTGCACCGGCCGCCTGAACCTCCTTGCCGCCTTTCCATCCTTTTCGATTGCCCGCCGCCATGAACACCCGCACCGCCCTCCCCGCGCATGCCCCGCGCCGCCGTCTGTTGTCCGCCATCACGCTCGCCGCGCCGCTCGCCCTGCTGTCGACCACCCCGGTATGGGCGCAGGGCTACCCCGCCAAGCCGATCAAGATGGTGGTGGGCTATGCGCCGGGCGGCTCGGTCGACATGGCCGCACGCATCGCGGCCGACGTGATCGCTGCGCAGATCGGCGCCACCGTGGTGGTCGACAACCAGTCCGGCGCCGCCGGCGCGGTGGCGGCGCAGCGCCTCGTGAGCAGCCCGGCCGACGGCTACACGCTGCTGACCGGCTCCAGCAACGAGATGGCCGCGACGGGCCAGGTCAACCCGGCGCAGAAGTACGACCCGCTCAAGGACATGACGCCCATCGGCCTGATCGCGACCGCGCCGGTGCTGCTGGTGGCGAGCCCGCGCACCAGCGTGAAGTCGCTCGCCGAGTTCATCGAGCTGACCCGGCGCAACCCCGGCAAGTTCAGCTACGGCAGCTCGGGCGTGGGTTCGACGCTGCACTTCGCGGGCGAGCTCATCAAGCAGCGCGCGGGCATCTTCATGACGCACATCCCGTACCGCAGCACCTCGTCGCTCACCACCGATTTGGTGGGCGGCACGCTGGACTTCGCGATGATCTCGCCGACCGCCGCCGTGCCCTTCATCCAGAGCGGGCGCATCGTGCCGCTGGGCGTCACCTCGGCCACGCGCATGGCCAGCCTGCCCCACGTGCCCGCGCTGGGCGAGAACCCGCAGCTCAAGGGTTACGAGCTCTCGGGCTGGTTCGCGCTCGCCGGCCCGGCCAACCTGCCACCCGAGGTGACGCAGCGCCTGCGCACCGCACTGGCCACGGGCCTGAAAGACCCGGCGATCCGCAAGCGCCTGGAATCCGGCGGCTCGGTGCCGGCCACCGGCAACGAGGACCTCGCGAAGATCATGCGCGACGATGTCGCCAAGTTCGCCGGCCTGGTGAAGTTCGCGAACATGAAAGACTGAGTCCCGTCTTTCGCGTCATGCTGCGGGCCGAACGGGTTGCCGAACTGCCGAACAGCGGCTGAACCTGGCCGATCTCAGCCCGAGGTCGTCCAGCGGAAGCCACGCGCCACCTGCGCCCGGCCTTCTCCGACGCGCCTTGCACTTCTGTTCTGGCGCACGCCGGCCCTGACTCGCTGCACAGTCCTCGATTTTTCAACTGGAGGTATCGCATGGCAGACGACAGAACCAAGCGCGGCCCGGCTGACTCGGCCCGAATCAACATCAACGAAGAGCACGAGCTTCGCGACTGGGCGAAGGCGCTCAACGTCCCCGAGGCGGAGCTGCGCGAGGCCGTTGCCAAAGTCGGCGTCATGGCGAAGGACGTGCGCGCCCATCTCGGCTTGCCGGAGGTCTAAGGGTGGCCGGTGCCCTGAGACACATCGCGCTGACCGTCGAGGAACCGGAGCCCGGCGATTTCGAATGGGTGCTGCTCGAGCAGGGCGCCCAGTGGGCGGCGTTGAAACGGGCCAAGCGGCCCGCCGCCACCTACGCGAAGGCGATGGCCGCAGGGCTGCGCGTCCTGCAGGAAATGATCGTCGACCTGGACGCGGGGCCGCGCGAGCAAGAGGCGCCGGCGCAGCAGGTCAAGCGCGCGCAGTTCGGGTTCGGGTTCGGCGGCCTGAAGTAGCGCAACCGTCTCTAGCGCAACACCCAGTAGCCCACGGCCGCCAGGAGCACCAGCAGCAAGACCATCCCGTTCCGCCGCCAGCCTCGAGCGACCTCCTCGCTCCTGCGAAGCCTTTCATCGTTCAAATGGTCGATCGTGTCCGGTGAACTTGCGTCGTTGAATCGGGTGTCATCCATGCTTTCCCTTGGCAAAAGCATCGGTCTACCTCGGCACCCAAGATGGCGCGGCTCACAATGGCGTGGATCGACGTAGGACTATGTACTTATGGACTGCGGCGGCAACCAGCGCCATCGACGTTCGGCCTCATCAGAGGATGCCGTTCCGGCGGAGAGTGTGAGATTCGAACTCACGGACGCTTTCACGTCGGCAGTTTTCAAGACTGCTGGTTTAAACCACTCACCCAACTCTCCAATGCTGCGCCGTTGCGACGCAGCGGCCGCGATTTTATGCGGGCATCTGGGCTCGGCTGGCGCGCCGAGCGAAGAATCTACGCATCCGGCAGAAAGAGCGTCTGCAGATCGCTCAGGAAATCCAGACCGCGCTCGGTCGGCCAGGCGTGCCACAGGTCGCGCTGCAGCAGGCCCTGCTTCTCGGCCGCTTCGAGTCCGCGCTGGATGGCGGTGATCGACAGGCCGGTGCGTTCGGTGAACTGCGCCAGCGTGAAACCTTCACGCAGGCGCAGCGCGTTGAGCATGAATTCGAAGGGCAGGTCGGCGATGGCGACTTCGTCGCTCTGCGAGACGGCCGCGCCGGCCAGTGCCTGGGCCATGTAGCGCTGTGGCTCACGATAGCGCACCTGCCGCACCAGCCGGTGCGCGAAGCTCAGCTTGCTGTGCGCGCCCGCGCCGATGCCGAGGTAGTCGCCGAACTGCCAGTAGTTGAGGTTGTGGGCGCAGCGGTGCCCCTCGCGCGCATAGGCAGAGACTTCGTAGCGCGTCATGCCCAGCGCCGCCGTCGCCTCGGTGATGCGGTCGAGCATGGCGTAGGCATCGTCGTCTTCGGGCACCACCGGCGGGAACTTGGCGAAGTACGTGTTGGGTTCGATCGTCAGGTGGTAGACCGACAGGTGCGGCGGCGCCAGCGCCAAGGCCTGCGCCAGGTCGGCCTCGAGCTGCGCCGGCGTCTGGCCGGGCAGCGCGTACATCAGGTCGAGGTTGAAGGTGTCGAAAGCGCTGGCCGCCTCTTCGACGGCCGCGATGGCCTGGGCACGGTCGTGCACGCGGCCGAGCGCCTGCAGGTGCGCGTCGTTGAAGCTCTGCACGCCGACCGACAGGCGCGTGACGCCCGCGCCGCGGTAGGCGCGGAAGCGGTCGCGCTCGAAGGTGCCGGGGTTGGCCTCGAGCGAGATCTCGCAGTCGGGCGCAAGCTTCAGGCGCGCACGCAGGTCGCCGATCAGGCGCTCGATGGCTTCGGGCGAGAACAGGCTGGGTGTGCCGCCACCGATGAAGATGGTGTGGACGGTGCGGCCCCAGATCAGCGGCAGCGCCGCATCGAGGTCGGCCACCAGGGCATCGAGGTAGCGCTGCTCGGGCAGTGCCTCGCCGCCTGCACGCCACTCGTGCGAGTTGAAGTCACAGTACGGACACTTGCGCAGGCACCAGGGCAGGTGCACGTAGAGCGACAGCGGCGGCAGCGCGGCCAGTTGCAGCGTGCCGGGGCGCATGAGATGCAGCACGTCGTTGGCGTGCAGCGCGCCGGGCTCGACGGCCGCGGCGATGGGCACCGACGCTTTCACATCCAGTGGGCGCGCATCAGCGCCAGCATGGCTCGCGCGGCCTGGCCGCGGTGGCTGTGCGAATTCTTCACGTCGGGCGGAAGCTGCGCGAAGGTCTGGCCCAGGCTAGGCAGGAACATCACGGGGTCGAAGCCGAAGCCGTTGTCGCCGATGGGTTCGCGGGTGATCTCGCCCGACGCGCGGCCGACGGCGATCAGCGGCTCGGGGTCGTCGGCGCTGCGCAGGGCCACGAGCGTGCTGACGAGCGCGGCGCGGCGGTCGGCGACGGTCGCCATCTGCTCGAGCAGCGCGCGCACGTTGTTGCCATCGCCCTTCGGGTAGCCGAACTGGGTGGCGTAGTAGGCGGTGTCGACGCCCGGCAGCCCGCCGAAGGCGTTGACGCACAAGCCCGCGTCGTCGGCGATGGCCGGCAGGCCGGTGGCCGCGGCCGCATGGCGCGCCTTCGCCAGGGCGTTCTCGACGAAGGTGCGGAACGGTTCTTCCGCCTCACCGACCCCGAGCTCAGACTGCCGCACCAGCTCGACGCCCAGCGGCGCGAACAGCTGCTGCAGCTCGGCCAGCTTGCCGGCGTTGTTCGATGCCAGAACGAGTCGCATGCGTCTGCCTTGCCCCCGTCCGGCCTTCAGGCGGCCAGCGCCTGCTGCTGCATCAGCACCAGTTCGCCGATGCCCTTCTCGGCCAGGCCGAGCAGCAGGTTCATTTCGTCGCGCGAGAAGGCCGCGCCCTCGGCCGTGCCCTGCACCTCGACGAAGTGGCCGGCGCCGGTCATCACGACGTTCATGTCGGTGTCGCAGGCCGAGTCCTCGATGTACTCGAGGTCGAGCAGCGGCGTGCCCTGCACGATACCCACCGAGATCGCCGCAACGTGGCCGCGGATGGGCGATGCCGTGATGGCACCACTCGCCAGCAGCTTGCCGACCGCATCCTGCGCCGCCACGAAGGCGCCCGTGATGGCCGCGGTGCGGGTGCCGCCGTCGGCCTGGAGCACGTCGCAGTCGAGGTGGATGGTGCGTTCGCCCAGGGCCTTCAGGTCGAACACGGCGCGCATGGAGCGGCCGATGAGGCGCTGGATTTCCTGCGTACGGCCGGTCTGTTTGCCCTTGGCCGCCTCGCGGCTGCTGCGGGTGTGCGTGGCGCGCGGCAGCATGCCGTATTCGGCCGTCACCCAGCCTTCGCCGCTGCCCTTCTTGTGCGGCGGCACCTTCTCTTCGACCGAGGCGGTGCACAGCACGCGGGTCTGGCCGAACTCGATGAGCACGGAGCCTTCGGCGTGGATGGTGAAGCCACGGGTGATGCGCACGGGGCGCAGCTGGTCGGCGGCGCGGGCGCCGCTGCGGATGAAATCGGTCATGGGCAAAAAGAAAAGAAGAAACGGATCAGGCCTTGCGCGCTGCGGAGCGGCGGATGGCCTCGTTGATTTCGGCGATGGAGCGCTCGATGGCGTCCTCGTCCAGGTCGTCGAGTTCGGTCTCCGACGGCATCCCGGCCTGGATGGTGGACGCGAACACGCCATCGCTGATGCTGTCGGTCGAGATGCCCCGCCCTGTGCCGGGGGCATCGGGGGTTTCCCATTCGAGCGCGATGAGCGTCACGTTGTCGCTGTGCGTACCGCCCTTGCGCAGTGCCATCTCGGCCAGGTCGGGCGCCGCATCGGACACTGGCTTGCCGGACGAGAGCGTGTGCACGATGAGCGCGTCGTCGAGCACGCCCCATACGCCGTCGGAGCACAGCATGATGCGATCGCCGCGCTGCAACTGCAGCGGCGCAGCGACATCGATCATCGGCGGCGTGGGTGAGCCCAGGCAGGTCAGCAGCAGGTTGCGGTTCACCGGCTCCGGCCCGCCGCCGGGGCGGGGGCGTTCGGCGTGGGAATGGTCACGCGTACGGGTCAGCAGCGCGCCGTCGCGCACCACGTACAGCCGCGAATCGCCGCAGTGCACCCAGTGCGCCGTCGTGCCCTGCAGCACGGCCGCGACCACCGTGGTGCGCGGCGTGTCGAGCATGGCCTTGGTGCCAGCGTAACGCATGATCTGCTGGTGCGCCGACATCACGGACGACGTGAGGAAGGCCTTCACGTCCTTCAGCACCGGGCGCGCTTCGCGCTGGTACAGGGCGGCGATGGTCTGCAACGCCATCTGCGCCGCCACCTCGCCTTCGGGGTGCCCGCCCATCCCGTCGGCCAGCACGAACAGGCCGGACTCGCGGGTGTAGCAGTAACCCATGCGGTCTTCATTCTTGAGACGACCGCCCTTGCGGCTGACCTGGAAAACGGAGAACTTCATGCCGGTCGGGTCGTGGGCGCCGCCGCCTTGGGCAGGCCCTTCTTGTCGAAGGAACGGATGTTGTCGATCGACAGGCGCACCTTTTCGCCGACCGTGAGCTTGGTGTAGCGGCGCTCGCCTTCGCGGCTGAGCTCCTTCTGTAGCGCGAACACCGACTGCGGCCGCGACAGCGGGTCGAGCGACATGCACCACTCGACCACCTCGATCATGTTGTCCGAGTAGATGCCGCGCAGGCGCGACAGCGACAGGCCCAGCCGGTCTTTCTCGATGCGCTGCGGCGCATCGTTGGGCGGGTAGCCCTGCATGCAGGCGTAGATGCAGGCGCCGATGGCGTAGATGTCGGTCCACGGGCCCATCGACGAGTCGCGGCGGTACATCTCGGGCGCCGCGAAGCCGGGGGTGTACATCGGGCGGATGAAGTTGCCTTCCTTCGACAGCACCTCGCGGGCCGCGCCGAAGTCGATCATCACGGCGCGGTCGTCGTCGGTCACGAAGATGTTGGCCGGCTTGATGTCCAGGTGCAGCATCTTGTGCTGGTGGACGATGCGCAGGCCGCGCAGGATCTCGTCGAACAGCGAGCGGATGGTCGATTCGCGGAAGACCTTCTGCTTCTTCAGGTCGCGCGCGGTGACGATGAAGTCCTGCAGGGTCGCGCCCTCCAGGTAGTTCATCACCATGTAGACGGTTTCGTTCTCGCGGAAGAAGTTGAGCACGCTGACCACCGACGCGTGCGAGATCTGGGCCAGCGAGCGCCCTTCCTCGAAGAAGCTCTTGAGCCCCAGCCGGTAGAGCGACAGCTTCTCGGGCGGCACCTGCGGCGCCAGTTCGCCGGTGCCACGCGTGGCCAGCGACGAGGGCAGGTATTCCTTGATCGCGACCTGCTGACCGCTGTGGTCAACCGCCAGGTACACCACGCCGAAACCACCCGCCGACAGACGGCGAATGACACGGTAGCCGCCGATGACGGTGTCCGGCAGCAGGGGCGAAGGTTTGACCTTTGACATAATCCGGGAGTTTCGCCCGAAGGCAAGGGGGCGGCAAGCGAACGCTGTGCCGTCGCCTCCGTGCGAGCCATATTTCCACAGTGAGGCGCAATGTCAGTTTACAGCATGACCGGCTATGCCAGCGGCCAGAACGGCCCTGCCGGAACCCCGCCAGAAACCGACCCGCGCCCTCTGGCGGCGGGCCGTCTGGGGGTCGAGATCCGCTCGGTCAACAGCCGATTCCTCGATCTGACTTTCAAGCTGCCGGAAGACCTTCGGCAATATGAGCCGGTGTTGCGCGAAATGCTCACCGGCCGGCTCAAGCGCGGCAAGGTCGAGCTGCGTGCCGCGGTCGAAAGCACCGCACAGGGCGGCGTCGCGGAGCCCTCCACCCGATTGCTGCAACGACTCAACGGCGTGCAGGACGGCATCCGCGCCTGGCTGCCGAGCGCGCGCGAACTGAGCGTTGCCGACGTGCTGCGCATCGCTGCCGGCGATTCGACCTCGGCGGGCGACTGGAGCAGCGTGTTGGCCGACGTGACGAAGAAGGCGCTCGACAGCCTGATCGAAGCCCGCGAACGCGAAGGCGCCCGCCTGGCCGCGATGCTGAAAGACCACCTCGGCCAGCTGCGCAAGCTCACCGCCCAGGCCGTGCCGCTGGTGCCGCAGCTGGTCGAGCAGCAGCGCACCCGCTTCCTCGAGCGCTGGCAGGACGCCATGGGCCTCACCGGCGGCACGCTGCCCGAAGCGGCGCAGGACCGTGCCCTGAACGAGGCGACCGCCTTCGCCATCCGGATCGACGTGGCCGAGGAGCTCACCCGCCTCGGCTCCCACCTCGACGAGATCGAGCGCCTGCTGAAGAAGGGCGGCGAGATCGGCAAGCGGCTCGACTTCCTGATCCAGGAACTGCACCGCGAAGCCAACACGCTGGGCTCCAAGTCGGCCGCCCTCGAGATGACGCGCATCGGCGTCGACATGAAGGTGCTGATCGAGCAGATGCGCGAGCAAGTCCAGAACATCGAATAGACCCACCATGGATTACCCCGGCAATCTCTTCGTCGTCGCCGCCCCCAGCGGCGCCGGCAAGTCGAGCCTCGTGAAGGCACTGATGGAACTCGATTCGGCCGTCCAGCCGTCGGTGTCCCACACCACGCGCCCGCCACGCGGGCAGGAAAAGCACGGCCGCGAGTACTTCTTCGCTTCGGCCAGCGAGTTCGACGCGATGGTGGAAAGCGACGCCTTCATCGAGTGGGCGCACGTGCACGGCCAGCGCTACGGCACGTCGAAAAAGGCGGTCGAGGACCGCATGGCGCAGGGCGTCGATGTCATCCTCGAGATCGACTTCCAGGGCGCCATCCAGATCCGCAAGACCTTCGCGAATGCGGTGCTGATCTTCATCCTGCCGCCCAGCTGGGAAGAGCTGCGCTCACGGCTCGAACGCCGCGGCGAAGACAGCGCCGAGGTCATCGAACTGCGCCTGCGCAATGCGGCGGACGAGATGGCGCGCTCCAGCGAATTCGACTTCGTTATAATCAACGAGTTATTTGAGCGTGCGCTTTTCGACCTGAAAGCCATCGTCCACGCCCAGCGGCTGCGGTATTCCGCCCAGCGCCGCGCCCGTGCCGACACCTTCGCCGCTCTGAATATCCCCTGATTCGCCCACCGTCCGCAACGAAAGATCCTCATGGCCCGCATCACCGTCGAAGACTGCCTGCTGCAGATCCCCAACCGTTTTCAGCTCGTGCTTGCCGCGACCTACCGTGCGCGCATGCTGAGCCAGGGCCATGCCCCGAAGATCGAGAGCAAGAACAAGCCGGCCGTGACCGCGCTGCGCGAGATCGCCGAAGGCAAGATCGGCATCGAGATGCTCAAGAAGGTCCCAGGCTGATTGACGTTGCACTGCAACAAAGAAGCACCGCCACGCGGTGCTTTTTTTATGCCTGAACGCGGCCGTGTGGACGCC
Source organism: Variovorax cryoconiti (assembly GCF_051216395.1). NCBI lineage: Bacteria > Pseudomonadati > Pseudomonadota > Betaproteobacteria > Burkholderiales > Comamonadaceae > Variovorax > Variovorax cryoconiti. The sequence continues at coordinate 128,342 of NZ_JBPJZI010000001.1, read as the reverse complement.
GCGCTAAAGTGTCCCTCATGAGCGCGGTCGTCAAGTCCCAGTCCAATGCACCTCGAGGCATGCCCCGGCCGAGTCCGGCTGCCTTGAATGCGGCTGCGGCCAGCTTCGCTGCCCTCACCGCCCGGCTCGACTACCTGAGCGCCGAAGACACCGAGCTGGTCCGGCGCGCCTACCGCTTCGCCGACGAGGCGCACCTGGGCCAGCTGCGCAACAGCGGCGAGCCGTACATCACGCACCCGATCGCCGTCGCGGCCCAGTGCGCCGAGTGGAAGCTCGATGCGCAGGCGCTGATGGCCGCGCTGCTGCACGACGCGATCGAGGACTGCGGCGTCACCAAATCCGAGCTGATCGAACGTTTCGGTGCACCAGTCGCCGAACTGGTCGACGGGCTGACCAAGCTCGACAAGCTGCAGTTCAACACCCGCGAAGAGAACCAGGCCGAGTCCTTCCGCAAGATGCTGCTGGCCATGGCGCGCGACGTGCGGGTCATCCTCGTGAAGCTGGCCGACCGCACCCACAACATGCGCACGCTGGACGATGCGCCGCGCGAGAAGTGGGCGCGCATCGCAGGCGAGACGCTGGAGATTTACGCGCCCATCGCCTACCGGCTCGGGCTCAACCAGACCTACCGCGAATTGCAGGAGCTGTCGTTCCGGCATCTGCGGCCATGGCGCTATGCCATCCTCGCGAAGGCCGTGTCCAAGGCGCGCGGCCGACGCCGCGACCTGATCCAGAAAGTGCAGAAGGAGGTCGAGGCCGCCTTCGGCGAAGCCGGCATGACCGTGCGCATCGCTGGGCGCGAAAAGACGCTCTATTCCATCTACCGCAAGATGGACGAAAAGCGCCTGAGCTTCGCCCAGGTGACCGACATCTACGGCTTCCGGCTCATCGTGCCGAACGTGATCGCCTGCTACACGGGCCTGGGCATCCTGCACCAGATGTACAAGCCGCTGCCGGGCAAGTTCAAGGACCACATCGCGATCGCCAAGCTCAACGGCTACCAGTCGCTGCACACCACGCTGGTCGGCCCGGCCGGCGTGAATGTCGAGTTCCAGCTGCGGACCGAGGCCATGAATGTCGTCGCCGAGTCCGGGGTGGCCGCGCACTGGCTGTACAAGGCGTCCGACCCGAGCGTTGCCAACGGCGAGCGCCTGGGTGCCAAGTGGCTCCAGTCGCTGCTCGACATTCAGGACGAGACCCGCGATGCCGCCGAGTTCTGGGACCATGTGAAGGTGGACCTGTTCCCCGACGCGGTCTACGTCTTCACGCCCAAGAGCCAGATCATGGCGCTGCCGCGCGGGGCCACCGTGGTCGACTTCGCCTACGCCATCCACAGCAACATCGGCGACCACACCTCGGCCGCCCGCATCAACGGCGACCAGGTGCCGCTGCGCACCGAGCTCAAGAACGGCGACGTGGTGGAAGTCATCACCGCGCCGGTGTCCACGCCGAATCCGGCGTGGCTGGGCTTTGTGCGCACCGGCCGCGCGCGCTCCAAGATCCGCCACTACCTGAAGACGTTGGCGCACGTCGAATCCGAAGAGCTTGGCGAGAAGCTGCTGGCCCAGGCGCTGCGCGCCGAGGGCCTCGGCACGCTACCGGGCGACGACGCCGACCAGCAATCGATCTGGGAAAAACTGCTGCGCTTCACCGGCAACCGCACCCGGGGCGAACTCCTGACCGACATCGGCCTGGGCAAGCGCATCGCCAGCATCGTGGCCAAGCGGCTGATGGCGCTGCTGGCCGAGCGTGGCGAGAAACCCGATGCACTGATGCTCAGCCGCGAACGGTTCACCGCGCACGAGAGCGTGTCGCAGGGCGCCGTCACGCTCGACGGCAGCGAGAACTCCTCGGTGCGCTTTGCGTTGTGCTGCCGACCCATTCCGGGCGATCCGATCGTCGGCTATCTCGGCCATGGCGAAGGGCTGGTCGTCCACACCGAGGCCTGCGGTGTCGGCCAGCGGCTGCACTACAAGGACAGCGAGCGCTTCTTCGCGGTCGAGTGGGCCGACGAACCGATGCGCACCTTCGAAACGGGGGTCGTCGTCACGGTTCGCAACGACAAGGGCGTGCTGGCCAAGGTCGCTTCGACGCTGGCCGACGCCGAAGCCGACATCACCCACGTCGAGATGACCGAAGAGACACCGCAGGATTCGACCGACCTGCGTTTCGTGATCGCCGTGCGCGACCGCGCGCACCTGGATGCGGTGCTGCGCGCCGTCAATCGGAGCCCCTCGGTGCTGTCCGCCACGCGGACCGTGCCTGTGGCCTGATCAGGCTGAGGTGGGTGCCGGGTACGCGACCGAGAGGATCTCCAGTTCCTGCAGACCGCCAGGAGTGGAGAGCTTCACCAAGTCGCCCTCGCGTGCCTTGAGCAGCGCGCGCGCGATGGGCGAAATCCAGCTCACCTGCCCCTTGGCGCTCTCGGCTTCGTCAATGCCCAGGATCGTCACGGCGCGCTCGTTGCCAGCCGCATCGGCATAGCGCACGGTCGCTCCGAAGAAAATCTGGTCGCGCCCATGGTGCACCGACGGGTCGGTGACCTCGGCCACTTCGAGGCGCTTGGTGAGGAAGCGGATGCGCCGATCGATCTCACGCAGCCGTTTCTTGCCGTAGAGGTAGTCGCCATTCTCGGAACGGTCGCCGTTCTTCGCGGCCCAGTGCACCGCCTCGACGACCTTGGGTCGCTCGACGTCCATCAATGCGAGCAACTCGTCGCGCAGACGCGCGTAGCCGCCCGGCGTCATGTAGTTCTTGGTGCCCGATGGCAGCGGCGGCGCAGCGCCCTCGGCTGCGTCGTCATCGTCGGCATCGGTTTCTTTGGTGAAAGCCTTGCTCATGCCTGATTGTCGATGCTGCGGGCAAAAGAAAAGGGTCAGCTCGTTTTCACGAGCTGACCCTTCAGAGAGTGGTGCGGCTGGCAGGAATTGAACCCACGACCCCTTGGTTCGTAGCCAAGTACTCTATCCAACTGAGCTACAGCCGCACAGCTTGCGATTATAGCATGCGTTTTCGACCTGTCCCGAATGCATCGCAAATTTCGCGTGGTAGGCCGTGATGGGCTTGAACCATCGACCAACGGATTATGAGGCAGTTTTAGGCCTGTTCACCGGTGCTCACGGCGGTGCACATGCATTGAAATTGTTGAGGCATATCAACGACTTAGCCGTTTTTCGTGTTTAGCGGTGTGCAAGAATGTTCACCGAAATTGAAGTCTTGATCGCCACATGGATCGCTACACGATGAGCCTCGAACCCACCGAAAAGAAAGCCGCAGTCCACCGCACCGCGCCGGCAGCCCTGACCACCGCAGCGATCAAAGGCCTGAAGCCGGGAACGATGCGCGCCGACGGGTCCGTCCGGCCCGGCTACGGATCCTTGAAGGCGCGCCGCCGCCAGACGCCAAGCGGCAGAGGGGTGACGGAGTTTTTGTTCGTGTACCAGCACGCCGGCAAGAAGCGGACGCAGACGCTGGGCCGTTTCAATGCGACCGAGGCCGAGGGCCTGCTCACATTGAGCCAGGCCCGCGTGGAGGCGGCGCGACTGCAGGCCCTCATCAGGGACGGTGAAGATCCCTTGGCCGAGCGCGAGATTGACCGTCAGCAGGCGAAGATGCTGCAGGCCGCCATGATCGTCCAGGTGCGCCAGGCCGAGACGAGCACGCTGAGCGCGCTTTGCGACAACTATGTCGACCACCTGCGAGAAACGGGGAAAGAAGGCAGTGCGTACGACGTTGGCAACCTGTTCGCGAACCATGTAAAGAAGGCCTTCCCCGACTTGGCCACCCTCCCCGCCTCGGCGATCACGCCGCACCACGTGGCGCACATCCTCTCCCGGCTCGTCGGCCCCAACGTCAAGGACAAGGACAGGAACGCGAAGTGCGGGGCCGATGGGGAGAAGCTCAAGAAAGGACGTACCGCCCTCAAGCTGCGCAGCTACCTTTCGACGGCGTTTCGGCATGAACTCGGCAAGGCCTTGGAGCCAACCGCAGCCACCGGCGCGCCTGGGTTCAACCTGACGATGAATCCGGTGGCATCCGTACCCTCCACGACGATGGCGCGCCACTACAACGTGGCGAGCACTCGAAAACTCTCGCAGAAGGAGTTGCGCGCATATCTTGCCCACGTCAGCGCACTGCCTTTTGCGCTCACCAGGATAGCCCTGATGCTGCAGATTGCGAGCGGCGGGCAGCGGATCCAGCAGTTGCTGCGCATCGCTCACCAGAGCATGCACGAGGGCGAGACGCTCACATTGCACGATCCAAAGGGACGTCGGGCCAAAGCGCGTGCGCACGTGCTGCCGATCGTCCCTGAAATAAAGGCGCTGCTCGATGAACTTGCAGCGATCAATCCCGAGGGCAAACTGTTCGCGAGCCGCGACGCAGTTCTTCGACCCGAAACGCTTTCGAGCGCCGTGAAGGCGATCAGCGATCTGATGGTTGCAAACGGTGAGTCCTCGCAGCCGTTCCGCGGCGGTGACATCAGGCGCACCGTCGAAACGATGATGGCCGGGGCGCCCCTGAACATCTCGAAGGATGTGCGCGCGCAGTTGCTGAGTCATGGTCTGAGCGGTATCCAGGACAAACACTACGACGTAGGCGAGCACTTGGAAGCGAAGAAGAAGGCGCTCCGGAGGTGGAACGACTTCGTCGGCAGACTTCGCGCTGGCAGCAGCGGGATGACGACAGGGAACGTGCACCAACTGCCGGTTGCGATCGCGGCGTAGCGCCCGAAGGCCTACTTCGACACAGCAGGCGGGGCAAACTGTCGCAGCGGCTCCGAGGTAGCCGGCGGTGCACTTGTAGCAGGCGTCGGCGCGACCCAGGTGATGCGCATCAGTGACCAAGTGATGATGCCAACCGCGACCAGACCGAAAAGCATCTGAGCGACCGCTGACCAGACCAGCGTGGCAGCCATGCGAGCCATCGACTTACTGAACGGCGCGAACCCATGCTCGAGCAGCTGGTCGTACTTCGAACGAAGGAAGCGCTTCATCGGCCATGGATAGGCTTCCACAAGCCCATCCATCAGCTGCCTGAGTTCTTCTTCATTGACGTTCTCCAACTTCAACTCACGCCCTACTTTGCCCCCTGCGACGCCTGCCTGAAGCAACGTGGAGAAGATCTGTTGCACCGCGTGGGCGACAGCAGTCAGGAAAAACAGGAGCACAACGGCGTGCACCGCCCGGGCGCCAAGCAGTCCCGCCGCCTTGTCATAGTTCGAGATGATCAGCGCCACGACAGCGGCGAACCCGGTCAGCAGCCAAGCTGCTGGCTTTTCCCATTTTTCCGCGATCGTGCCGACGACGCCGATGATCATCTGATGCGTCGCGACAGGGATGTTTGGCCTTGGCTCCGCATGTTCCTGGGACGCCGGCTGCTGTGGCGAGAGTACGAACGCACGGGCTTTGTAGTTGAACAGGAACACTCCTGGTCGATACGGCGGCGCAAGATCGAAGCGCGGCGACGACCGCACGCCGCCGGTCTTGGACGCATTGGCGGCGCCTTGCGCCTGATCGAGCGGTGTGGGCATGCGCGGCATTGTGCGCGAGGCCGGCATCGGTCGCGATCACGGGCCGATGCCTTCGGACCGTGCCTCCTAGCGGAAGTCCCGGATCAACACTGCAGGCCCTGCCCGCTTGCAGGTGCGGCACGTGGCCGTCACTTCCCGAGTTTTTGCTTCCACTGAGTGCTGAAGCCGAGTGCGCGATTGAACTCGAACGGGTTGCACCAACCCTGCCCCAGCGAGTTGCAGACGTCGGGGATCTTTCGGTTGTGCCGCTGCTTTTTCGGAGCCGAGGTTTCGACCGTCACGACGCATCTTTGATCCTTGCTGGACAACGCATAGGCGATCAGGAACGGATCACGGCCGATCTGCTCAACCTCATCGTCCGTAAGGTCCGCCGCATAGCCGCTTGCGGTGACCATCTGCACAAGCGCCGGGTCCACCACGTCACTCAAGAGCAGCGCCTTCTTGTTGACGTCCTCCTGCAGCCATGCGAAGAGCAAATCCTTGTCGGCATCAGCAGGGCCGTCCTTGACCTCTTCGAAGATTTCGAACGGCATCTTCACGCGGCCTTGTTCGCCCTGATACGCGAGCCATTCCCAGTACTCTGGCACGCTGTCGACTGCGTAGTACGAATTGTGGGCTGTGATCAGCACGTTCGCATCAAGCAGGTAGAGCATCGAGTAACCGATCAGGCAGCAGCCAGCAATGGGTAGACGCTACGGGGCCTGACCCCTAGCACCTTGGCGGCCTTGACCGGTGACAGCGTTCCCGCATCCATGGCGTGGTGCGCGAAATTGAGCATTGCGGAGCCCAGGCGGTGACGCCGCACGACGTAATAGCTTGGGCCGCTGCTCTTCTTCATCTTGGCGATCTCCTTCTCGCGACGCTTTTCAGCGATCCAGCGCGAGTGAATTTCACCCGACAGTGCCTTCCAGTCGTCAAGCGACAAGCGCCCAGCCTTGCACAGGCTGTATGCGACCATCTGTCGACTCACACGCCAGCGATCGGCATGCTGCGAAATGGCTGCGATCTGCGCATTCACGTCGAGGCCGGCAAGATTGACCGCGTCCAGATCTGCGCGCGGCAGCAGGAACTCGCCGGCCACGTCATTGCAGAACTTCTCGATCTTCATCTCAGGCACGCCGCCGCCGCTAACGCCCGTGGTACCGAGGAATAGGTGCGCAAGTTCGTGCAGCAGCGTGAAGGACCATGCCGCCTTGGCGTCTCCGTCGTTGATGACGACGAAGGGAGCGAGGGGGTCGGCTATGGCGAAGCCACGGAACGCCCCGACGGGGATGGTCGAATGATGACTTCCAAGGTTGCCGACGAGCAGAACGAACACCCCGGCCCGCTCCGCCTTATCGCGCAGCAAGTTGAACGCGCTGTCGGCATCTTTCTGCGCCCGGTACTCTGTGCGGGTGACGCCAAGCAGTTTCTCGATTCCCGCCCGAAGGGTCGGCACACCGGCCTCCATCTTTGCCGAGCCGATGAAGTCCAGCGGACGCGCGTCCTCATCATCTTCCAAGACTGCGCGCACGAGGCTCTGCCGCGCGCGGAGGTCGCGCACGAGCGCATCTACGTCGGCCTCGGCCTCAACGCTTCGTTCTGCGACGACCGTCCGGAAATCCTCGCCACGGTCGCCCTTCTTCGGCGGGGCTGGCAAGTACAGTGTCAGCAGTGACCTGCGGTAGACCCTCGCCATATTCGCCAACATCGTGCGCGAAGGTTCCTTGTCCCCGCTCTCGATCGAGGACAGCGATGCCGCAGCGATCCCGATAGCGCGTGCAGCGCCCTCCGGCTCTAGGCCGGCGCTCTCTCTAGCCCATCGAAAAACTTCTGGGTTGAAACCTGCCATGGCTCGTTTTGAACGCCGTGCCACATCGGCTCGGCATTGCGCTCCAAAGTTTACAGATATCGGGCGGAGCGCCGTCAATTGCATCCATGATGCGTTGAGCCTAGGTCTCGTCCCGGCCGCCCCTGAGACCTACTCGACATCTGATCCCAGGATGAAACCCTCGGCCGTTGCGTTCACGAGAAAATTGTCGTCGGCCGCGTAGAGCTGCCGCTCGGCATGGTGAACGATGAAGCCGTCCATCGCCGCGACCAGCCAGTGAATCTCGCGGGCCCGGTGCCGAAGGTTGTCGGCGGTGCGCACCCCACGAGCCGCCAGGCGGCCGCGTAGCAGCGCCAACGGGTGCCGCCGAAGGGTGAGCCCCATCGACGCGTAGTCATCGGCTATGGAGGCTCCCTCGGCCGGCTCGGCGAACTCGACGGGATCCTCGAAGGTGCGCGCCTCGCGCAGCATCTCGGTCGGCCGCGTGTCGATGCCGATGGCCTCCCAGACCGCACTGGGCCGATGGCCGGCGAGCGTCGCCAGCGCGTCGGCGCCCGACAGGCAGCGCAGGACGTGGCCATCGAGTTCGGCGCGCATCGCCATGTCCTCGACCGTCGCGAAGACCGCGGCCGCTCGCGCTGCCATGATCCACTGCGCAGCAGCCTCGCGTATGCCCGATATGAGCGCCATGCCGAGGCGCACGGCACGCAGCGTCGGCGTAGTTGATGGCCCAGCGCCGCGACGCCTTGTCGGCCTGCAGGGGCTCTTCGAGCTTCGTCAGCCAGTCGATGACAATGACGCCCACCGGACGCACCCGATGCAGTGGCGCGCCAACTGCGCGGTGCGTGGAAGCCCGTGGCTAGCTGCTCAGCGGGCCGGCCAGCAGCGAGGGCGGAACAATGCCATTGCAAGCTACCTTGAGACGAGGCCAAACGGAGCGCATCCGACGTTCTGCTTGAAAAGCCCACACGATTTAACGAGTTTCCCTGTAAATTCGGGACTACTGGCGCTATATACAGCGGTAACCGAACTTTCGATTTTCGCCTTTTCCTCCGGGCCAACTGGAGCAGAGCATGCCGCACCCCGCAAGACACATCGCAAATGCGTTCCTTCAAAAGGCTAAAGAGGCCGGGAACCCACTTACCCAGCTGAAACTGCAGAAGCTGGTGTTCTTCGCGCACGCCTGGAATCTGGCCATCCACAATCGACCGCTTCTCAACGAAAACATCGAGGCTTGGCCCTATGGCCCGGTCGTAGACGGGCTGTACCACGAACTGAAAGGCTACGGGTCCCAACCGATTGATCGCTTTTTGACGGAGATCAATCAGCAAACCGGTCAGCCTGTTGCGTACATTCCTGGTGCGCAGGACGCTGAAGCGTGGTCGATGATCAATCAAGTTTGGGATCGCTACAGTCAGTTTAGTGCCCTGACGCTTTCGGATATGACTCACGCTGCCGGCTCTCCCTGGCATCAAGCCCGTCAGGCGAACATGCGTCATATCGACAACGGTGCGATTGCCAACTTCTACCGGCCGGCCCTGCAGAGCTGATGAAGAGCGCCGAGCCTTCTATCCCGCTGGCGGCCCCGCCGGTGACCTTGCCAGTGTCGGTGACCTCGCCAGGGCAGTCGGATGTGCAACCCACGCCCATGGTTCCGCCCGTGCCGCCCATGGAGATCACGGCCGCGGACTCACCGCTTGTTTCTAGCGTTGCCGAGCAGTCATCCATCGAAGGTGACAGCCGACGGCTTGATCATGGTTTGCGGAAGTGGGCTGCCTGTGCCGCTATAGGCATTTCGCTGGTCATGTACCTAGTCGGCGTCAAGGTGATCTTTGCCACGCTCAAGGCAGCGGGAGCGCCAACTCCGATCAGTTGGCATCTTGCCGTCGCAGCCCTGGCAGCCTGCTTTACGGTCCCGACTATCCTCCTGTTGGCGGTCCTAAAGAGCACAAACACGACCACTAAGCATGATCGTGCAGATTCGCTTCACGAAGCACTCGGCAAAGGGCTGGTTGGGCTTTGCGAGAAGATCATAAAGGGCGTGGAGAAAAGTTAGCCCAAGCGGCCTGAGCGTCGTCTAGGCGCGCTCTAACGCCTGCGAGGACGTAGGCCCAGCAGCCGCTGCTTCTTGCCTGAATTACTGTCTGCGGAGTCGGCGTCGGATCTGGCTTCTTTGCTACGAGTAGTTGTCCAAGGTTAGCCCCACGGCCTTGATCCGCGAGGCGATCTCGCGCAACGTCCAATCTAGGCGCGCAGGATCGGTGCACACGTCCGTGCGCAGATCGTCATCCGCGAATAACTTTGCCCCTGACCGATCGAACACCGTGACCTTGATGCGGAAATCGTGGTCCCATGCCGTGGCGGCGCAATCGAGCGGGGAGAACGCGCCGCGAATGCGTTCGAGAGTTTCTGCCAGCGGCAAGGTGTTGCTCATGGCCGGCAGTCTAGCGCCGTGCAACTGGCGCGGAGTAGCCCCACTATTGCGGATCGCAAGCAAGATCGTCGTGACGCTACGCTTGAGCGGCAAATTGCTCAGGGTGCTCCCCTGACTTGATCCACCTTCGCGGTGGATTTTTTTTGGCCGGGCGGTGCGTTGCGGGGACGGTCGTGACAAGACGCTCATCAGCTTCGACGTTGCATGAACGAAGCCGATGACCGCCAAATCCTCCACCGAACGCAGCCGGGAATTCCGGCGCCGCCTCGCCCGCCGCGGGCAGGCCTCCATCACGCTGACGGTCGACGGCACCACCAGCGCGCTGCTGCGGGACCTTGCCAAGCAGCACGACCAGTCGATCGGCGCGATCGTGAAGGCCGGCGCGATGATGGTGCGCCGCGAACTGGCACGACGCGAAGGCACTGCCACTTGACCGCGGCGGTCCAACAGGCGCCGGCACCGGTAGGCGCGCCGCCGGGCGGCCGCTACTTCATCTGCGAGCGCTTGCACAGCACGCTTAGCACCGTCTCGTGCGCCGCGCGATGGACCGCGGCGCCGGCGTGCAGCGGATCCACTTGCAGCGGCTGCCCAGTCGGTCAGCAGCACGCGCGTGAGCAGCTCGGGTCGACCCCACGCCAGGCCCGTGAACCGCAGCAGTCATGTCTGCGGTGCGGGCGGTCGGACCTGCGGGTCATCCAGTCTGTCGGTCACTGCGCGAGTTGCTACAACCGAGAGGCCGAGGCGCGCAAGGGCCGCAACGCCAAGGGGAAGCCGCCCGTCACCTTCGAGCCGTTGCGCACGCACAGCGTCGCGATCGAAGGGCGTGCCGGCGTGGTGCATCACGCGATCGAGGCTCGGCACTCGGCCGAGGCCGTCGGCGTAGCGGCGCGTATGCGGCTTCGCGACGGCGAGCACTTGAGCACCGCCCGCCATGCCGCCTGCTTCGACGGCGAGCGCTTCCGGTTGGTATGCCCGTCGTGTGGCCATGCGGGCCTGCTGGAGCGCGTGAAGGGCATGACCCTGGTACACCACTGCCCGGCATGCGGTGGAGCGCCCAGCGGCCCCGGCTGGGCCCTTGCCGAGGAGCGCCCGCCGCTGACCATGGTCACCACCGGTTTCGCGCACGCCTGGTTCACCGCTGGCGGCGATGCCCCGCTGCGGGGGGTCTGGTCGCACACAGACCTGGGCTGCGCGCACTGCCAGCGCGGCGTGTTCCAGGTTCGCCTTCAACGAGGGGGTGTCGAAGTCAGATGCGCGAACTGCTTGTTTTCGCACAAGGACTGAGAAACGCAGTGACGGGCTGCGTCAGGACTTCGAACGGTTTGCTGTTCTTGCTGGCTGACACAATCAGCTACGCAAGGCACCCAGAAACTGGCTGCTACTGAGGCATGGCCCCAGTACGGTCCGCGGTGGCGCCCAACATCTACTTCAACGCAAGAGGACCATGTGGATAGTCAACTCGTTTTCTGCCTCTACTTTCTTGGCATCCCGTTTGGATGCCTCACCATCATGTACCTCGTTCTGGTCACGGCGAATTGGCGGACCACCGGGGAGATTAAGAGGATCCTTCCACCGGAAATACTGCTGAGAGTTTTCGCGGTCTTCATGGTTGCCGGTGTGATCTTCGCGTTGGCAGTTCTAAAGATCATCCAGGAGTCAACGGTCAGCGCACTTCTGGGTGCCGTGGCCACAGGCGTACTGGGGTTTTCGTCCAGGAGGGACAAAGACAGCGACGGCAAGAAGCAGAAAAAAAGTGACGCTTCCGAGGCGCCTTAGCAGGTCAGTATTTTTGCAAGGCGGTTCAGCGCATCGCCATCCGCCGCGCGATCGCCTGCTGGACCTCCGCCGACGACCGCGTCCGGGAGAACCCAGTCGTACTGGCTTTGGCGGTAACCTTCGAGCCGGCCACCCTGACCACCTTGGGCAGCATCAGGCGTGGGCCCGGCGCCTCGAGGCGGGCCTTTGCCAGACGGGCGCAGGTTGCATCGAGAAGCGCCTCAACGGCAAGGTTCCCGTGGTGTTCGGTGCCCCACGACCGGTCCTCGGCAAAGGCCTTGGTCATGTACTGCTTCCACGTGAGGTCGGCCGGCTTGCTCATGATGTTTTCTCCACGGGGACGGTTGTTGCAGGTGCCGCTGCGGCGCGAAGGCGGCGGTCGATGAGGTCCACGAGCACCACGCGGCACTGCGGACTGCCACCGACCTCGGCACGCGCCAGGGCGGCGAGTTCATCGTCGGTGACGCCCATCTGACGCAGCGGCTCCAGGCCGCGCAGGGCGAGCGCGAGCCGGGTCGGCCGCCCGTTGGGGTTGGGGCTCGGCGCACCAGGCAGGAACCGAGTGACCGAGGCGGGCGCGTCAGAAGATCGTGTCATCGTCGGCCTCCTTGCCGGCCTGCTTGTGGGTATCCGTGTCCTCGTCGAGAAGTTCGGCCTTGAGCGTCTGCGCCTCGATGAAGCCGCGCCGCGTGATCAGGTTCAGCACGATCGACAGGGCGCGCCTGTCACCCTCGGCCTCCGCCTGAACGACCGCGTCGATCTCCCACGAGTGACACCCAAAACACGCGTGTCCAAGGACCCGCTCGAACGCTGGGCGGATCGCCGCAGCACGACGATGGATGACCTGCTCGGGCGTTAGGGGAACGGCAGGCGCTGGCACCTGGTGCAGAGCCGGTTTTTGCTTCGCGGCGGCCATCAGATGCGCATCCCATTCGCCAGATCGCGCAGCATCTTCGAGGGCAGGAATGTGCTCCCGAAGTTGTTCAATCCACGCGCCTCGGCCGCGAGCCGCACCACTCGGTGCTGGGCGCAGAAGTGAGCCTCCAACACGCGCAACCGGTCCGCCAACTCGCGGACTTCAGCGAGGCCCTGGGCGACCTTCAGCGCGCGCTCGAACTGGGCGATGACCTCGCGACGTTGCGCAACGACCGCCAGCGCTTCGGCGACGTGCGCTTCGAGCGGCGCCATCTTCGCGCTCAATGAGGCCACATCCTCCTTGAGCAGGCTGACCTCGGCGGCGTCGCCGTCGCGTTCGTCACCACCGGCGCGGCGGGCGGCGATCTCGGCCAGGCGGGCCGACTTGGGCGCGATGCGATCGGCGACGGCAGCGCGGGCAGCGTTCGCCGCGGCGAGGGCTGGCTGCGCGGCCGTCAAGGCGGTCCGCGCGCGCGCCAGATCCGCAGCGGCGGCGGCCACTGCAGGCGGCAGCACCGGGGCATCGAATTCGACGCCGGCAGCGGGCTCGATGACGCCGACAGCCTGCTCGAAGGCTGCCTGCGTGTCGCTCGCCTGATCGGCAATGGCCTGCTGCTCGGCACGACGGGCCTGCGCAGCGGCGGCCTGGTCGGCTGCCTGCTGGCGGGCCTTCGCCTGCTGCAGCACTTCGGTTGCCGCGCGCAGGTCGAGGCGGGCCTTGAAGGCGTCGCCATCGGTCATCAGAGCTTGGTCGACGGCGTCGACAGCACGTTGGACGGCTTCGGTGGCTTCGGCCACGGAAGGGCTTAGAGGGGAAACTTTTGATGAGGTCATGACTTGATTTATCGCGTCACGACAGGCTTTTCAGTGCTTTCGTCCCTGTTCTCTCTTTATCCGCTGCTGATTCTGTATCGAGGTGCAGGCCATAGGGGCTCCAGCGGATCCATGCGGCGTGCGCTATCGACCCTGCAGTGAAATGCTGTGCGCGGAGCGACGTCGGGTACTGGGCGCCGGATGCTGACCAGACGACATGGATGAACCGTCAGAGAACCCGTGAGGGGGAGTGAAAGCGGCAAAACGAGGAATTTGACCGCGATTGCCTGGAGCGTAAGTCAGCGGAGCTGCTGAGCAGCCGATAATGCGGAGAAGGATTTCTCCGAAATAAATATTATTTCCGATTAAAATGCCGCAAAAAATTTACTTTGACGAGTCGGGATACACGGGCAATAACCTCCTTGATGCGGCGCAACAATATTTCTCTTACGCATCCATCGCAACAGATGATGATGATGCGCGAGATTTCGTTCTGCACTTAATTAAGAAATACAATATTCAAGGCGGCGAATTAAAAGGCAGCAAGCTTGTACAATTCAGCAAAGGTCAGAAAGTCGTTAGCGAGATCCTTGATCGCTATTCAGGGAGGATAAAGGTATCCATTTCAGACAAGAAGTTTGCGCTGGCATGCAAGTTTTTTGAGTATATTTTTGAGCCGACTCTTTCTGAAATAAATTCAGTTTTTTATGGCGTTGGTTTCCATCGTTTTATTGCTAACGCTCTGTACATGGAATTCGAATCAAGAGGGGCAGGTGCGGAGGCCATCTTCTCGGAGTTCGAGGAGCTCATGCGAACAGGGAATACCAGCAACCTAGAGTCAGTTTTCTCCTCATCAGAACATGCGAACAATTCTCCGGTACTCATTCAGATACGGGAGTATGCACAGGCCAAGACTATCGAGATTCAAGAGGAGTTAGAAGGGCTTTCAGGCACTAGCACTGGGAAATGGATTCTGGACCTCTCGGGAACCGCAATTTACACGCAATTGGCCAACTGGGGGCTGAAACATGACGCGATGATCGCCGTTTGCGATCCCTCAAAACCAATTCGGGAGGGAGGCGGCCTGCTAAATTCAATGGTTGGCCGGAAAGAACGAACGGTTTTCTCCGAAGGCTTAGGTAAGCGCCACCCGATTACATTCAACCTCGCGGAACCAGTGAATTTTTTAGACTCTAAGGTAACGCACGGCATTCAACTGGCTGATGTGATCGCGGCGGCGTCGGTCTATGTTTTCTCTAACAAGGACGGGGGGAGTCAGGCGAGGTGGCGGGAGATTCTGTCGGAGTCATTGGACGACGGGAGCATCATGCCGGATCTCGATGAATTGAGATTGACGAACCAAAGGGTTCAGCGGAATGCCGTCCTTCTCATGGAATTACACAGGCGTGCAACTTCAGGGGAAAGCGTGATCAAAGGTATGCCCGAGTACGTTGCGTATATTGGTCGCGCACTTCGTGCAAATCCAATTGACTTTCGCCGCCCAAACTGATCATTTGCTCGTCTTCCTGAAAGGCGGGTTGCTGGGCTGCAATCCGGTCTTTGGGACGGTAGGTCAAGCCGCAGAAAGCGTTCCTCGACAACTTGCCGCGGCGTACGCCAAGGGTACGTGGCCATCAACGGCTGCGCGCGTGAGCGGCGCGATCAAGCACGTCCGAAATCGACCGGTTGTGGTCACGTGCATGCAGGCGCACGAAAAATAGCTGGACTCCTTTTGAACAGGGGTACACAGTCCGGTCGCCATTTTTGGTCACCGGGAGCCCACATGACTCGAGTTTTCGCCTACACACGAGTTTCCACAGCAGAGCAGAACACCCACAACCAGCACACCGAAATCGCAGGTGCCGGCTTCGACGTGAAGCCATCGCGCGTGATCAGCGAGACGATCTGGGGCAGCGTTGCCGTAGGTGAGCGTGCCGGCTTTGCCAAGCTGCTTGACAAGCTCGAGGCCGGCGACGTGCTGGTCGTGACCAAACTCGACCGTCTAGGCCGGAACGCGATGGATGTGCGCGCCACGGTGGAGGCCCTCGCCGGCCTGGGCGTCCGCGTCCACTGCCTGGCGCTCGGCGGCGTCGATCTCACCAGCCCCGCCGGCAAGATGACCATGGGCGTGATCGCCGCCGTCGCTGAGTTCGAGCGGGATCTGCTGATCGAGCGCACGCAGAGCGGGCTGGCGCGCGCCAAGGCGGAAGGGAAGACGTTGGGCCGGCCGAAGGCGATTAACGATGCCAAGCGGCAGGAGGTCCTTCTGCGCCTTGCTGCCGGCGAGGCCGTGGCGGCCGTGGCCAGGGCGCTGAAAACCAGCCGCGCCACCGTAATGCGCTGTCGCGATGCCGCGACAGCACGAGCGAGCCTTCCGAAAACAGCTTGAGCGGCTGCTGTAAGTCCGAGGCCCAAAACCGCGGCGCTGCCTCTCAGAGTTCTCTATTGATCTATGGCGACCAGAACTCGGGAATGGCTCGCCGGATTGCCGATGCCAGGCTGATGGCAATGCGCTGGCATTCTTGCGCACCCTTAAAGTGCAACGGGCAATGTGCCCTCGGCCATGCTGAGAGAGCCCCGGCCCCGTCTATACCATTAGGATTAGGTAGTAATCCAAAGCGTACGAAACAATTACTGCGAATAACCAAACGACAGGCTCGGGGAGTAAATCTAATGGAGACTTGGAAAACGTTTGATGGCGACTTCGGATGTAGATGTCCTCCCATTCGCCGCCAACATGCCGCGTCAGTGTGTGCTCCACTGAGAGGATACGCTCCCCGATAAACCTTTGCTCTCTTAGCCAAAAAAACGCCAATAAAAAGGCGGCGGCTATCGGCCCGAAGATTTGCGTAATTTTCGCGTGTGAAATTGCAAATGTAAGTGCCAACAAAAAACAGAACAATGCTCTACTGACAAGGGCGCTATTGGCAAACCTCCTGCGCAGCTCTAACTGCTCCTGCAAGAGTAAGGCCCTAACCGTGGGATCCTCTGAAATCATTTGGCTAAGTGCTTTGCTATGTGGGCGATGGCGCTGTCGAGGTACTTGGTTCCTTCAACGTTAGTTACGCCACAACACGGTATGACAGACGTGTCTTCTTTCATCTTGGCGCGGGCACGGTTGAGCTTTGACTCGGCGATTTCAGCCAGAACTTCACGAAGGGTCTCAGTCTGCTCGTTAGTAACCTTATCTACCTTGTTCATTAAAATAACGAGCAACTTAAGCTTGCTTCGTTTAGATTCCTCTTCTTGCCAGTTTCTTTCAAGACGTTTACAAAAGTCGGTCAGCCACGTTGAAGCGCTAGCTTCGTTCTTTCGCCCGGTCGGGGATGTCGCGTCAAGCATGAGGACAATCGCATGGGGATTGCGTTCGAAAGCGACGTCTGCGTGCTGAACCGGCCCCCACTGACCTGGTATATCAATGGCCGATTTTACTATCAGCTCAAGACTTTGATCCCGCCCTAGTTTTACATTGAAGCGAGGTGTAGCAGTCTGATCGGTTGTTTTATGCGTGTGCCTTTCATCCTCAAACAGCCCGTACTGAAGATATTCAACAAACGTAGTTTTTCCAGCTCGAGGTTGTCCAAGAACAAGAATTTCTTTCCCCCTGAAAAGACTTTTAATCAGCGAAAGGCCTGTCGGCGCCATTCGCTGCACAGCAACGGCACCGACCTTTAGGGCAATGGGAATAGCTTCAGCGCCGGTCATATTTCTCTTTCTCTTTCGCCGTCAAACACTCACGCAAACACATGTCTGTTGTCTGAGAACACTCGGACAACATCACTTCTCACCTCCGCGAGCATTATGAAGGCCCACCGTGCTTCAGTGTCGCTGTTGAGCACGCCATGGGATGCAACCCGAGGATTGGCCGTCAACAGCGCCTATTGCCATCGCTCACCGAGCCAAGGCCCTCGGATCAATTTAACCCCGCGGCGCTTCGAAGGCGTCGAGCACCGCCTGATCACCGGCATGGGTTAGCATCAAGCGCAGGATACATAGGGGCGCTAGCGTCACTGCCTGGCTCTCCCAGGTGACGTCGGCAGGCGAACCGCCGACACGCTCGGCCAAGAAGAAGCGGGTGAAGGTCTCCTTTCGCGTCACATCGCACAGGAACGCGATCAGGTGGACGCGCAGGCCACTTTCTTCGAACACTTCGACCAACGCCGTCGCGGCAAGGCTGCGGCCATCGATGCGGCCCTTCGGCAGCGTGTACTCGTGGCCGCCGAAGCCGCCGGTCGGTGCGACGCACCACGCGCGGCCATCGCGCTCCAGCACCAGGGCGCCGGCCGCCGGCTTCATGCCGGACGGGCAGTCGAATGCCGGCTCATCGATCGGCGATGCGGCCGCGAGGCGCTCCCAGCCCTCGTCGACCACCGGCGCATTGAGCCAGCGCGCCAGGGCGAGCCCGTTCAGCACCGTCGGCACCACCCCACCGGGCACAGCGCACGCGACCGCCAGGGGATCGCTCCAGGCGGCCAGCGGCGATGGCTCGTGCGGCTTGAGGATCGGCACCAGCCGGCCGGCGTCATCGCGGCGCGGATGCCACGTGGTCATGGCTGCTGCAGCCGGCGGAGCAAGCCCCAGATGCCCTGCAGGACGCGCGACCGGCCCGGCCCCCTCACGGCCTTCACGTGGTCCTTGAAGTTGGGGTAGCTGATCGCGCGGCTCATCGCAGCTAGGGCAGCCGCGAAGTCTGAGCGAGACGCCACGACTCGGAAGCCGTAATCGCTGCCGCCACCTCGTTCGATGGTGGCCATCGTCGGCATGAATGCCCGCAGTTCGACCAGATCGGTCGACGTGCGTGCACGGATCGTGAGCAGGTCCTCGGCCTCGTCACCGACCTTCTGCACCACAGAGATGAACGAACCGCCCGGCAAGAAAACCCACATCCCGATCCCTCCTCGACACCCGCCACTGCGGCGGGTCCGCAATGTAGCGTCGGTCGAGACCCGGCGGTCGATCGCGCGCGCGTTTTTTTTAAGGGGTGCCGCCGCGGCTCCATCTATGCGATCTGCGCATAACGTTGGCGGCAGCCAGCTCGATGCCGGAAAGCCACCGGTCGCCCTCCAACCAAGTGCCGACACCCATCGCGTGGGTTTCGTTGGTTAGGTGGGTTGATTTCATTCCCTCTATAGAAACTATCACGTGGCATGCGGGCGCCCGTACACATACACATCGACTTCTGACAGTTCCCAGGCATTGCTTGGATAAAACCCACGAAAACCACGAAACCCACAGAGAAGGCGATGGAGGCGGTTCGGCTGCTCCATATCGGTCGATCAGTCTTTGAGGCTGTGCCGAAATCAAACCTACGAAACCCACGCGGCACGGTGGTCGCCCTGCACGAGGCAAAGAAAAAGCGCCCCGTAGGGCGCTGGAGTCACAAGGGTGGCGAAGCGTCGTTCGCAAGGACCGCTTGGCCGAAGCCCCACCGCTGCACGCCTTGGGCCCCCTCAGCCTTATGGACGGTCAGCCCGTCGACTAGAAACTTCACATGCTTGGCCAGCCACTTGCCGAGCGACCTGCTGTTGATCGCGCCGCCGGCCCCCGCGATCTGCAGGAGCGCTTCCCGGAAGTCGGGCCGCATGAATTCCGCACGGGTGCCGAACGACCCGCCGCTCTGTTCGGTGGCGGCCTCGATTGCCTCCCGCACCGACGCCAGCTTGCTGCCGAAATGCTTCGTCCACTCGCGGGCGACGGCGCGAAATTCGTCCTTGGCGGGGTCGCTGGCGCGCGTGCGGTCCATGGATGCAGCCGGGTCCGCGTAGCCCAGCCACACCAGCGCGTCGGCGACCATGGCGCTCCACTCGTTAAAGTCGATGCGCCGGGACCGCACCTCATGCTGCGCCAGACGATGCGCGCGCAGCACGGTGAGCGCGTCGACGAGCACCGTGGCGCGCTGGGCCTTGGCGACCTCCAGGGGGTCGAAGTCGAACACGCGCAATTCGGGGCGCTCGACGCCGGGGTCCAGCTGGCACTCGAGCACGCGGCGGGTCATGTCCGCGCGCACCACGAGGCCGTTGCCCGTGGCGAAGAAGGTCGTCGACGTCGGCACGGTGCGGGTGTCGGAGGTGCCCAGCGGGCGCACTTCCATGGTCTGCTGTGTCATCGCCTGGCACAGCGCATTGCCCTCGATTGGACGGGTGACGTTGTCGAAGCTCACGACCGAGTGCCCAGCCAGAAGAGCGCCGTGCAGACGCTTCTCGAACTCGGCTTCGTTCTCGCCTTGCGCGAAGACAGGCACGGTGCTGCCGGTCACGATGATGCAGGCGACGTCGATCAGCGCGGACTTGCCTGAGCCAGGCGTCGGGGCGTTGACAGCGAACATCGGCGCCTTGTTCAGCGCGCGCCGCACCGAGCAGGTGAGGATGGCCGCCAGCGCGACCGAGCGGTCTACCGGTGCGACGTACGGATACTTGTCGATCAAGGCCTCGATGCGCTGGATCGCGGCAAGGGCCTCGGCTCGGCCTGGGTACTGCGGCACGGGGGGATAGTCGCAGTTCGGGAGGAAAAGCAGGCCGGTCTCAGCGTCGTAGCCCGGCACATCAAGGATGCTGCCATCGGCGCGCAAGGTGGGGGCCTCGATGACACCGGTCAGAGGACGAAGCGACGAGGCTCCGCGCCCGAGCAGCGCGTCGGCGACCGTCATCGGCGCGTCGATGGGAACGTCGCTCTTGCTGCGGCCGTCGTACTTCATCCAGCAGGCGGCCGCGTCGAGGTGCTCGTGAAGGGCGGCGCGCTTCAGGCTCCGGATCTTGATGGTGCGCACGGCCCCGCCGCGGCCGTCAGGTGCCATGGCGACCATTGGCCGGACGATCTCGCCGCCACGCGAGTACAGGAAGGGGCAGGCCGTGACCAAGGCGTTCTCGGCCTGATCGTTGATGGCTTTCACGTTGTTGCGCTCGATCATGATCACCGGACGGTCGGTCTCGCAAACAACCGCCGGCTCGAGCGCTTCGTCGTCATCGCGCATCTCGTCGGAGATGGCAGCGCGGACTTGCGCGGCCGACTGTGGCTTGCCTGTGGCGCCAAGGCCATCAGCAGGCAGGAGAGGGGCATACGGCGCCGTAGGCACCACCCGCGCGTCGAACGCGGCCTTGGCGGCTTCTTCGCCGTGTTCCTGCACCAGATCGTTGAAGTCGCCGCCGCCGGGCGCGAACACGACCGCGGCGTCGTACTCCATGCCGATCCGGAAAGCGGCCTTCATGCCTGGATTACCGCGGCGTTTCGCCTCGGTCTTCGTGTCGTTGTCGGCGAAGATGATGAGTTCGGCAGCGGGCTTCTTTTCGCGCACTTCGCGCACCAAGCGCACCATGTTGCCGACGTCGAAGCAGCACAGCACCGCGATGCCGGTGAGTTCGTGCGCGCTGGCGGCCGTCGCGTAGCCCTCAGCGAAGCCATAGACCAGATTCCCTTCGGCGTTGGGCTTAGGCTTGCCGAGCGCCAAGAACTTCCCCTTCTTTGCGCCACCCGAGAGGAGGTACTTGTCGCCATTCTCAGTGATGCCCTGGAGCGACCATATCTTTCCGTGAACATCCTTCACCGGCAGAAGAAGCGTGTTCTGAAGCTCGATCTGAGAGTCCGTGACAGGATCCCACTTCCACCAGGACCCCACGCGCAGGCCGTCGTGCGCCTTGACGCCCTTCTTCTTCAGGTACGGATAGTCGTCGGTGGCCGGCACTGCTGCATCCAGGCGCTTTTGCGCGCGAATCGCCGCTTCGGCCTCTTCGATGGCTTCCTCGGCCGCGTGCACCTTCTGGCGCTCGGCGTGCTTCGCTTCGCGCTCGGCGACCTGTTCAGGCGTGGGCTTCGTGTAGCCCTTCACCTTCGCGTCGAAGCCCTCGCGCTTGGCGAGGTCGACCACGTAGCCGAAGCCCTTGCCGCCGCCCTGCTTGAACGACTTCCACACATCGCGTGCCGTGGATGCCTTGTAGCTGTCGCCACCCGCCGACCACTCGTCGAAGATCGACCAGCCGGCCTCGCCGAGTTCATCGTGCACACCCATGCCGATGAAGACCCATTCGTCGCGTGGGCAGTTGGGCGACAAGAAGCTCAGCGCGACGCGTGCGCGCTCCAGGGCATCGGTGGACGCCGACCCTGCGGGCAGGTTGCATTCAAATTTGGTCATTGCGATCCTCTATTTTTCGAGGACGCTTGCTGGCCGCATGTCGCGACCATAAAATCGATGCACCTCTGTATCGATCTGCTGCAAGCATCCGTGAAGCCCCGCCCCAAAAGGTCGGGGCTTCGTTACTTCAGGTTATTGCTTGAGCCCTCGAGCGGAGCCATGCCAGCACATCGCCGGACCTGTACCTCAGCACTCTGGGCGACAGCTTCACCGGCCGCAGTTCACCGCGCTTCGCGAGCGTCCGCAGATGTGTCATGCGAAGGCCGGCGAGGGCGCAGACGGTCGCCGTGCGCAGCAGCGCATCGTCACAAGCGACTGCAGCGGCAAGTTCCGCCTGCAGCAGAGAGCTGGGTGTTGGCATCAATGCCTCCTTGGGTTTCGATGTCGCTATCGTTCTGTCACGACGCGATGCGCGGTAATGCGCGGCAACTTTTCTCGAAGTGCCCCGGGGCTTTCTGGAATGCGTCGCGCACGCATAAGCACACTGGCCCCATGAGGAGCTAGCGATCGACAAAAGATTTGCGAAGCTGCTTAGTGAGCCGTCGACTGATGCAGGAGGGCCTCGACCTCGTCGACGCGAATCCGCACGATGCCCGCGCTGATCTTGATGGGATGAAGCTGCCCGCGGGCGATGAGGTTGTAGACCGTTCCGCGGCTGCACTGAAGGCGGGCAGCCACGGCGGAGATCTTCATAAGCAGGCCCTGAGCTGGGGGCTGCGCGTGCGTCAGCGACGCGGATGATGCGACGGCGTTACCGGCGCCTTTGGTGCTTTGAGCAGATGGCATGAGTGGTCCTAGAAGTTCGCTTGCTTCGTTCCCATGCGGCTCGATAGAATGGACCCACAACATCCAGCAAATTTGTTGAGGCACACGCATCTCGATGCTTGCCGCGCAAGGCCCTCATTCCGGTGCTAGTAACACCAGATCGAGGGCCTTGTTGTTTACGAAGCAACAAGAGCGTACCTCTCAGCGCACGCCCGTCCACCTCGAGAGCGTGCGTGTCTCGGCCACCTTCACCCAAAACGGCGTCGAAATCGATTGGGTTGTGCGGCGAGGCCCTTACGGGACAAGGCTTTACGCGCGGTCTCCAGCGAAAAATTCAATGGTTGCGCTTGCGCGACAGTGAAGCCGTTACCGCGCAAATTGATCGTTCTTGCTCGCGCTGCCTGGTGAAGACGAGCGCGACGACGCCGGCGGCGCGGCCTGCAGATCGAGTTGCGCACGAAGTGCGCGCACGGCTTCAAGCTGCTCGCGCAGAAGCACTTCTTGCCGCTCGCGTGCGGCCACATCGACCTTGCGATCAGCTTCGCCGTCCGCCTTCTCGCGTTCCCGAATGTCGTAAGGAACCAAGAGGGATGCGACGAGTGCCATGACCGCGATCAAGACCGATGCGATCGACACCCACGTGGCCATCTTCGCCGACGCCTTGGCTTGCGCGACTTGCGCGCTCCAGGTCGGCAGCACCGTGTTCTTGATCAGATCGGCCACCGCCCGCGTGTTCTCCGCCATCTGTTCGATGTGGCGCGGGAATTCAGGCGGCTCGATCACGGGCAACTTGAAGTCGGAGTTCCTCGGGACGAACAAGTCCTGGTCCGCTTTCTTGGTCAGACCCGCCTCGAAGTCGGCGATAGCGGTCGCGGCCGTTTCTATTTCTTGAAAGGTCGAGGAGAGACGCGCATTCACCAGATCGTCGAGGCCCGAAAGCTTTCCGATCGAGTCCGCAGATTTGCGCATGCTGAGAACCTGATCACGCACTTCGGACCCCACTTGGGCAAGCGGGTCGACGCCCTCGCGTCGGGGAAGGTTCATGGCCCGGCCCACCGCAGCCGCCATTTCGTCGATGGTCGCCAGTCGGCCGACTTCATCCGCGCCCAGTGGCTGCGTTACCGAGTTCTTGTCGCGTGAGATGAGGAACCCGAGCACGTGCCGCCCGAGTTGCCCGTCGTCGGTCAAACCGGGGTCATCGACGAGGCGCCCAAAGTGATCCGAGTCGTTCACCACCATATTGCGGGCGTAGAGCACGCCACTCGTGGTCTGGATCTCCACCCTTGGCGCCAAGGCAAGAAGCTCCCTGAACGTTCTTGGTGGCTTCGGTTCATCGCTCATGGGCACCCTCCTCCTCATCGAATCGACGGGCCGCGGTGGCGCTGATGCGGCCAGGATGTAGCTCATCCCCGATAGCGACACGGATGGCTACACGCCAGCCAATTGATGCAGGTGCTGCACAGCACTCACTACTGGATTGATAGCGCGCTAATCATTGGTAGCGCGGCATGTGCGTGGTAGGCCGTGATGGGCTTGAACCATCGACCAACGGATTATGAGTCCGCTGCTCTAACCAACTGAGCTAACGGCCCACGCGCCGGGATTCTAGTGGGCGCACTCACCGGTCGCTCGTCAGGGCTTGCGATGGCTCAGCGCATTGGTCACCAGACGCGACGTGATGTCGACGATCTGGATCATGCGGTCGTAGGGCATGCGCGTGGGGCCGATCACGCCCAGCGTGCCGACCACCTGCCCATCCACTTCGTAGTTGGCGCTGACGATGGACAGCTCTTCGAAGGGCACCACCTGGCTTTCGCCGCCGATGAAGATGCGCACCCCTTCGGCCTTGCTCGACACGTCGAGCAACCGCATGAGCTGCGCCTTCTGTTCGAAGAGGTCGAAAGCGCGGCGCAGTTGCCCCATGTCGCTGGAGAAGTCGCTCACCGACAGCAGGTTGCGTTCGCCGGAAATCACGACGTCGTCCTGCGACTCGGTCATGACCTCGGAGCTGGCCTGCATCGCCGCTTGCATGAGCGACGCGATCTCGCTGCGCAGCTTCTCGACTTCGGACTGCAGCCGGTCGCGCACCTGCTCGATCGTGAGGCCGGCGTAGTGCGCGTTGATGTAGTTGGCGGCCTCGACCAGTTGCGATTGCGAGTAGTCGGATTCGGGAAAGATGACGCGGTTCTGCACGTCGCCGTCGGGCGAGACGATGATGACCAGCAGGCGACGGTCCGACAGCCGCAGGAACTCGATCTGCTTGAACACCGAGGTGCGACGCGGTGCCATCACCACGCCGACGAACTGCGAGAGGCTCGACAGCAGGTTTGCTGCGTTGGCGATCACCTTCTGCGGCTGGTCGGGCGGGAGGCTGGGTGCGGGCAACTGGTCGCGTTGCGCCGTGAGCATGGTGTCAACGAAGAGCCGGTAACCGCGCGCCGTCGGAATGCGTCCGGCGGACGTGTGCGGGCTGGTGATGAGCCCCAGCGCCTCGAGGTCCGACATGACGTTGCGGATGGTCGCGGGCGAGAGTTCGAGCCCCGATGCGCGCGAGAGCGTGCGTGACCCCACAGGCTGCCCCTCGGCGATGTAGCGCTCGACCAGCGTCTTGAGCAGCAACTTGGCACGGTCGTCCAGCATCGTCTGATTTTAGTGTTGTAATTTGTAGATGACCTCGCGCTTCCGGCATGTCGCCCTTATTGGCAAGTACCAGGCGTCCGGCCGACGGGCGTCGTCCGGCGCACCGGACGACCACATCATGGCGGAGATCGGTGCGTTTCTCGAATCGCAGGGCTGCGAGGTCTCGATCGAGCGCTCCACCGCCGACGAATTGCATGGCAGCCGCTACACGGCGTTGACGGTCGAAGAGATCGGCGAGCGCTGCGACCTGGGCCTGGTCGTCGGTGGCGACGGCACCATGCTGGGCATCGGGCGGCAGCTTGCGCCGTACGGCGTACCGCTGATCGGCATCAACCGCGGCCGGCTGGGTTTCATCACCGACATTCCCCTGGACAACTACCAGGCCACGCTGGTGCCGATGCTGTCCGGCGAATACGAGGAAGACCACCGCAGCCTGCTGCACGCACAGGTGATCCGCGAAGGCGCCTGCGTGTTCGACGCACTCGCGATGAACGACGTGGTGGTCAACCGCGGCGCGACCTCGGGCATGGTCGAGTTGCGCGTGTCGGTGGGGCGCCATTTCGTGGCAAACCAGCGCGCGGACGGGCTGATCATCGCGTCGCCCACCGGCTCGACCGCCTATTCGCTGTCGGCAGGCGGCCCGCTGATGCACCCGTCGATCCCGGGCTGGGTGCTGGTGCCGATCGCGCCGCACACCTTGTCGAACCGCCCCATTCTTCTGCCGGACGCCGACGAGATCTCGATCGAGCTGGTCTCCGGCCGCGACGCCAGCGCGAACTTCGACATGCAATCGCTCGCGTCGGTCGAGATCGGCGACCGCGTCGTGGTGCGCCGCTCCGACTACCGCGTGCGCTTCCTGCACCCCCGCGGCTGGAGCTACTTCGACACCTTGCGCAAGAAACTGCACTGGAACGAGGGAGGTTCCTGATGGCGCTGCGACGCATCGCGCTGCGCGACTTCGTGATCGTGCGCGCGCTCGACATCGACCTGTCCACGGGCTTCACCGTGCTGACCGGCGAGACCGGCGCCGGCAAGTCGATCCTCATCGACGCCTTGCAGCTCGCCCTGGGCAACCGCGCCGACGCCGGTGCCGTGCGCGAAGGTGCGGAGCGGCTCGACGTGAGCGCCGAGTTCGATGCCGACCCGGCCCTTGCCGGCTGGCTCGACGAAGGTGGCTTCGAGGCTGGTGATTCGATGCTGCTGCGCCGCACCGTCGACCTGCAGGGCCGCAGCCGCGGCTGGATCAACGGCAGCCCGGCCACCGCCACCCAGCTGCGCGAACTCGGCGACCACCTGCTCGACATCCACGGCCAGCACGCCTGGCAGAGCCTGACGCGGCCCGACGCCGTGCGCGGCCTGCTCGACGCCTACGCCGGCGTGCGCACCGATGCGCTCGACAGCGCTTGGCATGCGTGGCGCCAAGCCCAAGCGGCACTCGACGGCGCCCGCGCCTCACAGGATTCGCTCCAGCGCGAACGCGAACGCCTGCAATGGCAGATCGCCGAAGTCGCCAAGCTCGCACCCGGCGAGAACGAGTGGGAAGAGCTGTCGACGAACCACACGCGCGTGTCGAACGCACAGGCCTTGATCGACGCCGCCGAAGGCGCCCGCGCGGCGCTCGAAGACGACGACCAGGGCGGGCTCGTCGGCCTCAACCGGGCGCTCAGCCTGCTGCAGGGCTGCGAGCACATCGAACCCGAGTTCAAGACGCTGGCCGAGGTGCTGGCCTCCAGCATCGCGCAGGCGGCCGACGCGGCGCACTCGCTGCACGGCTACCTCCGCCATGCCGATGCCGAACCGCAGCATCTGGCCGAGCTCGACGAACGCATGGGGCTGTGGATGTCGCTTGCACGGCGCTACAAGCGAAGCCCTGACGAACTGCCCGCACTGTTCTCCGGCTGGCAGGCAGAACTGCAGGCGCTCGACGCGCAGAGCGACCTCGATGCGCTCGAACGCAGCGAGCAGGCGGCGCAGCAGGCCTACCTGAAGGAAGCGAAGGCGGTGGGCAAGCTGCGCAAGCAGGCCGCGCCGAAGCTCTCTCAATCGGTCACGCAGGCGATGCAGGGGCTCGGCATGCAGGGCGGCCGCTTCGAAGTGGCGCTGCAGGCTTTGCCGCAGCCCGGCCGCGCCGGACTGGAGGAAGTCGCCTTCCTGGTCAGCGGTCATCCGGGCAGCACACCCCGCCCCATCGGCAAGGTGGCCTCGGGCGGTGAGCTTTCGCGGGTTGCGCTGGCCCTCGCGGTCACGACGAGCGAGCTCGGCACCGCACAGACCCTGATCTTCGACGAGGTGGACGCCGGCGTCGGCGGTGCGGTGGCCGAGACGGTCGGCCGTCTGATGCAGCAATTGGGACGTGACCGCCAGGTGCTGGCCGTCACCCATCTGCCGCAGGTCGCGGCCTGTGCCGACCATCACCTGCTGGTGGCCAAGCGGCAGACCGCAGCGGACGGTGGCGTGACGCCGCGCACCGAGAGCGGCGTGTCCGCACTCGACGGCGACGCCCGCGCCCGCGAGGTCGCGCGCATGCTCGGCGGTGAACGTCCGTCGGCCACCTCGCTGGCGCATGCGCGCGAGATGCTCGGCGGACAGAGCGTGGGGGCCGAATGAGCGACGCGCCGCAAACCGCTGCAGCGGCCACGGCGGCTGACGGGCTCGCGCTCGTGCTGATCACCGGCATGTCCGGCTCTGGCAAGTCGGTCGCGCTGCATGCGCTCGAGGACGCGGGCTACTACTGCGTCGACAACCTCCCACCCGAGCTGCTCATGCCCTTCATTGCCTTGCAGCGTGAGCAAGGGGCGACGCACGTCGCCATCGCGATGGACGTGCGCAGCGGCGTGTCGCTGCCGATCGTGCCGCAGCAGCTCGAGACGCTGCGGCGCGAGGGCGTGGCGCTGCGCTCGCTCTTCCTCGACTCGACCACCGACGCGCTGGTGCGCCGCTATTCAGAAACGCGCCGCCGTCACCCACTGTCGCGCGGCGAGGCGCGCACCGATGCGCCGGAGCAGCAACGCGTGCTGATCCAGTCGATCGACCTCGAACGCGAGCTGCTGGCCGACCTGCGCGACGGCGCCGACGTGATCGACACCAGCATCATCCGGCCGGCCCAGTTGCAGAGCTATGTGAAGGCGTTGATCTCGGCGCCGCAGAGCGCGTTGACGCTGGTCTTCGAGTCCTTCGCCTTCAAGCGCGGCGTGCCGCTCGATGCCGACTATGTCTTCGACGTGCGCATGCTGCCCAACCCGCACTACGTGCCCACGCTGCGCCCGCTGACCGGGCGCGACCAGCCGGTGATCGACTGGCTGCGCGAGCACGAGGACGTGGCGCGCATGTACGGCGACATCGAGCAGTTCCTCGCGCGCTGGCTCGACGCCCTGGCACAGGACCACCGCAGTTACGTCACCGTCGCCATCGGCTGCACCGGTGGCCAGCACCGGTCGGTGTTCCTGGTGGAGCAGCTCGCGCGCGGCTTCGGCGCGCGCTGGGCTGCCCTCAAGCGGCACCGGGAGCTGGACGGGAGCTAGGAGCCTGAGGCGGCGAGCAGCAGCTTGCGCACCGGCGCGGGCAGGCCGAGCGCCGACCAGTCGTCGGGCGCGAACCAGCCGCCCTGCTCGCCGAGCGATTGCCCGCCCGCTGCCACCTGCACGGGATGCAGATGCAGGTCCTTGTGCGTCAGCACATGCAGGAAGGCCGGCGTATCCACCACCGTCTTGCGCTCGGCGGCTCGCAAGGTCGCGAGCAAGGCCTCGCGGCTGTCGAAGACCGGCAGGCAATAGAGCCCGGCCCAGATGCCACGGGCGGGACGCTTCTCGAGCCACACCCGGCCCTCGCCGTCGTCGGCCTGGAGCATCCAGAGGGACTGCGAAGTGCGGCGCAGCTTGCGCGTCTTCACGGGATAGCGCTCCGGCTCGCCTTCGCGCAGTGCCACGCATCGCTCGCTGACCGGACACAGCATGCAGCTGGGCTTGCGCGACAGGCAGATGGTCGCGCCCAGGTCCATCACGCCCTGGGTGTAGCGCGCGATGTCGGCGCGCTCGCCGCTCGGTGGCAGCAACGCGGTGGCGCGGTCCCACAGCGCGCGCTCCTGTGCGCTCGACGCCAGGTCGCCGCCGAAGCCGAGCACGCGCGTGAGCACGCGCTTGACGTTGCCGTCGAGGATCGCCACGCGCTCGCCGAAGCAGAAGGCCGCGATCGCCGCGGCGGTGGAGCGGCCGATGCCGGGCAGTGTCACGAGCTCGGCCGCGGTCTGCGGGAACTCGCCGCCGAAGCGCGCCACGACGTCCTGCGCACAGCGGTGCATGTTGCGGGCGCGGCTGTAGTAACCCAGGCCGCTCCAGAGGCCGAAGACCTCGTCTTCGCCCGCTTCAGCGAGCGCGCGAACATCGGGAAAGCGGGCGAGGAAACGGGAAAAATAACCCAGCACCGTGCTCACCTGGGTCTGCTGCAGCATCACCTCCGACAGCCACACGCGGTAGGGGTCGCGCGTGTTCTGCCAGGGCAGTGTGCTGCGGCCGTGCGTCAGTTGCCAGGCGACGATCTCTGCGGCGAACCCGTCGTCGGGTCCGGCGATCGCGGCGACCGCCGGCGCGCGGCCCTCAGGCCGCACTGGCAGCCATCGCGGCCACCGGCGCGTCGTTGCTGGTCAGCAGCGACGTGAGCTCGTTGAGCCGCTGCTGCAGTTCGGTCAGGCCGCTGTCATGTGCGGCAATTTCCGCAAGCCGCTCGTCGAGGTTGCCGGCCGCGCCCTGGATGCGCTCGACCGACTCCAGCCGGCGGCCGAAGTTGCGGCGGCGCTCCTTGAGCTGGGCATCGAGCTGCGCGCCGGCGCCCTTGCTCCAGCGCTCGACCTCGGTCATGGCCGCCTCGTTGACCACGCGCAGCCGGCTCGACAGCGCGCGCACCAGCTTGTCGCAGAAGTCGGCCTGCGCCAGCTTCAACAGGTTGCCTACTCCCAGGTAGTGGATGTGGCTCTGCTCGATCTGCGTGAGCTGCTCCTCGAAGCCGCTCAGGTCGGGCTCGGCCGGCGCCTGCAGCGTGAAGCCGTGCTCGGCATTGAGCTGACGGAAGGTCGCGTGCAGCATCGACTGGATCTCGCCGGTCGTCGCCTGCACCTCGCGCAGGTTGTTGCGCAAGGCATCGAAGGTTTCGGCGTACACCTTGCGCACGCTCAGCTTGATGCCGGGCCGCTTCAAGGCCGCCGCCAGGTGCGCCATGTCGGCCTTGAGCGCCGTGCTGCCGAGCACCGCATACACCTCGCGCAGCAGCTTGCCCTGCACCGAGCGCACCGCCAGGATACGCACGTTGCTGGTCTCGAACTCGTTCTGTTCCTGCTCGATGCGCGAGCGCATGTGGCGGATCACGGAGACGTTCTTGCCGCGCAGGCCCTGCAGTTCCAGCACCTGTTCGGACAGGTCGCGCTGGCGCACGTTGATGATGCGCGAGGCTTCGGCCCGCAGCGAACCGATGCTGGCGTCGACCGCCAGCCGCAGCATGGTTTCGCGCTTGCCGAGCAGGCCTTCGCCCAGCACTGCCTCGAGCCCCGGCAGGCGACTCGCCCGCAGCAGCGGGTCGTCGCGCCGTATCTTCGCCTGCAGGCCCTTCTGCGCCGACACGGGCAGCACCTGCGGCAGCGGCACGCCGAGCAGCTCGGCCGCGCCCTTGCGCTGGCGTTCGATCTGCGCGTCGATCTGGGCCGGCGTGCTGAGCGTGTCCCACATCGTGTCGATCTTGTTGAGCACCACGATGCGGGTCTCGCTCGCCGGACCTTCGGTGATCAGGTGCTCGCGCCAGATCGACAGGTCGGAACGGGTCACGCCGGTGTCCGCGCCGAGGATGAAGACCACGGCATGCGCCTGCGGAATCAGACTGACCGTGAGTTCGGGCTCGGCCCCGATGGCGTTGAGGCCAGGCGTGTCGAGGATGATCAGTCCCTGCTCGAGCAGCGGATGCGGCATGTTCAGCACCGCGTGGCGCCAGCGCGGAATCTCGACCCGGCCCTGGTCGTCGGGCAGCGGGTTGTCGTCCGGTGCGTCGTCGCTCCAGAAGCCGAGCGCACGCGCTTCGGCAAGCGGCACCCAGCGCACCTCGGCCACCTTGGACATCGCCGCCGACAGGCTTTCGGCGTTGTCGACATCGACCGGCACGTCGGTCCAGCGCGCCGGCTCTTCGCGCCAGTGCATGAGCGAATGGGGTTCCAGCCGTGTTTCGATCGGCAGCAGCCGCAGGCTGGGCGGCTGCTCGGCGTCGTAGCCCAGCTCGGTCGGGCACATCGTCGTGCGGCCCGCGCTCGCCGGCATGATGCGGCGACCGTAGCCGGCAAAGAAGATCGCGTTGATCAGCTCCGACTTGCCCCGCGAGAATTCCGCCACGAAGGCGACCATCACCTTGCTCGTGCGCATCTGCGCCTCGAGCTCCTTCAGCCGCTCGGCCACGGCCTGGTCCAGCAGCTCGTTCTCGTCGAGCCAGCCGGACAGCCACTTCAGGCGCTTCGCGAAACTGCGCCGCCAGGCACCGTGCTGGTCGAACTGCTGGTTGAAGGAAGGGGTCAAAAGAGGATGCTGTAAGTGGAGCTTACAAAATATAGCATCGGGTCTGTCGATGCGCCGTCATCCAAGGACGACGCTTGTTCAGTATTTCTGACAGTTCGGGCAAAAGTAGGTCGAACGTTGTCCTTGTCGAATCTGGCGGATGGGTGTGCCGCACACCCGGCAAGGCTCCCCGGCCCGTCCGTAGACCGTCGCCTCCAGCTGGAAGTAGCCGCTCTGGCCATCGATGTTGGAGAAATCTCGCAAGGTGCTGCCGCCCCGTTCCACCGCCCGCGCCAGGATCTCGCGCACGGCGGTGTGCAGCCGCAGCGCGCGCGGCCGGCTGATGCGCGACGCGGCGAGCGTCGGGCGGATGCCCGCGAGGAACAGCGCCTCGGACGCATAGATGTTGCCCACGCCCACCACGATATCGCCGGCCAGCAGCACCTGCTTGATCGCCGCCTGGCGCTTGCGCAGCCCGGCGTGGAACGCCTCGAAGTCGAAGCTGTCTTCCAGCGGCTCCATGCCGAGGCCGCCCAGCAGCTTGATCGCGAGCGGCGACCCTTCGTCGTCGACATGCACGACAGCCCCGAAGCGCCGCGGGTCGTTCAGCCGCAGCGTGCCGCGGCTGGTCACCAGATCGAAGTGGTCGTGCGAGCCGGCCGACGGCAGCACCGCGTCGAAGCGCAGGCTGCCCGACATGCCCAGGTGCAGAAGCAGCAGACCCGCGTCGAGATCGACCAGCAGGTACTTGCCGCGCCGACGGACCGCACGCACGGTGCGGCCGATGAGACTGTCGGGCGCCACCCCCAGCGCCCAGCGCAAGGGCTTGCCCATGCGGACCGCTTCGATGCGGCCACCGGCGATGCGGTCGGCGAAACCGCGACGTGTGACTTCGACTTCGGGGAGTTCTGGCATGGGGCGAGCGTGCCACGAAAGCGCCGACGGGGAACTGGATGACCCGCAGACGCTCACACTGAAAGCCTTGGATTAATATGAGTTCGATGACCCCACTGCCCCGCCGACTCCGCCTTGCGGCGGCCCTCTCCGCTGCCCTGATCGCCATCGCCGCACAGGCCCAGCCGACCGCCCAGCCCGCGCCCCCCGCGACGCCTCCGGCGGCCGAGCCGACCAGCCCCGCGCCCCTCGTCCAGCCCCGCCCCGCCAGCCGGGCCGCCCGTCAAGCGGCCGTGGAGGCCGAAGCCAAGGCCTCTGCGCTCAGCGCCGAACTGTTCTACGAAGTGCTCGTGGGCGAGATCACGGCGCGCTCGGGCGATCCGGGCGCTGGCTATGCGCTGGTGCTCGATGCGGCGCGGCGTTCGCGCGACCCCGAGCTGTTCCAGCGAGCGGTCGAGATCGCGCTGCAGTCGCGCTCGGGTGAGGCGGCGCTGGCGGCCGCACGGTCCTGGAAGGAAAGCCTGCCCGACTCACGGGAAGCACGCCGCTTCGAACTGCAGATCCTGATCGCCCTCAACCGCATCGACGAAACCGCCGAGCCGCTGCGCGCCGAGATCGCTGCGACGCCACTTCCCGAACGGCCGTTCCTCATGACGGTCATCGCGCGGACCTATGGGCGCGCGGCCGACAAGAAGCAGGCGGCCGCGGTGGTCGAGCAGGCGCTGGTCGACGACCTGAAGAACCCCGCCACCGCCGGCTTCGCCTGGGCGACGGTCGGCCGCCTGCGCCTGGGCGCCGGCGACCCCACCGGCGCACTCGAGGCCGCCATCCAGGGTCAGCAGGCCGACCCGTCGTCCGACGGGCCGCCTCTTTTGGCCCTCGAGCTGATGGACCCCGACCGCCCACTCGCGGAGCCGCTGGTCAAACGCTACCTCGCCACCCCGCAGGCCCTGCCGGAGCTGCGCATCGGCTACGCCCGCGAACTGATGGAAGCGCGCCGCTACGCCGAAGCCACCGCTGAACTCGCCACCCTGACCCGCGACAAGCCCGAGTTGCCGGGCCCATGGATCCTGCTGGGCAGCCTGCAGGCCCAAAGCCGGCAGGACGCGCAAGCCGAAGCGTCGATCAAGCGCTACCTGGGGCTGGCCGAAGCCCTCCCAGCCGGCGACGAAGGCCGCCGCGGGCTGACGCAGGCCTACCTGCTGCTTTCGCAGTTGGCCGAACGCCGCAAGGATTTCGCCGAAGCCGAGCGCTGGCTGAGCCGCGTCGACAGCACCGACGAGGCGCAGGTCGCGCAAATGCGGCGCGCGGGCCTGCTGGCGCGTCAGGGCAAGATGCAACAGGCCCGCGAACTGATTCGCGCCCTGCCCGAACGCACGCCCGACGACGCCAAGCAGAAGTTCCAGGCCGAGGTGCAGCTGCTGCGCGACGCGAAGCAGTACCAGGTCGCCTACGACATGCTCGCCAAGGCGAGCGCCGCCGACCCGGACGACACGGACCTCATCTACGACCAGGCCATGATGGCCGAGAAGATCAACCGGCTCGACGAGATGGAACGGCTGCTGCGTCGGCAGATCGCCTTGAAGCCGGAGAGCCAGAACGCCTACAACGCGCTGGGCTACTCCTTCGCCGATCGCAAGATCCGGCTCGACGAAGCCCGCACGCTGATCCGGAAAGCCGTCGACCTCGCACCGCAGGATCCCTTCATCGCCGACAGCCTCGGCTGGGTCGAATTCCGCCTGGGCAACACGGCCGAGGCGGTCAAGATTCTCCAGGCGGCTTACCAGCGGCGGCCGGATGCCGAGATCGGCGCGCATCTGGGCGAGGTCCTCTGGGCGGCCGGCGACCGCGACCGTGCCATGGCGATCTGGCGCGAGGCCTCGCTCGTCGACGCCGAGAACGAGACGCTGCAGGAAACGCTCAAGCGCCTGCGCGTCAAGCTGTGATTCCGGCAAAACCGGCCACGCCGGCGACAGCGGCGCGACGACGGCTGATCGCCACCGCCCTCTCCGGCGTGTTGCTGCTGGCCGGCTGCGCCACGCCGGTCCGCCCCGGCACCGGCGCGGCGCAACCCGAGAGCTGGAGCGGGCGCCTGTCGCTGCGCGTCGACAGTGAACCGGTGCAGAGCTTCGCTGCCCTGTTCGACCTGCGCGGCACGCCCGAGCGCGGCACGCTGACGCTGACCACGCCCATCGGCAGCACGCTGGCCGAATTGCAGTGGTCGCCCGGCGAGGCCTGGCTGAAGAACGGGAGCGAGACGCGGCGCTACAGCTCGGTCGACGCACTGATCCAGGCGGCCACCGGCGCAGCGATCCCGGTCGACGCCCTGTTCGGCTGGCTCGGCGGGCGCGACGACACCGTCACCGGCTGGCGGCCCGACCTGACGCAATGGTCCGCCGGCAAGCTGCAGGCGGTGCGCGAGTCGCCGCTGCCGCGCAGCGACCTGCGCATCGTGTTCGAGCGCTCATGAAGGCGCTCTACGACCTGCCCGCACCGGCCAAGCTCAACCTGTTCCTGCACATCACCGGACAACGCGCAGACGGCTACCACCTGCTGCAGTCGGTCTTCATGCTGATCGACTGGTGCGACACGCTCCACGTCGAACTGCGCAGCGACGGCCAGCTCAGCCGCGAAGACCTCACCGAGGCGCTGCCGCCCGACGACCTGGTGCTGCGCGCCGCCCGCGCGCTCCAGGCGCACGCGCGGCCCGGCCAGGGCGCGCACATCGGCGTGGCAAAGCACGTGCCGGCGCAGGCCGGCATGGGCGGCGGCTCGTCCGATGCCGCCACCTGCCTGCTGGCGCTCAATCGTTTGTGGTCGCTCGACCTGCCGCTCGCGACGCTGGAGACCATCGGCCTCGCGCTCGGCGCCGACGTGCCGTTCTTCCTGCGGGGACACAACGCCTGGGTCGAGGGCATCGGCGAGCAGATCACGCCGATCGAACTGCCCGCCGGGCGCTTCGCGGTGCTCAAGCCGACCCAGGGTTTGGACACGCGTCGTATTTTTTCCGCACCCCATCTACAACGCGCAACACCCGCTGCTATAATCACGGGCTTTGCTGCATATCGCGGAACTGAAGTCTTCGACTTCGGCCACAACGACCTGCAGCCGGTCGCACAGCAGCTTTGCCCTGCCGTCACCGACGCCATCGAATGGCTCGGTCGCCAAGGGCTCACAGCGCGAATGACCGGTTCCGGAAGTGCCGTGTTTGCAGCGATGCCGCAGGAAGCGACGTTGCCAGAACCTCCTCCAGAGGGATGGCAGCTCCGGCAGTGCGGCAATCTGGCTTTCCATCCGCTCGTCGGTTGGGCTGCCTAGAAAGAAGAGAGAAGATAATCGAACCGTTCGGCGGTTCGACGCGACATATATCGGTTGGGGGCGCAAGCCACCGACCCGTGTAGGGGAGTCGCCAAGCTGGTTAAGGCACTGGATTTTGATTCCAGCATGCAAAGGTTCGAATCCTTTCTCCCCTGCCAAAACACACGACGCGCGGCCCGAAGGGGCCGTGCGTTTTTGCGAAAACTGACCCGATTGCCGACCTGAAAACAGGTCACGCGGCCCGCCGGCCACGCGACCACAAGCGTTGCAGCTGCCCGGCTGCACACACCACGAGATCACTGGCGGCTCACTAAAGAGCCACTTCCCATTGCTGGACGCGCTCATGCAGGCTCAATCCCCGGACTTCATGGTTTTCACCGGCAATGCCAATCCGGGCCTCGCCGCCGAGATCGCGCAGCATCTGGGCACCAGCTTGGGCGCCGCCCGCGTCGGCCGCTTCTCCGATGGCGAAGTCACGGTCGAGATCAACCAGAACGTCCGTGCCCGCGACGTGTTCGTGGTGCAGTCGACCTGCGCACCAACCAACGAGAACCTGATGGAACTGCTCATCATGGTCGACGCGCTCAAGCGCGCATCGGCCGAGCGCATCAGTGCCGTCATCCCCTACTACGGCTATGCCCGCCAGGACCGCCGCCCGCGCTCGAGCCGGGTGCCGATCTCGGCCAAGGTGGTGGCCGACCTGTTGCAGACCGTGGGCGTCTCGCGTGTCCTGACGATGGACCTGCACGCCGACCAGATCCAGGGCTTCTTCGACATCCCGGTCGACAACATCTACGCGTCGCCGGTGCTGCTGGGTGATCTGCGGGCCAAGAACTACGACGACCTCATCGTCGTGTCGCCCGACGTGGGCGGCGTGGTTCGTGCCCGCGCACTGGCCAAGCAGCTCGGCACCGACCTGGCCATCATCGACAAGCGTCGCCCGAAGGCGAACGTGAGCGAGGTGATGAACGTCATCGGCGAGATCGACGGCCGCAACTGCGTGATCATGGACGACATGATCGACACCGCCGGCACGCTGGTCAAAGCGGCCGAGGTGCTGAAGGAACGCGGCGCGAAGAAGGTCTATGCCTATTGCACGCACCCGATTTTCTCGGGGCCGGCCATTGAGCGCATCGCCCAGGG
The DNA here is from genome assembly GCF_051216395.1 of Variovorax cryoconiti. Taxonomy (NCBI): domain Bacteria; kingdom Pseudomonadati; phylum Pseudomonadota; class Betaproteobacteria; order Burkholderiales; family Comamonadaceae; genus Variovorax; species Variovorax cryoconiti. Next base: position 91,655 of record NZ_JBPJZI010000001.1, on the reverse strand, counting down.
CTCGGCCCTCGACGAAGTCGTCGTCACCAACACCATTCCCCTCTCCGACAGCGCCAAGGGCTGCGGAAAGATCCGCCAGCTCTCCGTGGCACCGCTGATCGCCGAAACGATCCAGCGCATTGCCAAGGGCGAGTCGGTGATGAGTTTGTTCTCGGACCAAGACAACTTGTTCTGAGCAAAAAGCCGGTCTCCTAGCGCTTGACGGCGTACGGGAGGCCATTTTGAAACCGGCGCCGCACTGGTCGCGGTCGGCGCTCAAGAAGCGAAACGGCATTGCGCCTTCGCTCCAAGGAGTTAACTATGAAATTCGTCGCTTTTGAGCGCGCCATGCAGGGCACGGGTGCGAGCCGCCGTCTCCGCATCACGGGCAAGACGCCCGGTATCGTGTACGGTGGCGAGGCCGCTGCGCAAATGATCGAGATCGATCACAACGCCCTGTGGCACGCCCTCAAGAAGGAAGCGTTCCACGCCTCCATCCTCGAGATGGAACTCGGCGGTGCCGTGAGCAAGGTGCTCCTGCGCGACGTGCAGTACCACCCGTTCCGTCCGCTGGTGCAGCACATCGACTTCCAGCGCGTCGACGCCAAGACCCGCATGACCATGAAGGTGCCCCTGCACTTCAAGGGTGAAGAGGAGTCGGAAGCCGTGAAGATCGAGCTGAACCTGGTCAACCACGTGACCACCGAACTCGAAGTGAACTGCCTGCCGGCCGAACTGCCCGAGTTCATCGAGGTCGATCTGTCGGGTCTGAAGAAGAACGGCACCGTCACGCTCAAGGACATCAAGCTGCCGCGCGGCGTGAAGTGGGTCAGCCACGGCAAGGTGAACCTGGTGCTGGCCTCGGCCACCGCCCCGGCCGCCGAAGAAGTCGACGCACCGGTCGAAGGCGCTGAAGCCGTTGCCGCCGCACCGGCCGGCAAGGGCGGCAAGCCCGCCGCCAAGACCCCGGCTGCCAAGACGCCGGCCGCCAAAACGCCTGCTGCCAAGAAGTAATCCACTTCTCGCAGCCATCCGGCCAACGGCCCGCCTCGTGCGGGCCGTTTGTTTTTCCGACGCCTCGATAATCCCGACATGATCAAGTTGTTCGTCGGCCTGGGAAATCCGGGCCCGGAGTACGAAGCCACGCGGCACAACGCGGGCTTCTGGTGGATCGACGCGCTGGCACGCGATCTCAAGGTCTCGCTGACGCCGGAACGCAGCTACCACGGCCTGGCCGCACGCGCCAACGTCCACGGCCAACCGGTCTGGCTGCTCGAACCCCAGACCTTCATGAACCTGTCGGGCAAGTCGGTCTCGGCACTCGCGCGCTTCTTCAAGATCGAGCCGCAGGAGATCCTGGTGGTGCACGACGAACTCGACGTGGTGCCCGGCCAGGTCAAGCTCAAGTTCGGCGGCAGCCATGCGGGCCACAACGGCCTGCGCGACATCCACGCGCAACTGGGCACCGCCGACTACTGGCGGCTGCGCATCGGCATCGGCCACCCGGGCGTCAAGGCCGAGGTGGTGAACTGGGTGTTGAAGAAGCCACTGAAGGAACAGCGCGAGGCCATCGACGACGCCATCGTCCGCACGCTGCATGCCGTGCCGGCGCTGCTGGCCGGTGAGATGGAAAAGGCCACGCTGCAGGTCCACACGAGCAAGCCACCCCGCCCCAAACCGCCTCGGCGGGAACCGGGCGAGGGTGACGGCGAGCCCGCCGCCCCTTAGCCAGGGCGGCGCCAACAGGGAAGAAGCGAAAGGGAGCGAAGAATGAGAAGAACAAGACATCAACGCATCGCCATCGTCTGCATGGCGCTCTGCACGTGGATCGGCACCGTCCAGGCGCAGGAGGCGTCCGGCGCCTGGCGTTGCGGCAACACCTACACCGACCAGCCCTGCAAGGGCGGCAAGGCCGTGGCGCTCGACGAGGCGCCGAGCGCGGACCAGGCGCGCGAGGCGGAACGCGCCACGCGGCGCACCCAGGCCGCGGCCGACCGGATGGAGCGCGATCGGCTGCGCCAGGAAAAGGCAGCGCCCTCCCCGCTCATCCATCTTCCGAAACCGACGCAGGCCGTCTCGCCGGCCGAGCCCGCGCACCCCACGGCAAAAAAGAAGAAGGGACGCAAGGAGCCGGACTTCTTCACCGCCGCCGGCCCGGGCACGTCGAAGAAAAAGAAGGCAGAGAAGACCGAGGCCGGCAGTTAGGCGACACCGACCGGCGGGACGGACGCGTCGGCCGGCGGCTGGCCGGCGGCGTCTTTCTTGGCCGCTGTCAGCCGCTCGAACTTCTGCCACAGCGTTTCGCGCGTCTCGACATGGTCGGGGCTGACCGGGATGCACGCGACCGGGCAGATCTGCACGCATTGCGGCTCGTCGAAGTGGCCGACGCATTCGGTGCACTTGCGCGGATCGATCTCGTAGATGTCCACGCCCATGGAGATCGCGTCGTTGGGGCACTCCGGCTCGCAGACATCGCAGTTGATGCATTCGTCGGTGATCATGAGGGCCATGGCGCGATTATCCGCCGCGGGCATGCATGTTGCGGCAGTCGGGTTATGCTGCGCCCCGCCCCATGAGTCTGTTTCTATTCAAGCGCTTCGCGACGCTGATCGGCACCCTGATCGGTGCCTCGGTCATCGTCTTCCTCGTCCTCGAGATCCTGCCCGGCAACGCCGCGCAGTTGCTGCTCGGCCCCGATGCGTCGCCCGACGCCGTGGCCGCGCTCGCTACCAAGCTCGGGCTCGACCAGCCGGCCTGGACGCGCTACTGGCACTGGATCGGCGGCCTGCTCACCGGCAACCTCGGCGACAGCTACGCCTACGGCTCGCCGGTGCTCGACCTCATCCTCGAACGCCTGGCGCTCACCGTGCCGCTGGCCTTGATGGCCATGACGCTGACGGCGGTGCTGGCGCTGGGGGTCGGCGTCACGGCGGCGGCGCGCCACAACAAGCTGGGCGACGTCGGGCTGATGGGCCTCACGCAGGTGGGCATCGCGATCCCCAATTTCTGGTTCGCGATCCTGCTGATCCTGGTGTTCTCGGTGCAGCTGCAATGGTTTTCGGCCGGCGGCTTCGACGGCTGGGGCGAAGGCGTGTTCGCCGGCATCAAGTCGCTGCTGCTGCCCGCCTTGTCGCTGGCCGTGGTGCAGGCCGCGATCCTCGCGCGCATCACGCGCTCGGCCGTGCTCGAGGTGATGCGCGAAGACTTCGTGCGCACCGCGCGCGCCAAGGGCGTGTCGCAGCGCGCCGTGCTCTGGACCCACGTGCTGCGCAACGCGATGATCCCGGTGATCACCGTGATGGGCATGCAGTTCGCCGAGCTGCTGGCCGGCACCATCGTGGTGGAGAACGTGTTCTACCTGCCCGGCCTCGGCCGGCTGATCTTCCAGGCCATCAGCAACCGCGACCTGGTGGTGGTGCGCAACTGCGTGATGCTGCTGGCAGCGCTGGTGGTCATCGTGAATTTCGTGGTCGACGTGCTGTACGCCGTGATCGACCCGCGCATCAAGGCGTCCGACATATGAGCGCGCTCCCCACGACCGTGCCGAGTGCCGCCGCCCTGACGGTGCCGGGCTTCTGGCGCCGCGCCTTGCAGCACCGCAGCTTCGTCATCGGCGCGGTGCTCACGCTCCTGCTGCTGCTGGCCGCCACGGTGTCGCTGGTGTGGACGCCCTGGTCGCCCTACGAGATGGACATGGCGATCAAGCTGCAGAAGCCGAGTGGGTCCCACTGGCTGGGCACCGACCCGTTCGGGCGCGACGTGGCGTCGCTGCTGCTGGTGGGTGCGCGGGCATCGATCCTGGTCGGGCTGATCGCGGTGGGCATCGGCCTGACCGTCGGCACCGCGCTGGGCCTGCTCGCTGCGGCGAAACGCGGCTGGGTCGAAGAGGCCATCATGCGCTTCAGCGACTTCTCGCTGGCCTTCCCCGCCATCCTCTCGGCGATCATGATGACGGCGGTGTTCGGCCCGGGCATCGTGAACGCGATCGTCGCGATCGGCATCTACAACATCCCGACCTTCGCGCGCATCACGCGCGCCTCGGCCAACGCGATCTGGTCGCGCGAGTACATCGCCGCCGCGCGCGCCTGCGGCAAGGGCGGGTTCGCCATCACGATGCAGCATGTGCTGCCGAACATCTCGGCGGTCCTGATCGTGCAGATCACCATCCGATTCGCCATCGCCATCCTGGCCGAAGCCGCCCTCTCCTACCTCGGCCTCGGCACGCAGCCACCGCAGCCCTCGTGGGGCCGCATGCTGAGCGAGGCGCAGACGATGATGTTCCAGGCGCCGCTGCTGGCGGTGTTCCCGGGCATGGCGATCGCCCTGGCGGTGCTTGGCCTCAATCTCCTGGGCGATGGTCTTCGCGACCTGCTCGACCCGCGTTTGGCGAGGGCACGCTGAGATGGCATTGCTCGAAGTCAACGACCTCCACATCGGCCTGCAGACCCAGCGCGGCCCGGCCGACGCCGTGCGCGGCATCAGCTTTTCGCTCGAACGCGGCGAGACGATGGGCATCGTCGGCGAATCCGGCTGCGGCAAGTCGATCACCGTGATGTCGCTCATGGGCCTGCTGCCGGCCAGCGCCAAGGTCGGCGGGAGCATCCGTTTCGACGGCACCGAACTCGTCGGGCTCGACGAGCGCACGCTGTGCGGCATTCGCGGCAACCGCATCGGCATGATCTTCCAGGAGCCGATGACGGCCCTGAACCCGGTGCACACCATCGCCCGCCAGGTCGGCGAGCCGCTGCGCCTGCACCGCGGGCTGACCGGCGCGGCCGCGCGCAAGGAGGTGCTCGCCCTGCTCGACCGCGTCGGCATCCCCGACGCGGCCTCGCGGCTCGATGCCTACCCGCACCAGTTCTCGGGCGGGCAGCGTCAGCGCATCGGCATCGCGATGGCGCTGGCCTGTGGGCCCGACCTGCTGATCGCCGACGAACCGACCACGGCCCTCGACGTGACGATCCAGAAGCAGATCCTCGACCTGATCCAGGGCCTCGTCGCCGAGCGCGGCATGGCGCTCATCCTCATCTCGCACGACCTCGGTGTGATCGCCCAGAGCGTGTCGAAGATGCTGGTGATGTACGGCGGCAGCGTCGTCGAGAGCGGCCCGACGGGCGCCGTCTTCGCCGAGCGCGCGCACCCGTACACGCAGGGCCTGTTCGCCGCACGGCCCGCGCTCGGTGCGCGGCGCGGCGGGCGGCTCGCCACCATCCGCGGCAGCGTGCCCGAGCTGGTCGACCTGCCGCCCGGCTGCCCCTTCGCCGGCCGCTGCGCCTTCACCATTGACGACTGTCACGGCACCCGGCCACCGGCCACACCGCTGCCGCACGGCCACCAGGTGCGCTGCATCCGGCTCGACGCGGTGTCCGCTGCCGTCGCAGGAGCCAGCGCATGACGACGACCCCGCCGCTGCTCGAGGTCACCGACCTGGTCCGCCACTACGCGCTGCCACGCGAGAAGCTGCTGGCCCCGCCGCCGCAGGTGAAGGCGCTCAACGGCGTGAGCTTCCGCATCGAGGCCGGCCGCAGCCTGGGCATCGTCGGGGAATCGGGTTCGGGCAAGTCGACCATCGCCCGGCTGGTGATGGCGCTCGACGCGCCGACCGCCGGCAGCGTGAAGCTGCTCGGCCGCGACTTGCACAAGTTGCCGCGGGCCGAGCTTCGTGCGGCGCGGCGCGATGTGCAGATGGTGTTCCAGGACCCGTACGGCTCGCTCGACCCGCGCCAGAAGGTGGCGCGCATCGTGGCCGAGCCACTCGAGGCGCTGGCCGAGACCAGTCGCCACGAACAGCGCGAGCGCGCCGCCGAATCGCTCGCCGCCGTCGGCCTGCGCAGCACCGACCTCGACAAGTACCCGCACGAGTTCTCCGGCGGCCAGCGACAGCGCATCGCCATCGCCCGTGCACTGATCACGCGCCCCAAGCTGATCGTCGCCGACGAGCCGGTCAGCGCGCTCGACGTGTCGGTGCAGGCGCAGGTGCTCAACCTCATGCAGGACCTGCAGCAGCAGTTCGGCATCAGCTACCTGCTCATCAGCCACGACCTGGCCGTGGTGAACCACTTGTGCGATGCGGTCTGCGTGCTGCACCGCGGTCTGGTGGTCGAGCGCGGCGACCCACAGGAACTCTTCGCGCATGCGCAGCACCCGTACACGCAGGCCCTGCTCGCGGCCGTCCCGCGCGCGGAGCCGCCCGCGCGTGCGCAGCGCGCTTGATATAACGTCTCTCGTCTTTTCTACGCCCTTTCCAGGAGCCTGACCATGTTGAAACGCCGCACCGTTCTCACCGCATCTGCCGCGACTGCGGTCGCCTCGGCCCTCCCCTCGCTGGCGCTCGCGCAGAACCGCAAGGACGCGATGGTGCTCGGCATGACGCTGGAGCCGACCGGCCTCGACCCGACGGTGGCCGCCGCCGTCTCGATCAGCGAAGTCACGCTCTACAACATCTATGAGACGCTCACCAAGATCAACGCCGACGGCAGCGTGACGCCGCTCCTGGCCGAGAGCTGGGACATCTCGCCCGACCTGAAGACCTACACCTTCCGCCTGCGCAAGGGCGTGAAGTTCCAGAACGGCGAGCCCTTCAATGCGCAGACGGTGAAGTTCGCCTTCGAGCGCGCCGGCGGCGAGAAGAGCGTCAACAAGGACAAGCGCACCTTCGCCAACATCGGCGTGCAGGTGATCGACGACTACACCGTCGTGCTGCTCAACAAGGAAATCGACCCCGACTTCCCCTTCGTGCTCGGCCAGGCCACGTCGATCATCGTGGAGCCCAAGAGTGCCGACACGAACGCGACCAAGCCCGTGGGCACCGGCCCGTACAAGCTCGACGCGTACAACAAGGGCGCATCGCTCGTGCTGAGCAAGTGGGACGGCTTTCGCAACCCGGCGCAGGCCAAGCTCAACAAGATCACCTTCCGCTTCATCTCCGACCCGGCCGCACAGGCCGCCTCGCTGCTGGCCGGCGACGTCGACGTGTTCCCGCGTGCGGCCACCCGCATCGTGGCGCAGTTCAAGGCCAACCCACAGTTCCAGACCATCCTGGCCGGCTCGCGCGGCAAGACCATCCTCGCCATCAACAACGCCAAGAAGCCGCTCGACGACGTGCGCGTGCGCCGCGCCATCCTGGCCGCGCTCGACCGCAAGGCGATCATCGAAGGTGCGGCCGACGGCTTCGGCACGCCGATCGGCAGCCACTACGTGCCCGGCGCGCCGGGCTACGTCGACACCACGGGTGTGAACCCCTTCGACATCGAGAAGGCCAAGAAGCTGCTGGCCGAAGCGGGCGTGAAGACGCCGCTGGAACTCACGATGACGCTGCCCCCACCACCGTATGCGCGCCAGGGCGGCGAGATGGTCGTGGCGCAACTCGCCAAGATCGGCATTGTGGTGAAGGTGCAGAACGTCGAGTGGGCGCAGTGGCTCAGCGGCACCTACGGCAACAAGAATTACGACCTGTCGATCGTGTCGCACGTCGAGCCCTTCGACCTGGGCAACTACGCCAAGTCGGACTACTACTGGGGCTACCAGTCGAAGCCCTTCGTCGCCTTGTTCGACAAAATCAAGAACACCGGCAACATCGCAGAGCGCAACAAGCTGCTCGGCGATGCGCAGAAGATGCTGGCCGCCGACGCGGCCAACGGCTTCCTGTTCCAGCCGCAGTTCCCGACCATCGCCAAGAAGAACGTGAAGGGCCTGTGGAAGGAATTGCCGATCTTCGCGAACGACCTGTCGGCCCTCTCCTGGGGGTGAAATGGACCACCCCCGAAGCGGCGCACTGCGTGTCGCCGCCTCCCCCTTGAGGGGGCGCACCCGGCGAACCGGCTGAGCCGGTTCCGCGGGTGCTCTGGCCTCGGTCGGGCCGGTTTCATCGGCTGCGGTGACGTGTGGCGCTGCGGAACACTGAAAAGGTGTGAAGAGGCTCAGGCGAACTGCGCCATCAGCAGGTCGCGTGCCCGGGTCACGAAGTCGCTTTCGCCCTGGCGGGGCGGCAGCGCATGGAAGGCAACGCGCGGCAGCGCTGGCAGGCCGGCCAACCGCAGCGGCACCACGCCGCCACACAGCGCCGATTCGTTGAGGCAGGCCACGCCCAGGCCGGCCACCAATGCCGACTGCAGGCCCGCCACGCCCGACGCGACGTGTGCCACCTGGTAAGGCACGCGCCGCTGCCGCAGCAGCTTCACGGTGAATTGATGCAGCGCACAGGTGTCGGGCAGCACCAGCAGTCGAAGCGGCGCACCCTTGGGCCATGACAGGCCCCGCGCGCCCATCCAGACCAGGCCTTCGCGGCGCAGCACCGCGCCACGCGCCACGGCGCCGGTGCCGGTTTGGGCGATGCGCATCGCCACGCCGACATCGACCTCGCCGCGCGCGTACGCGGCCTCGACATCGCCACTCTTCATGACGCTCACGCGCAGGCGAACCTGCGGGTAACGCTCGCCCAGCCGCGCCAGCAGACCCGCCAGTTCAGCCGGCCGGAAATAGTCGGTGACGGCCAGGCGCAGTTCGCCCTGTAGCGGCTCGTCACGCATCTCGCGATAAGCCGTTTCGCTGAGCGCCAGGATGGCGCGCGCATGGCCCAAGAGGCGCGCGCCGGCCTCGGTCACCGCCACGCCCGCCTTGCTTCGGGTGAACAGCGACCGGCCGGCGCGCTCTTCCAGCTTGCGCACCTGCTCGCTGACCGAGGATTGCGAGAGGAAGACGCGGGGTGCCGCCGCTGTGAGGCTGCCAGCCTCGGCGACGGCCACGAAGGTGCGCAGCTGCTCGATGTCGAAGGTTGCCATTGAATCCACCCGATATGCCGATGCCATCCATCTTATCTTCCCGCTTTTCCGATGACATGCGACGGCGAAGAATCACCCATCGTCATTCACCACCCCAGGAGCCGTCATGCCGCACATCGTCCTTCACCTCTCCGGCGCACCCGACGCCACCCGCACCCGCCAGGCGGTCGACGCCGTGGTGCGTCTGACGCAGTCGGTGCTCGGCAAGAAACTGCCGGTGATCGCCGTCGCGGTGCAGCACATCCCCGCCGACCAGTGGTTCATCGGCGGCGAGACGCTGGCCTCGCTCGGCCGCAGCGCCTTCCAGCTGGACATCAGCATCACCGACGAAACCAATACCAAGGCCGAGAAGGCGCGCTATCTGCGGGAGGTGCACGCGAACATGGCGGCGCTGCTGCCCGACCTGCACGAGGTGTCGTACGTGCACGTGATCGATGCGCGGGCTGCAGCCTATGGCTATGGCGGACTGACGCAGGAGCACCGCCACCAGCAGGCCGGCGTGTAGCAACGCGGCGGGCTGCGGGTGCAGCGAGGGCGTGGCACCATGGCGGGAGCCACTACCTTCGAGGATCCTTCCGTGAGCGCAGCGCCCCGCCCCCTGACCGACAGCCTCGGCAACGCCGTCACGCTCGATGACCCGGCCAGCCTGCAGGCGGTCGACGACTTCGTCGGCGGCTTCATCGCCTGCGAAGCGCGCGCCGCGAACGTGCTCGAAGCCGCCGAGGACACCAGCCCGCTGGTGCAGGCCTATTGCGCCGCGCTGCACATGTTCGCCGAGTCGCGCGAGGGCGCGCCGAACGCGTTGCCCTTCATCGCTCGCGCACAGGCGGGCGCTGCACGCGCGACGGCGCGGGAGCAACGCTTCAGCGCCGCGGTCGCCGCCTGGATCGACGGGGACATCACCGGCGCGATCGCCTTGCACGAAGAACAGGCGCGGGCACATCCTCGCGACCTGGTGTCGGTCAAGCTCGGCCAGTATCACTGCTTCAACCGGGGCGACGGACCGGGCATGCTGCGGCTCGCCCTGGCCGCCCTGCCCCACGCGGCCGATGTGCCCTACCTGCACGGCATGGCGGCCTTCGGCCACGAGCAGTGCCACCGCATGCGCGAGGCCGAAGCCAGCGCGCGACGCGCCATCGCGATGTGCCGCAAGGAACCCTGGGCGCACCATGCGCTGGGCCACGTCATGCTGACCGAAGGCCGCCTGTCGGAGGGCCTGGCCTTCCTGCGCAGCGTGAGCGACACCTGGACCGGCCTGAACTCCTTCATGGTCACGCACAACTGGTGGCACGTGGCGCTGTTCCTCATCGACCTCGGCCACGACGCCGAAGCGCTGGCCGTGTACGACCGCGAGGTCTGGGGCGTGGTGCCTGACTACACGCAGGACCAGATCGGCGCCGTGTCGCTGCTGGCGCGCTTCGAGCTCGCAGGCATCGACGTCGGCGCGCGCTGGCAGGACGTGGCGGACCGCCTCGTCACGCGGCTGGACGACCATGTGCTGCCCTTCCTCGACCTGCAGTACCTCTATGGCCTCGCGCGGGCCGGCCGGCCCGAGGCCGACGTGCTGCTGCAGCGCATCGAGGCCTTCGCGCCCACCGCACCCGTCGACACGCGCGAGGCGTGGGTGCGCGTCTGCGTGCCGGCCGCGCACGGGCTGCTCGCCCATGCACGCGGCGACATGGCCGGTGCCATCGCCGGGCTGGGCCTGGCCCTGCCGCGTCTCATCGAGATCGGCGGCAGCCATGCACAGCGCGACCTGTTCGAGCAGGTGCACCTCGACGCCCTGGTGCGCCGCGGCTCCGAGCGCACGCTGGGCGCGGCGCAGGGCCTGCTGCAGCAGCAGGTCAACGGCCAGCCCGAATCGTTGCGGCTGAAGCGCCAGCTCGACGGGGTGTACGCCGGCCTCCGCCTGCCGACCGCGAGCTGACGCGTACGATCCGACGCCGCGCCAGTCCCGCCCTTCTCGCTCACGCCCATGACCCCGCACTTCACCGAAGCGACCACCGCCTACTGGCAACAACTGATCGAGCCTGATCGGGTTGCCCAACCCGCGGCGCCCTGGCGCCATGGCTATCCGGCCCGTCTGCCGGACGGCCGCGTGCTGATGCTGCCGATCCGCCAACTCGCGAGCGAGCCCACGCAAGCGGTCGCCTCGCTCATCTGCAACCAGGCGTCTCTCGAGGTCATCGAGACACTGGGCCGCCTGCTGGCCGACAAGCTGGCGCCGCTGAAGCCCGACGTGGTCATCGGCATCCCGACGCTGGGCCTGACCTTCGCGCCCGTGGTGGCGCGCCACCTGGGCCACACGCGCTATGTACCGATGGGCTACTCGCGCAAGTTCTGGTACGACGAGGCGCTCTCGGGCGCGGTGCAGTCCATCACCACGCCCACGGCCGGCAAGCGCGTGTACCTCGATCCGAACCTGCTGCCGCTGGTGCAGGGCAAGCGCGTCGTGTTGGTCGACGATGCGGTCAGCAGCGGCAGCACGCTGAAGGCGCCGTGGACGCTGATCGAGTCGCTCGGCGCCGAGGTGCTGGCCTGCGGCGTCGCCATGCTCCAAGGCAAGCGCTGGCAGCAGACGCTGGGCGCCGAACGCGCCGCGCGCCTGGTCGGCGTGTTCGACAGCCCGCTGCTGCAGGCGGTGCCCGACGGTTGGGTCGAACGCAACTGACCTGCGCGCGCCACAGCCAGCGCAGCGTCGCTTGGTACGCAACCTGCTTAAAGCAGGGCATTACGCCGGCGTATCTGGTTTCGTATACGTTTTTGGTGCATCGCGGGGCCTGCGCGCGATGGGCCGCCGCATTCTGGAGTTTTCATGCACCCCACCCGTTCGTCCGCCCTGCCCGCCACGCTGTCGCGCCGTCGCCTCTTGCAGGCGGCCGGTGCCGCCGGCAGCCTGATCGCCGCCCCGGCCTTCGCGCAGACGCGCGCCATCAGCATCACGCTGCCCTGGGTGGTGAACGGCTCCAACTACTGGCCGATGGTCGGCAAGGAACTGGGCTACTTCAAGAAGCGCGGCATCGACCTGACCGTCTCGCGCGGCAACGGCTCGGTCGCCGCGGCGCAGGCCGTGGCCAACAAGCAGTTCGACCTGGGCGTGGTCTTCTTCGGCGGCACGCTGGTCAACATGGCGCGCGGCCTGCCGCTGCAGGCGCTGGCCACCATCGGCTACGACGCGCTGATGGGCAACCTGGTGCTGGAAGATTCGCCGATCCGCGGCCCCAAGGATTTCGAAGGCAAGCGCGTCGGCACCGTCGCCACCTCGGCCGAGTCGCCCTACTGGACGGCCTACGCCGCCAAGACCGGCATCGACCTCGCGAAGGTCACGCGCCAGCAGCTCGACGCCCGCCTGATCGAGCGCGCGCTGATGGACAAGCAGGTCGATGCGATCACCGCCATCGGCTCGTCGAGCATTCCGGTGCTCGACTCGCTGGGCGTGAAGACGCGCTTCATCCCCTGGGCCAACGCGGGCGTGCAGCTCTACGCCGCGCAGGTCATCGCGCGCCGCGAGACCATCGATGCCGACGCCGGCCTGTGCCAGGCGATGGTCGACGGCATCCTTGAATCGGTGGTCTACACGCTGAAGAACCCGCAGGCCTCGCTCGAGATCCTCTACAAGGCCCAGCCCGAGATCGCAATGGCCAAGGGCGGCAAGGAAAACGCCACCATCTCGCAGGGCCTGGCGCAGGCCACCATGGTCGCGTCTGAAGCCATCCAGAACGGCATGGGCTACAGCAGCATCCCGACGCTGGCCAGCATGATCTCGCTGGCCGCCAAGGCCGGTGCCCTCACCGCCGACGCCAGGCCGCTGCGCCCCGAAGACCTGGCGACCAACCGCTTCGTCGGCAAGATCAGGCTGAGCACCGCCGAGTGGGACGCCATCAAGAAGAACGTCGCGCCCTACAACAAGATGCTCGGGATCGCCTGATGCGACGTGCGTCGGCTCCCCGATGAACGACAGCATCGTCCGCCGCATCGGCCTGCCCCTCGCCTTCGCCCTCGGCACGCTGGTGCTGTGGGAAGTCGTGGTGCGCGCCTTCGACATCCGCGAGGTGCTGCTGCCCACGCCCAGTGCCATCGGCCTGCGCCTGGTCGAAACCTTCCCGCTGCTGATGCAGCACGCCTGGCCCACCGTGTGGGAAAGCGTGGCCGGCTTCGCCATCGCCTCGGTGCTCGGCGTGGCGCTGGCCGCGCTGCTGAGCGCGTCGGGCCTGATGCGTCAGATGCTCTACCCGAACGTGGTGCTGTTCCAGCTGATCCCGAAGATCGCGCTGGCGCCGCTCTTCATCGTGTGGCTGGGCATCGGCTTCCAGTCGCGGCTGACCTTCTCGGTCTTCATCAGTTTCTTCCCCGTCGTCATCGCCGCATTGGCAGGCCTCGACAACGTCGACAAGTCGCTGCTGCGCCTGTGCCGCGCGCTCACCGCATCGAGCTGGCAGGTGTTCGCGTCGGTGCGGCTGCCGCACGCCCTGCCCTACGTCTTCAGCGGCATGAAGATCGCAACCACCTTCGCCATCATCGGCGTGATCGTGGGTGAGTTCATCACCTCGCAGGCCGGGCTCGGCTACCTGATCCTCTTCGCCTCGTCGCAGGCCGACACCTCGCTGATCCTCGCCGCCATCGTCGTGCTGTGCGCCTTCGGGTTGCTGTTCTACGGCGCGGTCGCCTGGCTCGAGCGCTGGACCCAGAAAGCCTTCGGCGAATGAACGCGATGACCGACACCCCGCGCACGTGGCTGCAACCGACGAGCGTCGCGGTCGATCGCGACGCCAGCTACATCTCCGTCCAGGCGGCCCGCAAGACCTACACCACGCGCAACGGCGACGTGCATGCCGTCGAGCGCGCCGACTTCGACATCGCCGAGGGCGACTTCGTCAGCCTGGTCGGCCCGAGCGGCTGCGGCAAGAGCACGCTCATGTCGATGATCGGCGGGCTCGAGACGCCCACCAGCGGCCGCATCACCGTCGGCGGCACGCCCATCGCCGCGCCGCGGCGCGACTTCGGCTATGTCTTCCAGGATGCGACGCTGCTGCCGTGGAAGACGGTGTTCGACAACGTGCTGTTTCCGATCCGCACGCAGAAGCGCCCGGTGGCCGATTACCTCGGCGAGGCCGAGCGGCTGCTCAGGCTCACCGACCTCTGGGCCTTCCGCGACAAGCGGCCGGCGGAGCTGTCGGGCGGCATGCGCCAGCGCGTGGCGATCTGCCGCGGGCTCATCAACGACCCGCGCCTCTTGATGATGGACGAGCCCTTCTCCGCGCTCGACGCCATCACGCGCGACGACATGAACCTGATGCTCGCGCAGCTGTGGGACCAGGTGCACAAGACGGCGGTCTTCATCACGCACAGCATCCGCGAGGCGGTGTACCTGTCGGACCGCGTGCTGGTGATGAATGCACGGCCGTCGCGCATCGTCGCCGACATCCGCGTGCCCTTCCCGCGGCCGCGCCGGGCCGAGATGCAGGAAGACCCGCTGTTCAACGAGATCTGCGGTTTCGTCCGGGACAAGATCCATGAAGGCCATGGCAGTCGTCAAGACCCGGCCGCCTGAAGCGTTCGTCACGGCGTCGACGACCGAGACGCCACTGCAGTCGATGGTGCGCGTGCGCCTCGGCGAGGCGGGCGGGCGGCTGTCGACCGACGACATCGTGCATCTGCTGCAGCAGGCCATCGTGCGCGGCCTCTTCGCGCCGGGCCAGGCACTGCGGCAGGACGAGCTGGCGACGCTGTTCCACGTCAGCAAGATCCCGGTGCGCGAGGCGCTGCGCACGCTGGAGGCCAACGGCTTCGTCGAGCTGCTGCTCAACCGCGGCGCGCTGGTCAAGGCGCTCACGCTGGGCCAGCTGCGCGACGCCTTCGAGCTGCGCATGATGGTCGAGCCGCACCTGATGCGCACCGCCGCGCCGCTGCTCACCGCCGCCGACCTCGACGAGGCCGATCGGCTGATCGCCGCCATGGATGACGCCGGCCACGCCTGGGCCTTCAGCGAGCTCAACGGCCGCTTCCACGACCTGCTCTACCGCGCGGCGGACAAGCCGCTGTCCAAGCAGATCCTCGCGATGCTGCAGGGCCACATCCAGCGCATGTCCTTCATGCAGCTGTCGCTCGCGGGCTTCAACCGCAGCTCGAACGAAGACCACCGACTGATCGTCGCGGCCTGCCGGCGCGGCGATGCGGAGGCGGCCGCGCAATCCGTGGCGGCGCATGTCGAAGGCGTGAAGGACATCGTGCTGGAGCTGTATGCGCGGCACCACGCGCACGGCTGAAAGAGACCCACCCCCGATGCGCCTGCGGCGCCTCCCCCTCAAGGGGGTGCACCCGGCGGCCTGGCGGAGCCAGTTCCGCGGGCGCCCTGGCATGGGAGCACGCCGGTTTCATCGGCTGCGGGCGGCGCGCGCGTCAGTCCTTCTTCAGGTGCCGGCGCTGGTCGTAGTTCGGCTGCGCCGGCAGGTCGGCCAGATGCCGCGCGTCGGCCCAGTCGAGCACCTCGATCTGCGACGGGTTCGCTGCGTCGGCGATGCGGATGCGGTTGATGCCCGCGTTCGGGATGTCGCTCTGCCGCGGTCCGTTCAGGCCCAGCCCGCGCGCGGTGCGCCACACCATGTCGAGCACGCCGCCGTGCGTCACCACCAGCAGCCGCTGCCCGGCATGCGCCGTCGCCAGCGCACCGAACGCGGCGAGGATGCGCGCGTGGAACTGCAGCGGCGACTCGCCTTCGGGCATGGCGTGGTCTTCGCGGAACTCCAGCCACTGTTCCCAGGCGCGCGGATGCAGCTCGCGGATCTCCTCGGCCTTCATGCCCTCCACCACGCCGAAGTGCTGCTCGCGCAGCGCTGCCTGCGTGACGATGGGCAGGGCGAGCTGCTGCGCCGCCGGCGTGGCCGTCTGCTGCGCGCGCATCAGGTCGCTGCTGAAGACCTGGTCGACCGCCTCGCCCGCCAGCCGCAGGCCGAGCCGGCGCGCCTGCTCGTGGCCGGTGTCGTTGAGCGGAATGTCGACGTGGCCCTGAAAACGCAGCTCGCGGTTCCAGTCGGTTTCGCCGTGGCGGATCAGGATGAATTCGGTGGGAGCGGAGGGGGATGTGGTCATGGCTGGCACCGATTGTCCCCGCATCGACCGCGCTGCCGTCCATGCAACACAATGGCGCCATGTCCCGACTTGTCCTCTTGCCCGGCCTCGCCTGCGACGAGCGCCTCTGGCAGGCCCAGCGGCCTGCCCTGCCACCCCACCTCGACGTTCGCGTGGCCGACGTCCATGCGCGGCACGACCGCATCGAAGGCATGGCCGCGGCGGTGCTGGCCGAGAACGACGGCTCGCTGATCCTCTGCGGCGCCTCGTTGGGCGGCATGATCGCGATGGAGGCCGCGCGCCAGGCGCCGGAGCGCATCGTCGGCCTTGCGCTGCTGGGCACCAATGCGCGGCCGGAAACGCCCGAGATGTTCCAGCTGCGCGAGTCGGCCATCGAGCTCTTCGAGCGCGGCGAAGCGCGCGACGTGATCGAGTTCAACGCCGGCTTCGCCTTCCATCCGGCGCAGGCGGCCGACAAGGCGCTGATGCGGCGCTACGTCGAGATGGTGCTGCACGGCGGCGCCGCGCAGCTCATCCGCCAGAACCGCGCGGTGATGCAGCGGCCCGATGCACGCCAGCACCTGCCGCACGTCCGCTGCCCGGTGCTCGTGCTGTGCGGCGATGCCGACCGCCTGACGCCGCCCGACTGCAGCAGCGAGATCGCGGCGCTGGTGCCGCACGCCAAGCTGCTGTGGATCGAACGCGCCGGCCACATGCTCACGATGGAGCAACCCGCCGCAGTGAACGCGGCCCTGGTCGACTGGCTGCGCGAACTGCAGCCCGCCTGATGTCACTCGTCGTGGTGGAGGCGTCCAACGCCGCGCGGCCCGTTGCGCCCGCCCAGCGCGCGCATCGCGGCGAAGCCCGCCAGCAGCGCATCGGCATAGCTCGCGTAGGCCTGCTCGGCGCTCTGCATCACGGTGTAGTTGGCGAAGACGCTTCGCTCGCCGGTGCCTTCGAGGATGACCCAGCCGAAGCTGCGGTCCGGCTGCTCGCGCACGCTCAGCGCGAGGTCTCGCAATTCGAGATGACCCATGTGACGACTCCCTGTCCGATTTTTGTGGCGCACTTTTAGCCGCTGGGTGCGGGGCCACCAAGGGCAAAGGTCACGCTCGCGCGTGGCGCTTGTCCCGGATCGGAAGCAGGAAGGCCCGCAGACTGCGCGGGCGAGAAAAAAGCCGCGGATGCGGCTTGGGGTTCAGGCGGTCGCCATGACGGCGATGCCCTCGCGTTCGAGTGTCGAGCGGATGCGCCGCGCGAAGGCCAGCGCATGCGCGCCGTCGCCGTGCAGGCACACGGACTGCGCATTGACCGCGACGACGCTGCCGTCGATGGCCGTGACCTGGTGGTCCCGCACCAGCGACAGCGTCTGCGCCAGCGACTGCTCTTCGTCCACGATCAGCGCGCCGGGCTGACTGCGCGGCACCAGGCTGCCGTCGGGCATGTAGCCGCGGTCGGCGAAGACCTCCTCGACCGGCTTGAGGCCAGCGCGTTCGGCGGCGCTGATCATGCCGCTGCCGGCCAGGCCGAAGAAGCGCAGGCCGGGGTCGAAGCGGCGCACCGCGTCGACGATGGCGGCGGCCAGCTCGGGCTCCTTCACCGCCTGGTTGTAGAGCGCGCCGTGCGGTTTGACGTGCGCCAGCGTGCCGCCCTCGGCCTTGACGATCGCGGCCAGCGCGCCGATCTGGTAGAGCACGCCGGCCACGATCTCCTCGGGCGGCAGGTGCATGGTGCTGCGACCGAAGTTCGCGCGGTCGGGGAAGCTCGGGTGCGCGCCGATGGCAACGTGGTTGTCGATGGCCCAGCGCACGCACTGGCGCATGGTGCTGGCGTCGCCCGCGTGCCAGCCGCAGGCGATGTTGGCCGAGCTCACCAGCTTGAGCAATTCTTCGTCGCTGCCGGCGCCTTCGCCGAGGTCGGCGTTCAAGTCGATCTGCATGGGGTCACTCCTTTGTGGGGCTCAGTCGGACGATTCGACAGACGGCTGCGGCGACGCCGTGGGCGGCACCGGCCAGCCGCTGGCGGCCAGGCCCTGCGTCAGCTGCAGGAGGTGGCGCTGCTGCAAGGTCCAGGCCTGCAGCGCCTGGGCCGCGTCGACCTGCACCAGCCGCAGCATGCCGCCGAGCGGCGCCTGCGCCAGCTTCCAGAGGTCGGCCCGGATCACCACGCCGACGCGCGGGTAGCCGCCGGTTGTCTGCGCGTCGCCCATCAGGATGATCGGCTGGCCGGACGGCGGTACCTGGATCGTGCCGGGGATGACGCCCGACGACAGCATGTCGCCGGCGCGCTTGCGCTCGAGCACCGGGCCTTCGAGCCGGCTGCCCATGCGGTTGCTCTGCGGCGTGACGCGCCACGGCTCGCGCCACAGCGCCGCCAGCGAGGCCGGGGTGAACAGGCCGGACTCGGGGCCGAGCATGACGCGCAGCGGGATCGCCTCGCCGAAGTCGCGGCTGTCGATCGCCCAGTCGGGCGGGCGCACGCCGAAGCGGCGCCGTGCGAGTTGCGCGCCGTTCAGCGCCGGTGTGCCCAACGGCAACCGATCGCCCTTCTTCAACGCGCGGCCGGCCAGGCCGCCGAACCCCGCCTTCAGATCGGTGCTGCGCGAGCCGAGCACCGGCGGCACGTCGATACCGCCCGCCACGGCCAGCCAGGTGCGCAGGCCCTTCTTGCCCGCGGCCACGTTGGCGCCGACCAGCTTCAGGGTCTGGCCGGCCTCGACGGGCACGCTCCAGCAGGGCCAGATCGGCACGCCGTCGAGCCGGGCGCCGAAGTCGTCGCCTGCCAGCGCAATGCGGGTGGCGGTGTCGAAGCGCAGTTCGCAGCCGCCCATGGTGAGTTCGAGGCCGGCCGCTTCGTCGGGGTTGCCGACCAGGCGGTTCGCCATGGTGAGCGCGAGCGTGTCGAGCGCGCCGCCGGGGCAGATGCCGCTCTGGCGGTGGCCGTGGCGGCCCAGGTCCTGGACCGAGGCGAGCATGCCGGGCTTGAGAACAACGATCATGTCAGTGATCCATAGCGCTGAGCGCCGTCCGCAGCCGATGAAACTGGCGCGGTCAGAGGCCAGAGATACCGTGGAACCGGCTTCGCCGGGCCGCTGGTATCGCCCCCTTGAGGGGGAGGCGCCGCAGGCGCATCGGGGGTGGGTTTCATGCCTGCACGCTTTCGACGACGAAGCGCACCCGGTCGCCTGGCCGCAAGAGGGTGGGCTCCGCGGCGGCGGGGTCGAACATCTCGAGCGGCGTGCGGCCGATGAGTTGCCAGCCACCGGGCGACACCAGCGGGTAGACGCCGGTCTGTGCGCCGCCGATGCCGACCGAACGCGCCGGCACCGCAACGCGCGGCTCGGCACGGCGTGGCGTGGCCAGCTCGGGCGCCAGCCCGCCCATGAAGGCGAAGCCGGGCAAAAAACCCAGCAGGTAGACCACGTACTCGCCGGCGGCATGGCGACGCACCACCTCGGCGGGCGTGAAGCCGGTGTGCGCGGCGACGTCGGCCAGGTCCGGGCCATGCTCGCCGCCATAGGCCACGGGGATCTCGATGGTGCGGCCTTCGATGGCCGCCGCCGCGAGTTGCGGCCAGGCCGCGAGCACCTGCATCTCGAGCTCGGCCGCGTCGATGCGGACCGGGTCGAACATCAACGTGAGGTTGTTCATGCCCGGCAGGGCTTCCTGCACGGCGGGCCACTGCAGCGCTTCGTTGGCGAGTGCCCAGATCTGCTGCTGCTGGGCCAGGGTAGCGGGCGGCGGCAACTCGCAGAGCAGTGCGGCGTCGCCCAGGGAATGGAGTCGGGGCGGATTCATTCGCGGCCGAGGCTGCGCACCTTGGCGACGAGCTTGTCCTGCACGAAGGGCGAGACGAACTTGTCGACCTCGCCACCGAGCATGGCGATCTCACGGACGAAGGTGCTGGAGATGAACTGGTACTTGTCGCTCGGCGTGAGAAAGACCGTTTCGACGTCGGGCATCAGCGAGCGGTTCATGCCGGCCAGCTGGAACTCGTAGTCGAAGTCGGTCACGGCGCGCAGGCCGCGCACCATCGCCTTGCCGCCGCGTGCCACAACAAAGTCGCGCAGCAGGCCGGAGAAGCTCTCGACCACCACCTGGTCGCTGTAGGGCGCGACGGCTTCACGTGCCATCTCGATGCGCTCCTGCAGGGAGAACAGCGTCTTCTTGTGGTGGCCTGCCGCGACCGCGACGACGACCTTCGAGAAGAGCTGGGTGGCGCGCCGCACCACGTCTTCGTGGCCCAGCGTCATGGGATCGAATGTGCCGGGGTAGACCGCGATCACGCTGGACATAGAGACTCCTTGTCGGCCGCAGCGGCCGGGGTCGGCGGATTATGCAGGGGCATGTCCGGGGTCGGCAGGGGCGAAAGCAGGTACGGCCGCGCGGGGCCGAAGCAGATGCGCGTGCACGGCGCCGGCCTTCAGATGGCGGAAGCCGACGAGGCCGAGGGCGGCGAGCTCTTCGTCGGTCCACTGGCGCGGCGCCTCGAGGTAGACCGCGCCGTCGGGATGCAGCGCTCGCGCGGCCGCACGCAGTGCGGGCTCGTACAGCGCCGGGCTCTCGAAGGGCGGGTCGAGCAGCACCAGTTGCAGGCTGCCGGCCGGCACGCGCTCCAGCGCGGTCACGCCGTTGCCGCGCTCGATGCGCACCGCGTCGGCCGACAGCTTGGCCTTGGCCTTCTGCAGCTGCGCGATCAGATCGGCGTCCTGCTCGCACAGCAGCACCGAGGCGGCGCCGCGCGAGGCGGCTTCCAGGCCCAGCGCCCCGGTGCCGGCGAAGGCGTCGAGGCAGTGCCAGCCCGGCAGCTCGCCGCCGCCCACGCCGGCCAGGCTGGCGAGCCAGTTGAACAGCGTCTCGCGCACGCGGTCGGGCGTGGGGCGCAGCCCCGGCTTGTCGGCCACGGCCAGGCGGGTGCGCTTCCATTGGCCGCCGATGATGCGGACTTCGTGCGGGCGCTTGTCGTGTTTCGGCACCTTCGCAGGCGTCTTGGTGGGAACCTTCTTCATGGGCCGAGCATAGCCCGCGAATGCGCCCGGGTCGTCACGGCTTGGCCCCGACCACGACCGTCACCATGCGTTCGGGCTGCAGCTTGCGCGCGAAGGCGGCCTTGATGTCGGCCACGGTGACCGCGTTCATGCGCGCCGTCCAGGTGTCGAGGTAGTCCAGCGGCAGGTCGTTCCAGGCGATGTTCGACACGTTGCCCAGCAACTTGCGGTTGCTGTCGAGCAGCAACGGGAAGCCGCCGATGAGGTTGTCCTTGGCGGCCTTCAGCTCGGCCTCGGTCGGGCCTTCGGCGACGAACCGGGCCAGCACTTCGCGCGACACCTTGACCGCCGCGTCGGCCTGGTCGGGCCGCGTCTGGAAGCCGACACGGAAAGCGCCCGCATGCAGGCCGGGCGCGAAGCCGCTGGAGATGCCATAGACCAGCCCGCGCTTCTCGCGCACCTCGTTCATCAGCCGCGACACGAAGCCACCGCCGCCGAGGATGTAGTTGCCCAGGGTGAGCGCGAAGTGGTCCGGGTCGGTGCGCAGGTAGCCCGGCTGGCCGATCACGACATGCGCCTGCGCCGACGTGAACGGGATGCGCTCTTCCTTCGGCGCCGCGAGCGCGGCGATGGCGGGCACGGCCGGCAGCGGCTCGCAACGGCCGTCCTGCGCGGGCAGGCGAGACAGCAGGCGCATGGCGATGGCATCGGCCTGCGCGCGCGTGACGGCGCCGACGATGCTCACCTTGGCGCGGCACGGCAGGATCAGCTGCGCGTAGCGCGTGCGCATCGTCTCGACGTCGATCTTCGCGAGCGTCGCCTCGGTCGTCTCCTGGCCGTAGGGATGCACGCCGTAGACCGCTTGCGAGAAGGTGCGGGCGCTGATGGTGCCGGGCTTGGTGTCAGCCTCTTTCAACGCGGCGTTGATCTGCTCGCGCTCGCGCTGCCACACGTCGGCGGGGAACGAAGGCTCGCCGATCTCGCGCGCGGCCAGGGCCACGGCGCGGTCGAGCAGCGCCGGGTCGGACAGCGAGCGCAACGAAAAGCTGGTGCGCTCGGCACCGGCGCCCGCGCCGAAGCTCGCGCCCAGGTCGGCCCAGGCTTCGCCGAGTGCGTTCTCGTCGAGCGCGGGGCCGGCGTCGCTGGCGCGCACGCCCTTCTCGACCATGCCCGCGCTGGCGCTGGCCAGGCCGGCCTGCGCGGCCGGGTCGCGCCGGCTGCCGGCGTCGACGTCGATCTGCACGTCGACGATCGGCAGCGCGTCGGTGGCCGCGAGGTACACCTTGGCGCCGTTGGCCAGCGTCCAATGCTGGATGGGGATGGCGGCCTGCGCGCCCAGCGCAGCCAGCAGGGCGGTGCTCGCGATGACGGCACCGCCGGCGATCTTCTTGAATGTCAGCATGGGGCGGTCTTTCAGCGCAGCGGTCCGGCGGGCGTGGCGAAGCCGCGCGGGCGCGGGTTCTTTTCGGGGGGCAGCGGACGCAGTGTCGCGACCGTGAGCTGGTCGTCGCCGAAGTACTTCGCGGCCACGGCCTGCACCTGCTCGGCCGTGACCTTCTGCAGTTGCGCGACGATGCGGGCGCTGGCGTCCAGCGGCAGGCCCTGCACCCAGTTGGCGCCGAGCTCTCGGCCCTGCGCCATCACCGAGTCGAGCTTGTAGGTCTGGCTGGCGACCCACTGCGTCTTGACGCGGGCCAGTTCGGCCGCGCCCACGCCGTCGCGGGCCACGCGGGCGACTTCGGCGCGCAGCGCGGCCTCGACCGCCTCGGGCGTCTTGCCGGCGGCCGGCACGCCGTCGAGTTCGAAGAGCTGCGGCCCGCGACCGCTGAGGCCGGCGTACGAACCGGCTTCATCGGCGACGCGATCCGGGCCCTGCGTCAGCGCACGGTCGAGCCGGGCGCCGGGGTAGCCGTCGAGCAGGGCCGACAGCACGACCAGCGCCCAGACATCGCTCTCGCCATCGAGGCTTTCGAGCCGCGGCGCGCGGAAGGCCAGCGACACGTAGGACTGTTCGGCCGGCGCCTTGAATTCGATGCGGCGGATGCCGCGCTGCTCGGGCTCGGTCCGCGGCTTGCGCGTAGGCACAGCGCGGGCCGGGATGCGCCCGTAGTACTTCTCGGCCAGGACGCGCACGCGCTCGACGTCGACATCGCCCGCCACCACGATCGCCGCGTTGGCCGGTACGTACCACTGGCGATGGAAGTTGCGCACGTCGTCGGCCGTCATGGCGTCGAGGTCGCTCATCCAGCCCACCACCGGTCGGCGGTACGGCGACGCGACGAAGACGGCGGCGCTCTGCTGCTCGCCCAGCAGCGCGCGCGGCTGGTCTTCGGTGCGCATGCGGCGCTCTTCCTTGACCACCTCGATCTCGCGCTGGAACTCGACGTCGGCCCACTGGTTGTCGGCGAAGCGGTCGGCCTCCAGCTTGATGACGTCTTCCAGCTTGCCGTTCGGGATCTGCTGGTAGTAGCCGGTGTAGTCGCGCGTGGTGAAGGCGTTCTCCTGCCCACCCAGCGCCGCGACCTGGCGCGAGAACTCGCCCGGCTTGATGTGCCTGGTGCCCTTGAACATCATGTGTTCCAGGGCGTGCGCCACGCCGGAAGTGCCGTCGACCTCGTCCATCGAGCCGACCCGCACCCACAGCATGTGGACAGCGGTGGGCGAGCGCCGGTCGGGTTGCACGATCAGCGTCATGCCGTTGGACAGGGTGAATTGCCGCGCCTGGGTCGACGCACCGGGCACAGGTGCCCGGGTGTCGGTGGTGGAGGGGGCGGGAGTCTGGAGCGTTTGAGCCAGGGCGGGGCCCGTCCATGGCGCGACGAGCGCCAGGGCCAGCACCGCACCGGACGCTGTGCGGCGTGGCGAGGGGTGTTTCATAGAATGGGTCGGATTGTAAAAACCATCTGATGTTCAGTTTCTTCAAGAAAAAGCCGGCCGAGGCCACTCCCCCGCCGGTCGATGCCCCCGTCGCGCCTGTCCCGGCGCCAGCGCCAGCCGTCGAAGCGCCCGTGGCGCCACCGCCCGCCAAGTCGATGTTCTCGCCGTCGAGCTGGTTCCGGGGCGAGGCGCCGCCACCGCTGGCCCCCCCTTCTCCTCCGCCGCCCTCACTGCCGCCGGCGCCCGTGCCTGCGCCGTCACCGGTGCCAGCATTTCCGGTCGTGCCGCCCACGCCACCCGTCGCTGCGCCGGTACCGGTGCAGCCACCCACGCCCGTGGCGACACAGGCCCCCGCGCCGATTTCCGCACCCGTCGTCGCGCCCGCCCCGCCCTCGCGCACCGGCTGGCTCGACAAGCTCAAGACCGGCCTGCGCAAGACCGGCACCGGCATCCAGGCCGTCTTCGTCAATGCGCAGATCGACGAAGCGCTCTACGAAGAGCTCGAAGCCGCCCTGCTGATGGCCGACACCGGCGTGAAGGCGACCGAATTCCTGCTGGAAGACCTGCGCGGCCGCGTCAAGCGGCAGATGGCGACCGACGTGCAGCAGGTGCGACGCCTGCTGGCCGAAGCCATCGCCGACCTGCTGCGCCCCCTGGAAAAGCCGCTGGTCATCGGCCAGTACACGCCGACCGTGATCATGGTGGCTGGCGTCAACGGGGCCGGCAAGACCACCTCCATCGGCAAGCTCACCAAGCACCTGGCGAACGAAGGCGCCTCGGTGCTGCTGGCCGCGGCCGACACCTTCCGGGCGGCGGCACGCGAGCAGTTGCTGGTCTGGGCCGACCGCAACACGGTCGAGATCGTCAGCAACGAGGGCGGCGACCCGGCCTCGGTGAGCTTCGACGCCGTCAATGCCGGCCGTGCGCGCGGCAAGGACGTGGTGCTGGTCGACACCGCGGGCCGGCTGCCGACGCAGCTGCACCTGATGGACGAGCTCAAGAAGATCAAGCGCGTGGTGGCCAAGGCCGACGCCACGGCGCCGCACGAGGTGTTGCTTGTGATCGACGGCAACACCGGCCAGAACGCCTTGGCGCAGGTCAAGGCCTTCGACGAGACGCTGGGCCTCACGGGCCTGATCGTCACCAAGCTCGACGGCACGGCCAAGGGCGGCGTGCTGTGCGCCATCGCCCGCGAGCGGCCGATCCCGGTCTACTTCATCGGCGTGGGCGAGAAGCTGGAAGACCTCGAGACCTTCGACGCGCGCGAATTCGCGCAGGCCCTGCTCGGCTGATCAGCGGCGCGGGAAGATGGTGCGCGGGTAGGCGCTCGCATCGAAGGCGGCAAAGTCCGATTGCGGGGCAAGACTCAGCGGCTCGGCGCCCGGTGCGGCATCCGCCGCCGAGAGGAAGCGCAGTTGCACGTCGCCGATCTCCAGCACCTCGCGGTTCTTCAGCTGGTGAACGCCGATCTTGCGGCCGTTCACCAGCGTGCCGTTGCTGCTGCGCAGGTCGGTCACCGTGGCGGAAACGCCCACGACGTCGATCGCCGCGTGGGCACGGCTGACCAGGGGGCTGTCGAACACCAGGGTGTTCCGGTCGGTTCGACCGATGGTGGTCCGGCCCTCGGCCAGGTTGACCTGCCGGGGGGTCCCGGCCTTGGACATGATGATGAGGCGTGGCATGGCTGTGAACTCCCTTGCTGTTGGAAAAACGCCTCTTCGGGCGCCGGCGCACCATCGGTCGCGCCGGCTGCCATTTTTCCGCAACAATCATTTGACAGAGCCTGCTGAACTGTGAAGCGGGCTTAAAAATGAGAACTTTTGGGAACAATTCGGTGCCCATCTGGACCCTCGCGTTTGTGGAACCCTTGTCTTAGCACTCCCTCTAACCGAGTGCTAATATGTCGATCAACAAAGGAGTTTCCCCAATGACAAGTCTGTCTGGAGCCTCTACGACCCATCAACTCGCCGTCGCCAATCCCTGGTCGATGGTGCCGCCGCTGGGCAACTTGGACGCCTACATTTCGGCCGCCAACCGCCTGCCGATGCTCACGCTCGAAGAAGAGCAGGGCTTCGCTCGCCGTCTGCGCGACCACAACGACCTCGAATCCGCCGGTGCGCTCGTCTTGTCGCACCTGCGCCTGGTCGTCTCGATCTCCCGTCAGTACCTGGGTTACGGGCTGCCGCACGGCGACCTGATCCAGGAGGGCAACATCGGCCTGATGAAGGCCGTCAAGCGCTTCGACCCCGACCAGGGCGTGCGGCTGGTGAGCTACGCCATGCACTGGATCAAGGCCGAGATCCACGAGTACATCCTGAAGAACTGGCGCATGGTCAAGGTCGCGACGACCAAGGCCCAGCGCAAACTGTTCTTCAATCTGCGCTCCATGAAGCAGGGTTTCAAGGCTGACGATGCCGCCGCCGATGGCGACACGCACCGCGCGACGCTGACCGACAGCCAGGTCACGCAGATGGCCGAGAAGCTCAACGTCAAGCGCGAGGAAGTGCTCGAGATGGAGATGCGGCTGTCGGGTGGCGACGTGCTGCTCGACCCGTCGCCCTCGGACGACGGCGACGACGCCTTCGGCCCCATCGCCTACCTGGCCGACGCCACGCAGGAGCCGACCGCTCAGCTCGAATCGCGTGCCCGCGATCGGCTGTCGAGCGACGGCATCTCGACCGCGCTGGAAGCGCTGGACGACCGCAGCCGCCGCATCGTGGAAGAGCGCTGGCTCAAGGTCAACGACGACGGCTCGGGCGGCATGACGCTGCACGAACTGGCCGCCGACTACGGCGTCTCGGCCGAGCGCATCCGCCAGATCGAAGTGGCAGCGATGAAGAAGATGAAGAAGGCGCTGGCCGACTACGCCTGAGCCTGCGCTTCCTTCCAGCGAAAAAGCCCGGTGCATGCACCGGGCTTTTTTGTGGGCGCAGCGTTCGCTCAGCCCTGCTTGATGAGCGCCTGCACGTCCGCCACCATCGGCGCCACGCCCGCACCGTAGCGTGCGTACAGGCGCAGTCGGCCCTGCGTGTCGTAGATGTAGCTCGCGGCCGAATGGTCCATCGAATAGCTCGTCGGCGTCTTGCCGTCGACCTTCTTGTAATAGGCCTTGTAGTCCTTGGCCATGGCCGCGAGCTGCTCCTGCGTGGGGATCAGCGCGACGAAGGCTGGGTCGAAGGCGCCCATGTAAGCCTTCATGACCTCGGGCGTGTCGCGGTCGGGGTCGACGGTGACGAACAGCACCTGCAGCTTGTCGCCATCCTTGCCCAGTTGCTGCTTGACCTGCGCCATCTCGGTCATGGTCGTGGGGCACACGTCGGGGCACTGCGCGTAGCCGAAGAACAGCACCACGACCTTGCCCTTGAAGTCGGCCAGCGTGCGTTCCTTGCCGTCGGCGTCCTTCAGGGCAAAGTTCTTGGCGTAGTCGGCGCCGGTCATGTCGACGGCATTGAAGCTGGGCTTGGGGTCGGTGCAGGCAGCGAGGCCCACCCATGCGGCGGACACACCGGCCAGCCTGAGGAAATCGCGCTTGTTCATGCTGCGTCCGTCGAAGTCAGTAGAGGTAGTGATCGACCAGCAGCGCCGCGAACAGCACGCTCAGGTGGATCAGGGAAAAGCGGAAGGTCTTGCGCGCCAGCGCGTCGGAATAGTTTCGCCACAGCGCGAAGGCGTAGCCGCTGAAGCCGATGCTCACCGCGACCGCCACCGCGAGATACAACCAGCCGCTCATGCCGTAGATGAAGGGCATCAGGCAGGCGGCGAACAGGATGAAGGTGTAGAGCAGCACCTGCAGGCGCGTGAATTCGTTGCCGTGCGTCACGGGCAGCATCGGCAGGCCGGCCTTGCGGTAGTCCTCGACGCGGTAGAGCGCCAGCGCCCAGAAGTGCGGCGGCGTCCACAGGAAGATGATGAGGAAGAGGATCAGCGCCTCGGGGCCGACATCGCCGGTCATCGCGGCCCAGCCGAGCACCGGCGGCATCGCGCCCGAGGCACCGCCGATCACGATGTTCTGCGGCGTCAGCGGTTTCAGGATGACGGTGTAGACCACCGCGTAGCCGACGAAGGTAGCGAAGGTGAGCCACATGGTCAGCGGGTTGACGGTGAACCACAGCAGCGCGGAGCCGGCGGCGCAGAGCGCGGCCGAGAAGGTCAGCGCCTGCCGGTCGCTCAACTCGCCGCGGGCGGTCGGACGCCAGGCGGTGCGCTTCATCTTGGCGTCGATGCCCTTCTCGACCAGGCAGTTGAATGCGGCCGCAGCACCCGCCACGAGCCAGATGCCGATGCAGCCGAGCAGCCCACGCTGCACGTCGGCCCAACTCGGCACGCCGGGAACGGCCAGCACCATGCCGATCAGCGCGCAGAAGACGATGAGCTGCACCACGCGCGGCTTGGTGAGCGCGTAGAACTGGCGCAGCACGCTGGCGGTGCTGGCGCTCGCGGGCGAGGTGGCGGGGATCGGTCGGCTCATGCGGCCCCCATCCTGCCCGAAGCGGTGCCCGGCGTGCGCACGGCGGCTGCGCGCGGGGCGCGGCGGCTTTCGCACAGCGTCCAGGTCAGCACCACCGCCAGCGCGGCCGCGCCGCCGGTGTGCAGCACCGCCGCAGCCAAGGGCCAGCCGAGCAGCACGTTGCCTAGCCCGGTCGCCAGCTGCAGCAAGGCGAGGCCGGCCAGCCAGCCAGCTTGCGGACGCAGTGAAGGAACGCGGCGCAGGCGCCAGGCCAGCACCCCGAGCGCGACGAACACGACATAGGCCATCAGCCGGTGCACGTAGTGGATGGCAGTGAGCGCGGCGAACTCGATCGGCGTGCCGTTGGCATCCATGCCGAGTTCGCGCCAGATCTGGAAGCCCTGGCTGAAGTTCATCGGCGGCCACCAGCTGCCCTGGCAGGTCGGGAATTGCGTGCAGGCCAGCACCGCATAGTTGGTGCTGACCCAACCGCCCAGGGCGATCTGCAGCACCAGCAGCGCGGTCGTGGCGACCAGCAGCGTGCGCAGCGGCGACGCGATCGCCACCGGGCCGCGCGCTGCGGCCGATTGCCGGTAGCGCACCGCCTGGATGCACAGCAGCGCGAGCAGCACGATGGCGCCGAGCAGGTGCAGCGTGACGATGGCCGGGAAGAGCTTGAGCGTGACGGTGAGCGCGCCGAACGCACCCTGCAGGCAGACCCACACCAGCGTGGCCGCGGGCCACCAGGCGCTGAGCGCGGCCGGATCGCCCGCTGCCTGCGCACGCGCCGGCAGCTTGCGTTGCCGGCGCCGCACCACCCAGGTCGCGACCGCCAGGCTGAGGATCAGCACGCCGACGCCGGTCGCGAGGTAGCGGTGCACCATCTCGACCCAGGCCTTGCCGTGCGTGACCGGGCCGGACGGTTGCGCCGACTGCGCCATCGCGATCTCATGGCGCGCGCCGAGCGGGCTGGCGTTGCCGTAGCAGCCGGGCCAGTCGGGGCAGCCCAGGCCGGAATCGGTGAGCCGGGTGAAGGCGCCGAACAGCGTGAGGTCGAAGGTGAGGAACAGCGTGAGCACGGTCAGCGCGTGCAGGCGACGCGCCGGGCCGGTGCCGGCATGGCGGCGCCACACCCAGACCAGCGGCCCGAGCGCGATGAGCACGCCCATGGCCATGAGCCAGGCGATGGGGCTAAGGTCGTAGAGGGACTGGCTTTCCATGGCGTGCTAGCGGCCCGCCTCGTCCCAGGAGGCGGAGGCGCGCAGCAACCGGTCGAGGTCGCGCTTGGCGCGGCCGGCGCCCTCGGTGTCCATGCGCGCCGGGAAACGCATCATCCAGTTGCCCAGCGGGTCGACCACGTAAAAGTGCTCGGCCAGCGTGTGGCCGGCGGCGGGCGCGAGCCACTGGGCGATCTGGGCCGCGGGCACGCGCAGCACGGTGGCGCCATGCAGGCCGTTGTCGAGCCGCTGCGGCACCGGGGCGTCGTCGCTCACCAGCCAAACGCGGTCGAGGCGGTCCTTCTCGCGGCCCAGGCTTTCGCGCAGCTGGCGTTGCAGGTACAGCTGCCGCTCGCACAGCGCGTCGCAGGCGGCATCGGCCACCGTCACCAGCAGCCACTGGCCCTTGAGCGCGCGCAGGGTGGTCGGCGTGCCGTCGCGTGCGATCGCGCTCGTGGCCGGCAGCGGCCGCTGCGGGTCGACCAGCTCGCCGTAGACGCGCTTGGCTTCCGGACGGATCACGTAGTACGTGAAGTACGAGGCGATGACCGGCGCGGCGCAGCACAGCATCACGGCGATCATCTTCCAGCGGCCGATCGCGGTGCGGCGGCCTTCGCTGCCATCGAGCGCCTGGTTCGGCGACGGCATCGAGTGCACGGTCAGGCCCAGCGGCTCGTCAGCGTTCGCCATGGCGGGGCTTGCGCCGGGGTGCGATGAATTGGAACCAGACATAGAGGATGACGACGAGGGCCGCGAGGCCGAACCACTGGAATGCATAGCCATAGTGCTTGTCGACCCCCAGCGCGGGCGCCGGCCAGTCGCGCTGCAGGCCTTCGGAGGCTGCGCCGATCTGCTGGAGCGTGAGATCGGTGCGCAAGGGCAGACGGGTCTCGCTGCGGAACGCTTCGAGGTCCAGATTCTGCCGGATGGGAGAAGACCCCACGGCAGGCTGCGCGGCCTGGCCGGCCGGCGCGCCTTCGGCCGCGGAAGCAGAGGCAGGGGCGGCGGGCTTGCCGAGTTCCAGCAGGTGCGCCGGCGGCGACGCGACGCGGCCCGTCACCTCGACCAGGCCGGCCGGGGTCTCGATCGGCATCAGCTGAGCCCGGTCGTTGAAATTGCGCTGCACCCAGCCGCGCTGGATCATCACCGTCTGGTCGCTGCCTTCGAGCGCGAAGGGCGTCAGCACGTAGAAGCCAGGCACGCCGTGCATCTGTCGGTTGTCCAGGTACACGGTCTGGTCGACGAGCCAAAGCCCGCGCAGCTGCACCGGACGGTGCAGCGCGTCGGCCGGCTTGTCGATCGCGAGGAAGGCGTCCTGGTCGAGCGCCGGGCGCTGGCGCTGCGCCTCGATCTCGGCCTGCAGGGCTTCTTTCTGGGCGGCCCGCGACAGCTGCCAGCGGCCGAGCGACACGGTCGCCGAGAGCGTGAGCAGCGCCGCCAGCGTGACGATCCAGAAGCGCCCACGACGGCGCGGCTGGGACGATGACGGCGACGCGGAACGCGCGGTTTCCCGCATCACGTCGGCATGCCCTGGCGGCCGATAATGGGCTTCATGAAATACATCCTCGCCCTGGCGTTCGCGGGCATCCTGGCCAGCCTGGGCTGGGCGCTGTTCTTCATGCTCAAGGACGGGCGGGAGGGCCGCGCCAAGAGCGGCGGCATGGTGCGCGCGCTCACCGTTCGGATCGGCCTGTCGGTGATTTTGTTCCTGTGCGTGCTGATCGCGTGGAAGCTGGGCTACATCCAGCCCGGCGGGCTTCCCGTCGGCAAGTAGGTCGTGCTCGTTCCAGGTCCACGAACGCCATGAAAAAAGCGCCTTGCGGCGCTTTTTTTCGGTGCCGGTCGGTTCTTCGCTCAAAGCCAATAGACCAGGAAGTACAGGCCGAGCCACACCACGTCGACGAAGTGCCAGTACCAGGCGGCGCCTTCGAAGCCGAAGTGGCGCTCCGGCGTGAAGTGGCCCTTCTGCAGGCGCAGCGTGATGAACAGCAGCATCAGCATGCCGATGAACACGTGCAGCCCGTGGAAACCGGTCAGCATGAAGAAGGTCGAGCCATAGGCACCCGAGCTGAGCTTGAGGTTCAGTTCGGTGTAGAGGTGGTAGTACTCGTAGCCCTGCACGCACAGGAACACGATGCCCAGCACCACGGTGAGCCACATGAAGCGGATGCACTGGGCCCGGTGGTCGGCGCGCAGCGCGTGGTGGGCGATCGTCAGCGTCACGCCCGAGCTCAGCAGCAGCGCGGTGTTGATGGTCGGCAGCCAGAAGGGGCCGACGGTCTGGAACGGCTCGACGATGTCGGCCGGCGAACCGGTCACGCCGGCCGCGACGCTCGGCCACACGGCCTTGAAGTCGGGCCACAGCAGCGCGTTGTCGAGGCTGCCGAGCGCCGGCAGCGCATGCGTGCGCGTCCACCAGAGCGCCGTGAAGAAGGCGCCGAAGAACATCACCTCCGAGAAGATGAACCAGCTCATGCTCCAGCGATAGGACAGGTCGATTCGGTGGCTGTACTGGCCGCTCTCGCTCTCGCCGATGGCCTCGCGGAACCACTGGAACAGCACGCCCCACCACCACAGCAGGCCGAAGGCCAGCGAGTAGGCGCCCCATTCATGGCCGTTGATCCACTGGCCTGCGCCGAGGATCACGAAGAACAGGCCGATGGCCGCCATGATCGGGTGGCGCGACGGCCCGGGCACGAAGTAGTAGGGCGTGGTGCCGTGGGTGGTTGAACTCATATCAGCTCCTGCTTTTTCTCTTTTGTCGTTTCGTTGGCGATGGCGATGGCGTGAGGGTCAGGCGGCGACGACGTACTTCACCAGCAGGATCAGCGCGCCGACGAAGCAGGCCACAGCGACCAGGCCGACGATCACGATGTGCAGCGGTGTCAGCCTGGCGATGTCTTCCTGGTAGTCGCTGTTCTTGCGCACACCGAAGAAGCCCCAGGCCACCGCCTTGAGGGTCCGCAGCAGCGAGCCCTTGCGAGGCTGTTCGGGCGTGTCAGGCATCTCGGCGGCCATCACGAACGCGGCTCCGCCACCAGCGGGGTGGCCGACGCCGTCGGCGCCGCCGGTGTCTTGCCGCCCACCTCGAAGAAGGTGTACGAGAGCGTGATCGTCTTCACGTCCTTGGAAATCTTGGGGTCGATCACGAAGGCCACCGGCCATTGCTTCTTCTCGCCTGCGTCCAGGGTGTACTGGTTGAAGCAGAAGCATTCGAGCTTGTTGAAGTACGGCGCGGCCTGCTGCGGCGCGTAGCTCGGGATGGCCTGGGCCGCCATCCGGCGGTTCTGCACGTTCTGGAATTCGTACATCACCGTGTTCAGCTGACCGGGGTGCACCTGCATCGAGCGCTGTGCGGGCTTGAAGTCCCAGAGGCCGCGCACGTTGGCGTCGAACTCGACGGTGATGGTGCGGCTCGTGTCCACCTGGGTGTTGTCGGGCACGCGGACGTCCTTGCCGCCGGCCGCGCCACCGGGCACCTGCAGCTCCGACAGCGACAGGATGTTGATGCCGGTCATCTCGCAGATGGCGCGGTACAGCGGCACCAGCGCATAGCCGAACGCGAACATGCCGGCGGCCACCACGGCCAGCTTGCCAACCATGCGGACGTTCTCGCGGCGGATGCGTTGGCCGATGCCCATGCTAGACACCGATCCACACCATGCGGACGAAAAACCCGATGAAGAACAGCACGGCGATGGAGGCCAGCGTGAGCCCCATGCGCCGGTTGGCTTTCTTTTGTTCGGGCGTCATGACAGCGTGCTCAGCCGATCACGCGGGTTGCGGTGGCGTCCAGGCGCGGCGGCGTCTCGAAGGTATGGAAAGGCGCCGGCGACGGCACTTCCCATTCGAGGCCTTCGGCCGCTTCCCACGGCTTGGCCGCCGCGGGCTCGCCCTGGCCGCGCATCGCAGGCAGCACGACGAAGAAGAAGAAATAGACCTGGGCCAGACCGAAGCCGAAGGCGCCGACCGAGGCCACCGCATTGAAGTCGGCGAACTGCATCGGGTAATCGGCGTAGCGGCGCGGCATGCCGGCCAGCCCCAGGAAGTGCATCGGGAAGAAGGTGATGTTGAAGGAGATCAGCGACCACCAGAAGTGGATCTTGCCGCGCGTCTCGTTGTACATCACGCCGGTCCACTTCGGGCACCAGTAGTAGAAGCCGGCGAACATCGCGTAGAGCGAGCCTGCCACCAGCACGTAGTGGAAGTGGGCCACCACGTAATAGGTGTCCTGCAGCTGGATGTCGATCGGTGCCACGGCCAGGATCAGGCCGGTGAAGCCACCCATCGTGAACACGAAGATGAAGCCGACCGCGAACAGCATCGGCGTCTCGAAGGTCATCGAGCCCTGCCACATGGTGGCGACCCAGTTGAAGATCTTCACGGCCGTGGGCACGGCGATCAGCATGGTCGCGTACATGAAGAAGAGCTGGCCCGTCACCGGCATGCCGGTGGTGAACATGTGGTGCGCCCAGACGATGAAGCTCAGGATGGCGATCGACGAGGTGGCGTACACCATCGACGCATAGCCAAAGAGCTTCTTGCGGGCGAAGGCCGGCACGATCTGGCTGATGATGCCGAAGGCCGGCAGGATCATGATGTAGACCTCGGGGTGGCCGAAGAACCAGAAGATGTGCTGGTACATCACCGGGTCGCCGCCGCCGGCGGGGTTGAAGAAGCTGGTGCCGAAGTGGCGGTCGGTCAGCGTCATGGTGATGGCGCCGGCGAGCACCGGCATCACGGCGATCAGCAGGTAGGCCGTGATGAGCCAGGTCCAGCAGAACATCGGCATCTTCATCAGCGTCATGCCGGGGGCGCGCATGTTGAGGATGGTCACGATGATGTTGATCGAACCCATGATCGACGAGGCGCCCAGGATGTGCATCGCGAAGATGCCGGCGTCCATCGACGGGCCCATCTGCAGCGTGAGCGGTGCATAGAGCGTCCAGCCGGCCGCCGGTGCGCCGCCGGGCATGAAGAAGGACGCGACCAGCATGATGGCCGCGGGGATCATCAGCCAGAAGCTGAAGTTGTTCATCCGCGCGAAGGCCATGTCGGACGCGCCGATCTGCAGCGGAATCATCCAGTTCGCGAAGCCCACGAAGGCCGGCATGATCGCGCCGAACACCATGATCAGGCCGTGCATGGTGGTGAACTGGTTGAAGAGCTCCGGGTTCACCAGCTGCAGGCCGGGCTGGAACAGCTCGGCGCGGATCAGCAGCGCGAGCACCCCGCCCACCATCAGCATGGTGAACGAGAACAGCAGGTACAGCGTGCCGATGTCCTTGTGGTTCGTTGCGAAGAGCCAGCGGCGCCAGCCGGTGGGTGCCCCGTGATGGTCGTCGTGCGCGTGGCCATCCTGGTCCGGGTGGGCGTGACCGTGGGGGTCGAGGACTGCACTCATGTCGATGTTCCTTGCAATTGCTTCGTCGCGGGGCCTGCGGCCTCTTTTACAGCTTGGCCCGTTCGGCCTTGACCTCGGCCGGCTGCACCAGCTGGCCGGTCTTGTTCGACCAGCTGTTCTTGGTGAAGCTGGCCACGGCGGCGAGATCGGTGTCGCTCAGTTGTTTCCAGGCCGGCATCGCGCCATTGTTCTGACCCTTGAGCAGCACGTCGATCTGAACCGCGTGGTTGGCATCGAGCACCTTGGCAGAGCCGTCGAGCGGCTTGATCGGGCCGGCGCCCTTGCCGTTGGCCTGGTGGCAGGCGGCGCAGTTGGCGGCATAGACCTTCTCGCCGCGGGCCATGATCTCGGGCAGCGCCCAGACCTTGTTCGGATCGTCCTGCTTGGCGGCGGCTTCCTTGCGCTTGGTGTCGACCCAGGCCGTGTAGTCGGCGGCCGAAACCACCTTCACGTGGATCGGCATGTACGCGTGTTCCTTGCCGCACAGTTCCTGGCACTGGCCGTAGTAGTCGCCGACCTTCTCGGCGCGGAACCAGGTGTCGCGCACGAAGCCGGGAATCGCGTCCTGCTTGATGCCGAACTGCGGCACGGCGAAGGCATGGATCACGTCGTTGGCCGTCGTGATGACGCGGATCTTCTTGTCGACCGGCACCACCAGCGGGTTGTCGACCTTGAAGAGGTAATCGACGGGAATCTCGCCCTTGGCGCCCGCGTCGGACATGGCGCGGTGCGAGCTGTCGAGCGTGGAGATGAAGCCCAGGCCTTCGCCCTCGCCCTTGATGTAGTCGTAGCCCCACTTCCACTGGTAGCCCGTGGCCTTGACGGTGAGGTCGGCGTTGGTGGTGTCTTTCTGGGCGACCAGCACCTTGGTGGCCGGCAGCGCCATCAGGATGACGATGAGGAAGGGCACGATGGTCCAGATGACTTCGACCACCACCGATTCATGGAAGTTGGCCGCCTTGTGGCCGACCGACTTGCGGTGCTTCCAGATCGAATAGAACATGACCGCGAACACGGCGATGAAGATCACGGTGCACAGGATCATCATGACCGTGTGCAGGAAGTGCTGCTCCTGTGCGATCTTGGTCACGCCGACCGGCATGTTGAGCTGACGCACCGTCGGACCGCCCGGCAGGTCCTGAACGGCATGGGCCATGCCGCTGAAGGCTGTGCCGGCTGCCAGCAACACCTGTGCGGGCTTGAACTTCGTGCGCCAATTGCTCTTCATCGTGTTTACTTTTTCATGTGTCCGTTGAACCCAGCGGTCTGCCTCGCTGGCCGCATGCCACTCAGGCGCCACGCAGTGCCATCCGAATCTCGCGTGCCAGCGCCGCCCGCAATTCGGGGCGTACATAGCGCCCCACCTTGACCGACCGACCCTGCCCCGACACCTCGATCAGCGAACGGTCGCCGGCCTGAGGTTCGATCCGCACCTGGTGCGGCAAAAATTCCGTGCGCTCGTAGTGCCCGCCGTTTTCCAGTTCGACCACCAGCCGCCCACCCTGCAATGCGATCCGCTCTCCGTCGGTCGCATGCCGGGCGTACAGCACGAAGGCGAAGCCGACCGCCACGAGCTCGATCCAGGCGAACGGCAGCACCATCGGTGCGCCATGCAGCCAGAACACCGTGCCGACGCCGAGCGAGATCACGCACAGCGACGCGTAGAGCCACCCCAACTGGCTCGGCGTGACCGAACAGTTGCGCTTCAGGAACCAGTGGATGCTCTGGCCTGAGACGGTGGCAAAACGAAACACGAAATTCGACACGGACGAGTTCGGCAGATCGGTTCATCGACACACGCCGAGCCCGAATTACCAGGGCCCGACAGGTGCCGATCGCGGGAAAAGCCCCGGGAGTTCACGCAGCGGCGGATTGTAGCGGTTCGGTTGCAGGCATTGACCCGGATCAAGGTCGCCCCCGTTGCAGCATCTCGCGCATCTGACGCAGCGAAACGGCGCTTTCGCCGGACAGCGCGACGCGCGGCGGCGGCTTGAAGGCATGGCCGTAGATGATCTCGAAGGTCATCGAGATCCGGGGCGGGCTGCCGGGTTCGGCCGGTGTGGCCGAGGCCGCCAGTGCCGCACGCAGTTCGCCCTGCCAGTGCCGCCCCCGCAGGCCGGGGAAGCGCCCGGGGTGCAGGTTGCGCCCGAGGTCGCGCAGCTCGGCCAGCGCGGCCTCGGGCGTGGCCCAGGTCAGCACGATGCGCTCCATGTCCATGATCGGCTCGGCGAAGCCGGCGCCCACCAGCATGTCGCCCCAGTCGTGCATGTCGGTGAACTGGTGGCAGGCCGGCGGCCAGCCCAGCCGCGCGTACAGCGTGCGCAATTCGGCGAGGGTGTCCGGCCCGAGACAGGAGAACATCAGGAAGCCGTCGGTGGCCAGGTGCCGGTGCCAGGTCGCGATCAGTGCCTGCGGATCGGCCGCCATGTGCAGGGCCATGTTGGCCCACAGCAGGTCGACACCCTCCTCCGGCGGTGCATCGAAGCGGGCGCGGGCACCCTGCCAGCGCCGTGCGCTCCACCAGGGCGCGCCCAGCGCCTCGGCCGTGGGCGCGGCGAGCGCATCGGACGGCTCGATCACGTAGGGCACGGCCTGGCCGTAGCGCCGCGCGACCAGCGCATGGGCGTCCCGCCCGCCGCGCAGCGGCGACCAGTCGGCCCAGCGCTTGGGCCGGGCGGTGATCCACTGCAGCCTATCTTCCATGCGCCGCCCGACCTCCTCGTGCAGCCAGGGCGATGCGGCGTTCGGTGGCAGGCCGGCCCAGCGTGCGGCGGCCGGTGGATCGATGGTCGGCGGGCGCTGAACGGGATCGGTGGACATGGGGAAGCTCAGTATATTGAGCCATGCACCTGGGCTCGGCCGCACGGGCTTTTCCGTCCCTTTTCTCGTCCCTCCTCGACCGCCTGCCCAGCCAGTGCGCGGTCTGCCGCGCCTGGCCCTCGCAACCGGTGTGCGACGCCTGCGTGGCGCGCTTCGCCCCGCCGACGCCGCGCTGCACGACCTGCGCCCTGCCCGTGCCTGCCGGCGTGGCGCGCTGCGGCGACTGCGTGCGCCACCCGCCGCCGCTGGACGCCTGCCTGGCCGCCTGCACCTATGCCTGGCCCTGGCCCGGCCCGATCGGCGAGTTCAAGTTCCAGGGCCACGCCGGCTGGGCCACGCCGTTCGCGACGCTGATGCGCAGCATGCCGTGGGCCGAGCCCGCGGTGGAGCACGCCGACCTCGTGCTGCCGATGCCGCTGTCGACCGCGCGGCTGCGCCAACGCGGCTTCAACCAGGCGCTCGAACTGGCGTGTCGGCTGGCGCCCGGCAAGACCGACGCCACGCTGCTGCTGCGCACGCGCGACACGCCCGCCCAGAGCGGCCTCGGGCGCGCCGAGCGGCTGCGCAACCTGCGCGGTGCCTTCGCCCTGGAGCCGCTGCGCGCGGCGGCGGTGCACGGCCGCCACGTCCTGCTGGTCGACGACGTGATGACCAGCGGTGCCTCGGTCTTCACCGCCGCCCAGGTGCTGAAGACGGCCGGCGCCGCGCGCGTCACCGCGCTGGTGCTGGCCCGCACCGATCCGCCGCACGACGGGCACCAGGGACACGGCGGCCATTAGCGAGAATCGGGCAATGTTCCATATCGTCCTAGTCGAGCCCGAGATCCCCCCGAACACCGGCAACGTGATCCGCCTGGCGGCCAACACCGGCTGTACGCTGCACCTGGTCGAGCCGCTGGGTTTCTCGATGGACGACAAGCTGCTGCGCCGCGCCGGCCTCGACTACCACGAGTACGCCGAGGTGCGGCGCCACGCCAGCTGGGCCGCGCTGCTCGAAGCCGAGGCGCCAGCAGCAGACCGGATGTTCGCCCTCACGACGCGCGGCAGCCGCCCGGTGCACGACGTGGCCTTCGCGCCGGGTGACTGGCTGGTCTTCGGCTCGGAAACCCGCGGCCTGGCGCCCGAACTGCGCGAGCGCTTCGACCCGCCGCAGCGCCTGCGCCTGCCGATGCGCGAGGGCCAGCGCAGCCTGAACCTGTCGAACGCCGTCGCGGTGACGGTGTTCGAGGCCTGGCGCCAGAACGGCTTCGCTCAGGGGTAGCGCCGCACCACCGACTCGGCCACACAGGCCGGCTTGGACGCGCCTTCGAGCTCGATCGTGGTTTCCCAGACCATCTGCAGGCCGTCGCCCTCGATCGGGTCGGCCGACAGCAGCTTCATGCGGCCGCGCAGCCGGCTGCCGACCGGCACCGGCGCCATGAAGCGCACGCGGTTGAGCCCGTAGTTCACGCCCATGCGCGACTCGATCACCTCGAACGCGTTCTCGTAGAACTTGGGCAGCAGCGAGAGCGTGAGAAAGCCGTGCGCGATCGGCGCGCCGAAGGGCCCCGCCGTGGCGCGTTCCACGTCGACATGGATCCACTGGTGGTCGCCCGTGGCCTCGGCGAACTGGTTCACCTGGGGCTGGGTGATGTCAATCCAGTCGCTGACCGCGACTTCCTGGCCGACGCAGGCGGCCAGATCCTGAAGGGTCTGGAAGGTCTTTTTCATGTCGCCATGACGTTAGCACCGAATGTGACCGGCGTTCTTCTGCGGAGCAAGCGGACTCACTCTATGCCGCTGCCTTGCCGGGATGCGGCGTCCGTTGCGCTTCGGCCCTCACGAGTTCGAGGAACCGAGCCAGGATGGGCGATGGGTGGCCTTGCGCATAGGCGACGGCGATCCCGCTGGTCAGGCCCCGGGCCTCTTCCTTGAGCGGTCGAAAGACAACACCTTTGCGTTTGACGTTCTGCAGCGACGCAGAGATGAACGCGATGCCTCGCCCCTCGGCGATGAGGCCCAGCAGGATATGGTGGTCGTCGGGTTCCGCAATCGTGCGGGGCTTGAAATCGATCCGTTCGAAGAACGCCTGGCAGTGGTCGTAGAAGCCCGGATTCAGCCGCCGCTCGAACCGGAAGATCGACTCCCTGCGAAGGTCGTCGAACCCGAGCCGACGCTTGTGCGCCAGGGGGTGGCTGGCGGGCAGCGCGACGATGACGGGCTCCTCGCGCATTGTCTCGACCTTGAGACCCCTGGCTTCGGTGTGCAACCCGATGAAGGCCACGTCCATCGCGCCATTCTTGATGTCGCGCACAAGGCGGATGGAATGTCTGCCCTGGGTGACGATCCGCCAGTCTGGAAAGCAATTCTGCAAGGGCTCGGCCACATCGGGAATGGCGCTTCGATCGAACACCGTCGTGTAGCCCACGACGAACTGGCCACGCTCGGCACCGTGCGCCGCCTTCGCGACCGCCACAGCCTTGCGTGCCTGCGCCAGCGTCCGCCTGACTTCGGGCAGAAATGCGACCCCTGCCTGTGTCAGCGTCACACCGGTTTGGGTCCGAACGAACAGCTCGACACCGAGTTGCTCCTCTAGCTGACGAATCTGCCTGCTCAACGGTGGTTGAGAGATGTGCAAGCGGGCCGCCGCTCGCCCGACATGGCGCTCCTCGCTGACCGCGAGGAAGTACCGGAACTGTCGCAGGTCGATCGAGCCATTCATACCGAAAAGGTATCACACAAAAGGTATTGGAGGTGTTGGCGACCCCCTCGTAGAGTGACCCCGATCAACAGCTACGAAAGGCAAATTCATGAATGACGAACGGTATGCACGGGGTTGGGCAAAGCTCCAAGAGGTCGATGGCCAGGCGGGCGAGAACGTCATCGAAAGCCTGAAAGACATCGCCCCCGATTTCGCACGGCTGATCATCGAGTTTCCGTTCGGCGACATCTACTCGAGGCCGGGGCTCGACCTCAGGGTGCGCGAACTCGCCGTGGTGGCCGCGCTCACGGCCATGGGAAACGCTGCGCCGCAGCTCAAGGTGCATATCCACGGCGCCCGCAACGTCGGCTGCACTCGGCAGGAGATCGTCGAAGTCATCATGCAGATGGCCGTCTATGCCGGCTTTCCCGCAGCACTCAACGGCCTGTTTGCGGCCAAAGAGATCTTTTCTCAAGAGTCGCCGGCATGAAGCAGATCTTCCATGCTGCCTGCCTGGTGCTTCTCATCGTGACTTCGCTGCTTCAGCCTGCCTTGGCCCAGCCGCGACCGGCTGGCCTGTGGACGCCGGACCGCACGGCAAGCCATGAAGGCCTCAGCGCGCCGGTCGGCATGGCCTACGACACGGGCGGCAACCTCTATGTGGCGAACTGGTCTGCGGGCACCGTGATGCGCTTCACCCCCCAGGGCGAGCGGACCGTCTTCGCCAGCGGGCTCAGTGGCCCTTCGGGGTTGGCCATTTCGTCCAAGGGCGACGTGTATGTCGCTTCCTACAACGAAGACCTGGTGTGGCGCTTTGCGCCGAATGGCGACAAGGCTGTTTTCGTGCGCGGGCTGGCGACACCCACGGGGTTGTCTTTCGATGCGCGGGGTCGCCTGCTGATCGCGAATCGCAGGACCCACCAGATTCTTGCCGCGCACCCCGACGGGAGGGTCGAGGTCGCGGCGGAGGGCCTGCAAACCCCGGTCGGCGCGGTCGAACTCCCCAATGGCGATCTGCTGGTCAGCAACATCGCCGGCGGCATCTCCCTGGTGTCCGGCGGGCCGAAGGCCAGGACGATCAATGCCGACCTGCGCAGCCCCGGCCCCGGCATCGTTGCGGCGGGCGTCGACGCGGCCTATGTGGTGGACTACGGCGGGACCACCGTCAGCCGCGTCGACCGCCAAGGCCTTCGCACGGTGATCGCGGATGGGCTGAGCAGCCCGGTGGGTTTGGCGCTCGCACCGGATGGCAGCCTGATGGTGGCGACATGGGGTGCCAACGCCGCGTTCCGGATCCGCCCCATGACCCCGTAGACGCGGCGACAAGGTGCCGGCAGCGCAAAAGCGCCCGCGCTGCGCTATGTTCGCGGCATGACGACAAAAACACACACTGGAACCGAGGGACCGCGCATCTACCTGCTGGCCGCCCATCCGCACTGGCGCGATTCGCGGGTGAACCGCCGCCTGCTTGCGGCCGCGCGGGAGGTCGACGGGGTCGAGGTGAACGACCTCTACGCGAGCTACCCCGACTACGCCATCGATGCCGATGCCGAGCGTGAACGCCTGGCGCGCGCCGACCTGCTGGTGCTGATGCATCCGATCCAGTGGTATTCGATGCCGCCGCTGCAGAAGCTCTGGCTCGACGACGTGCTGCGCTACGGCTGGGCCTACGGCGCCGGCGGCAGCGCGCTCGCGGGCAAGGACCTGTGGCTGGCGGCCACCACCGGCGGCCCCGAGGCCAGCTACCACCCAGCGAGCTACAACCGCTATTTCTTCGACGCCTTCCTGCCGCCCTACGAACAGACCGCCGTGCTGTGCGGCATGCGCTTCCTGCCGCCGTTGATTCTGCACGGCGCGCGCAGCGCGAGCGCTTCGGAAGTCGACGCGCACATCGACACCTTCGCCCAGCGCCTGGCCAGCTACCCGGACTGGCCGGAGATCGATGCGCTGGGCGACTGCCCGACCTGCAGCGTGCCGGCCGAAGACCGGCCGCCCCTTGCGTTCGACGCAGTCGCCAGTCTGCCCGAGGCACGGCGTGAAGCGAGGGTAGGCTGACATGGGCCACGCACCCGCTTGGCTCACCAGCAGCCTGATCTACCTGGGCGCCGCCGTGCTGGTGGTGCCGCTGTCCAAGGCGCTCGGCCTCGGCTCCATCATCGGCTACCTCGCGGCCGGCATCGCCATCGGACCCTGGGGCCTGGGCCTGGTCTCCAGCGTCGAGGAGGTGCTGCACTTCGCCGAGTTCGGCGTGGTGCTGATGCTCTTCCTGGTCGGCCTCGAACTCGAACCCGCACGCCTGTGGAACCTGCGACGGCCGATCTTCGGCTGGGGCACGGCGCAGGTCGTGGCCTGCGCCGCGGTGCTGTTCGCTGTCGGCTACCTCGCGGGCGCGAACTGGCGCGTGGCGCTGGTCGCGGCGCTGGGCCTGGCGCTGTCGTCCACCGCCATCGCGCTGCAGGTCTTCGGCGAACGCAACCTGCTGCGCACCGCCAGCGGGCAGGCCGGCTTCTCGATCCTGCTGTTCCAGGACGTGGCGGCGATCCCGATCCTCGCGCTGCTGCCCCTGCTGGCCGTGGGCGATGCGCACGAGCCGATCAGCAGCGCGCAGCGCGCCTTCGAGGCCGCCAAGATCGTCGGCGTGATCGCCGGCATCGTGCTGGGCGGCCGGCTGCTGCTGCGCCCGCTGCTGCGCTGGATCGCGCGCAGCAACACGCCCGAGATCTTCACCGCCACCGCGCTGCTGCTGGT
Source organism: Variovorax cryoconiti (assembly GCF_051216395.1). Lineage (NCBI taxonomy): Bacteria > Pseudomonadati > Pseudomonadota > Betaproteobacteria > Burkholderiales > Comamonadaceae > Variovorax > Variovorax cryoconiti. The sequence goes on along the minus strand of NZ_JBPJZI010000001.1, from coordinate 48,649 downwards.
GGTGGCGATCGCGGCGCTGATGCAGCTGGTCGGCCTGTCGATGGCGCTCGGCGCCTTCCTCGCCGGCGTGCTGCTGGCCGAGAGCGAGTACCGGCGCGAGCTCGAGACCGACATCGAGCCCTTCAAGGGCCTCTTGCTCGGCCTCTTCTTCATCGCGGTCGGCATGAGCATCGACTTCGGCGTGCTGATGGCGCAGCCCGGGCTGATGGCGCTCGTGGTGGTCGGTTTCCTGGTGCTGAAGTGCGCCGTCATCTACGCCCTGGCCAAGGCGATGGGCGTGCCGTACCAGCAGCGCCCCGTCTTCACGCTGCTGCTGGCGCAGGGCGGCGAGTTCGCCTTCGTGGTGTTCCAGGCGGCCGGCCCCAACGTGCTGCCGGCCGGCGTCGCGTCCTTCCTCATCGGCGCGGTCGCGCTGTCGATGCTGATCTCGCCGCTGCTGCTGGTGCTGATCGACAAGTTCCTGCTGCCGCGCTACAGCCGTTCGAGCGCGCCGGCGATGGAAGAGATTTCCGAGCAGCAGGAACCCAAGGTGCTCATCTGCGGCTTCGGCCGCTACGGCCAGATCATCGGCCGCCTGGTCAGCGCGCAGGGCATCCAGGTGACGGTGCTCGACCACGACCCCGACACCGTCGCCGGCCTGCGCGAATTCGGCTTCCGCGTGTTCTACGGCGACGCGACCCGGCTCGACGTGCTGCGTACCGCCGGCGCGGCGACCGCGCTCGCCGTGGTGGTGGCGGTGGACGACGTGGAGCAGTCGCTCGAGATCGTCGACGTGGTGCGCGAGCACTTCCCGCAGGCGCGGCTGGTCGCGCGGGCCCGCAACGTCAGCCACCTCTACCAGTTGCAGGACCGCCAGGTCGAGTTCATCGAGCGCGAGCTGTTCGAGTCGTCGCTGCGCAGCGCGCGATCGGTGCTCGAGGTGCTGGGCTGGCCGGCGCACGAGGCACGCGAATCGGCCATGCGGTTCCGCCAGCGCAACATCAAGCTCACGGCCGACACCTACCCGCATTACAAGGACCGCGCGAAGTTCATCGCTGTGGCGAAGGAAGGCCGTCAGCAGTTCGCCGAGCAGATGGCGCGGGAACGCGAGGAGCGGCAAAAGCGCGTGCGCGGAGACTGGGATCGCGGCGACGACTGAGCGGCCGAACGCGCGCGGGCCGGGCTACTTCAGCCCCAGCAGCCGCACCGCGTTGTCCTTCAGGATGCCGGGCATCACCTCGGGCTTGAAGCCGGCTTCGAGGAAGTCCTTCATCCAGCGGTCGGGCGTGATGAGCGGGTAGTCGCTGCCGAACAGGATGCGGTCCTTCAGCAGCGTGTTGGCGTACTGCACGAGCTGCTTGGGGAAGTACTTCGGGCTCCAGCCCGACAGGTCGATCCAGACGTTGGGCTTGTGCGTGGCCACCGACAGCGCCTCGTCCTGCCAGGGGAAGCTGGGGTGCGCCATGATGATCTGCATGTCAGGGAAGTCGATGGCGACGTCGTCCAGGTGCATCGGGTTGCTGTACTCCAGCCGCAGCCCGCCGCCGCAACGCATGCCCGAGCCGATGCCGCTGTGGCCGGTGTGGAAGATGGCCGGCAGCTTGTGCTCGGCGATCACTTCGTAGAGCGGCCAGGCCATCCTGTCGTAGGGGTGGTAGCCCTGCACCGTCGGGTGGAACTTGAAGCCGCGCACGCCGTGCTCTTCGATCAGGCGCCGCACCTCGCGTGCGCCCATCCTTCCCTTGTGCGGGTCGACGCTGCCGAACGCGATCATCACGTCGGGGTTCTTCTGCGCGGCCTCGGCGATCTCCTCGTTCGGGATGCGGCGCCGGCCCAGGTTGCTCTCGGCATCGACGCCGAACATCACGAAGCCGATCTTGCGTTCGCGGTAGTAGTCGATGCTCTCCTGGATGGTCGGGCGCTTGCTCGATCGGAAGTACTTGTCGGCCGCGCGGTCGTATTCCTCGCCGTAGTTGTCGAAGGGGTTCCAGCAGCTCACTTCGGCGTGCGTGTGGGTGTCGATGGCGACGAGATTGGCGATGTCCATGCTGTGTCTCCGTGCGGGTAAACACCGACCGCTGGCGGGCGTACGGCGGTTGAATTGGTTATTTTTCATAACCATAATCGATGCAACTCGGGAACGCAATCATGACGAACACAGACCTTTGCATCGATCTCCAGGGTGACATCGCCATCATCCGCCTGACGCGCCCCGCCAAGCGCAACGCGCTGAACGACGGGCTCATCCTGGCGCTGCGCGACGCCTTCCAGAATCTGCCGGACACGGTGCGCGCCGCCGTGATCGACGGCGAAGGCCCGCACTTCTGCGCCGGGCTCGACCTGTCGGAACTGAGCGAGCGCGACGCCGGCGCGGGCCTCCGCCATTCGCGCATGTGGCACGACGCGCTCGAGAGCATCCAGCACGGCCCGGTGCCGGTGGTGGCGGCGCTGCACGGCGCGGTGGTCGGCGGCGGACTTGAGCTGGCGACCGCCTGCCACATCCGCGTGGCCGACGCGAGCACCTTCTATGCCTTGCCCGAAGGCAGCCGCGGCATCTTCGTGGGCGGCGGCGGCTCGGTGCGCATCCCGCGCCTGATCGGCGTGGCCCGCATGACCGACATGATGATGACCGGGCGCGTCTACAACGCCGAAGACGGCGAGCGCGTCGGCTTCGCGCAGTACCTGGTGCCCGAGGGCGCGGCGCTGGACAAGGCGGTCGAGCTCGCCCAACGCATCGCCACCAACGCGCCGCTCACCAACTACGCGCTGATGCATGCGCTGCCCCGCATCGCCGACCAGCCGGCCGACCACGGCTACTTCACCGAAGCGCTGATGGCCGGCATCGCGCAAGACTCGCCCGAAGCGAAGGCCCGCGTGAAGGCTTTCCTCGAAGGCAAGGCCGCCAAGGTCGCCAAGGGCTGAGCCCACCTCACCACCGCAGGAGAACAACATGCTGGAGACAACCGCCATGCCGACCACGGCAGCCGCCGGTGTTGGCGCACCCCGCTATCGGCCGCTCGCGTTCGGCATCACCCGGGGGGCACTGCGCGAAGGCGAAGGCGGTGTGCAGTACCTGCAGGCCGACCAGCCGCTCGGTGCCTATGCCCACCGCATGACCGAGCGCCTGGTGCACTGGGCCGCGGTGGCGCCCGATCGCACCTTCGTCGCACGCCGGGCGCGCAACGCCGACGGCAGCAGCGGCGACTGGGTCCGCATCAGCTATCGCGAGGCACTGCACAAGGCGCGCGCTATCGGCCAGGCCCTGCTGCAACGCGGACTCTCGCCCGAGCGGCCGGTGGCGCTGCTGAGCGAGAACAGCCTCGAACACGCGATGCTGGCGCTCGGCTGCCTCTACGTCGGCATCCCCTACTGCCCGGTGTCGCCGCCCTACTCGCTGGTCAGCAAGGACTTCGAGAAGCTGCGCCACGTGATGGCGACGCTGACGCCGGGCCTGGTGTTCGCGACCGACACGCGCTATGCGACGGCCATCGCCGCCGCGGTGCCGCCGGACGCCGAGGTGGTGCTCGCCGGCGGCAGCCTCGAGGGCCGGGCGGTGACGCTGCTGAGCACGCTGATGGCCACCGAGCCGACACCGGCGGTCGAAGCCGCGATGCACGCGACGCATCCCGGCACCATCACCAAGTTCCTCTTCACCTCCGGTTCCACCAAGAACCCGAAGGCCGTCATCAACACCCACCGGATGTGGTGTGCCAACCAGGCGCAGTTGCGCGCGTCGATCCCGGCGCTGGGCGAAGAGCCGCCGGTGCTGGTCGACTGGCTGCCCTGGAACCACACCTTCGGCGGCAACCACAACGTCGGGCTGGTGCTGGACAACGGCGGCACGCTCTACATCGACGACGGCCGGCCGACGCCCGCCGGCATCGCCGAGACGCTGCGCAACCTGCGCGAGATCGCGCCCACCGTCTACTTCAACGTGCCCACCGGCTTCGAGTACATCGCCCAGGCGATGGCCGAGGACGCCGTCCTGCGCAAGACGCTGCTGTCGCGCTGCCGGCTGTTCTTCTACGCCGGTGCCGCCCTGCCGCAGGCGCTGTGGGACGAGCTGCACCGCATCCAGGAAGCCGAGCTCGGCGAGCGCCTGGTGATCGGCACCGGCCTGGGCATGACCGAGTCCGGCCCCTTCGGCCTGTACATCACCCGGCCCGAAGTGCGAACCGGCGACCTGGGCCTGCCGACGGCCGGCATGGAGATCAAGCTGGTGCCGGTGGACGGCAAGACCGAGATCCGCTACCGCGGCCCCAACGTGACGCCGGGCTACTGGCGCCTGCCCGAGGCCACGCACGACGCCTTCGACGAGGAAGGCTTCTTCCGCACCGGCGACGCCGTGACCTGGATCGATCCGAGCAACATCCACCTGGGCCTGCGCTTCGACGGCCGCATCGCCGAAGACTTCAAGCTCGCGACCGGCACCTTCGTGAGCGTCGGGCCGCTGCGCGCCAAGATCATCGCCTTCGGTGCGCCCTACGTGCAGGACGCGGTGCTCACCGGCATCAACCTGAAGGAAGTGGGCGCGCTGATCTTCCCCACACAGGCGGTGCGCGAGCTCGCCGGGCTGCCGGCCGATGCGCCGATGCGTGCGGTGGTGGAAAGCCCGGCGGTGCAGCTGCACTTCCAGAAGGTGATCGACCGTCTGGCGGCCGACGCCAGCGGCAGCGCGAGCCGCATCGCCCGCGCGGCGCTGGTGGCCGAGCCGCCGTCGATCGACAAGGGCGAGGTCACCGACAAGGGCTCCATCAACCAGCGCGCCGTGCTCCAGCACCGCGATGCGCAGGTGCAGGCCCTGCACACCGACGCCCTGCCCTTCACCCTGAAGCCGCAGTGGCATTGACCCACACCGACCCGACGAAGGAGACGAGACCATGAAGATCGACGGACAAGCCGCCCTGGTGACCGGCGGCGCCTCGGGCCTGGGCGAAGCCACGGCCCGCGAATTGGCCCGGCTTGGCGCGAAGGTGGCGGTGCTCGACCGCAACATCGAACGCGCACGGCAGGTGGCCGCCGACATCGGTGGCAGCGCCCATGCCTGCGACATCACCGACACCGCGAGCGTCGAGGCCGCGCTTGAGGCCGCCGCCGCGGCGCACGGTCCCGCGCGCATCCTGATGAACGTGGCGGGCATCGGCAGCGCCAAGCGCATCGTCGGCAAGGACGGCAGCGCGGCGCCGCTGGAGGACTTCTCCAAGGTGATCGCGGTCAACCTGATCGGCACCTACAACATGAGCCGGCTGTTCGCGGCGCGCTGTGCGAAGCTCGACCCGCTGGACGGCAAGGATGGCGAAGGGCGCGGCGTGATGATGTTCACCGCCTCGGTCGCAGCCTTCGACGGCCAGGTCGGCCAGCAGGCCTACAGCGCGTCGAAGGGCGGCCTGGTCGGCATGACATTGCCGATGGCGCGAGACCTGGCGCAGCACGGCATCCGCGTGTGCACCGTGGCGCCGGGCATCTTCGCCACGCCGCTGCTGCTCGAACTGCCCGAGCCGGTGCAGCAGTCGCTGGCGGCATCGATCCCCTTTCCGCCCCGGCTGGGCAAGCCGTCGGAGTTCGCCGAACTGGCCTGCCACATCGTGACCAACGGGCACCTCAACGGCGAGGTGATCCGCCTCGACGGCGCACTGCGCATGGCGCCACGCTGACCGCGGTGCGGCGGTCCCATCCCACACCAAGAAGGAGACACAGCATGACGATCGATCGTTCTTCGCGCCGGCGTCCGTGGGCTTTCGCCGCGCCACTGGCCCTGCTCGCAGCCTGCGGCGGTGGCTCGGACGGCGGCACGTCCTCGGCGGCGGAACCACTGCCACGGCTTTCCGCCGCCACGCCGGCCAGCCTGCAGAAATGCGCCGAACTCGCGACCCAGTTCAATTTCGCAGCCACCACGGTGACGGCCGCCGAACTGGTGCCGGCCGGCACGCTGAAGATCGCCGGCCAGGACGTCGGAGAGCATTGCCGCGTCACCGGCCGCATGAACGATCGGGTGAGCGCGGTCGACGGCCGCAGCTATGCCATCGGCTTCGAGATGCGCCTGCCGCGCAACTGGAACGGCCGCTTCTTCTACCAGGCCAACGGCGGGCTCGACGGCAGCATCGGCGTCGCCAGCGGCGGCATCGGCGGCGGTGGCCCGCTGAACAACGCGCTGAACATGGGCTTCGCGGTGCTGAGCTCGGACGCAGGCCATGCCGGCGCGCTCGGCCCCTTCTTCGGCCTCGACCCGCAGGCGCGGCTCGACTACGGCTACAAGGCCGTCGGCACGCTCACGCCGATGGCCAAGGGCGCGATCCAGGCGGCCTACGGCAAGGCGCCGGACCGGTCGTACATCGGTGGCTGTTCCAACGGCGGCCGCCATGCAATGGTCGCCGCGTCCCGCTACGCCGACCAGTACGACGGCGTGCTGGCGGGCAACCCCGGCACCCGCCTGCCGCTGGCGGCCATCGCGAACATCGCCGGTGCGCAGGCCTACAACGCCCTCGCCACCACGCCCGGCGATCCGTCCACCGGCTTCACCGTTGCCGAGCGCACGCTGGTGAGCCAGGCGGTGCTGGCCCGCTGCGACGCGCTCGACGGCGCCGTTGACGGGCTGGTGCAGGACACGGCCGCCTGCCAGGCCAGCTTCGACCTGGCGCGCGACGTGCCGACCTGCAGCGGCACACGCGACGGCAGCTGCCTCAGCGCCGCGCAGAAGAACAGCATCGCGCGCCTGTTCCAGGGCGCGACCACCGGCAGCGGCAAGACGATCTATGCCAGCTTCCCCTACGACGCGGGCCTGGCGACGAGCGGCTGGGCCGGCTGGAAGTTCTCCAACTCGCTGAACCTGGATTCGGGCGCCGTCGCGTTCGTGTGGCAGGTGCCGCCGGAGAACCCGACCGGCTTCAACGGGCCGACCTTCTCGCTCACCAGCAACCTGGACGGCCTGCTCACGAAGATCCAGGCGACCGACGCGGTCTACACCGAGAACGCGCTCTCTTTCATGACGCCGCCCAATTACGGCAAGCTGCCGGCGCTGAAGCAGCGCGGCGCGAAGCTCATGGTCTACCACGGCACGTCCGACCCGATCTTCTCCAGCGACGACAGCGTCGACTGGTACCAGAAGCTGCGCGCCGACAACGCAGGCGATGCCGCCGACTTCGCGCGGCTCTACCTGGTGCCGGGCATGAACCATTGCAGCGGCGGCCCGGCCACCGAGCAGTTCGACATGCTGAGCGCCCTGGTGAACTGGGTCGAGCAAGGGCAGGCGCCCGAACGCGTGCTCGCCACCGCGCGCGGTGCCGGCAACGCCGGCGGCGTCAATGCCGACGTGCCGGCGAGCTGGGCGCCCAACCGCAGCCGGCCGCTGTGCCCCTATCCGAAGGTCGTCCGCTACGACGGCACGGGCAGCCTCGAAGAGGCCGGCAGTTTCAGTTGCCGCTGACCCCATACAACGAAGGAGACAACACCATGACCGACCGTCGCCACTTCCTCCACACCCTCGGCAGCGTCGCCGCCCTCGGCGCGCTGGCACCGCTTTCGGCGCTGGCGCAGGGCCTCGACCAGGTGAAGATCCTCTACGGCTTCCCGCCCGGCAGTGCCGGCGACAGCGTGGCGCGCCGCGTGGCCGAGAAGCTGGCCGGCACGGCCTACACGAAGAACCCGGGCGTGGTCGAGAACAAGCCGGGCGCCGGCGGCCGCATCGCGATCGAGACGCTCAAGGCCTCGCCGGCCGACGGCTCGGTGCTGGCGCTGGCGCCGGTCTCGGCGCTCGCGGTGTATCCCCACATCTACCCGAAGCTGAGCTACAAGCCGGAGGACGTGACCCCGGTCTCGATCGGCGCGGTGATGTTCCATGGCCTGGCCGTCGGACCGGCGGTGCCGGCCGAGGTGAAGACGCTCAAGGACTTCCTGGCCTGGGCGAAGGCCAACCCGGACAAGGCCAACTACGGTTCACCCGGCGCCGGCTCGATGCCGCACCTGCTGGGCGCCCTGCTCGGCCTGCGCGCCGGCGTACCGCTGCGCCACGTGCCCTACCGCGGCACCGTGCCCAGCATCACCGACCTGGTCGGCGGCCAGGTGTCGGCCGCGATGAACCCGAGCGGCGACTACCTGCAGTACATGAAGGCCGGCCGCGTGCGGGTATTGGCCACCTCGGGCAGGCAGCGCTCGCCCTACCTGCCCGACGTGCCGACCTTCACCGAGCTGGGCTACCCCGACGTCACGTCGGAAGAATGGTTCGGCTTCTATGCGCCAGCACGCACGCCGGCGGCCACGCTGGCCAATGCCAACGCGGCGATCCACCAGGCGCTCAAGGACAAGGCGGTGATCGATTCGCTCGCGCTGGTCGGCCTGCTGGCACACCCCAGCAGCGCCCAGGAGATGGCGGCCGACCAGAAGGCGGAATTCGAGCGCTGGGCGCCGCTGGTCAAGCAGATCGGCTTCACCGCCGAGTCCTGAAAACCGCCCGACCGCCACGATGAACTACCGCCCCTCCACCGAAAAGACCCGCTTCCTGCTCGAGGCCGTGCTGGACGCGCCGCGCCAGCTGGCCGCGCTGCCGCCCTTCGCCGAGGTCGACGCCGAACTGCAGGGCCAGGTACTGGACCAGGCGGCCACCTTCGTGGCGGACATCGTCGCGCCGCTGCAGCGCACCGGCGACGAGATCGGCTGCCGGCTCGAAGGCGGCGCGGTGCAGACGCCACCCGGTTTCCCCGAGGCCTACCGCGCCTTCGTGGCCGGCGGCTGGCCCGGGCTCGCGGTGCCGGTCGACGACGGCGGCCAGGGCCTGCCCGCGGTGCTGGAGGCGGTGCTGTACGAATGGCTGGCCGCCGCCAACCACGGCTTCACCATGGCGCCCGGGCTGCTGCATGGCGCGTTCGAGTGCCTGCGCCACCACGGCAGCGAGGCGCTGAAGCAGCGCTACCTGCCGAAGATCGCCAGCGGCGAATGGCTGGCCACCATGTGCCTGACCGAGGCGCAGGCCGGCAGCGACCTGGGCCAGGTGCGCACCCGCGCCGAAGTGCAGGCCGACGGCAGCGTGCGCGTGGCCGGCACCAAGATCTTCATCTCCGGCGGCGAGCACGACCTGACCGACAACATCGTGCACCTGGTGCTCTGCCGCCTGCCCGATGCACCGGCCGGCCCCAAAGGGCTGTCGCTGGCGCTGGTGCCCAAGCGGCTGGACGACGAGTCGCGCAACGCGGTGCATTGCGAGCGCATCGAGGAGAAGATGGGCCTGCACGGCAGCCCGACCTGCGTCATGCGCTTCGACGGCGCCACCGGCTGGCTGGTGGGCGAAGCCGGCCGCGGCCTGTCCGCCATGTTCGTGATGATGAACGCCGCCCGGCTGCATGTGGCGCTGCAGGGCATCGGCCTGCTCGACGCCGCCTGGCAGAAGGCCGACGCCTATGCCCGCGAGCGTCGCCAGATGCGGGCGCCCGGCGCGATCGGCGATGACGCCAGCTTGATCATCGAGCACCCGGCGGTCGCGCGCGTGCTCGACACCCAACGCGCCTGGATCGACGGCGCCCGCCTCATCGCCTACCGCACCGCCATGCAACTGGACATCGCCCGCCATGGCGCCGACGCCGCCGCCCGCGCCGCCGCGCAGCGGTGGTGCAACCTGGTGACGCCGGTGCTCAAGGCGGCCTGCACGCAGCAGGCCTTCGACGGCGCCAGCGCCTGCCTGCAGGTCTTCGGAGGACACGGCTACGTGCGGGAATGGGGCATCGAGCAGATCGTGCGCGACGCGCGCGTGACGATGATCTACGAGGGCACCAACGAGATCCAGGCCATCGACCTGCTGGTGCGCAAGGTGCTGCCGGACGCCGGTGCCGGCCTGGCCGCAGCGCTGCTCGCGCTGCGCAACGAACTCGACGCCTCACGCGAGGCCGACGCCGACGTGCAGCGCCGCCTGGCGCAGCTGCGCTACCTCACCACCCAGCTCGCGATGGCCGCCCACGCCCGCCCGCGCCTGGCCTACGAGGTGGCCGACGACTACCTGCGGCTGGTGATGCTCGCGATGCTGGCCTGGGCCTGGGCGCGCATCGGCCATGCGCCGGGCGCGGACGCGGGCCACGCCCGCGCGGCCGCGGCGTTCCGGCGCTGGGTGCTGCCGGAGTTCGAGATGCGGGCCGGCATCGTCAAGCGCGCCTGCGAAGAGACGATCGCGCAGCAGGCCGGGGCGATGCGCTAGGCTCGGCGCCGATGGCCACCGCACCCCGCCCGCGCAAACGCGCCGCTTCCATAGCTTCCCTCGCTTCTTCAGCGCCCGCGGCCACCGCACCGAACAGCAACGCCGGGCCCGAGCCGCTCGACACCCGCGTGCTCGAGGGCCTGGTCGGCTACAACGCCCGCCGCGCCTACCTGGTGATCAGCGCCACCTTCGCCGAACGCATGGCGGTCTACGGCATGAAGCCGGTGGACTTCTCGGTGCTCTCGCTGCTGGAACACAACCCCGGCGCCACCTCGCGCCAGCTGTGCGCGACGCTGGATATCCTGCCGCCCAACTTCGTCAACATCGTCGCCGACATGGACCGGCGCGGGCTCATCGAGCGCCGGCCCCATCCGCACGACCGCCGCGCACTGGGCCTGCACCTCACGCCGGCCGGCCACCAGCTGGTGGCCCAGGCGGAAGCGGCCGTCATTGAGCTCGAGCAGGATGCCAGCGCACGCCTGACCGAGCGCGAACGCGACACGCTGATCCGCCTGCTGCAGAAGATCTACCTCTGAACCGGGCCGGTGCTCAGGGCGCGATGAAGCCGTCCCAGACCAGCTTCAACCCGGCCAGCAGCATGCCGAAGTAGACGAAGCGGTAGAACCACAGCGGGTTGATGCGCCGCGCGATGCGGATGCCGATCCACACGCCCAGCGGCGCGATCGGCAGCAGCATGAGCGAGGTCGCCATGTTGCGCAGGTCGATGAGGCCGAGCCACGCGTACGGCACCCACTTGGCCAGGTTGACCACGAAGAACAGGTAGGCCACGGTGGCGGTGAAGGCCACGGGCGTGAGGCGCAGCGGGATCAGGTACGCATTGAGCGGCGGGCCGCCCGCGTGCGCGATGAAGCTGGTGAAACCGGAGAGCGCCGTCAGCACGGCGCCGACCGCGCGAGGCGGCGGCGGGTCCCCGGGCTTGGGCGGAAAGACCAGGCGCTGCGCCAGGAAGAGCAGCGTGAAGACGCCGACGATGCCGGACACCATGTGCGCCGACAGCACACGGAACAGCAAGGCGCCGAGCAGCACGCCGACCAGGCTGCAGGGGATGAGGAAGGCCAGCAGGCGGCGGTCGAAATCCTTGCGGAAGGCCGCGATGCCCAAGAGGTCCATCAGCAGCAGCACCGGCATCAGGATGGCCGCGGCCTGCGGCACCGTGACGGCCAGCGCCATCATGGGCACCGCCAGGGAGCCGAAGCCGGCGCCGAAGCCGCTCTTGCTGATGCCGAGCAGCAGCACGGCGGGAACGGCGACCGCGTAGAAGAATGGGTCGGTGATGACGGGGAAGGTCAAGGCTCGGTCTCTCGGACAAAGCCGGGGATTCTCCCCCGTCCGCTCACACGGTCAGATCGAGAAGATCAGTCGGCGGTCGCGCCGGATTCCTTCACGACCTTGCCCCACTTGGCGGTCTCGGCCACGATGAAGGCGGCGAACTGCTCCGGCTTCTCGCCCGCGGCTTCGGCGCCCTGCTCGGCCAGCTTCTTCTTCACTTCCGGATTGGCCAGCGCCTTGAGGATCGAGGCGTTGAGCTTGGCGATGACCGGCGCCGGCGTGCCGGCCGGGGCCAGCAGGCCGAACCACGAGGTCGCTTCGTAGCCGGGCACGCCGGATTCGGCGATGGTCGGCACGTCCGGCAGGGCCGGCGAACGCTTGGCGGTCGTCACGGCCAGGGGACGCAGCTTGCCGCCCTTCACGTGGGGAATGGCCGAGGGCATGTTGTCGAACATGATCGAGATCTGGCCACCCAGCAGGTCGGACACGGCCGGTGCGCTGCCGCGGTACGGCACGTGCTGCATGTCGACGCCGGCCATCTGCTTGAACAGTTCACCCGACAGGTGGATGGAGCTGCCGGCGCCCGACGAACCGAAGTTCACCTTGCCCGGATTGGCCTTGGCATAGGCGATCAGTTCCTTGACGTTCTTGTACGGCTGCGACGGGTTGGCCACCAGCAGGTTCGGCACCATCGCCACGCGCGACAGCGGGGCGAAGTCCTTGATCGGGTCGAAAGGCATCTTCTTGTAGAGCGCCTGGTTGATGGCGTGCGTGCCCACCGTGCCCATGAAGATCGTGTAGCCGTCGGGCGTGGCGCGTGCCGCGGCCTGGCCACCGATGTTGCCGCCGGCACCGGCGCGGTTGTCCACCACCACCGGCTGGCCGAGGTCGGTGCTCATGAACTGGCCGACCACGCGGGCCAGGATGTCGGTGGTGCCACCGGCCGAGAACGGCACGATGATCGTGATCGGCTTGCTCGGGAAGGCGGCCTGGGCCTGTGCGGCCAGGGGGGCCAGCGACAACGCGCTGGCGACAGCCACGGTGGCGAGCGCGAAGGTACGGCGATTCAGTGCAGACATGGGAAATCCTCGGAAAAGATGGAAACACAGGCGGTCATGCGCCTGGAGCGAAGCGGACGAAACAGGTTCTATATCGGCACTTACCCTGAGAACTTGAGGGCTGCACCTGAAAGAATTGGCGAAAAGTTCGCCCGCGGAGAGGGACAGGAGCCGGACCGTTCAGATCGGCGCGACACCCAGCGTCGTGCCGCCGCACACGTAGAGCACCTGTCCGGTGACGAAGCCGTTGTCCGGCGAGAGGAAGAACATCGTCGCGCGCGCCACGTCGTCGGCCGTGCCCAGACGCTTCACGACGATGCTGTCGATGATGCGTTTGGTCTGCGGCGCGCCTTCGGGGTTGCTCTTGCGGAACAGCTCGGTCGCGATCGGGCCCGGCGCCACGGCATTCACGGTGATCTGGTCGCCGCCGAGTTCCATCGCCAGCGTGCGCGTGAGGCCGATCAGGCCGGCCTTGGTGGCCGAGTAGACGATGCGCTCGGGCTTGCCCAGCGCGGCGCGCGAGGCCACGTTCACGATGCGGCCGTGGCCCGACGCGCGCAGCGCCGGCAGCGCGGCCTGGATCAGGATCATGCTGGCCTTGAAGTGCAGGCCCACGACATAGTCGAGGTCGGCCATCGTCGCGGTGTCGATCGTGCCGGGGCGCGTCGCGCCGGCGTTGTTGACCAGCGCCGTGACGGCATAGGTCGAGGTGATCTCTTTGGCGACTGCCTGCGTCTCGGCTTCCTTCGTCAGGTCGGCCTGGAACGACACGAGCTTCTCGTGGCTCCAGTCGGGCTTGTTGTAGTCGAGGTTGACGACGGTGCGGCCTTGCGCCAGCAGCGCCTCGCAGGTGGCCCGGCCGATGCCGGAGCTGCCGCCCGTGACCAGGGCGACTTCTTGTGGACTCATAGACACTTTCACTTCAAGCGGGCCGCACCGCGGCCCCGGGGAAGAACGCGGATCAGACGCGCTCGAGGATCAGCGCGATGCCTTGGCCGACGCCGATGCACATCGTGCACAGCGCATAGCGGCCGCCCTGCTTGTGCAGCTGGTTGATGGCGGTAGTCGCCAGGCGCGCACCGCTGGCACCCAGCGGGTGGCCCAGCGCGATGGCGCCGCCGTTGATGTTCACACGGGCGTCGTCGTCCTTCAGGCCGAGCAGGCGCAGCACTGCGAGGCCCTGGGCCGCGAAGGCTTCGTTGAGTTCGATCACGTCCATCTGGTCGATCGTCAGACCGGTCAGCGCCAGCACCTTCTGCGTGGCGGGTGCCGGGCCGATGCCCATCACGCGCGGCGCCACGCCGGCGGTGGCCATGCCGACCACGCGGGCGCGCGGCGTCAGGCCGTTCTTGGCGGCGCTGGCTTCGTCGGCCAGCAGCAACGCGCAGGCGCCGTCGTTCACACCGCTGGCGTTGCCGGCGGTCACGGTGCCATCGGGGCGCACCACGCCCTTGAGCTTGGCGAGCGACGCCATGCTGGTCTCGCGCGGATGCTCGTCCTTGTTGACGATGATCGCGTCGCCCTTCTTCTGCGGCACGGTTACCGGCACGATCTCCGCGTCGAAAAAGCCGGACTTCTGCGACGCCACTGCGCGCAGTTGCGAATTCAGCGCCATCAAGTCCTGCGCCTCGCGCTCGATCTTGTAGTCGGTGGCGACGTTCTCCGCGGTCTCGGGCATCGAGTCGACGCCGTACTGCGCCTTCATCAGCTTGTTGACGAAGCGCCAGCCGATGGTCGTGTCGTACACCGCGTTGGCGCGGCTGAAGGCCGACTCGGCCTTGGGCATGACGAAGGGCGCACGGCTCATGCTTTCGACGCCGCCGGCGATCATCAGGCCCGCTTCGCCGGCCTTGATGGCACGCGCGGCCGAACCGACCGCGTCGAGGCCCGAACCGCACAGGCGGTTGATGGTCGCGCCGCCCAGTTCCAGCGGCAGGCCGGCCAGCAGCGCCGACATGCGCGCCACGTTGCGGTTGTCTTCGCCGGCCTGGTTGGCACAGCCGTAGAGCACGTCGCCGACGGCCTGCCAGTCGACGTTCTTGTTGCGTTCCATCAGCGCCTTGAGCGGGATCGCGCCGAGGTCGTCGGTGCGCACGCTCGAGAGCGCGCCGCCGTAGCGGCCGAAGGGTGTGCGGATGGCGTCGCAGATGAAGGCTTCTTTGCTGCTCATGTCTCTTCCTTGGTGGTGTCGTTGGGCATCGCGTGATGCGGTCAAGCGGCGATCGGCAGGCCGATCAGCTTTTCGAGTTCGGCGTGCGTGAGGCCGTCGACCAGGTCGATCAGCTTGAGCCCGTCGAGCGTGCATTCGATCGTGGCGAGGTCGGAGTAGACGCGCTTGACGCAGCCGATGCCGGTCAGCGGGTAGCTGCATTCCTTGACGATCTTGCTCGCGCCGGCCTTGGTCAAGAGGTCCATCATGACCCAGGTCTGTTTCGCACCGATGGCCAGGTCCATCGCGCCGCCAACGGCGGGGATGGCGCCTTCTTCGCCGGTGCTCCAGTTGGCCAGGTCGCCGGTGGCCGACACCTGGAAGGCGCCGAGCACGCAGATGTCGAGGTGGCCGCCGCGCATCATCGCGAAGCTGTCGGCATGGTGGAAGAACGAGCCGCCCGCCAGCAGCGTGACGGGCTGCTTGCCGGCGTTGATGAGGTCGTAGTCTTCGCTGCCTGCGGCGGGCGCGGGGCCCATGCCGAGGATGCCGTTCTCGCTCTGCAGCACGATCTCGCGGCCGGCCGGCAGATGGTTGGCCACCAGCGTGGGCTGGCCGATGCCGAGGTTGACGACGGCGCCGTCGAAGATGTCCTGTGCGACCCGCGCTGCGAGCTGGTCCTTGGTGCGACGTTGGTAAGCCATGAGAATTTGTTCCTACGCGCTTTCGCGCTACGGTTTTCGCTTTGGGGCGGCCCGGCAGCTCAAGCCGCCTTCTTGAAACCGCCGGCCTGGGTGGCCACGCGATCGATCTTCACCACGTGCTTCACGAACACGCCGGGGGTGACG
Source organism: Variovorax cryoconiti (assembly GCF_051216395.1). Lineage (NCBI taxonomy): Bacteria > Pseudomonadati > Pseudomonadota > Betaproteobacteria > Burkholderiales > Comamonadaceae > Variovorax > Variovorax cryoconiti. The sequence goes on along the minus strand of NZ_JBPJZI010000001.1, from coordinate 33,148 downwards.
ATGCTTTCGGGGTCGAGCGCGCCGAGTTCGACGATCTCGTGCACGGTCGCGATCGTCTTCTTCGACGCCATCGCCATCACCGGGCCGAAGTTGCGCGCGGCCATGCGGTAGTTCAGGTTGCCCCAGCGGTCGCCCGTCTCGGCCTTGACCAGCGCCACGTCGCCGTAGATCGGGTACTCCAGCACGTAGTGCTTGCCGTCGATCTCGCGCGTTTCGCGGCCCTTGGCCAGCTCGGTGCCGTAGCCGGTCGGGCAGAAGAAGGCGCCGATGCCGGCACCGGCGGCGCGGATGCGCTCGGCCAGGTTGCCCTGCGGCACCAGTTCGAGCTCGAGCTTGCCGCTGCGGTAGAGGCCGTCGAAGATCTGGCTGTCGACCTGGCGCGGGAAGCTGCAGATGATCTTGCGCACACGGCCGGCCTTGAGCAGCGCCGCGAGGCCGGTCTCGCCGTTGCCCGCGTTGTTGTTGACGACCGTGAGGTCGCGAGCGCCCTGTTCGATCAGGCCGTCGATGAGTTCGAGCGGAATGCCGGCGGTGCCGAAGCCGCCGATCAGGACGGTGGCACCGTCCTGGATGCCCGACATGGCGTCGGCGATCGAAGGCGCGATCTTGTCGATCATGGAATCTGTCTCCGGTGAAGGATGGAGAAGCCGAGCATGACACTCGGAGGGAGGCTTCAATTTGTTCGTATGACGAACATTTGTTCTTATAATGAATTCTAAACAACAAAGGCCACCGATGGCAAACACGAGACAAGAAGAGGAGACCGCCCCGGCGCCGGGCGACAGCTACGTGCAGTCCTTCGCACGCGGACTGCAGGTGATCCGCTCCTTCAGCGCCACCGCGCCACGCCAGACGCTCAGCGAAGTCGCCGCCGCGACCGGCCTCACGCGCGCCGGCGCACGGCGCATCCTGCTCACGCTGCAATCGCTCGGCTATGTCGAGACCGACGGCAAGCGCTTCGGGCTGACCGCACGCATCCTCGAACTCGGCTTCGCCTACCTGTCGTCGATGCCGATCTGGAACCGCGCCGAGCCGGTGATGGAAGCGCTGGTGCGGCAGGTGAAGGAGTCGTGCTCGGCCGCGGTGCTCGACGGCACCGACATCGTCTACGTGCTGCGCGTGCAGACGCACAAGATCATGCGCATCAACCTCGCGGTCGGCACGCGGCTGCCGGCCTACTGCACCTCGCTGGGCCGCATGCTGCTGGCCGACCTCGACGACGCCACGGTGCGCGAGCGACTCGAAGCCTCGGACCGCACCGCGCTCACGCGCTACACCGTCACCGATGTCGACACGCTGGTCGCCAAGGTCGCGCAGGCGCGGCGCCAGGGCTGGTGCCTGATGAACCAGGAACTGGAAGAAGGCCTCATCTCCATCGCCGCGCCGGTGACCGACCGCAACGGCCGCACCGTGGCCGCGCTCAACATCAGCGGCCAGGCCAACCGCACCAGTGCGAAGGTGATGCAGGAGACGATGCTGCCGGGGCTGCGTGCCGCGGCGGCGGAGATTTCGCGGCTGCTCTGAAGGAGCGAGGCCTCTCAGCCGCGCGCTAACGCGAGTTCGCGGAAGCGGCGCGCCGGGGCACTGTCGCTGTCCGGATGCGAGGCCATCGCGATGGCGATCGCGGCCGCTGCGGGGAGGTCCGCGATGGGCTTGAAAACCACACCCTTCAAGGCCAGATGCTGCGTGACCGATGGCACCAGCGCCACACCCAGGCCGCTCTGCACCAGGCTGATGACGGTCTGCACCTGGGTCGCTTCCTGCACCGCCTGCGGCGCGAGCCCGGCCAGACGAAAGGCCAGCATCGCCATCGCATGCAGACCCGGCACCTGGGTCGATGCATAGTCGATCAGTGGCTCGGCTGCGAGCTCCTGCAGCGTGATGCGGCGCTTCTTCGCGAGCCGGTGGCTGGCGGGCAACACAGCGCAGAACACGTCCTGTTCCACCACCTCGAAACGCAGCGTGCTGGCCGACGCAGTGGGATGCCGCACCAGGCCCACGTCGATCTGGTCGGCCTCGATCATGGCCAGCAGATCGAGGTTGTTCGACTCGCGCAGCACCAGCGTGACCTGCGGATAGCGCGCGCGAAAGGCCGGCAGCAAACGCGGCATCAATGCGTAGGTCGCCGAGCCGACGAAGCCGATGCGCAGTTCGCCGCTCTCGCCCTGCGCCGCGGCACGCGCCAGCGCCGGTATGCGCTCGGCCTGCGCCAGGCATTGACGCGCCGCCCGCAGCGCCGCGTTGCCCGCGGCGGTGAGCTGCACCCCGCGCGGCAGACGGGTGAACAGCGGCATGCCGATGCCCTCTTCGAGCTTGCGGATCGCGACCGACAGCGGCGGCTGCGCCATGTGCAGGCGCTCCGCCGCACGGCGGAAGCTCAGCGTGTCGGCCAGCGCAACGAACTGGCGAAGTTGTCTCAGGTCCATTGATATCCAGCATGTATGGCAGGGGTCGCCAACGGTATTGGACGCATTACGCCGCCGTTTCTAGAGTCGGGCCATTCCTGAAAACCCGAGCGGCCCGAGACACCGCCGTCCCACCGATGAACAATGCATCGACCCTTCCGCTTGCCGGCGTCCGCGTGCTCGACCTGAGCGCGGTGGTGCTCGGCCCGTATGCCAGCCAGAACCTCGCGGAGTACGGCGCCGACGTCATCAAGATCGAGCCGCCCGAAGGCGACTCCACCCGCCGCACCGGCCCCAGCACCGAAGCGGGCATGGGCGCCATCTTTCTGGGCGTGAACCGGGGCAAGCGCAGTGTGGTGCTCGACCTCAAGCGCGCCGACGCTCGCGCCGCTCTGCTGGTGCTGGTCGATGGGGCCGACGTGCTGATGCACAGCATCCGTCCGCAGAAGCTCGCCGCCATCGGGCTCGACCCGGACACGCTGCTGGCCCGCAACCCGCGCCTGGTCTACGTGGGACTGCACGGCTTCGCGGAGGACGGCCCCTACGGCGGCATGCCGGCGTACGACGACATCATCCAGGGCCTGTCCGGCTGCGCCGCGCTGATGGAGCGGCAAGCCGGCACACCACAGTACTTTCCGACCATCGCCGCCGACAAGACCTCCGGCCTGGTGGCCACCCACGCCATCCTGGCCGCGCTGTTCCGGCGCGAGCGCACCGGCCAGGGTGGCTACGTGGAGGTGCCGATGCTGGAGTCGATGGCCGCATTCAACCTGGTGGAGCACCTGTACGGCCACCACTTCGTGCCGCCGCTGGCCGACGCCGGCTATCCGCGGCTCTTCGCGAAGCACCGCCGCCCCTATCGCACGGCCGACGGCTACCTCTGCGCCATGCCCTACACCGACACGCACTGGCAGCGCTTCTTTCTCGAAGCCGGCAGGCCCGAGGCCGCGGCCGACCCGCGTTTCGTGAACATCGCAGAGCGCACGCGCCACATCGATGCGCTCTATGCGTTGGCCGCCGAGGTGATCGAAACACGCAGCACAGCGCAATGGCTCGACGTGTTCGCGCGACTCGAGGTGCCGGCGTCGCGCATGAACCGGCTCGATGACCTCGCCGACGACCCGCACCTGAAAGCCACCGGCTTCTTCAAAACGATCGAGGACCCCGCCATGGGCACGCTGCGCTTTCCCGGCGCGCCGGTGCGCATCGACCGCGAGCAATTGCCCGTTCGCATGGCGCCGCGCCTGGGCGAGCACACCGACGAGGTGCTGCGCGAGGCCGGCATCGCGCCGTTCAACCACTGAAGAGGAAACGCACCCATGACCACCCCATCGCCCGGCGCCCACCCGCTGCTCGGCCTCGGCTTCTTCTGGCAGGAGTTGCACGTCGGCCAGACCTTCCAGACCTTCACCCGCACCGTGACCGAGACCGACCTGGTCAACTTCATCTCGTGCACCGGCATGCTCGAGGCGATCTTCATTGATGCAGAAGGCGCTGCCGACGCCATCGGTGGTCGCCCGGTCCCGGCCGCGCTCACCTACGCGCTGATCGAGGGCTTCATCCTGCAGACCATGATCCAGGGCACCGGGCTGGCGATGCTCGAGTGCACACAGAAGGTCCTGGCGCCGGTGCGGGTGAACGACAGCATCCGCGCGGTGGTCGAGGTGGCCGGGGTCCGACCGACCTCCAAAGGCAACCGCGCCATCGTCGATTCGAACGTCGACGTGTTCAACCAGCGCGGCGAGCCCGTGCTGCGCTACACGGCGCGCCGGATGCTGGCCGGGCGCCCGTCGCCCACCTGACTCCGAAAGGCCCCCCATGCATACCGCCACCCTCTCGCGCCCCACCTGCGTCCGCGATCGCGTCAGCGACGCGGAATGGAAGGTCCGCACCGACCTTGCCGCCTGCTACCGCCTCGTCGCGAAGTACGGCATGAGCGACCTCATCTACAACCACATCACGGCCAAGGTGCCGGATCAGGAAGGCCGCTTTCTGATCAATCCCTTCGGCCTGCTCTACACCGAGATCACCGCGTCGTGCTTCTACACGCTCGACCTCGACGGCAACACCGTCGACAAACCGGAAGGCGCCTTCGGCGAATTCCCGGTCAACCGGGCCGGCTTCATGATCCACAGCGCGGTGCACGGCGCACGCAGCGACCTCGCCTGCGTGATGCACACCCACACGCGTGCCGGCATGGCGGTGTCGACCATGAAGCACGGGCTGCTGCCGCTGACGCAGACCGCGATGCGCTTCTACGGCGCGATCGGCTTTCACGACTACGAGGAACCGACCGTCGACATGAGCGAGCGCGAGCGCATCGCGCGCGACCTCGGCCCGCACAGCACGCTGATCCTGCGCAACCATGGCTTGCTGGGCTGCGGCCCCACGGTGCAGGACGCCTGGAACCTCATGTACTGGCTCGAGACGGCCTGCAAGGTGCAGGTCGACGCGCTGGCCAGCGGTGCCGAGCTCCACATGCCCCCCCCGGCACTGGCCGAGACCATGGCCCGGCGCTACGGGCCGGGCGGCAAGATCAATTTCGCTCCGATGGAGTGGCCCGCCCTGCTGCGCCAGCTCGATCGCGAAGACCCTTCCTACAAGACCTGAGCCACAGGCACTCGCGTTCCGCCGTTCCATTCCAAGACCCTGGAGACAAAGCCATGAAAACCCTGTTCAACCATCTCGCACTGGCTGCGGCTTGTGCGGCGGCCCTGTCCGCAGCCCCTGCGCAGGCGCAGGCGCAGGAGAAGTACCCTTCAAAGCCCGTGAAGATCGTCGTGCCCTACGCCCCCGGCGGCCCGAACGACATCGTGGCGCGAATGCTCGCGAGCAAGCTCGGCGAACTGGAAGGTCAGACCTTCATCGTCGAGAACAGGCCCGGTGGCGGCTCCAACATCGGCGCCGAGTTCGTCGCCAATGCGCCGGCCGACGGCTACACGCTGCTCATCGCCGCCACCTCGCACGCGATCAACATGTCGCTGTTTCCGAAGGCCCAGCTCAAGTACGACCTGCTGACCGACCTGAGCCCCGTGTCGATGGTCATGACGGGCCCGCTGGTGCTGGTGACGCGGCCCGACTTTCCGGCGAACAACGTGAAGGAGCTGGTCGCGGCCGCCAAGGCCAAGCCGGGCGAGTTGTCCTTCGCTTCCTCGGGCAATGGGTCGTCGACGCACCTGGGCGGCGAAATGCTGTCGAGCGCAGCTGGCATCCGCGCCATCCATGTGCCGTACAAGGGCAGCGGCCCCGCGCTGACGGACGTCATGGGCGGCCAGACCACCTACATGCTCGACACCATGATCTCGGCCACCCCCTTCGTGACCTCCGGCAAGCTCAAAGCACTGGCCGTGACGGGAAAGCAGCGCTCACCCGTGCTGCCGAACATACCGACCGTGGCGGAGCAGGGCTACCCCGGCTTCGAGGCGGTCGCCTTCATCGGCATGCTGGCACCGGCGAAGACGCCGGCACCGATCGTCGCGCAGCTCAACGCCGACCTGCAGAAGGTGCTGGCCATGCCCGACGTCAAGGACAGGCTCGCCGCCCAGGGCTTCAACGCCGAATGGATGAAACCGACCGACTTCAAGACTTACCTTCAACAGGAAGTGACCAAGTGGGGTGCCATCGTGAAGGGCGCGAACGTCCGGCTGGACTGACGGCCCGTGCGGCCTTGCGGCCGGTGCTACCCTCGCACGCATCATGTTCAATCCCACTCAAGAGGAAGTGCGCCGCTTCTTCTGCAACGTCTACGCCAAGCACCGCGACGGCCTGCCGATGGAAGCGCTCGAGACCATCGCCGCCGGCTGGATCGACGCGCATCCCGAATACCACGCCGACCTGGCCGATGCCGACGCCGCGGTGACCCGCGTGTACGACGGCAAGAACGGGCAGGAGAACCCGTTCCTGCACCTGTCGATGCACCTGTCGATCAGCGAGCAATGCTCCATCGACCAGCCGCGCGGCATTCGGCAGGCGGTCGAACTGCTGGCGGCACGCAGCTCGCTGCTCGATGCGCACCACGCGGCGATGGAATGCCTCGGCCGGATGATGTGGGAAGCCCAGCGCGCCGGCCGTCCGCCCGATGGCGAGGCGTATGTCGATTGCGTGCAGCGCAAGGCTACGCGGGACTGAGCAGCGCCGCCGCGTGCGCCGATGCGCCTTCGCGCAGCAAGGCCGCCAGCGTGCGCTGCGCGGCCGACAGTTCCACCCCGCTGCGCAGCAGCAGGCCGACCGGCTCCTCGGTGCCGGCAGTGGGCACGCGCAGCCGCACCAGCGCACCCGACAACAGCTCGTCGCGGACGGCGCCCGCCGGCGTGAACCACACCGCATCCGACCGCAGCAACAACGACCGTGCCACCGCGAGGTCGAGCGTCTGCGTGTGCGTGGCCGGCAGGCGCAGCCCGAGGCCCGACAGCAGGCTCTCGGTGTGGTGGCGCGGGATCGTGCCTTCGCTGTAGACCACCAGTGGGTGCGCCATCACGTCCTGCACCGACGGTGACGCAGCACCGGCCAGCGGATGCCCAGGCCGCACGACCATCGCCAGCGGCTCGGCGCACAGCAGTTCGAAGCTCAAGCCGACCATGCGCTGCGGGTCGCTCATGCGGCCGCACACCAGGTCGAGCTCGCCGGCGCGCAGCGCATCGAACAGCACGGCGTTGACGCCGGTGCGCACCTCGACCTGCAGCGCCGGCATGCGTTCGCGCAGCGCCAGCAACGCATCGACCAGCAGCGTCGGCGCCACGCTGGGCAACGCGCCGACGCGCAGGCGCTCGACGCGCTCGCCGCCATCAGGCCGCAGTGCCTGGGCGCCGGCGTCGATGGCTTCGAGCACCCGCAACGCGTGGGCCAGCAGCTGTTCACCAGCGACGGTGAAGCGCTGGATGCCGCGTCGCCCGGCCTCGCCGCGCTCGACCAGGCGCGTACCGGCCAGTGCCTCGAGTTCGGCCAGCGTCTTCGACATGGCCGGCTGGCTCAGCGACAGCCGCTCGGCCGCGCGCGCCAGGTGGCGCTCCTGCGCCACCGCCACCAGGCAGCGCAGATGCCGCAGTTGCACGCCACGCGCGAAGACCTCGGAAGGCGTCGTCATTGAATTACCGTTGGTTATGAAAAATCCCAGAACAGTCAATTTACATCAACGTCGCGCATGAATAGAGTGCGAGTTCCCCCGACGATGGAGACACCGATGAACCGACCCGCCACCCCCGGCACCGCCCTGCCCGCGCTCGACCCACGCGACTGGGAAAGCCACCCCGCCTACATCTACCCCGGCTACAAGTCGACGGCCAAGCGCGGCCCGCTGCAGCCGCTGATTCCGCTGAAGGCCTCGCTCGGCGAACTGCAGCAGCCGGTGTACGGCCACGGCAGCATCGGCGAGTTCGACCACGACCTCACGCGCAACGCGCGCCGCAACGGCGAGCCGATCGGCGAACGCATGATCCTCACCGGGCAGGTTTTCGACGAGCGCCGCCGCCCGGTGCGCAACACGCTGGTCGAGCTGTGGCAGGCCAACGCGTCGGGCCGCTACGTGCACAAGGTCGACCAGCACGACGCGCCGCTCGACCCGAACTTCCTCGGTGCCGGCCGCTGCCTGACCGACGACGAGGGCCGCTACCGCTTCCTCACCATCAAACCGGGCGCCTACCCGTGGGGCAACCACCCCAACGCGTGGCGGCCGCAACACATCCACCTGTCGCTCTTCGGCCAGCACTTCGCGAGCCGGCTGGTGACGCAGATGTACTTCCCCGGCGACCCGCTGCTGCCCTACGACCCGATGGTCACCGGCACGCCCGAGAAGTACCGCAACCGGCTGATCGCCGACTTCAGCCTCGACATCACCGAGCCCGACTTCGCGCTGGGCTACCAGTTCGACATCGTGCTGCGCGGTGCCGACGAGACGCCTTTCGAAAACCGCTGAAGCAGGAGACTCCCCCATGATGAGCGCACTGGAAACCAACTTCGGCCAGACCCCGTCGCAGACGGTCGGCCCCTACTTCGCCTACGGCCTCACGGCCACGCAGTACGGCTACGACTTCGACCAGCCCTTCGACGCGACCGTCGCGCTGGATGACGCCACCGGCGAACGCATCCGGCTCGAGGGCCGGGTGTTCGACGGCGACGGCAACGCGATCTTCGACGCCATGCTCGAGATCAGCCAGCCCGACGGCGAAGGCCGCTACCCGACCTCCGTCGAGGACGCGCAGGCCCGCGGCTTCCGCGCCTTCGGCCGCTGCGGCACCGGCACCGACGCGCAGAAGCGCTTCGTGTTCCACACCGTGAAGCCGGGCGCCGAAGCGCCGGGCGAGGCGCCGCACATCAACGTGATCGTGACAATGCGCGGCCTGCTGCTGCACGCCTTCACGCGCATCTACTTCAGCGACGAGGCGGCCGCCAACGCCGAGGACGCAGTGCTGCAGAGCGTGCCCGCCGCGCGCCGCCCCACGCTGATCGCACAGCGCGTGGAGCAGGACGGCGCGGTGCTCTATCGCTTCGACATCCATATGCAGGGTGCGAACGAGACGGTGTTCTTCGACGTCTGAGTCTTTTCCCGCATGCAGAAGGGGCGCGCCTTCCGGCGCGCTAGCGAAAGATCGGCCTCTACCAACGATAGTTGGCCGTCGCTACGAACTCCCGTTCGTCACCCGGATAGCAACTGCCGTAGCTGCAATTGACGAGATGCTTCTTGTCGAACAGGTTGCGCGCATTGAGTGAAATTTCCCACTGACGATTCACCTGGTAACCCACGCGAGCATCCACGAGCGTGACCCGCGGCACCCAGCGCACATTGTCATAGTCGGGGACCTTGCCGGTGTGGCGGATGCCAAGCCCCAGCTTGAGTCCTTGGATCAGATCGGCTGGCACCCGGTAGTTCAACCAGACCGCCGCCTTGTGCGCAGGCACCAAACCGTTCTTGCGCCCCACCAGCGCAGGGTTGGTGTCCTCGGTCACCTTGGCGTTTGTGTAGCTGTAGCTCGCCGTCACGTCGAGCCCCCGGCTCAGGCTGGCGTTGGCCTCAAGCTCCAGCCCGCGTGAGCCTACCTGCCCGCGCTGCACGCTGAAGTCCTGTCGCAGCGGATCGGTCACCGACACGTTGCGCTGCGAGATGTCGAACACCGCGGCCGAGATCATCGCGTTCGTGCCCTGCGGCTCGTAGCGCAAGCCGACCTCGTACTGACGCCCACTCGTCGGCTTGAAGGGCGTGCCATCGAAGCTGGCGCCCGATTGGGGCTCGAACGAAGTGCTGTAGCTCACATAGGGCGACAGGCCGTCGGCCAACAGCCAGACGCCTCCCAGGCGTCCGGTCACCTTGTTTTGCCGGATGGGCGCATCGGCCCAGGAGGCGATGACGGTCTCCCGATAGCGGTCCTGACGCAGGCCCGCCACAACGACGAACTGGTTGTCGAATTTGGCCTGGTTCTGCACATACAGGCCGGCCTGCCGGCTCTTCGAGAGCTGGAACGGGACGAGTTCCGGTGCGATGTACGCGCCCACGCCCTGGCCTGTCGACAGGTCATAGGGTGAAGTCATGCCGACGCCGCGGTACATCGCGCCTTCGACGTTGCTCAGATCGAGACCGGCGATCGTCGTGTTGGCCCACTTGCCGACCGACCACTTGCCCTCGACAAAGTTGTCGGACTGCCATGCCTTGCCTTCGTCCTGCATGTCCTGCGCGGCGCGTTCCACGAGCGTCCCGCTTGGAATGCCGGCCGGGAACGATCGCCGGTAGTCGAGCTTGGTGTTCGTGTATCGGGTGCGGCTGTGAAAGCTCAATGCGTCGCTGAAGCGGTGGTCCAGCAGGAATCCGCCCGACCATTGGTCGCGATAGAAGCGGTCCCGTCCCCTTTCGACCACGCTGACGTAGCGGCCGAAGGCTTCGTCGTAGCTGTAGGGGTACGCGTCACCTTTGATCTTCTCCTGCTGGACGTCCGCCAACAGCGTCAGCTCGGTATCGCGGTTCAGGCGGAGCGTCAGCGAAGGCGCGAAATAGCGCTGATCCTTGTCGGTTTGTGGGGTCGGCAGGTCGTAGTGCTCGGTCAATGCGACCATCCGATAGAGCACCGTGCCATCTTCGTTCAACGGGCCGGACAGGTCGGCGGCCACGCCTTGGCGATCGAGATCTCCTGCGCGCAGCCGGATCGCGCGTTGCGTTTCCTGGGTCGGTCGCTTGGTGATCGAGTTGACGACCCCGCCGGGTGCATTGCTGCCGACGAGCAGCGAAGCCGGGCCGCGGAGGAATTCGACGCGTTCCACGCCGTAGCTGTTGAGCCGGGGCACGGCATAGGCGCCGCCCACTTCCTTCAGTCCGTCCCGGTAGTTGGCGCCGTAGGTGGTGCCGATGCCACGGGCAATCGACCAATCGTAGCGGTCATCGCGCCCGTAGGTCATGGGTGTGAAACCCGGCGTGTACTCCAAAGCCTCGGCCAGGCTCGAAGCGCCGCGCGCATCCAGCACGTCGCGGGTCACGACCGAGATCGACTGGGGGATCTCACGGGTTGCCGTGTCCGTTTTCGTGCCGGTCGAACTGCGTCTGGCCACATAGCCGTCGACAGGACCGGTTGCGGTCTCCTGCCCGGCTCCAGCGCTCACGGTGACCATGGGCAACATGGGCGCTCCGAGCGGCGCTGTTGCTTCAGGCTTCCCCACCACCGGCGGGGCTTTCTTCAGCGTGTAGCCGCGCTCATCGCTACGCGCTATTTCCAACTCGGTGCCGGTCAGTGCCTGGGCGAAAGCTTGTTCCGTCGTCAGATTGCCACGCACGGGGGCGCTGGTACGGCCGGCGACCAGCGCGGGATCGATGACGATGATGCGGCCAGCCCGGCGGGCGATGCCGGTGAGCGTGGCGTCCAACGGTCCGCCGGGCAGATCGTAGGCAGAGGCTTGGGTGCTGCCGCCCAACTGCGCCCAGGCCGCTTGATGGAACAGCGAACCCGTCAACGCGAGCAGAACTGCCAGAGAGAGTGGGTGCAACGGATTGGACGTGCCGTCAGGGCGATGGTGTGGATGCATGCGTTTCTCCGGAAAGCAAGTGGATGGCTGAAGTCGAGGTCTTCATCAGCCATGAACCGCGAGCGGAGAAAAGTGACAGAGGGATGCAAAAAAATCAGCTGACGTCGATGCTCACCCACCAGCCGGTGCGCCGCTGGACGGTGATCGGCAGCGCCGCAGCAAGGGCGCTCAGCGTGCGTTCGCTGTCGTCCAGGGAGAAGCTGCCGGTCACCCGCAGGCGGGCGGCCTGCGGGGAGACCCGCAACAGGCCGGGGCGATAGGGACGCAGGGCGTCCACCACGTCCTGCAGCGGTCGATCATGCACCTCGACAAAGCCGTCTTCCCAGGCGCTGGCGGTCTGCGGCGACAGCGTCTCCTGCCGCACGCCTTGTGCGGTAAGGCGGGCGCTCCGGCCTTGGGTGAGCGTGACCGCATCGCCGTGCAACGGGGCGACCCGCACGTCAGCGTGAAGTACCGCGATCAGGCTGCTGCCCTCCTGCTTTCGCACCAGGACGCGTGTTGCCAGGGCTTGAACACTGCCCTCCGAGGTCTGAACGATGAAGGCGCGCGTGCCGGACTCCTTGGCAACATCGACGATCAGTTCGCCGGCCCGCAGATGCAGACGACGAGCCGTGCCGTCGAAAGCCTGTTCCACGACGCTGCGGGCGTTGAGCCACAGGCGGCTGCCATCGTTCAGAACGAGGACGCGGCGCTCTCCCGTGCCTGTCGCGAAATCGGCACCGAGCGCAGACAGGGGGCGCTGCGCATGGGCCCATAAAAGGCCGCCACCTGCGCCCACGAACGCCAGCCCCACGCTACTGCGCAAGGCGGTGCGCCGCCCCGGCTGCGGCAGCAAGCTGCGGCGCATGGCCTGGCGCGGGGCCAGCCCGTCCGGCAACGCTTCCAAACGGCCCAAGGCGCGGTCGATTTGCTCGGCGGCGGCGGCATGCCTTGGATCGCGCCGCCGCCAGGCTTCGAATTCCGCGCGTTCTGCCGCCGTGGCTTCGCCGGAGCGCAGTTGCACCGCCCATGCGATGGCCTGAGCGGCGATGGAATCGGTGGCATCGGGCGCCGCATGCAAGTTCTGCGGCAGACCACCTGAATCTGAGCTAGAGCGCCGCATAGCAGCGCGTGAGCGCCTGCGACATGTACTGGCGCACGCGGCTGACCGAAACGCCGGTTTCAGCGGCAATTTCGGCGTAGGTCATCCCGTCGAGTTGACTGAGCAGAAAGGCCCGTCGTGCCTTGGTCGACAGACCGTCGAGCATGGCATCGATGGCCACGAGCGTCTCGAGAACCATCGCGCGGTCCTCCGCCGATGGCGCGAACGCTGGTGGCACCTGCGCGAGTTCTGCCAGCCAGGCCCGTTCCAGCTTCTGCCGCCGGTGATGGTTCAGCAGCACATGGCGAGCCACGGTGGTCAGATAGGCCCGGGGCTCGTCCAGATGTGAAGGAACACGCGACGTCAGCAAGCGCAGAAAGGTGTCTTGTGCCAAGTCGGCAGCACCGTGGGTACATCCAAGCTTCTTGCGCAGCCAGCCCTGCAACCAGCCGTGATGGTCGCTGTAGAGCGTGTGGATATGCTGCTGCAGCACGACGACGTCGGATGGCACGGTGAATCGCTTCAAGCATCAACGAATGAGAACTATTCTTATCTTAACTTCTTTGTAGTCCTGTCCATTCAAGGCCAGCTGGAAACATTGCCCCCGGACGTGCCGGGGCGTCCTCCCGTCTGGCGCGCAAGTCCGCTACCTTCCGGTCGCGGACTTTTGCATGACTGTCGTCAGGCCGGGACGCGCGTCATGCGTCCTTCGTCCATCGCCTGTGCCCGCAGGCGCTCGTACTCCTGCACGGGCACGGGCTCCGCGTCGACGTTGCCGAGGTCCTTCATCTGCACGCGGTAGGTCTCCCGCGCCGTGTACGCCGCGAGGGCCGCAATGGCACACACCGCCAGCGTGATCGAACCGACGACCAGCGGAATGTTCGCCGCACCGGGCGGCGCCACGGCGACGAACAGCGCCGGCAGCATGGCCGTGACGGCCGTGCCGATGTTCTGCGAGATCGCCATGCCCGACACCCGCGTGCGCGTCGGGAACATCTCGGGGTAGAAGCTCGGGAAGACCGCGTTGTAGCCCTGGTAGACCACGCCCCACATCAGCAGCGACATGACGATGGCCAGCGGCACGTTGTGGATGCTGATCGCGTAGAGATAGCCGAAGGACAGCAGCCCCGCGCCGAGCGCGCCGACGATGATCGGCAGGCGCCGGCCGATCTTGTCCGACAGGTTGCCCACGAACGGAATGACGATCACCGCCACGATGTTGCCCATGACCGGGATCCACAGGTACACGTCTTTCTCGAAGCCGATGCCGTAGCCGGGCTGCACCGCGTAGGCCGCGCCGAAGATGGTGGCGACCACCGGGATGACGTTCATCAGCGAGCAGCACATCACGCGCAGCATGTCGCGCCAGCTTTCGGTCACGGCCTGGATCACGGGGGCCTTCGGCACCTTGCCGCTCTTGTCGACCTCGGTGAAGGCCGGCGTCTCGTGGACCTCGCGGCGGATGATGTAGCCTGCGACGATCACCAGGAAACTCAGCAGGAACGGGATCCGCCAGCCCCAGCTGTTGAAGGCGTCCTTGTCCATGTAGTGCGCGAGCGGCAAAAACACGGCGGCCGCCAGGATCTGGCCGGCCTGAACGCCCTGCAGCGTGAAGCTGGCGAAGAAGCCGCGCCGGCCGAAGGGCGCGTGCTCGAGGATCATCGAGCTCGCCCCGGAGATCTCGCCGGCCACCGCGAAACCCTGGATCAGGCGCATCAGCACCAGCAGCGCCGGTGCCCACAGGCCGACCTGGTCGTAGGTCGGCAGCAGGCCCACGGCCACGGTCGAGAAGCCCATCAGGAACATGCAGACGATCAGCACGTGCTTGCGCCCGTGCGTGTCGCCCCAATGGCCGAGCACGATGGCGCCGATCGGCCGCGCCACATAGCCCACGCCATAGGTCGCGAGCGACGCGATGATCGCGATCTGCGGGTCGCCCTTGGGAAAGAAGATCTGCGGAAAGATCAGCGCCGCGGCCGTGGCGTAGATGAAGAAGTCGTAGTACTCCAGCGCCGAGCCGATCCAGCCGCTGGCGGTGGCCTTTCGGGACTGGTGCTTGCCTTGCGGCTCGCCGGGTAAGTGGATGCTGCTCATGGTTGTCTCCTGGTCGATGGTTCGGTTTGTTATGACTGGGCCTGTGATGCCATGCGTGCGGGCGCGTTGGTCGCGCCATACGCGTCGTAGCCGTCGACGCGTTGCACCACCTCGAAGAACAGGCCGTTCTCGAAGCTCTCGGTGTAGATGTGGAGGTAGTCGCCGGCGGGCGAGCGGTCGAACAGCACGCCGGACTCGCGCATGCGTTCGATCAACCCGTCGCCCAGGTCCATGCGGGTGGCAAGGTCGTCATGGTAGTTGCCCGAAATCGGCACGAAGGCCACGCCGTTGGCACGCAGCCGCGCCACGCTCGCGAAGATGTCGTTGCAGCGCAGCGCGATGTGGTGCACCGCGCCGCCGCCGCTCTTGCGCAGGGTCCGCGCGGTGCGGGTGCGCTGGCTCAGCGACACGTTGAGCACCAGGCGCACGCTGCGGTCCGCATTGGCGACGCCACGGCTGCGGATGAGGCCGAAGGGGTCGGCCAGCTCGAGGCTCTCGCCGGGCTCCAGGCCGAGCACGGCGCGCGAGAACAGCACCCAGGTGTCGAGCTGGTCGAGGTCGAGGCCGAGCGCGACATGGTCGATCGCCTGCAGGCCCGCGTCCGAAGCATCCGGGCCGTGGTCGTCCAGCACGAAGTCCGCGGCGTACAGCCCGTCGCGGCCCAGTGCGCTCGCCACGAAGTGCACCAGGTTGCCGCCCGGCGCCACGATGGCCGGCACCCGCACTTCGCCGGGGCCGACCGGGCTGTGGTGCGGCTGCGAGCGCATCGCGACGGCGCGTTCCGCAGCGGCTTCGGGCGCGTCCGTGCGCAGGCCCAGCGCGCAGACGGAAGCGCCGTGCGCATCGAAGCGCTCGCGCGCGAACGAGTCGGGCTGGGCGTTGACGATCAGGTGCACGTCGCCCTGGCGGTACAGCACCACGGCCTTGGAGCGGTGCTGCCCGACGCGGCGGAAGCCGAGCTGCTGCAGCAGCGTGCCCAGCGCTGCGGCGGTGGCCTCGTCGACCGCGAATTCGATGAACGAGATGCCCGAAAGGTCGGGCAGCGGCGGCGGACTGAACAGCGCGACCGTGGTGGGCGGTGCGTCGTCCAGGCGCTCGCGCACCTGGCTCTCCAGGTACAGCAGCGAACGCATCGCGTCGACGGCGGTGCGGCGGTTGGGTGTCTCGCGGAACACGTCGTTGAAGATCTCCAACGACAGCGGGCCGGTGTAGCCCGCGCGCAGCGTCTTCTCGAGAAAGGTCACGACGTCGAAGTCGCCCTGCCCCGGGAAGGAGCGGTGGTGCCGCGCCCACTGCAGCACGTCCATCGCCATCAGCGGCGCGTCGGCCATCTGCAGGAAGAAGATCTTTTCGCCGGGGATCTCGGCGATGCCGGCCGGGTCGTCCTTCAGCGAGAGCGTGTGGAAGCTGTCGAGGATCAGACCGAGGTTCGGATGGTCGGCGCGGCGCACGATGTCCCAGGCCTGGCCGTAGCGCGACGTGAAGCGGCCCCAGGCCAGCGCCTCGAAGCCGACGCGCAAGCCGCGCCGGGCTGCGCGCTCGGCCAGTGCGTGCAACTGCGCCGCGGCGCGCGCCGGGTCGTCAACGGCCATCGGCGACGTGTTGGAGCAGCACAGCATCAGCGTGGCGCCCATCGCCTGCATCAGGTCGAACTTGCGCTCGGCGCGCTCCAGGCTGCGGCGGAACTGCGGCTCCGGCATGCCTTCGACATCGCGGAAGGGCTGGTACAGGTCGACCGACAGGCCGAGGTCGCGCGCGATGGCGCCCATCGCGGCGGCCGAGCCGTTGAACTGGATGAAGTCGTTCTCGAACAGCTCGAAGCCGTCGAAGCCTGCCGCGGCGATGGCTTCGAGCTTCTGGCGCAGCGTGCCGCTGAGCGATACCGTGGCGATCGAGCGGTGCATGGTCAAGCGTGGCGGCGGGTGGTCATGGGTCGACTGTAGGAACGCCCTGCTTGGCCGACAACGACTCGGGCCCTGGTTGCGATCGATGATCGACCGCATGCGATCAGAATACGCACGAAACTCGGGTTACACCTAGGCCATGACCACCACCGACAACACCGCGCCCATTGACCGCAAGCTGCTCATCGAAGGCCTGGGCAAGGGGCTGCGCGTGATCGAGGCCTTCACCGACGAGCGCACCCGCCTGACCGCCACCGAGGCCGGCGAGCACGCGGGGCTGACGCGCACCGCGGCCCGCCGCTATCTGCTGAGCCTGGTGCACTACGGCTACGCCGCGACCGACGGCAAGTACTACTGGCTGCTGCCGCGCGTGCTGCGGCTGGGGCAGGCCTACCTGGAAGGCGCGCGGGTGCCGCGGCTGGTGCAGCCCTACATCCAGCGGGCCTCGATGCAGTGCGGCGAGACGCTCAACGTCGGCGCGCTGGACGGCCACGAGGTGGTGTACCTCGCGCGCAGCAATGCACCGCGCATGGTGTCGATCGGCTTCCACCCCGGCGCGCGGGTGCCGGCGCATGTGGTGTCGCAAGGCTTCGTGCTGCTGTCGACCTTCGACGATGCGGCGCTCGACGAATGGATCGCCGCGCACGACTTCGCCAGTTTCACCGGCGCCGCGCCGGTCGATGCGGTGCGCTTCCGCGAGAGCGTTCTGGCGGCGCGCCAACTCGATTTCTGGCAGGCCGAGCAGCACCTGAACGTCGGCCTCAGCGGCCTCGCGGTCGCCTTGAAGGACCGCAAGGGCCGTTGCCAGTACGCACTGAGCGTGACCGTGCAGCGGCAGGTCTACCCGGACGACGATTTACGCAAGAAGTTGCTGCCGGTGCTGCGCGAAGTGGCCGAGGCCATGCGGCCGATCATCTAGTGCAATTGCGCAGCGCAGTTCAATAGCGCAGCTGCGCTGTGGCCCGCAGTTCGTCCGGCGACGCGGTGCCGAAGCCGAAGAATTCCAGGTAGGCCGGGATCATCTCGAACAGCATGTCGGTGCCCACCTGCACCGCGCAGCCCTTGGCCTTGGCCGCCTGCAGCAGCGGCGTGTACTCCGACTTCATCACCACCTCGCCGACGAAGGTGTCGGGCGCGATGCGGTCGACGTCGAAGGGCAGCGGGTCGCCGTCCTTCATGCCCAGCGGCGTGGCGTTGACGACCACGTCGAAACCGGCCGGATCGTTCGAGCCGGTCCGCACGATCAACGTCGGGTAGTGCGCGCGCAGGCGGCCGGCCAGGGCCTGCGCCGAGGCGTCGCTGGTGTCGAACAGCGCGATCTCCGCCGCACCCACGGCCGCGATGGACGCCGCGATGGCCGAGCCCACGCCGCCGGTGCCCGACACCAGCACGCGCGTGCCCTTGAACAGCCGGCCCTTGCGTTCGACGCCGCGCACGAAGCCCGCGCCATCGAACTGGTCGCCCAGCAGCGTGCCGTCGGGCCGCCGCAGGATGGCGTTGCAGGCACCGGCGATGCGCGCGGTCGGGGTCACCTCGTCCATCAGCGCCACGGTCGCGATCTTGTGCGGCATCGTGACGAGGGCGCCGCGGATGTTCGTCAGCTGGAACAGCGAGCGCAGCACCGTGGCGTAGGCGTCGGGTTTGACGCCCATCGGCACCACCACCGCATCGATGCCCTGCTTGTCGAACCAGGGGTTGTAGATCATCGGCGCCTTGAAGGCTTCGGTGGGGTAGCCCAGGTGGGCGATGAGGGTGGTCTTGCCTGAAATCATGGAACGGGTCGGGAGCAGAAGGAAGTCGGAATGCCGCGCCTCAGGGCGCGTGGTAGCGCAACGGCTGGCGAATCTCGCCGTGCATGGCCTCGGGATAGATGCGCTCGCGCAGGAAGTCGGCGTCCTGGCTCAGGGCGCGCGCCACCTGCTCGTAGCCGAAGTAGCGCAGGTAGTGCGGCATCTGCTGGATCAGCATCTCGAAGCCCGCCTGCGCATTCAGGCCGCGCGCGCGTGCCGCCTGCACCAGCGGCGTGGGCTGGCCGCGCAGCAGGATGTCGAAGACGGCGGCGTGGCGCCCCATGCGCGCGACGTCGACCGGCAGCGCATCGCCTTCGTTCAGGCCGAGCGGCGTCGCGTTGATGACCAGGTCGTAGCCTTCCGGCGCATTGCTGTCCACGGCCGTCACGTCGGCATCGAAGAAGGCGTCGAGCTTGGCCGCCACGCCAGCCGCCTTGCCGGCCGAGGTGTCGAACAGCGCCACATGCGCGGCGCCATCGCTCCCGCCCTCGCCGCCTTCGATCAACGCCACGCCGGCCGCGGCAGCGCTCACGCCCGCCCCCAGGATCAGCACGCGCTTGCCGCGAAACGGGATGCGGTAGTGGTCGAGCGCGCCGATCAGCCCTTCGCCGTCGAACAGATCGCCCTCGAGCCGGTCGTCGTCCATGCGGCGCACCACGTTGACCGAACCCGCCACGCGGCCGATCAGCCCGCAGCCGTCCAGCAGGTCGAGCACCAGCGGCTTGTGCGGCGGCGCGATGAGCATTCCGCGCACGTTGCGCGCGAGAAAGGCCGAGGCGAAGAACACCGCGAAGTCGCGGCGCGGCACCTGCATCGGCAGCAGCACCGCATCGATCTCGAAACGCTCGAACACGGCGTTGAACATCCGCGGCAGGCGCACATTGCGCACCGGATCGCCCGGGATGAGAAAGGCCTGGGTGCTGCCGCTGATGGTGGAGGTCATGGATCGTCTCGTCGAAGAATCGTCGGTCGCTGGGAACTGTAGGCGCACGCGTGTGCCGGTGTCGAGACGGCACGCGCTCGTCCCGATCGATCATCGCGCGCCTTCGGTCGCTGATCGACCAGTTCGAGGGTTTCTCCTGCACGCGACGCGCGGACGGCCAGAAACGACAAAGCCCGCACGGGGCGGGCTTTGCACAGGCAGAAAGGGAGGCGGCTTACTTGGCGGCGGTGTGGAAGCGCGACTCGGGCACCGTCTTGACTTCACCGGGCAGCGCGCTGATGTAGCCCGCCAGTTCCTTGAGTTCGGCGTTGGTGAACTTCTTGGCCTGCCCGCCCATCACGCCGTTGGAGCGACCGAGCTGGGCGTGGTTTTCGACCTTGTACGACTTGAGTGCCACGAACAGGTAGTCGGCATGCTGGCCGGCCAGCTTGGCGACGGTGCCGTCGTTCGGGGTGTTGAAGTTGGCACCGTGGCAGGTGGTGCAGGCGTTGGCCTTGTCGCGCGTGATGAGCGCCTGCACGCGTTCGCTGGGCTGCTTGGTCGGCGTGGCGGGTGGTGCATCGCCGTCCTTCACGCCGAGCTGCGCGTAATAGGCGGCGAGGTCGGCCATGTCCTGTTCGGTCAGCGAATCGGCGATCGCGCGCATGGTCGGGTGCTTGCGGTCGCCGGCCTTGTAGGCAGCCAGCGAAGCGCGGATGTAGGTCGCGCTCTGGCCCGCGATCTTCGGGACCTTGTGGATCTCGGGGAAGCTGGCCTGGTAGCCGATGATGCCGTGGCACCCCACGCACATGGCCGTTTTCTTGGCGCCGTTTTCGACGCTGCCGGTCACGTTCTGAGCCTGGACGGAAACCGTCCCGCAAGCGACAGCGAGGGCAAACATCGTGGTCAACAACTTGTTCATTTTGCGCGCACAATCTCGTGGAGGAACAGTTTTTTAGATCAACATTTGATTATATGCGGGGGCTCCTTGCAGCCCCGTGCCTCGGCGACACCGCCGGCCGGCAACGCAGGATCGAATGGACCGATTCACCCACTCCCCGCTCGATGTCATCCATGAAATTCAAGGGCTCCGACAACTACGTTGCCACCCAGGACCTGATGCTCGCGGTCAACGCGTCCATCACGCTGACCCGCCCTTTGCTCGTCAAGGGCGAGCCCGGAACCGGCAAGACGATGCTGGCCGAGGAAGTGGCCGCCGCGCTGGGCCTGCCGCTGCTGCAGTGGCACATCAAGTCGACCACGAAGGCGCAGCAGGGCCTCTACGAGTACGACGCGGTGAGCCGGCTGCGTGACTCGCAGCTCTCGGACATCGACGGTGGCGAGCGGGTCAAGGACATCCACAATTACATCGTCAAGGGCGTGCTCTGGCAGGCCTTCACCGCCGAGCAACCGGTGGCGCTGCTGATCGACGAGATCGACAAGGCCGACATCGAATTCCCGAACGACCTCTTGCGCGAAATCGACCGCATGGAGTTCTACTGCTACGAGACGCGCGAACTCATCCGCGCCAAGCACCGGCCGGTGGTCTTCATCACCTCGAACAACGAGAAGGAACTGCCCGACGCCTTTTTGCGCCGCTGCTTCTTCCACTACATCAAGTTCCCCGATGCGGACACGATGAAGAGCATCGTCGCGGTGCACTTCCCCACGCTCAAGCAGGACCTGCTCGCCGCGGCGATGAAGACCTTCTACGACGTGCGCAACCTGCCCGGCCTGAAAAAGAAACCGTCGACCTCCGAGCTGCTCGACTGGCTCAAGCTGCTGGTCGCGGAAGACATCCCGCTCGAAGCGCTGCACAGCAAGGACGACAAGGTGGCGGTGCCGCCGCTGGTCGGTGCCTTGCTCAAGAACGAACAGGACGTGACGCTGTTCGAGAAGCTGGTCTTCATGCAGCGCAACAACCGCTGAAGCCATGAACCACACGACGCCGCACCCGCCGCGCCAGTTGTTGCTGCTCGGCATCGCCCAGGCGCTGGGCTTCGTGGTCGGTGCACTGCTCGGCCGCTGGCTCGGCACGGCCCTGGGCTTCGATGCTCTCGGCCCCCATGGCTACGATGGCCCGGCCATGCTGGGCATCGCGCTCATCGGGCTGGGCGGCGGCGGCGGCGTGCAACTGGGCCGGGCCTGGTACCGGCGCAAATACGGAGATCCCAGAGTCTGAACATGGCATTCGTCGAACCCACCACCCTGAAGGCCCGGGGCCTTGCCCTCGTCCCCCTGTCGCTCGACCATGAAGCCGGCCTGCGCGCCGCGGCCGCCGACGGCGAGCTCTGGCAACTGCGCGTGACCTCGGTGCCCGAGCCCGAGCAGACCGGCGCCTACATCGAAGCCGCGCTCAAGGGCCGCGAAGACGGCCACCGTTTCGCTTTCGCCGTGACCGACGAGGCCACCGGCACGGTGCTCGGCAGCACCAGCTTCCACGACATCCTGCCGGCCGTGAAGCGCGTGGAGATCGGCTACACCTGGTATGCCCAACGCTGCCAGCGCAGCCACGTCAACACCACCTGCAAGCTGCTGATGCTCACGCACGCCTTCGAGGCGCTGGGCTGCCGCACCGTGGGCTGGCGCACCGACAACTACAACGTCGCCTCGCAACGCGCGATCGAGCGCCTGGGCGCCAGGAAGGACGGCGTGATCCGCGGCCATGCGCTGCGACGCGACGGCACCGTCCGCGACACGGTGATGTACAGCCTCACCGCCGGCGAATGGCCGGAGGTGAAGGCGCACCTGCTCTATCTGCTCGACAAGCCGCGCCCTGCCGAGCGCTGATCCACGGAGGGCCAACGCATGCTGATCGACTTCTTCTACACCCTGCGCTCGGCCAAGCTGCCGGTGTCGGTCAAGGAGTTCCTCACGCTGCTCGAAGCGCTGCAGGCCGACGTGGTGGGACCGGACTCCGACGACGCCTGGAGCCTCGACGACTTCTACTACCTGAGCCGCACCACGCTGGTGAAGGACGAGAAGCACTACGACAAGTTCGACCGTGCCTTCGCCGGCTACTTCAAGGGCGTCGACGTGCTGACCGACTTCACGAAAGACGTTCCGCTCGAGTGGCTGCGCAAGACGCTCGAGCGCGAGTTCAGTGCCGAGGAGAAGGCCAAGATCGAGAAGATGGGCTGGGACGAGCTCATGGAGACGCTCAAGAAGCGCTTCGAGGAACAGAAGGAACGCCACGAAGGCGGCAACAAGTGGATCGGCACCGGCGGCACCTCGCCCTTCGGCCACGGCGGCTACAACCCGCAGGGCGTGCGCATCGGCGGTGCCGGCAAGAACAAGAGCGCGGTCAAGGTGTGGGACCAGCGCGCCTACAAGGACTACGACGACGGGCAGGAACTGGGCACGCGCAACATCAAGGTCGCGCTGCGCCGCCTGCGCAAGTTCGCGCGCGAGGGTCATGAAGAA
Organism: Variovorax cryoconiti; assembly: GCF_051216395.1. Taxonomy (NCBI): domain Bacteria; kingdom Pseudomonadati; phylum Pseudomonadota; class Betaproteobacteria; order Burkholderiales; family Comamonadaceae; genus Variovorax; species Variovorax cryoconiti. Next base: position 10,529 of record NZ_JBPJZI010000001.1, on the reverse strand, counting down.
GAGCTGGATCTCGACGAGACCATCAGCAAGACCGCCGCCAACGCGGGCTACCTCGACATCAAGATGCGGCCCGAGCGCCACAACAACGTCAAGGTGCTGCTGCTGATGGACGTGGGCGGCACGATGGACGAGCACATTCAGCGCGTCGAGGAACTGTTCTCGGCCGTCAAGACCGAGTTCAAGCACCTGGAGTTCTATTACTTCCACAACTGCGTCTACGACTTCATGTGGAAGAACAACAAGCGCCGCTTCTCCGAGAAGTTCGCGACCTGGGACATCCTGCGCAAGTACAACAAGGACTACAAGCTCATCTTCGTCGGCGACGCGACGATGAGCCCCTACGAAATCCTGCAGCCGGGCGGCAGCGTCGAATACAACAATGAGGAAGCCGGTGCCGAATGGCTGCAGCGCCTGACGCACACCTTCCCGAAGTTCGCCTGGATCAACCCGGAGCCGCAGGGTGTCTGGCAGTACCGCCAGAGCATTGCGGTCATCCAGCAGATGATGTCCAACCGCATGTACCCGCTGACCCTCCGAGGTCTCGAGGACGCCATGCGGATGCTGTCGAAATAACGACACACGGAGAAACTGCGGCAAAAATCCCTCGCAATTTGAATGCTTTTTGTTACATTGCAGGAACGGCTTCATGGGGCGAGAACTTTTCCCGGTGGTTGCCCCTCGAGACCCAGCACCATGCCTGCCCTCGCATCCGCCCCGCGCGACCCCGCTCCCTTGGGCATCGTCCGAACCCGACGGGCGGACTGCATCACCGTCCGCGGCACGACGCTGCTGCTGGACGAGTTGGTCGACCCGGCCTTCTTCACGCCTGAGGCACGCCAGCGCCTGCGCGCGCAACTCGCCGGCGCGGCCCCCTTCCCCCATCTGGTCGTCGACGGCCTCTTCAACCCCGAACTGCTGACGCTGGTACTCGAAGAGTTCGACGCGCACCACGACGCCGGTTGGTACGACGTGCAGAGCAGCTACGAGCGCACGCGCCGCTCGGTGCTCGGCGCCACGCTCGGTCCGGCCACGCAGCTCTATTTCGACCTGGTCAATGCCGGCTGGTTCACGACGTGGCTGTCCGACGTGACCGGCACACCCTACCTGATCCCCGACCCGCTGCGCCACGGCGGCGGGCTGCACGAAAGCCGCACCGGCGGGAGCTTCGCCGTGCATCGCGACTTCGATCGCCATCCCAAGACCGGCCTCAAGAACGAGATGGTGTTCATCACCTACCTCAACCGCGACTGGCAGCCCGAATGGGGCTCGGCGCTCGAGTTGTGGGATGCGAAGGACGGCCAGTGCGTCACCACCGTGCAACCCGAGTTCGGACGTACCTTGCTGATGCCGCACGGCCCCAGGAGCTTCCACGGCCACCCCACACCGCTTCAGGCGGCCGACGACCGGCCGCGCCGCTCGGTGGCGACGTACTTCTACACCGGCACGCCGATGCCCGAGCAAGACCTGGATCGCTCGATCTCCATCTTCATCCAGCCGCGCCGCATCGACGCCGCCAAGGCGATGCTGCGCCAATGGGTGCCGCCGATCCTCTGGCGCTTGGCCAAGAAGGTCACCCGCCGCTGAGCCCAAGACGCGCCGCCGTCCGACGCGCCACCGCCCGGGGCCTGCCGGAACTGCTGTCAGAATGCAGCGATGCTCAGGGTGGCTTCCCTTCAAACGCCGGCGTCATGGCCGGCGTTGCTTTTTGCAATCGTCCTTCTTTTGCAGGGATGCAGCCTGCTGCCAAAGAAAGACACCGACACGGACGCCGGCAAGCAGGCCGTGGCGGCCGACGCCACGTCGACCAGCGACGCCTTCACGCTGGAGGTGCGCGGCCCTGACGACGTACGCGACTACCTCGCGCTGCACCTCGAAATCCAGCGCTACAGCAAGATCGCCGACCTGGGCGCGACCGAGTTGTCGCGGCTCATGGTCGCGGCTGAAGCCAATGCGCGCGAGCTGCTCGGCACGCTCGGTTACTTCACGCCGGGGCTCACGCTCGAACTGAACGAGACACCCGGCGGCAAGGCGCCGCGCCAAGTCGTGATCACCGTCGACCCCGGCCCGCCGACCCGCATCGGCGCCGTGGACATCGGCTTTCGCGGTGCCATCGCCAACGACCCCGGCGCGGCTGCGCAGCGCGAGGCGATCCGCGCAGCCTGGACGCTGCGCACCGGCCAGCTCTTCACGCAACCGGCGTGGGACAACGCCAAGACCGTTGGCCTGCGCAGCCTGACCGCCAAGCGCTATGCCACCGGCAACGTCGCCACCAGCCGCGCCGAGATCGATGCCGACAAGGGCGAGGCGAAGCTGGGCGTCGCCTACGATTCCGGCCCGGCCTACCGCTTCGGCCCGCTCGACGTGCGCGGCGTGGAGCGTTACAGCGCCGACGGCACGCGCCGCATCGCCCGCATCCCCACCGGCGCCGACTACGACCAGCAGAAGCTGCTCGACGCGCAGCAGCGGCTGGCCAGCAGCGGCTACTACGACTCGGTCTTCCTCACGCTCGACACGGAGGGCACCGACCCGCAGGCCGCACCGGTGATCGCGCAGGTGCGCGAGGCGCCGCTGCAGAAGGTCGTGGCGGGCGTCGGCTTCACCACCGACAGCGGCCCGCGCGTGTCGCTGGACCATGTGCACAACCAGATGCCGTTGCTGGGCTGGCGGGCGGTGTCGAAGCTGTCGATCGACCAGAAGACCCAGTCGCTCGGGACCGACTGGAACGGCATCCCCGACGACACCGGCTGGCGCTGGTTCGGCTCCGGCCTGCTCAAGCACGAAACCGCCGGCACCTACGACACCGACAGCGGCCGCCTGCGCGCCGGCCGTGGCCGCACCGGCGACCGCATCGAGCGCAGCCTGTTCCTGCAGTACGACTATGCGACCAACCAGGGCACCGGCGCGCCGCCGTCGGCGTCGGCCATCAGCGCCAACTGGGGCTGGACCGGCCGCTACTTCGACGACAACGCGGCGCCGACGCGCGGCCAGGGGCTGTCGCTCGAACTCGGCCTGGGTCAGACACTGATCGGCGAGCGCGCCCCGTTCATCCGCAGCTACGTGCGCTGGCTCGGCATCCTCCCCATCGGCACGGTGCAGGGCAACGACGGCGGTGCCGCGCGCAGCAGCCGCCTGCAGTTCCGCGCCGAGAGCGGTGCCGTCGTCGCCCGCGACAACGCGCAGATCCCGACCACGCTGCTGTTCCTGACCGGCGGCGACACCACGGTGCGCGGCTACAGCTACCGGCAGATCGGCGCCGAGCGCAGCGACGGCGCCATCGTCGCCGGCCGCTACCTGGGCGTGGGCAGCGTCGAATGGCAGCGACCCATTCTCTGGAACGGCAAGCTCAGCGACTTCGAAAGCGCGGTCTTCGTCGACGCCGGTTCGGTGGCCGACAAGTTCGGCGAGCTCAAGGCCAAGGTCGGCACCGGCGTGGGCGTGCGCTGGCGCAGTCCCGTCGGGCCGGTGCAGGCCGACGTCGCGTACGGCGTCGACACGAAGAAGTACCGGCTGCATCTGCGGCTGGGCTTCAGCTTCTAGGCACACGCGTGGCAACGACCGAGACGCCCGCCCTGCCCGCGCCACGCCGATCGCGCACGCGCCGCGCACTGCGCGGCCTGGCATGGGCGTTTGTGACGCTCATCGTCCTGGTGATCGCGGTCGGCGCCGGCGCCTGGTGGTGGCTGGGCTCCGACCAGTCGCTCGCCTATGCGCTCGCCAAGGCCGCGCGCTACATGCCGGCCGGCCAGACGCTGCAGAGCCGCGACGTGAGCGGCTCGCTGCGCACCGGCGGCCGCATCGGCTACCTGCAATGGCAGAGCCCCACGCTGTCGGTCGAGGTGCACGAGGCCACGATCGGCTGGACGCTCAAGCCGCTGTTCCAGCGCAAGGTGCAACTGGGCGAGGTCGTCGCGAAGGACATGCTGATCGAGCGCCGTGGCCCCGCGCCCGACACCAGCGAGCCGCTGCAGCCGCTGGCGCAGATCGTGCTGCCGGTGGATGTCGACCTGCCCTTCCGCGTCGGTACCCTCCGCTGGGCCGGGCCGCCGGTGGTCGAGGCCACGAATCTCGCCGGCCACTACGTCTACGCACAACGCCAGCACACGCTGAATGTCGATGGCGTCGACCTGGCCGACGGCCACTACAGCGCGCGCGTCGGGCTGCAGGGCGACGCGCCGATGGCGCTCGACCTGGCGCTCGACGGCCGCGTACGCGCGCCGCTGGCCGAAGGCCGCAGCATCGACGTGCTGGCCACCGCCACGGCCAAGGGCACCCTCGCCGGCGCCGACGCCCGCCTGGCGATCGCCGCCGACCTGAAGCCGGCCGAGCAGGACGCCGCCGCGCCGATGCAGGCGCAGTTGCAAGCCAACATCGCGCCGTGGCAGCCGCAGCCGGTGATCGACGCCAACGCCGACCTGCGCAACGTCGACCTCGCGCGCCTCTGGCCGTCCGCCCCGGCCACGCTGCTGAGCGGCCAAGTGCTGGCCGGCCCCGGCGCGGCCGGCAGCGGCGTGCAGTGGCAGGCCAGCGCCGACATCCGCAACGCCCTGCCCGGCCCGTGGGACCAGGGCCAGCTGCCGGTCGAGCGCATCGAGGCCCGCACCACCTACGACGGCACCACCTGGACCGTGCCCGCCGCCACCGTGCGCACCGGCGGCGGCCGCATCGAGGCCGAAGGCGACTGGAGCCCGGCGCCCATGCCCTGGGCCGTGCGCGCCACCGTGCGCAACGTGCAGCCGGGCGCGCTGCATACGCAACTGGCCGGGGCGCCGGTCGGCGGCAAGGCCGAGGTCGAACAGCGCGACGACGCGCTGGTCTTCGACATCGCGCTGCAGGCGCAGGGCACCGCAGGCAGCGCCGCGCTGCAGGGCCTGCGGCTCGACCGTGTCGTCGCGCAGGGCCAGTGGAAGGATGAGGTGCTCGACCTGCGCACGCTGCGCATCGAGGCGGCACAGGCCAGCGTCGCCGGCACGCTGCAGGCTCGCATCGCCGAGCGCGCCGGCAGCGGCGACCTGAAGCTGGTGCTGCCTGGCGGCAACGCGCAGGTCGCCGGACGCATCGCACCGGCACAGGGCCGCGGCCAGATCGACGCGCAGATCGACAACGCCGCCATGCTGCAGCGCTGGGTCGAGCAACTGCCCGGCCTGGGCAAGGTCTTCGCCGGCGCCAGCGCCGAAGGCAGCGCGCGCCTCGATGCGCGCTGGGACGGCGGCTGGGAGGCCGTGCAGCGCCGCCTGCAGAACGCGACAACGCCCGCGCCCCGCGGCACCGCTGAACCCACCGTGCAGGCCACGCTGACCGTGCCGCGGCTCGACCTGCGCCTGCCCGCGGCACCGGTGCCCGCTGGCAGCGTGCCGCCGCCGCCGGCCTTGCCCGTGCAGCTGCGCGGCCTGCGCGCCGAGGTGTCCGGCAGCCTCGCGCAGGCCACGCTGGCGCTGCAGGGCGAGGCAACCCGCGGCACACAGAAGATGACGCTGGACACCCGCGCGAGCGGTGCGCTCGAAGGCGCAGGCCGCTGGCGCGCCGCGCTGGCCAGCCTGCGCGTGCAGGCGCAGGACAGCACCCGCCCTGGCCCGTGGACCGTGGCGCTGAGCGCGCCGCTCAACGCCAACGTGCGCAGCACCGCCGGCGGCCTCGAAGTCGACACCTCCGCCGGCGGCGCCACGCTGCAGGGGCCGGTGCCCGGCACCGTGCGCATCGACTGGGAGCCAGTGCGCTTTCGCCAGACCGGCGCCACCGGCCAGCGCGCCTTCCGCCTGCAATCGAAGGGCCGCATGCAGGGCCTGCCGATGGCCTGGGCCGAGGCGATGGACAGCAACAGTTCGCTCGCCAGCATGGGCGTGACCGGCGACCTGATCTTCGACGGCGACTGGGACATCGAGGCCGGCGATGCCCTGCGTGCCGACCTGCGCCTGGCCCGCCGCAGTGGCGACATCCGCGTGCAGGCCGGCGAGGCCGCGCTGGTCACCCGCATCGAAAGCCGCGGCACCGGCGCCAAGCGCGAGATCAAGATGGTCAGCGGCACCGGCAACGTCGAGGGGCCGAGCACGCCCGCCGGCCTGCGCCAAGCCGAGCTGCGCATCGAGGCGCGCGGCGAATCGGTGCAGGCCAAGCTGGTGTGGGACAGCCTGCGCGCCGGCACCATCGACGCCACCCTCGGCACCCGTGTGCTGCAGCGCGACGGCGGCTGGCAGTGGCCGACCGACGCGCCGCTGTCCGGTGCGATCAAGGCGCGCATGCCGAGCCTGGGCGTCTGGTCGATGCTGGCGCCGCCGGGCTGGCGCGTCGCCGGCACGCTCGACGCCGACGCCACGCTGTCGGGCAGCCGCACCGAACCACGCTGGAACGGCACGCTGGCCGCCGACCAGCTCGCGCTGCGCGCGCTGGTCGAAGGGCTGGACCTGCGCGACGGCCGGCTGCGCGCCACCCTGTCGGGCAACCGTGTCGACATCACCGAGTTCACGCTCAAGGGCGGCCGCGGCAGCAGCGCGCGCATCGCCGGCCAGAGCGGCAACGTCAGCACCACCGCGAGCGAGGCGGCACGCGACGGCGGCAGCTTGTCCGGCACCGGCCAGATGAGCTGGGGCGCCGTGCCCGCCGGCAGCAGCGCGTCGGGCATCCGCATGGACCTGCGCGCCCAGTTGCGCAGCCTGCGCCTGCTGGTGCGCTCCGACCGTCAGATCACGGTGTCGGGCGACCTGCAGGCGGGTCTCGCCGACGGCCAGTTCACCGTGCGCGGCAAGATCGACACCGAACGCGCCGTGATCATCCTGCCCGACGAGAGCGCGCCCAGCCTGGGCAGCGACGTGGTCGTGCGCTCGGCCGCCAAGACGGCTGAAGCCGCCGAGACGGCGCAGCGCGACGCCGCCCGCGCCAGCGCAGCCGCGGCCAAGCCGCAGACCGCCAAGGCGCCCGACGTGGCCGTGACCTTCGACCTGGGCAAGGACTTCGCGGTGCAAGGCCGCGGCATCACGACCCGGCTCGAAGGCCAGCTCGAAATCCGCAGCACGTCGCTCACCGCGCCGCCGCGCGTCACCGGCGAGGTCCGCACCGTCAAGGGCCAGTACCGCGCCTACGGCCAGCAGCTCGACGTCGAGACCGGCCTGGCGCGCTTCAACGGCCCGGTCGACAACCCGTCGCTCGACATCCTGGCGATCCGGCCGAACATCACGCAACGCGCCGGCGTGCAGGTCACGGGCACGGCCCAGTCGCCGCGCGTCAAGCTGTATTCCGAGCCCGTGTTGTCGGACGTCGAGACGCTGTCGTGGGTGGTGCTCGGCCGCGCGTCGGCCAGCAGCGGCGGCGAGTCGATCCTGATGCAGCAGGCCGCGCTCGCCCTGCTCGGCGGCCTCGGCAAGGGCGGCTCCGGCGGCAGCCTGGCGAGCCGGCTCGGCCTGGACGAGATCGGCTTCAAGGGCCCGAACCCGGGCGGCGAACTGCGCGAATCGGCCGTCACGCTGGGCAAGCGCCTGTCGAGCGACTTCTACGTCACCTACGAAAGCAGCCTGGCCGGCATGCTCGGCACGATCTACATCTTCTACGACCTGACCCAGCGCCTCACCCTGCGCGGCCAGGCCGGCATCCAGAGCGGCGTGGACCTGATCTACACGCTGAAGTTCGACTGACGAACTGCTAAAGTCGCCGCTGCCCAGCGTCCTCGTAGTTCAATGGATAGAACGGGGTCCTCCTAAGACTCAGATACAGGTTCGATTCCTGTCGAGGGCACCAGTAAGTTGTTGATTTTATTGGTGCCGTCTTGGTTCCGGGACGTATCCGGGACATTTACCTTCGGCGGAACATCTTGAGCGGCAACGGATCCAATCACAAGGGTGGCTTCGCTGCGACCGTCCACTTCGCGACGCATGCGGCCTTCGGTTCGATCATATTTCTGATCATCGCTCTACCGGCATACGGGCTAGGCGAACTCGTGAGGTGGCTCGCAAAGCAAGGGGCGAGTCCTTATGTGATCAATGTCCTCACCGCCCTCGAATATTTCATCATCACTGCCGATGCATTGCTTCTGGCAGTCTTGATCATCAAGTCGCTGTATAAAGCAGGCAAGGACGTAGAACTATGACGAACCGATTGGCCCACAAGCTCTGGCGCGAAGTAAGCATCGCTGCGCGGGAAACGCCCAGGATGTACTTCGGGACGGTCAAGGACATTGCGGACGCAATGGGGCGGTTCATCCATGCGACGGTCGAACATGTTGAGCCGCAAAAGAAGGCGAACAATGCTCCCAACTTGCTCATCGTTCCGCCCACCGTCAACAAGAAACTCATGCTGGCGAATCGGGCCAACCGCGCGCGTCGCGGTGGGCTTCGCATGAAAAATCGCGCTGCTGCTAGCGTGAAAGACTCTTCAAAAGAGATCGCATCCTGAGATCGCATCCTGAGATTGCGGACCCTCTGTTCAGACGAACCGGTGCTCAGCAACTCTAGGGACGCACTATGCCGCTGACTATCCAAGATCTAAAGGACGACTTCGGCCGAATCGAGGATGACAAGGCAGTTCACGCCCTCATCAGAAAATTTGGCCTCACTGAAGACGGCGTGCCGCAGAGCGATCGCGACAACCTCGGAACCACTGGAGCGACGATTGAGGGGGTGAAGGTCCGGGTCGCTTGGCGCTGGTACGACCCCAGCGGTTCCTTTCAAAACCTACCTGATATCCACAAGGTTCGACTCGAGCTCGATGGTCGTGAATGGGGTGAGCGGGCATATGAGGACCGCTGAATCGCCCTGAACCTCGAATCGGAGTGGACGAAGTCCCATACTCCGCTCTCGCGATTTTGCCCGCGACTGGCGGCCCGCCATTCATCAACCAGCATCGCGCTCCACATCGCACTGCGTAATCGACCTGCGCCGGCCGCTCTCCCCGCAGCCTGTCCATGCCACACCCGGAAAATGCTCGCGCATGGAAAGCACAGAACACCTCATCGGCCGACTGACGCGCGAACGTGATGCCGCAGTGGCGGCACTTGAAAGCAACAGGCGCGCCGCCGCGCCGCACGCATTGATCGCCGCGGACCGCCTGCTAGGCACCTTCGGCATACCGTGGTGGATCACCTTGGAAGCGACGCTGCGCGTTGTCGTGTCATCCTGCGCACTGAGAGAGCATCCAATCGTCGGCCTCAAGGCAATCGACTCAGCGGTGGCCGACGCCGCTGCGCTGTTGTCGCGAATCGATGCGGTGCTGCCAGAACATGCACGGTAGTCTGCGAGTAGTGCCCCGACCAGGTAACGACGACATCGACCCTGGTAGGTCCCGGCTCGCCGGGCCTGCTCTGCAGATGGTGCGCATGGCGTCGACCACGGCTCGCTACGGCAAGGGAGCAGGAACCTTCGTCAGCGTGATGTAGGAGCGCCAGCCCTGGATGTTCAAGTCCCCCTTCAGAGTGCCATCGGGCTGAAGCCGGTACTCAGCTTTCCCGATGTTGTCCGGCAGGAAGTACTCCAAGGTTCCACGTCCGACCACAGCTTGAACGCGAAACCAACGCGTGGAGGTGTAGTCCGTCTCGCCAACAGAATGGATGACCGTTGCAGTTGTCGTACCGAGGTGTTCGACAAGCAAGATCGCGGGCACCTTCAATCTGGGGCTGAACCATGTCCCTGACCAAGTTCCCGACAGTGCTGCGACTTCCGGCGGAACGGAGCCTTCAGGGGGAGCGTTCGCAACAGCACCCTTTGGAAGGGGCGGCGGCTTCAGATAAGCCGCGGGCATGGGAGCAATGCCAGCACAGCCGCTCAAAAATAACATGCCAGCGAAGGCCATAACGAGAAAGCGCATCGGCATCACCAAATAGCGTTCAGTCTGCTGAGACACCACATCGTCGGCATCATCAATTCAGCGTAAGGGCGCTATCACCGTCTGACACATCACGCATCAGCCTAGGTCGCTGGCAATCGTTAGCGCCAACTTCATCAATGCGCGCTTGGTCGATGGTCTCATCAGAATTCAGGATGACTGCATTGCTAACAACGCCGACGATCAGCGCCATGACACCAGCGGAGGCTCCCATGACAGAGGACACGATGGCAACTGACAGACCAATTCGAGACGACTTGGTGCTGCTGTACCGTGTCGACGAGGGCGAAAGTGATGCGCGCTTTGTGGGCTCCGACAATGGGGACAGCCTGTACGAACTTGAAATCACAAATGACCTTCAGGAACTATGGGTCGAAGGAACAGGCGGTGGAGGCGGTGGTGGTGGCGGCGCCTCTGGAGCGGGCCCGGGAAAGGGGCGGGGGGGTTGCGGCACCGGCGGCAACGGCGCTTACTGCACAGCAGCGTTCAAGATTTCTCTACGGCGGGCAGATAAGTTAAGTATTCGTCTAGGCCATGGGGGCGGTGGAGGCGCAGGCTCACCCGCGCTGCAGAATTACGGCAGCAATGGACAACGTGGGGGCGACAGCTGAATCGCCCCGGGTTTTCTAGACACCTCTGAGCCTCAAACCTGAGGCCCAATAGGAGGTGCCATGAGCAAGCAGAGATACCCCGAAGAATTCAAGATCGAAGCGGTCAAGCAGATC
>NZ_JBPJZI010000019.1:2424-5584 GCF_051216395.1 Variovorax cryoconiti | reverse complement strand
GATCGAATGATCAAGCAAACGAATTCATAGAGTTTGGAATCAGCTTTTGGCGAATTATTTTGAATGCGTCAACTTGGCATAACACCTTGATCTGATTGATCAAAGTTATAGGGTCAAGCCGCACGAGCAATTAGTATCAGTTAGCTTAACGCATTACTGCGCTTCCACACCTGACCTATCAACGTCCTGGTCTTGAACGACTCTTTAGGGGGCTCAAGGCCCCGGCAGATCTCATCTTGAAACGAGTTTCCCGCTTAGATGCTTTCAGCGGTTATCTCTTCCACACTTAGCTACTCGGCAATGCCACTGGCGTGACAACCGATACACCAGAGGTGTGTCCACTCCGGTCCTCTCGTACTAGGAGCAGGCTTCCTCAAATCTGCAGCGCCCACGGAAGATAGGGACCAAACTGTCTCACGACGTTTTAAACCCAGCTCACGTACCTCTTTAAATGGCGAACAGCCATACCCTTGGGACCGGCTACAGCCCCAGGATGAGATGAGCCGACATCGAGGTGCCAAACACCGCCGTCGATATGAACTCTTGGGCGGTATCAGCCTGTTATCCCCAGAGTACCTTTTATCCGTTGAGCGATGGCCCTTCCATACAGAACCACCGGATCACTATGTCCTGCTTTCGCATCTGCTCGACTTGTCAGTCTCGCAGTTAAGCACGCTTATGCCATTGCACTATCGTCACGATGTCCGACCGTAACTAGCGTACCTTCGAACTCCTCCGTTACGCTTTGGGAGGAGACCGCCCCAGTCAAACTGCCTACCATGCACTGTCCCCGATCCAGATAATGGACCTAGGTTAGAACCTCAAACACACCAGGGTGGTATTTCAACGTTGGCTCCACGATACCTAGCGGCACCGCTTCAAAGCCTCCCACCTATCCTACACAGATCTGTTCAAAGTCCAATACAAAGCTACAGTAAAGGTTCATGGGGTCTTTCCGTCTTTCCGCGGGGAGATTGCATCATCACAAACATTTCAACTTCGCTGAGTCTCAGGAGGAGACAGTGTGGCCATCGTTACGCCATTCGTGCAGGTCGGAACTTACCCGACAAGGAATTTCGCTACCTTAGGACCGTTATAGTTACGGCCGCCGTTTACTGGGACTTCAATCAAGAGCTTGCACCCCATCATTTAATCTTCCAGCACCGGGCAGGCGTCACACCCTATACGTCCACTTTCGTGTTTGCAGAGTGCTGTGTTTTTAATAAACAGTCGCAGCCACCGATTTTTTGCAACCCATTCATGCTTCGTTGTTCACTACACACTAATAGGGCACACCTTCTTCCGAAGTTACGGTGTCAATTTGCCGAGTTCCTTCTCCTGAGTTCTCTCAAGCGCCTTAGAATACTCATCTCGCGCACCAGTGTCGGTTTGCGGTACGGTCGTATATAGCTGAAGCTTAGTGGCTTTTCCTGGAACCTCGTTCAGTCACTTCACGGACAAGTCCGCTCGATCGTTGGCCTCGGTATATGTGCACCGGATTTGCCTAATGCACGCCTACATCCAACTAAACCAGAATAATCCAATAACTGGATGACCTATTAAGATCCGTCCCCACATCGCACTATATATCGGTACAGGAATATTGACCTGTTTCCCATCAGCTACGCATCTCTGCCTCGCCTTAGGGGCCGACTCACTCTACGCCGATGAACGTTGCGTAGAAAACCTTGCGCTTACGGCGAGGGGGCTTTTCACCCCCTTTAACGCTACTCATGTCAGCATTCGCACTTCTGATACCTCCAGCACGCTTTACAACGCACCTTCACAGGCTTACAGAACGCTCTCCTACCACTTGCAATAAATTGCAAATCCGCAGCTTCGGTAACTGGCTTAGCCCCGTTACATCTTCCGCGCAGGACGACTCGATCAGTGAGCTATTACGCTTTCTTTAAATGATGGCTGCTTCTAAGCCAACATCCTGACTGTTTTAGCCTTCCCACTTCGTTTCCCACTTAGCCAATTTTAGGGACCTTAGCTGGCGGTCTGGGTTGTTTCCCTCTTGAGTCCGGACGTTAGCACCCGGTGCTCTGTCTCCCAAGCTGTACTCATCGGTATTCGGAGTTTGCCTTGGTTTGGTAAGTCGCCATGACCCCCTAGCCAAAACAGTGCTCTACCCCCGATGGTAATACTTGAGGCACTACCTAAATAGTTTTCGGAGAGAACCAGCTATTTCCAAGTTTGTTTAGCCTTTCACCCCTATCCACAGCTCATCCGCTAGTTTTGCAACACTAGTCGGTTCGGACCTCCAGTACCTGTTACGGCACCTTCATCCTGGCCATGGATAGATCACTTGGTTTCGGGTCTACACCCAGCGACTGATCGCCCTATTCGGACTCGATTTCTCTACGGCTTCCCTATTCGGTTAACCTTGCCACTGAATGTAAGTCGCTGACCCATTATACAAAAGGTACGCAGTCACCCCTTACGAGGCTCCTACTTTTTGTAAGCACGCGGTTTCAGGATCTATTTCACTCCCCTCCCGGGGTTCTTTTCGCCTTTCCCTCACGGTACTAGTTCACTATCGGTCAATGATGAGTATTTAGCCTTGGAGGATGGTCCCCCCATGTTCAGACAGGATTTCTCGTGTCCCGCCCTACTTGTCGTTAGCTCAGTACCACACAGGTCATTTCACGTACGGGGCTATCACCCGCTATGGCCAGTCTTTCCAAACTGTTCCGTTATGTCTTGTGCTATCACTAACAGGCTTCTCCGATTTCGCTCGCCACTACTTTCGGAATCTCGGTTGATGTCTTTTCCTCGAGCTACTGAGATGTTTCAGTTCACCCGGTTCGCCTCGCATGACTATGTATTCATCATGCGATACCTTTGCAGGTGGGTTTCCCCATTCGGAAATCTCCGGATCAAAGCTAATTTGCCAGCTCCCCGAAGCTTATCGCAGGCTATCACGTCCTTCGTCGCCTATCATTGCCAAGGCATCCACCACGTGCTCTTATTCACTTGACCCTATAACTTTGACGTTTCTTTCGAAACTACAAAATCATTTCAAGGAATATGTCAGGTCTTTCACCTGACGCGTTATGCCGTTACATTCAAAATTCGATTTGACTCGAAATTGAAGTTTCTTTTGACGCAATCAAAAATTCTATGTTGCTGATGGCACGGTCTGCACTAAACCTTT
>NZ_JBPJZI010000018.1:0-11104 GCF_051216395.1 Variovorax cryoconiti | reverse complement strand
GATCTGCTTGACCGCTTCGATCTTGAATTCTTCGGGGTATCTCTGCTTGCTCATGGCACCTCCTATTGGGCCTCAGGTTTGAGGCTCAGAGGTGTCTAGAAAACCCGGGGCGATTCACCGTACATGTTGGAGTCATGGGCGCGAACAAGAGCATGACCAATGGCCTCGGGCTTTTTGAGTTTGGCTCCCATGACAAATACGCCGTACTTGGAAATGTTTGTCACGTTTAGGTCGCCGACAATTTGCATCGCGGGTTGATCTCCCATCGCTCCCATGTGCCACCACAACGCATTCTGGCGCGCGACAGGGATTAGAACCATTGTCTTGGACGGAACCTCGATGACCCCCACCAGTGGTTTGGGTTTGAAAAGTGACGCGCCCCAACGCCAAGCTTTCCCAAACCAACCGAATATCGTGCCGAGGATGGTGAGAATGCTGATTACGACGCCGACGGCAACTTGAGCAGATTGGAGGTCGAATGGCATGGCCGCCTAACGTTTGACTTAAGCGGCTGGCCGAAGGCCAGTCCACTTGAAGGAATGGTTAGACGCCGGCTCACGGCGACACACCAAACAAGAGCTGTTTCATTGTGGAGAGGGCGGCGCCTACCTCCAACTGTCTCGCCTGAGCGACAACCACGTCAAACGATGTTCGCGAGCCAATCGCAAGGGCGACTTCGTTAAAGAGCGGAATCACCAACGCAATGAAGATCGACAACTGAAGCGACCAGCGAAGAACGCTTGGTACCGGATACAGCACCAGTTGGGCCCAACGCGTGACGTTAGACAGCCGCCGCTGCCGATCGTAGTCTTCGCGACCGTCTTGGTTCTTGAACCTAACGGTTGAAACCAGCGCGGAGACGCTACTCCAGAGTGCTGACCACACTTGACTGACGATGTCGAATATCAGACTAACGAAGTGAAATAGAACCCAAAGAAGAATGTACTTCGCGATACTTCTCTCAAGCGCGGCAGCCTTCGACTGAGACTCGACGACGCGCAGGCGCTCGATGGTCTGCTGAAGTTGAGGAAGTGTGCGTTCTATTTCCTCGCGATAGGCTGTCACCCCCTTCTTCTTGGTCTCTGCAAGGTCATCTAGCATCTTCTGGAGCTCGACGCGGGTCTTGATTTCTTCTACCTTGATTTTGGCGGTTTCCGCCTCTGTCTTTGCAGTTGTCTGCACCGTGCTACTAGCATTCGTAAACTGCACAACGATGGCTATGACGGCGGCCGGCAACGCAAGGATCTCAAGTGCACTTGCCCACCACGGTTTGGCAGGAGGCTTCTTCTTGGACTCCTCCAATTCGCGCCGCTGTCGCTCAAGGTCGCGCTTTTCCTGCTCCAGTCGGAGCGACGCGATCTCCTTTGCAAGGGCTGAAACTTCGGCTGAGGACGGCACGGGCTGATCGACCGGCATTGGAGCGCTCCGTTTGGGCTATTTCGGCGTCTAACGTGTTATGGGGCTCACTGTAACGCTACCTATCACGGGTTGTGCGCCCCAATACCAACAGACGTGTCGCATGAAGACCGATGAAACGGTTGAACTTTTCGTCAAGGTGTCCACGTTCCAGCCCTATTAAAATCGTGTGCAAAGCAGCAGCCGTTACAAGCGGTGGGTGCGCTGATCAATGCCTCCGATGTCCGCTTCTGGCCGACTGTAGCCGGCCAAGGCACGAGCCGACGACGATGCGCTAGTCATCCTGGCCGGGGCAAATCTCGAAGACATCTCCGTTCGTGGAGTCGCAGACTCATGGAAGATGTCGTGGAGATACTGCGGTAGCTCAGCATGGGTCACGTCGGATGGAATCGCGAAGCCTGCTGGCCGGCGCTTCCCCTCGTTTCCCATCAGCTACGTAGCCCAGGCGTCACCGACCCGCTCGACGGCAATGATTCGTCCGAAAACGTTGAAGCGGTAACGCATAGTCCGTTCCTTTCGAGCGGTCGTAGCGGTTGATGTCCGCTCCTGGCCACATCCTGCCATGGGCCGCCCTGTCAGCCCGCTGTTTGCCAGTACAGCAACACGAATTGGTCTTCAGCTTCGCAAACTACGCATTCCTCAGTTTCGATTAGTTTGGGCTGAAGGAAGAACCGCTTTTGAAGGTTCTGCGGCGGCTCGAGCCCAAGCCTCTCAACTATGGGGAAGCACAACATGCTTCCAGGTCTTATGACGTAGTCGTGGGCAATCTGCCATGCTTCGTGCTTCAGCTCAAGGACTTCCAGGCCCTCAAGGTCGACCATCTCGTGAGAGAGTTCCTCCACCATGGATGACAACGCGGCCGCTACAAACTCGGCGATGCTGGAGAAGCCGCTCTTTTCGCCGGAAACGTAGAAGCTATATGCCTCCGGCCCCCGAGACTTGCCTGCCGCCAGCAACACCTGCGGTAGCGGGGTAGCGCTCCTCAGCCTGTCCAGTACCTCAATCGCTTTCATATGGTGGATGTCTGCCCTTGGCCGCATTCTGCCGGAGAGCCGCCCGCTCAAACAAGACCGGGCGGCTTGCCGCATCAGGCGTCGGTCTGCTCCGCAAGCTCCAGCGCATCTTCGACCTCGATGCCCAAATAACGTACCGTGCTCTCGAGCTTGCTGTGGCCAAGCAGGAGCTGCACAGCGCGCAGGTTCTTCGTGCGCCGATAAATCAACGAGGCTTTCGTCCTGCGCATCGAGTGCGTGCCATACGTCGAGCTGTCGAGGCCGATTTCCTCGACCCAGCTGTCTACGATGCGGGCGTACTGCCTCGTTCCGATATGGGGCGACTCGTGGACACGACTCGGGAAGAGGAAGTCCCCGGCCTTCAAATGTGCCGTAGCAATCCAAGCCTCAACGGCTTGGCGCGTCGGGCCCGTCATCTCGAACTGGACTGGCTGTCCGGTCTTTTGCTGCATCACCTTGGCGCGGGCGGCTACCCGCTCGCTGTTGGACACGTCGCGTACCCGAAGCTGGACAAGGTCACAGGCCCTGAGCTTGCTGTCTATACCGAGGTTGAATAGCGCGAGGTCGCGAATACGACCTTGGAGTTGGAGACGGACCCTGATGGCCCAGATTTCCTTCAGTCTGAACGGGGTCTTCTGTCCTACGAGCTTTCCCTTGTTCCAAGGCTCGCGACAGCAGGTCGAAATTGCTTCCATGATGAGCTCCTATGTTGATGGGAGCTTCATCGTGCGCCTGTGGACGGTTACCTGTAAGGGCCCACAAGGGACGCTCACGTCGTTCCGGTGCGGACACTGCATCATCACGCGTGAGCAAGTCCGCAGAACGTCAACAGTGCGGAGAGTTGGTGAGGCGACCTCGCCAGAAAGCGTAGCCACGGCTCAACCAGTTGTGCGGAGGAAGTGGAGGAAGTCGCCGGCCCAGAAATGAAGCAAGAAAGTCTTCATCGCCGAAGCGCAAACGGTATGTAGCAACGAGCACCCAACGGCGTCGTCGAACCCGTGCCTTCACGGCGCCGGGGACCAAGCCTCGTTCACGAAAGGCATTGCCACGAAGCACGCCTCGGAGCGACTCCTTAGACATCCGCAATAGCTTGCCCTTGTACTGACTAGCGTGCGTCTTGGCCGTGCGAAACCGGTACCTTCTGATTCTCATTGCGGGTGTGGGGTGCGCCTAGACTGCCTCTGGCCGGATTCGGCGTTACCGGCTTATGAAGCATTCTGGCGCATTGCCCTGGATTCCCCAGCACATGAGGCCGTCGTTCAATTGGTCCGCAACAAGAGCAAACTCGTTCAGCCCCTCGTCGAAGATGAGTAGATAAGAGGCATCCTCCGCGACAACCCAGCACGGCCGTGCCTCGAGGCCCGCGCTAGGCGCGCTCAGCCCTTTCCCCATGTCCATGGAGTATTTGGCAGGCCTGGGCGCAACCAAGAACGCGCGCATTTTTTCCACTTCTGAGGCTACCCGCTCCTTACTCCAAGGGTTACCGCCAAAACCGTCATGCACGGCCGGTCGCGTGTATCCGGCGACATAGCTTGCCATCTGCTCCAGTACCAACAGCTCTAGTTCTCGGGGGCTCATTGCGAGGACGAAGGTTGGGAATGGGCGATTAGGGCAAATGTCCGGTCTTGGCCGACTAGAGACGTCTCAGCCGAGTTCTCCAAAACCGGCCTGCAAGCACGAGAAGGTAGCCAAGCGGTAGGGCGATGACATCGAGGAGCTCGACCAAAGCGCTCCGAGGTACGACCCTCATCATGCAACGCTGCTCGGGTATCCCTGCCCACCAACAGCCGAGCTCCACCGGCAACAGGTCGAAAAGTGCCATGGACGCACCTGTGAGGGCCAGCGTCCACCCAAATGCCTCCATGATTCGAGGTGTCCAGAATTTCATCGCTCGCTCTCCAATGTCCGCTCCTGGCCGCATTCTGTCCTATGCTGCTGACGCTTGGTCGTCCCGAATTGACATCAGATTCGCCGCGCTTGCGCAAACCATTGCGGTGACCCAAATCCAGCCACCAATGGCCAAGCCCGCTGACATTGCCGGTGCGCCACCGGGCGCGGGGCAAGCTCCTGCTGGCGCAATCGAAAGGATGGCGAGAAATGCCGTGGCGCCGGCGACCCAACGAAGCTTTCTTGGAGCGACGAAGCATCGAGCCATGAGCACGAGAAACCCGATGTTGGCGAACCAGCGGGGGTCAAGCCCTAAGAGGCCCGCCCAGCCGGTTGCGAGAACGTGGTACCCCTGGTACCCCACCACGCCCACCGGACATACAAACGCCGGAAGCGCGAGCGAAGCTGCAAACAGGATAGCGGCAACGATTGCGAGTGAGCGAGATGGCATCAGAGCTTTCTGGGTACGTCGTGGGGCATTCTGGCGCTCGTCCGAAGGTCCGCACTTGGCCGATTGTTGTCCGATGGCTAGTACACCAAGAGGAAGTAGCCGATGAGGCCGCAAGCAAGAACGACGACCGCCCAGTAGGCCAAGCGTTGCCCCTTCGGCAGCGAGTCATACCGCTCCTTGCTCATGTTGGGAACTCCCATCGGTCTCTCCAGGTTGCGTTTTCTGATTGGTTGGGCGGGACGCGGGAAGGTCCGGTCTTGGCCGTTCTCAGAACTTCCACCAAGGCTTCCTTTGATTGAGCGCCTCGCTTGGCTCCGTGTTCAGTGCGTCTGCGGTGGACGCTTCGAATGGGCCGAATTTCTTCAGCACTTCGCCTCCTTGGACGATGCGTATCCAAGTGTCCAATATGTCCTCACCGATGCCGCGTCCAACAAAAGTGACAGCGGGAAACGCCAGGGAAACCGCTTGGACCATCTCGACCAACGACGCGCCGTCTACGCCGTTGAACCCCGGCCGCGCCAACCCTTGACCTGTCGCTGAAGCGCGAAGGTCGGTTAGCACATCGAGGCTCCAGTCACGTTGGTTCACGAACGGCGCGGCCGCGTTGGCAACCATGTCTGGCGTAAGGGTGCCGAGTGCGTAGTCCGCGTCGTTCCATTGCAGCTCAAAACGGGTGTAATAGCTCATCGTTCAGTCACGCTTTGGTTGTTCAAGGTAGAAGTAGGCAGTGGTCTCGGAAGTCCGCTTCTGGCCGACTGTCGCCGGCCTGCGCCGCTGTCGCCCTTGAGCGGGTACGCAAACTGAGCCGGCGTGACGAACTTCCGCCTTTAGCCGATTACAGCTGGTTTATTCAACTAGCGAGAGTCCCTATTTATGGCTTGCATTTGGCAGGCCCAAAGGAATGTAGTCCTTGCTCATGACCACCCCCAGTGCCTCCCGCTCCGGCTCTGGCATAGGTGCAGCAGACTTCATAGTGACCTGCTCGGTGAGTTGCGCGTTGCACGTCAATGTCACTTCGTCTTCCACAGCCATTCCCGGCGGCCTAGGGTGGGTGAACATGTCCACCGCCACCAGTCTCACCAACTTCTTGGTCAGGTCCGGAGCCTCCAGATTCCCAATTGCCTTGTCGAGACCCGGCAGAAGCTCCTCTAAGCTCATGCCCGATTTTCTCTTTTCGTCGGAGGCGCCCGCGATACGCCCCATTTCAGTGCAGAAGTTCATCCGGGAAAGCAGTGCAAGCGACAAAGCCGGCTGTGTCTCGAACGAAGTGCGAAAGTCTTGTGCCGCTGCCTGCTGCAGGAAAGTCCCGCAAAGGAGGAGCAAAGCGGCATTAGGGATTCTGGTCATCATTTTCTTATGCAGCACGGCTGCTTGACGGATTTCCGCTATTGGCCGCATTCTGCCCGCCAGCTAGGCGGCCTTCGATGCCGCAGCCGCAGGGAGGTGCGGGGAGCGCCGCCAGAGTGGCATTCGAGCACCAAAAGCGAAGGCGCAGAAAAAGAGAGTCGCAGCGACACCAACGGAGAACGCAGTGTCAAAAAACGCCTCGAGGCGGTGTGTGCGACCCCATTCGTTCGACGGATACGCGGCTATCAAAGTAGAAAGAGCGAGCGCTGATGCGACCCCGGCCGCGGCCATCAGCGCAACTGTCGCTGCACTCACGCGAACAAGAAGCACGGACACGGGCATGACTACAAGGGATGCAAACGGCAGCACAAAGATGAGAGACAGGATGAACATATACCCGGCTCCCTGCATGCCGCCTCCACCCTTGAGAACGAGTAGCGCCAAGATGACGAAATCAGTAGAGATGATTGCGCAGTAGCCCTGCGCGACCTGGCGTAGGCCCAAGCGCTGGAACGACTGCCAGGCGATGGCGCGAGCGAAGACCGTCGGAATCACAAGAATTGCCAGAAGAAGCCCCAAGCCGAAAGGGGAGCTGAGGTAACTAGCTGCGAAGTCAGGCGCCATAGTCAACGAATCATTGTTTGAGGCTCAAGCGCTGCGGTTATGCCCGCTTTTGGCCGATTGCGGCTGGCACAGGGCCAAGCTGACGCCGACCTACCTTAGCGTCGTATGGGCAGATCCAACGGTCAGGCTCATCGGCTGCACCATGAGAGCAGAGTTCTCACGCAGCGGCTCCATTTCCCCTGCGGGGCGAAAGCCGCATGCCACGTACAAGCGCATGGCGGGCGCTTCTGCCGCAGCGACATCCAAACAAACGCGACACGCGCCGACGCATTCAGCCCAATCGATTGCCGCTCTAACGAGTGCACGTGCCGCCCCCATTCCGCGCGAGGCTGGATCGACCCACATCTGGAATACATTCACGACCATCCGCTGGTCGTTAGACAATTTGCACCACGTAAGACCGCAAACGTTCTCACCACTGCGCGCAAAAAACACGCGATCCTGACCGGAGGCAATAGCGACTGCGATCCGGGCAGCCCACATCTCGTCCGTTCTACTGGCCTCGGCTTCGTAGGTGCTTCCAAAGGCATTTGGAGCATCGAGCAGAGCCCGAAGCCGCACATCCCGGTAGATTCGCCATTCGTTCTGTTCTGCTGGTCGGACAGAAATCACAGCGCCAACTTTTGTTTTAGACATTTCCACGCCTGCTTCCAGGCGCGTTTCAGTGACGGCCTGCAAAGTCTGCTGATGGCCGCTAACGGAGGTTCAGCACCATGTGCTCCTCATCGTAGAACTTGCCTCCGACCTGCATCGCCCTCGGCTCAACGCCAAACGTCGAGAAGCCGATGGCAGCGTATAGCTGCCTGGCGGCCGCATTCTCTGTGTTCACGCAAAGCTGCACCTGTGCGATGTTCCAATTTTCCGAGGCATGGGCAATCGCGGTGGTCACCAAGGTTCGCGCGATGCCTCGCCCACGGTGAGCCGGTTCGACATAAACACCCCAGACAGTTGCCTTGTGCCGCACTTGCACGAGTGCGTCTCGACGAATCCCGGCAATTCCAATTAAAGCAGCACCGGCGAATACGCCAAAGACAGCCTGCAGCGTCGTCGCACAAATACGCCCTTCGACCTCCTTGGGGGTCCGCGCCTCTTCTTCGCTGCGCGTCGGCCAGAAAGATGTGGGTGAGCTGTCGATGGCACGAAGCCGCAACGCTTTGAATTGACCAGCATCGGCTGGCTCGAGGGCTCGGACAGAAGTAACGTCGTCTTGCATCAGCATCCCATAGCAGCTTGGTAACCTCGATTCGAGGCTGGGGCGTGGAGCCAATGACGGCTGCGAGCTCGACGCGGTGTCAGGGGGCTCGTGAACGCCGTTTGCGTTTTGGCAGTGAACATCTTAGGTCTCAGCAAGGCGGTGAACTCTACGGGCGCCCACGAAAGGTTTCGCTGGCGCAGCTCCGAATGGCGGTTGTGGGGCGTGTCCGTCGGTCAGTTCCTGGCAAGTTGGAAAGCAAGCATGAAGGTCCGTTGTTGACCGGATTCTGCCCCGGCGGCGAGCTTGCGGATGTAGCCGGTGCGACGGCCGGACCCTCGGGGCCGCCGGCGCATTTCTCGACTCAGCCAAGGCACCGATGCGGATCTGTGATCGATGGAGCGCATAGGCCACACACACACTCCCTCCTGCTGGTTCTACGCGGCCCTCGCGAACTTGCAGATTTCATTCGAATAATCTCGCAGAAACGCCTGCTTGTTCGGATGTGACTCAGTGGTTTGCGGCGGTGGAACGTCCATGAACGAGAAATGGCCAGCGCCTTCGGTGACGCGGACATCCACAACATTCCAGTCGTGCATGGCGCATGCGAGCCATTCTGTTTGGGCTGGCGGGGTGATGCTGTCGGCCGATCCCACCCACGCCAAAACCGACACACGCACTGCATCAAGTGCGTTCGGAGCTTGAAAAAAACCGGTTGGCGGCGCCAAAAGGGCCAGACGAGCCAAGCGACGGTCCGGTGCGATGCTGACGCAACGGCCTGGCCCTAACCACAACTGGGCTCCGGCCATTGCGACGAGGATGGCAGCACCGATCGAATGCCCCACGCCTATCGATCTTGCGGAGGGCTCAAGAAACGCATCCATTGCAAGGGTGAGGCGTCTTGCCCGAACGGTCAGTTCCTCCTCTGTTGGGCTAGTCGAAGCCAGTCGCTCAAAATGTGGCGCAACAACTGTGCAGCCAGATTCGGCCAAGGCGTCCATGAGAGTAGAGAGCCGTTCCGGCTGGCCGCCCGATCCCACTGAAAAAAGAACGACAGGCGAACCTATGGCAGCTTTCCGGACTGAGACCTCAAATGAGTCACGGCCGTCTTGCAGTGTCTGCGTCAGCATTGGACGTGGCTCCTTGGGGGCAGGTCGCTTCGGTTGGGATTTATCGGATCTATCTATCGGTGCGCTCTAAGGCTCTTGTGAACGTCCGGTCTGGGCCGCATTCGGACATTGGCCGACCATTCTTTGCCATCATGGGAAGGTCAAGTCCAAACCCAGCATCCTGCTAAGGCCAAAGGTAAGGAGCGAGAGGCCCAGGAGCGATAGCACGAAGACTGCGGCGACCTTCCCGCCCGCGCGTAGCACCGCGCTCTGCTCCTCCTTCCCCTTCTTCGCTCGCTCATAGTGCCACTTGATGGCGAAGAACATACCCGTGCCGAACACGAGAACCTTGAACGTGACGAAGACTATAGGGACCCAATCCATCATTTTGAGTATTTCCAAGCTATTACTTGATGCGATGGCTCACGGCATCGGATGTCCGATCTTGGCCGCATCCTGCCACAGGTGACCAGGCGGCATCAGGCCCATAGCTGAGGTTGACCTGCAGCCCGCAGAGGCGTCGAAGGCTGGTGGAGCCCTACATAATCGGCACTGTCCCCTACTTGTTCGAGATGCCTACCTTTCGTCATGGATAAATTCTTGCTGCAACAGCAGGTGCTGGAACGGCTCGCTGAAGACCTGCTTCAAGTCGAAAAAGCGGTGCGGGCGGCCCATGAAACGGCGACCCACGAAGAAAACATCGCCGAAAACAAGTACGACACATTGGGGCTCGAAGCCGCCTACCTGGCCACCGGCCAAGCTCGGCGCGCCGAGGCTATCTGCCAAGCAATGGCAAGCTGGCGCCAATTCCGTCCGCGTCCCTACGACGCCAGCAAAGGTATACAGCTCGGCGCGCTGGTCTGCCTCGTCGATTCCCATGACAAGCAGCAACAGCTCTTTCTCGGCCCGGACGGGGGCAGCATGAAGTTGCTCAGCGGCGCTCAGCTCATTCAGGTCATCAGCAGCGAAGCACCTTTGGGCAGGGCCATGCTGGGTAAATGCGAAGGTGATGAGCTATCGATACAGGTCGCTCCTATCCGACAGCATTTCGAGGTTCTACGGGTTCATTGAGCCGCAAGCAGTTCATGCCGATTGGCCGAGGTCAGCAGACGTGCAGGCGTCGTGAGCGTACCGGTTGGCTGGCAAGGGCCCCGAAGCGTCTTCCGACTTTGTCCAAAGCTGCCGGTCGTCGCGCCAAAGCTGAGAGACATCCCTGTCCGCGCACTGTCTAGCCAGGCGCGCTAAGTAAAAACCAGCCATGTCCACCACCGCTTTAGTCGCACGCCCCCAGTGCGCCGCGTGCCTGCGGCCGCTCAGCGCCTGCATTTGCCGCTGGGTCGCGCCCACCGCCCACGCGGTGGAGGTACTAGTGCTGCAACACCCACTGGAGCTACACCAGGCCAAAGGCAGTGCTCGCCTGCTGCAGCTCAGCTTGGCGCACTGCCGCTTGGTGGTGGGTGAGGCATTTGCCGCGCCGGTCTGGCCTGTGGACGGCAAGCACACGCTGCTGCTGTACCCGGACAGTCAGCAAGATACCGCCCCAGACCCGCGGGTCCCACCCCCGCTACCGCCCGAGTGGCCGCAAGCCCAGTCTCACCTGCGTCTGGTCGTGCTGGACGGCACCTGGCGAAAAAGCCGAAAGATGCTCTACCAAAGCCCGCCACTGCAACAGTTGCCCCGCTTGGCCCTGCGCAATCTGCCGCCTTCGCACTACCGTATCCGCAAAGCCCATGGGCCTGACCAACTGTCCACGCTGGAGGCGACCTGCTACGCCTTGGGCCAACTGGAAGGCGATGCGGCGCGGTTCCAGCCCTTGTTGGATGCCTTCGACGCGTTTGTAGAGTACTTGGAGCAGGCTGGCGGGCAGCGGAATGCGCAAACTGACAAGTCATTCGCTCGACCAAGGGTTACCGGGTTCATTTAAGTGAACAGCCAAATGGCTGGTTTTGGCGGCGGATTCAACTGGTCAGCGCAACACATTCGCTGAACATCTCAGCGGGTGTGTGGAAGCCGAGCGTCTTGCGCGGCCTCTCGTTCAATTGTCGCGCTATCGCGTTGAGTTGGA
>NZ_JBPJZI010000017.1:0-46231 GCF_051216395.1 Variovorax cryoconiti | reverse complement strand
TCCAACTCAACGCGATAGCGCGACAATTGAACGAGAGGCCGCGCAAGACGCTCGGCTTCCACACACCCGCTGAGATGTTCAGCGAATGTGTTGCGCTGACCAGTTGAATCCGCCGCCGGGACCGGACATTGAGGACCGTCGCCTGAATCGGATACAACATCCGCATGAACCTCGTCGCAGTGCCAGACCAACGGTCTTCCAAGCACCATGGGCTCGTCATCATCGAGGGCATCATGGGCTCCGGAAAGTCGACGACCATGAAGTTCGTCGCGAAGGCGCTGGAAGATGCAGGCCGGTCGGCACTTGCCGTTCACGAGCGCGCCGACCCGCACCCTGTCCGAGCGACCGATGAGCTCCAGAACTGGTTCGAACCCTGGCCCGAATCCACGGCTGAACAGCTGGCGACTCGAGCAATTTCAAGGTGGCGCTCGTTTGCCGAAGAGTTTCGGCTTGGGCCTGCAGTGCCCGTGCTGGACGGCCAGCTCTTTCACGGCGACCTGACCAATCTCTTCTTGATGGAGGCAAGCTTCGACGAAATCGCGGTGTACTGCGAGCACTTGGCCGGGCTCGTCGAGCCATTGCACCCGCTCGTCGTCTATGGCACCTTCGTTGCAAACGCACGCTGCTTTGCTGCCGAACTGAGGAACGAAAGCGTGTTCAACAGTGACTCTCGGATGTTCGCTTCAGACTCGGTCATATTGGTGTCGATGCGGTGCCGGGACTGATTTCTGGTCGTGGTGACCTCTCACCGCGGCAGCGATTTCTTCATGAAGGCGAGGTAGAAGCCGGGGGCATAGCCGCCGATGCGTCCGTGCTCCTGATAGCCGTGCTTCCAGTAGAACGCGGGCGCTTGCTATTCGAAGGTTTCAAGCTTCGCCTTCTCGGCACCCCACTCGATTGCCTGCCGCTCCGCTTCGGCGAGCGGGCGGCTGCCAAGGCCCGTGCCCGCGCACGTCGGCCTCAACAAAAGCAACTTAATGTTGAGCCAGTTGAGAAACACAAAGCTTCGTAACCCGCCCAGCGATCGGTCGTCTCTGGCGTTGAGCCGAATGCAATGCTGCTCGGGATACTCGCCAACGAAGCGGTATTTGTAATGGCGCAGTTAGCGGCCAAACTCGTCAGAGCGTAGCTCTTCGGACGTGGCTGCGGTGATGACCATGTTCTTGATGCGGGAGGAAGCGTAACGGGGCGGCGGCGCCGACGTCGGCTTCTGGCCGGCTAGCGAAGTCTAGGCGGCACGGCCGATGATGAATTGGGCGGTGGAGAACATCAAGTCAATCCGGGGGCTATGTAGCCGGGCGTTTAGTCGCAGGACCGCCGAGCTCCTAGTACGCCCGAACCGAGGTCGCGTCATCGATTGTGATTAGGCCGCTTGGCCTAAGTATTTGACCCGAACGCATGGTCGACCGCACATACGAGACTCTCCACACCTGGAGGGGTTCGGAATGAAACATCGCTTGACGCCATGGGCCATGGCGCCCGTTTTCCTGTGCGCGCTTGCAGGCTGCGCCAACCTCGATCCGGTCGGCAAGTTCGGCGCATCGGGGGTTGAAGTCGCCAAGGCGTACCGACCTCTGATCAACGAGTACAGCGTCGCCTGTCGTCAGCGCGAGGTTACCAACGCGCTGGGAAGAGACGGTTCATACGACCTACGTGCGGTGAGAGATCGCGCGAAGCAGACCTGCGCACCGGGCGAGGGCCAAAAGAGCACTTTGCTCGAGATCGCGACTGTGGTCGAGGGCTATAGCAATGCTTTAATTTCACTATCTGCGGTGCCGGCCGACGTTTTCGCGGCTGACCTTGATGCAATGAACGGTGCTGCGAAGGCCCTGAAGGTCGGGGGCGCGGACGGGACTGCGCTGGTCAGTGCGGCGCAAGCCGAAGAACTCGAGCTCGTACGGCGCGCCGCTGACAGGCTACTCGAGGACGACCTCATTCCACGATCTGAGGCCCCGCGTGTGCCGGGGAACAGCGTAGGCACTCGTGCGGCCGTTGCCCAAGCGATTCCATTTCGCGCTGCCCAAGAGAGTTACCTGGCGCTCCGCGAGGACGCCATGGCGAGGATCAAGGTAGCCGAAAGCTTCGATGCGGCGGCAGACGAGCTCCTCGCAACGAGTGACAACCTCGCAAAGAACTACGACAAGCTCACCGCGCTCGGCCGCAAAGACGCAGTGAAACTCTTGATAGCAAAGGTCAAGGTCCTTCGTGAGGCACTCAAGGCGCTGTAACCGGAAAGGAAAATCCTTATGACGAGCAATACGCCTCATCGCGCGGCGACGGCAGCGCTGGCAGACCCGCAAACCCCGAATGCTACGAAGGCTGTCGATCCGCGCTTCCAAATCCTATTCCCTCGCGCCAGTGCTGCCGCGAGGCTGGAAACCTCACAGCACCTGGTGGCCGAAGAACTCGACGACCGGATAAAGGCTGACCCCGAGAACGCCGACCGGTCTGCATGGGAGTTGGCGCGTGAGCTCCTCACCAACGCCGCGGAAAATCTTAAGGCGCAGGCGATGGGGCTCCTCGGCGCCGAGTCCGCGGAGGCGATGAAGCAGCTTCGCGAAGTCACAGCCGAGGTGGATAGATCCGTCAGCCAGATCAAGCAAGCCCAACGTGTTCTCGAGATCGGAACGGCGCTGTTGGCCGTTGTTGGTTCGTTCACGGCCGGTGCTCCGCTTCAGGCAATCGCGTCGTTGACTGCGCTCGGGAAGTTGCTTGCAGAGGCGAACGGCGCTCCACCAACGGCAGGGGCGCCAGCGGCTGCGACAACGTAGTGCTACTGGAAGGAGTTCGCATGAGAAGACTCATCATGACGGTCCTCTTGCTTTCGCCGCAGCTCGCGCAACTTGCGTGGGCGCAGTCGTCCACCACCGCGCCCGCTGGCGCCGCACAGAGCGCAACGGCCATGGATCTGAGCGTGCTCTTCGATGCGGTCAAGGCCTACCTGATCCCGCTAGCTGCATCGAGTGCACTGACCGTCGCTCTGCTGGAAGCGTTCAAGAAGCTGTTTTCGATTCGAGGCCGTTTCCACAGGGCCGCTGTAATTCAATGGCTGTCCCAGAAGGAGACGGCTGTACCCAAGGCTCTGCAGGGCGCTTTGTCGCCAGCTTTGCGTGCCCTGCACGGCAATGGCAACTACGGCGTCCGGGCGGAACTCGAAGTCTCTAGTCCGAAGAGCTCCATGGAGCCATACTCGCCGGATCGGGCATATGCGGAGTTCTTCCATCTCACCTCCGGCCAATCGGAGCCCACCGAGCTCAAGCCGCGCGCCGACTGGTTCCACTGGCGAGGAATCGACCGCGCAGTGTTCGAACTCGAAATCGCGCGAATGATGTCGCAGATCCAGGATGCCGCCGATGCGACGCTCAACAACCCGGCCATGTACCAGCATCTTTATCTGTTCTTCACCCGGGGCAGCAGTCCCAAGGACGTCGAGGCGTGGAGTGACTACATGTCGAGCGGAATGGCTGCTGAGCCCGACAAAAAGCAGGCGGAAAGATACGGGCGGATACGGTTGCTTGTCCGGCGCCAACTGGATGCCTTCCAGGGCGTGACATCAAGCCGCTGGGACGAATTGAACCAGTTCTGGGCGATCGTGGTGGGCGCCGTCATTCTGCTGGTCGCCCAACTCATGACCGCAGATCCAGCGGCACCCGGTCTGTCGGGACCGCTTGTCTCCATCGCGATGGGATGGCACGCTGCATGGCAAGGGGAGCATCCGTCCATCACTGCGATTCTGCTGCGCTCCCTGCTTGGAGGCGTGCTCGCTCCGGTGGCGAAGGACATCCTGAATGCGATCGCCAACATCAGGCTGAAGTAGCCTGCCCGTATGTCGCGCTTCGTTGAAGAGAACAAAAACTATGCACCGGCGGTGGCGGTGTCGACGCGACTGGCGCCAGAGGGCGGCAGCGTGGCGAACCCGTGCACGTTCCAATGGAAAGGCCGGCATCCGTTTCCCCAGCGGGAGGTGCTGGTACTGGTGCACGGCTTCGGAAATCACCTCCGGGAGGCCCAGGACAGGTACATGGCGTTCAGATCCGGGCAGGAAACATGGCTGCCCAAAGCTGATGCAGATCGTCTGGAGTCCATGCTCGACGACGCGTTCTGGCCGGGCGACGCCGACTGGGCAGGGCTGCTGGACAGGCTCGACTTCATGGTGTACCCCGCGGCCATCGGGAACGCCGTGGACAGCTCAACAGCGCTCGGCGACTACCTGCTTTCACGCAGCGATGTGCAATCGCTCAACTTCATCGGTCATTCCATGGGCTGCCGGGTGATCCTCGAGACCATCAAGTACATGCAGGGCAAGGAAGGCGAAAAACCCGTGGACAAGGTCTGCCTAATGGCTGCTGCGGTCCCCGTGGAAATGGTGTCGCCACCCAATGGCCTGCTGCTGGACGCCATCCGGACTCCGAAGCACGTTCGCGTCTTTTATTCCCCCGACGACGCCGTGCTGTCGCTCGCCTTTCGCGCCGGGCAAACTCTGCGGGGAGGACAGGAAGGCCGATTCCCCGTCGCGCTGGGTTATGCGGGCGATGCACCCCTGAGCCCGGGCCACGTCGACCGGGAGCTGATCAGCGGTGCAACCCATGGCGACTACTGGGGCACGGAGTCGAATGCATCCAGCACACTGGCCGCGGAGCGAATCACCGAGTTCTTCGGGATCGGCAGGCAATTTCGAACCCTGGGCAGCCAGCCAGCCGCGCCCGTGAGACCGGACCCGCCGCCAAGACAGATCGGCACCCAACGACGGTATGGTCATCCATGAAGGCCTGCTCAAGAGCGAAGCATTAGAGTGCGCCCTAGCGCACCAACGCGTGCGACGCCGCAAGAAGAGGACAAGCTAAAGCAGTATTTCAAGAGGAGCAAGAACACCATGACGAACGCTGCCGACGACGTCTCGAAAGGCCATGCGGGACGCGGATGGAGTCGCGCCGCAACCGTCTTCAAGATTGGAATGAGCTATGTCATTGGAGCGTGTGCACTGGCGTTTGTGCTGCACGCCGCATGGACTCAGGGGGAGGCAGACTACCGAACACTTCAGGTGTTGCTCTGCATACTCGCTGGTGTTCTCGGCTGGATACTCGGACTGTATTTCACGCCCGCAAGTGATTCCGAGAAGAAAGACTTCTCGGAGTACGGCAAAGGCCTCGCCACACTCCTGTCGGGATTCAGCTTAGGAAAGATCGATTCGCTGAGTGAAATGGTTCGCAATGGGCATGCGGGCATCTCCACGTCGCAGATCGTTCTGTGGTTGCTTCTCTTCTTGTCCTCCTTCCTGATCGCAGCACTATTCACCTACATCTCGAGACTCTATGTGCGAGATGCGGCGGATGAGGTGGTCAAACAGAGGGATGCGGCCTACGCCCAGATCAACACCGCACTGGAGAAGCTAAGGTATCTTCGCTGACGCTTGCCGTTCTAGGCATCCTGTCCGGATGTCGGGTGCAATATCAAATTTCACGTCCGCGAACCGACGCGAAGCCGCCTCCATGACAAGCATCGATGCCGTTGTACAAGAAGCCACATTCCGGGTCCGGGTCGCGCTTCAAGCCCCCTTCGCTGCAGCGGAGGTAGCCCGCTACCTCCTCGTGCCCGAGGTCCTGCGGTATTGGCTGGACGGCGATTCTTGGTTGCAGGCCGAGGTCGGCTCGACGGTGAGTCTTCCCGTTGCCGAGGCCGATTCATCACGCCGGATCCGGTACCGGGGCTCGGTGGGCGGCAGAGTACAAAGCCTCGCATGGCCCGCCGCCGCCAGTCACGCGGATGCAGAGGCCGGCACGGTCTATGAACTGGCGGTCGCCCTGGATGCCTCCGATGCTGTGGTGACCTTCAGGTTCAGCACGTGTGCGGAAGGAACCTGCCGCATCCGGATCGATCACAGCGGCCTGAAGAGCGAACTCGAGCAACATGCCAGCGTTCGGGTCTGGCAGGCCGCCCTGAACCGTGTGAACCGCCTCATGTCGAAGGCGCAATGGGCTAGGCGCCACGAACGCCAGGCCGTCATCGTCGTCCACGGGATCGGCGAGCAGCGTCCAGGCCAGATGCTTCGACAGTTCGTAGGAAATATCTTCGAGGACTCAGGCAAGGAACCACACTTCGTCAAGCCGGATCTGGTGTCGTCCTTGTTCGAGATGCACATGGCCACGGTGCCTCGTATCGACGGACGCCGACCGACAACCGATGTCTACGAGTTGTACTGGGCGCACCTGATCCGGGACACCACCGCAGCCCAGGTCTATGGCTGGTTGCTCCGGCTGCTTTTCTCACGCGATGCCACGATCCCGCGGACACTCATCCGTCTGGTCTGGGTGTTCAGGGTCGCGCTTGGCATCGCAGTGGTTTTTGCGGTGTGGTTGATGAACCAGGATATTGATGCATGGCTCAAGGGCTTTGGCATCGGCCTGCTGGCAGCTTTGCCCGCCATCGCCAAGTTTGCGTTCGCGAAACTGCGCGACGAATTCATCCTCGGCTATGCCGGAGATGCCGCCCGCTACCTCGAGCCGCGCGCTGACAACATTGCCCGTCGCCAGGCAATCCGCGAAGCAGGAGCCAAGCTGATCGAGGCGCTGCACGACAAAGGGCGGTACTCGCGCATCATGGTCTACGGGCACAGCCTGGGAAGCGTGATCGCGTACGACATCCTCAGTCACGCCTGGGCCAGACGCTCGCGCAGCCGCAATCCAGTGGAGCATACAAACAGTAGCGCACTCGAGCACCTGGAGAACCTGCTCAATCCACGCGGCGTGCCGGATGAAATGACGTCCGTCGATGCAGTGCAGCCGCTTCAGCATGCCGCGTGGCAGGAATACCAGCGCAACGGATTCCAGTGGAAAGTCAGTGATTTCGTGACCGCCGGATCACCCCTGGCGCACGGCAGCTGGCTTTTGAAGCTGGATGCGGACACGACATTCAGTGACCTGGTGCGCGAGCGTTCGTTTCCAACCTGTCCGCCGCAGACCGAGCCGGTCGCGAGCCCCGTTCCGGGTCAGATCCGCAAGGCGTTTACATTCACCCACGCCTACGACAACGCAGACAACCCGAAGTCAAAGCGCTCGGTCCAGGTGCCGCACCATGGGGGTCTGTTCGCGCTCACGCGCTGGACCAATTTGTATTTCCCGTACCGCGGCCTCTACGACGGCGATCCCGTGGGTGGTCCGGTCGCAGAATGGTTCGGAAGCTGGGTCAAGGATGTCAGGTTACGCGACACCAAGGGATTCGCCCATACCCGGTACACAAGTCGGAATCTGGAACATGACGCGGTCATTCAAGTGCGCTCGGCCCTGAATCTTCCGCTCGAGAGACCCCTCGCCGACTATGCACCTCACGGCCTTCATCCAACGGTGCTGAATTAGGTGCTGCCGGTGCGCCGATGCATCGCGCCAGCGAAGGCGCGAAACAGAAGAGTCTCGACTCGTGGCTACGGCCGGCAGCGACCCAGTGTACGACGATCAAACGCTGGTGGGAACGTGTATGAGCTCGCAGTTGCAGCGCGTTCCGTCTTTGATCGAAGGCGCAGGCGTGGCGGTCCACCGATCAGCCATGTCCAGATCGAGCGCGTCGACGATGGCATCGGCCACGTTGAAACCGCGCCGCGTGGCTTCACGCCATAACCAAAAAGCGCATTGACAACTATGCTGGACGCGCCCTACCTTGCAAGCAGTTGTCGTGCAAACACACATGAACAAATTTGCCGTACCGTTCGTCGAGAGGAAGGAGATCTACCAGTTCTCTTACGACCTTGCGCACAAGGAATATGCCGATATCTGGGAAGCATGGAAGTTGCTCGAGGCCAAAGCGCAGGCCACGCTCGCAACGGCTGGCATCTTCGAAGCCGGAGCCTTCGCTTACATCACGCAGGCCAAGCCCACGGACACGGCCAGCAAAATCATGTTGACGCTGTTGGTGATTGTTCTCGCCGCAGCTGTCGCGTACGGCGTGCAGGCTATCAGGATTCGGGATTTCAACACCCCTTTCCTGAGCAAGCTGCACAAAGACATCCGTGGAACCATCGAAAGATCCCAACCAACTGATTCACTCAGTGACCTGCACGCCCAGTGGCTTATCGAAGCCACGGTCCTCTGCACGGCCGCCAACGACAAACTGCGTCCGAAGCTTGACGAGAAGGGAAAGCGGCTCAAGCGCGCGCTCGGTGCACTACTGATGGCCAGCTTCCTCGTCGTCCCGCTCGTCGCCTGCACGCTCTTCTTTCAGACTGATCCCAAAACGACTGAGCCATCGGTGCCCGAGCAGCAACCGCAAAAGTGATCATCACGGGCCCATCCCAAGCTCCAAGGCGATCTTGGCATCAAGGAACGACCATGAAAGTATGTGCGGCGAAAGGATGCGTACTTGAGGCGGAAAAAGACCGCAGGTACTGCCACCTGCATCTGGAGTCCTCCGGCACAAGCAGGCCTGGCCTGAAGCCCGGGGGGGCCCTCAAGGGGCTGCGGTACTCGAAGTCGGTTGGAGGCAGCGCGCTCGCTGCAAAGAAGCCTGCGGCCAAAAAGATCGCGAAGGCGGCGGCGAAGAAAGCCGCACGAAAAATGGCAGGGAAGCCCTAACACCGGCGCAGCAGCGCCGGCACAACACCGGAGGTGTCATGAAATGCGCACGTGAGGAATGCCACGGCGAAGTGGTACGAGGTCGAAGTTACTGCTTGTGGCATCTCGATACGGAGGGAGCAAGTCGGCCAGCGCTTGAGCGAGATGACCTGTCCATCGTACATTCCCCTGAAGATGGCGAACGACATAGCACAAGGGATGGCGAGGCCCCAACGATCGGTCCTGAAAAATCCGAACAGTGAGCCGTCTGGTCGCCGGCAGGCGTGGATTAACGACGGCCGCGGCGACAGCGAAGGGGGCGGCAACCCGTCGTACGGTCCGAACGTCTGCTTCCGGGCTAAGGCTACTTCCGCTTCGGGCCGAGGCCGTGTGAAAACGCTTCCCCCACTCGCTCTTCAAAAATAAAATGAGATCACCCGTTTCCAGCGAGGTGACCCATGAAGCGATTCATCGAAGGCGCAGACCGACACCAGGTCACGTTGCTGCCGGAATGCCTTGACGACTACGTCGGCGAAAACAACCCGGTGCGCATCGTCGATGCGTTCATCAACGAACTGAATCTAGTCGCCCTCGGCTTCGACGGCGCGGACCCTGCAACCACGGGTCGCCCTGGGTACCACCCCGCGGTCTTGCTCAAGCTGTACATCTACGGCTATCTCAACCGGATCCAGTCCAGTCGCCGGCTGGAACGCGAGACGCAGCGCAATGTCGAACTCATGTGGCTCACCGGCCGCCTGACACCCGACTTCAAGACCATCGCCGACTTCCGCCGCGACAACGGCAAAGGCATCCGCAACGTGTGCCGCAGCTTCATCGTGCTATGCCGGCAAATGAAGCTCTTCTCGCAAGCCGTGGTAGCCATCGACGGCAGCAAGTTCAAAGCCGTCAACAGCCGCGACCGCAACTTCTCGCCGGGCAAGATTGATGCTCGCAAGGAGCAGATCGAGAAAAGCATTCAGCGCTACCTCGACGCACTGGAAACCGCGGACCGCGTCCAGCCCGCTGACCTCGAAGCCAAGACCGATCGCTTGCAGGAGAAGCTTGGCAAGCTGCGCGAACGGATGCGGCAACTTGACGAGACCAAGGAGCAGCTCAAAAGCGAGCCGGGCCAACAGCGCTCGCTGACGGATCCTGATTCGCGCTCGATGCTTCAGTCCGGCAAGAGCACAGGGCTGGTCGGCTACAACGTGCAGACGGCAGTCGAGGGCAAGCACCACCTCATCGTCGCCCACGAGGTCACGAACATCGGCAATGATCGAACTCAGCTCACCAGGATGGCAGTGGCCGCACGCGAGGCCATGGGCAAGACCAAGCTGCAGGCCTTCGCCGACCGCGGCTACTTCAACAGCCTAGAGATCAAGGCCTGCGAGGACACTGGAATCACGGCCTTCGTTCCCAAGCCAATGACCTCCAACGCGAAGGCGCACGGCCGCTTCGGCAAGGCCGACTTCATCTACATCGCAAAGGATGATGAGTACCGGTGCCCTGCCGGTGAGCGAGCCATCTACCGGTTCAGCAGATG
The DNA here is from genome assembly GCF_051216395.1 of Variovorax cryoconiti. NCBI lineage: Bacteria > Pseudomonadati > Pseudomonadota > Betaproteobacteria > Burkholderiales > Comamonadaceae > Variovorax > Variovorax cryoconiti. The sequence continues at coordinate 36,148 of NZ_JBPJZI010000017.1, read as the reverse complement.
GGAGGACAACCTGGACCTTCGCCTCTACTGGCCCAGTGCCTGCCCCGGTTGCGCGCTGAAGGATCGGTGCACGACCTCATCCGCCCGGCGCATTCGCCGCTGGGAGCATGAAGCAGTGATCGATCGTATGCAGCAGCGCTTGGACCGCAAGCCCGATGCGATGACGTTGCGACGCGCGACCATCGAGCATGTATTCGGAACGCTGAAGCACTGGATGGGCTCCACGCACTTCCTGATGAAAAAGATGGAACACGTTGGGGCGGAGATGAGTCTTCACGTGCTTGCCTACAACCTCAAACGGGTGATGAGGATCTTGGGCGTTGCAGGAACAATGCGGGCGATGCGACTGGTGGGGGCTTGAGCCTCTTCTGTGGGGCGTGGCCAGCGTGCAGCGTTCCAAGGGGGCATCAGGCGCGATCAACCGCTTACTGAATGCCCTGCGAGGACCATCGCGCAACACATAACGTGCGTGCCCCGCGTACGTGTGCGCCGAAGGCGTTTACACACAACCTCGGCCCCTAGCCGGCCGTAGCCATCGCCCTAAAGCGGATGGCCCATACATCGGGAGGCTCGCCATGCTTCCGGCTTGATCGGCTAGCACCAGTACCGTGACCGCGCCCACGCCGTCATCGATCAGCGTTGTTGCCAAGCTGTTGATGTGTCGCACGACGCCAGATCAGCACCTGTGCCATCCCACACGAGCGCCGAGGTCCGCCGCCAGGCTGCGACCGCACGAACGGAACATCGCCCGCACTTTCATTCAAGACCAGCGGACATCCGATCGCTAACGTCGGCGACACCAATCCCTGTCATTGAACCCGAGGAGAAACCGCCATGGCTGCATCCACCCACCTGCTCACACCGGAAAACTGCGCACTGGTCCTGATCGATCACCAGGCTGGACTGGCTTTCGGCGTGCAATCGATGGACCGGCAGGTCCTGCTGAACAACACGGTGGCGCTGGCGCGCACGGCCCGGGCGTTCGACCTTCCGATCGTCATCAGCACGTCTGCGACGAAGGTCTACAGCGGGCCGCTGCTGCCCGACATCCAGGCGGAGTTGCCGGCGCACCCCGTCATCGATCGCCGAAGCATGAACGTGTTCGAGGACGAGGCCGTTCTGGCGGCCATCCAGGCCACCGGCCGAAAGAAGCTGCTGTTCTCGGGCATGCTGACCGAGGCGTGCATCAGCTTCGCGGTGCTGAGCGCCCAGGAGGCCGGCTTCGACAGCTACGTCGTCGCCGACACCTGCGGCGGGCTGACCGAGACGGGGCACGAACTGGCGCTGCGCCGCATGCAGGACGGCGGCGCGACGATGACCAGCTGGCTGCAGGTGGTGCTGGAACTGCAGCGCGACTGGACACGCAAGGCCACCTACGATGCCGCGCGCGCCGTGATCGCCCGCAACGGCGGTGGCTACGGGATCGGCTTGAACTATGCGCGGGACATGCTGCCCCGTTAGCCTTCTCGATCCCGGTGGCCCGCCAAGGCAGCCGGCGGGCCGTCAGTCGGCCTCGATCTTCGCGGCCTTCACCACCACGGCCCAGTCTTCCGACTCCTTCTTCACCTTGGCGTCGAGCTGTGCCGGCGTCTGGTAGTCGGCCGTCGCGCCCTGCTCTTCGGCCTTCTTCTGGAAGGCCGGCGTCGACACGACCTTGGCGATGTCCGCGGACAGCTTGTCGACGATCGGCTTCGGGGTCTTGGCCGGCGCATAGACGGCGAACCAGGACGTGGCGTCGAGCTTCGGCAGGCCCGCCTCCGCGGTGGTCGGCACATCGGGCAGGCTGGGCAGCCGGGCCTTGCCCGTGGTCGCGAGCACCCGCAGCTTGCCGCTGTGGATGTGCGGAATGAAGGGCGGCGCGGTGCCGAAGGTGATGTCGACCTGGCCGGCCAGCAGGTCCTGCAGGGCCGGCCCGGTGCCCTTGTACGGGATGTGCGTCATGCGGATGCCGGCCTGCTGCTCGAGCATGGCGCCGGTCGCGTGCTGCAGCGAGCCGTTGCCGGACGACGCGTAGTTCACCTTGCCCGGATTGGCCTTGGCGTAGGCGATGAACTCGGCCATGGTCTTGTACGGCAGGTCGGCCCGTACCACCACGATCTGCGGCGCGGAGATGACGTTGGCCACGGCCGTCAGGTCCTGCGGCCCCCACTGCGGCGTCTGTTTGCTGACCAGCGGCGTGATGACGTGATAGCCCGAGTACTGCATGAGCAGCGTGTAGCCGTCGGCCTCGGCGCGCTTGACCGCAATGGCCGCGATGGCGCCGTTGCCGCCGCCGCGGTTGTCGACCACCACGGTCTGGCCGAGCGTGGTGCCGAGCGGCACGCCGAGCATGCGCGCCGAGATGTCGGTGGTGCCGCCGGCAGCGGTGGGCACCAGCAGCGTAACCGGACGGCTCGGGTAGTTGCCCGGCTGGGCCGATGCGCTGGCGGCGACCACCGCGAGCAGCGCGGCAGCGGCTGCCAACGTGCGACGGCGAGAGAAAGGATGGGAATGCATGAGGAAGTCTCCGTGGCTATAGGTATGGGGTCAGGGATCCGGTCGGTCAACCGCGCGCCACTGCACGCGCGCGCCAGGTCTCGAAATCGGGCGGCGGCGCATGCAGGTCGAGCCGGCGGCCGGCCTTGGCGATCTGGCTCGGCGTGTCGTGGCCGATGAGCGCGGGCAGTCGCCGTGCGGCTTCCAGCAGCACGGCGAGGTCGCAGCCGGTTTCGAAGTCCATCAGTTCGAGCGCATGCACGATCTCTTCGGTGCACACGTTGCCGCTGGCGCCGGGCGCATAGGGGCAGCCGCCGAGGCCACCGAGCGAGGCGTCGAAGCGGTCCGCGCCGGCGTCGATGGACGCCAGCACGTTGGCCAGGCCCATGCCGCGTGTGTTGTGGAAATGCAGGGTCAGCTCGGTGCCCACGAAGCGCTCGCGAAAGCCGTGCGTCAATGCCGCGACCTGGGTCGGGAAGGCCATGCCGGTGGTGTCGCACAGCGTGATGCCGCGGGCGCCGAGCGCGACGAAACGCGCCGCCCAGCCGAGCACCACCTCGGGCGGCACATCGCCTTCCATCGGGCAGCCGAAGGCGCACGACAGCGACACGTTGATGGGCACCTGCGCCTGCTGCGCCAGCGCGACCACCGCGGTCAGCGCAGCGAAGGACTGCTCGCGCGTCATGCGCAGGTTGGCCAGGTTGTGCGTCTCGCTGCACGACATCACGAGGTTCAGCTCGTCGGCCCGCGCCTCGATGGCGCGTTCGGCGCCGCGCAGGTTGGGCACGAGGCAGGTGTAGACAACGCCCGGCGCACGGCGGATCTCGCGCAGCACGATCTCGGCGTCGCGCAGCGCGGGGATGGCCTGCGGCGAGACGAAGGACGTCACCTCGATCTTCGCCAGGCCGGCCGTGGACAGCAGGTCGACCAGCGCGATCTTGTCGGCCGTGGGCACGAAGGCCTGCTCCATCTGCAGGCCGTCGCGCGGGCCGACGTCCTGCAGGTGGATGCGGCGGCGCGCACCCTGCCAGACCGGTGTGTTGGGTGTGTTCATGCCACGATGCCTTTCTCGCGCAAGACCGCGATCTGTGTGTCGGTGAGGCCGGCTTCGCGCAGCACGGCATCGGTGTCGTCGCCGAGCCGCGGCGCCGAAGACCGGATGCTGCCGGGCGTGCCCGACAGCTTGGGCACGATGCCCGGTACGTCCACCGTGTGGCCGTCGCGGGTCTGCTGCGCAAGGATCATGTCGCGCGCCCGGTAGTGCGGGTCCTCGTGGATGTCCTTGGCGGTGTAGACCTTGCCGGCCGGCACCTTGGCCGCGCCCAGCACGTCCAGCACCTCGGCCATGGGCCGCGTGCGCGTCCACTCGCCGATGGCGGCATCGAGTTCCTGCACACGCGCCACGCGGCCGGCATTGCTCTGCAGGTCGGGCGCGCTCGCCAGGTCGGGCCGGCCGATGGTGTCCATCAAGCGGCGGAAGATGCTGTCGCCATTGCCCGCGACGAGCACGTAGCCGTCGGTGCAGGCGTAGGCATTGCTGGGCGCGATGCCCGGCAGCGCACTGCCGGCGGCGTCGCGCACCGCACCGAAGGCGCTGTATTCGGGGATCAGGCTTTCCATCACGTTGAACACCGCCTCGTGCAGCGCCACGTCGATCACCTGGCCCTGCCCGCCATTCACCTTGCGGTGGTAGAGCGCGGTGAGCACGCCGATGGCGCCATGCAGCGCCGCCAGCGTGTCGCCGATGGACACGCCCACGCGCACCGGCACGCGTCCCGGCTCGCCGGTGAGGTGCCGCAGCCCGCCCATCGCCTCACCGATCACGCCGAAGCCAGGCAGGTCGCGGTAGGGGCCGGTCTGGCCGTAGCCGGAGATGCGCAGCATCACCAGGCCCGGGTTGCGCCCGCGCAGTTCGTCCCAGCCCAGGCCCCAGCCTTCGAGCGTGCCGGGGCGGAAGTTCTCGATCAGCACGTCGGCTTCGCCGATGAGCTTGCGCGCGATCTCCTGGCCTTCGGCGCTGCGCAGGTCGAGCGCGATGCTGCGCTTGTTGCGTGACTGCACCTGCCACCAGACGGAGGTGCCGTCCTGCAGCAGCCGCCAATTGCGCAGCGGGTCACCGCTACCCGGTGCCTCGATCTTGATCACCTCGGCGCCGAAATCGCCGAGCGTCTTGCCGCAGAAGGGGCCGGCGATCAGCTGGCCCATCTCGATGATGCGGACGCCGGCGAGTGCGCCGGCATGCGCGGCGGTGGCGGTGGTGTTCATGGTGTTGTCTCTCTCTCTGCGTTCGGCGCCGTCCGGAACGGCAGGCGGCGAACTCGGCACCGATGATCGCCAGGCCGGCCCGGCCTGCAAAGCGCTCATCGACGAGTGCACCATCGCAATCCGCGATGATGGGCGGCTCATGAAGCTCGATCCGATATCCCTGCGCCTCTTCGTCGCGGTCATGGAGACCGGCACCATTGCTGCCGCCGCCGCACGGGAACACATCGCCACGGCCGCGGCCAGCCGGCGCATCAGCGAGCTGGAAGGCGCGCTGTCCGCTGTGCTGTTCGCGCGCAGCAACAAGGGCACCGAGCCGACCGCCGCGGCCTATGCGCTGCTCGGCCTGGCGCGCGGCGTGCTCAACGGGCTGGACGACATCGCCGCGCAGATGCAAGGCTACGCCGACGGCGTGCGTGGTCAGGTGCGCGTGTCGGCCAACATCTCGGCCATCACGCAGTTCCTGCCCCGCGAGCTGCGTGACTTCATGGACCGCTACCCGCGCGTGCAGGTGCATCTGCAGGAGCGCATCAGCACGGCGGTGGCCCGCGAAGTCGCCGAGAACATCGCCGACATCGGCATCCTGAATGCCGGCCACTTCGGCGACGAACGCATCGCGTTGCTGCCCTACCGCGAAGACGAACTGGTGGTCGTGGTACCCAAGGGGCACCCGCTGGCACGCCGCCGCATCGCGCTGCGCGACGCCCTGCCCTGCGACTTCGTGGGCATGCACCCGGGCAGCGCCATCAACAACCGCGTCACGCAAGCGGCGGCCGAAATGGGCCTGCCGCTGAAGACGCGCATGCAGGTGACCGGTTACGACGCGCTGTGCCTGATGGTCGCCAACGGCATGGGCTTCGGCGTGATGCCGCGCGGCAGCGCGGGCCTGTACCTGCGCGCACTGTCCCTGGTGGCCGTGAAGCTCGACGAGCCCTGGGCGCGGCGCGAGCTGGTGCTGTGCGTGCGCCAGGGCAGCGAGTTGCTGCCGGCGACGCGCCTGCTGGTCGAGCACCTGCAGCAACGCCAGGCCGACGAACGGGCGAGGGCCTGTTAACGCTGTTTCCGGCGATCGCGTTGCCCGGTCCTAGTCCATAAGACCAGTCGCGCGCGCGGAGGCGGCTGCCTACACTCGGCGGGCAGCCCGAACACACCCTCGCATGAACGACCGGATCGACGCCATCTACGCGCTCTGGGAAGAGCTGGCGGACTTTCCCATGGGTGAAAGCGATGCGGCGCTGACCCACCTGCTCACGGCACTGTGCGACATGCTCGGCGCCCAGAACGCGCTGTGGTCCGCGCTGGTGCGCCTTCCCACGCCCGTGGCCGGCGACCGGCTCGAAGGCTGGCGACCGCGACTGGTGCGACTGCTGCACCCGGTGCCCGCAGTGGCCGAGTCGATGCAGCAGCAGTTCGACAAGCTCTGGTCGCCCGAAGTCGACCTGTCGCAGATCCTGGCGGTCTCGGGGGACGAGCCCTTCCGCACGCGGCTGCTCTTCGAATCGCTGCCGCCCGAATGGTTCGAAGGCGAGCACTACCGCCGCCACTACCTGGGCATCGGCTTTGCAGACAGCCTCTCCGTGCGCTGGGCCCTGAACGACGACGTGCGGGTGCACCTGTTCCTCTTCCGCAGCGCGGCGGCGCCTCGCTTCACTGCCGCCGACAAGGCGCCGCTGGCCCTGGCGATGCGGGGATTGAAGTGGTTCCTTCGGCGGCAGTTGCTCGGCCACGGCCTGCTGATCGCCAGCACGCCGCTGACCCCGACGGAACGCAAGGTCCTGCTGGCCCTGCTCGACGGCCGGGTGGAAAAACAGATCGCACAGGACCTGGCGCAGAGCCCCAACACCACGCATGTCCATGTGAAATCCATCTACAGCAAGTTCGGCGTGACCAAGCGCTCGGCGCTGACGGCGTTGTGGCTGGGGAGCCTGCGCTAGGGCCTCAAAAGTCTTCCGACGGATCGGGCATCACCACGCCCCAGTCGATGGGCTGGGTATCCGTGGCGATCACGCCGAGCTCGGCGCTATTCGGCGCTGCCGGTGCAGGGCCCTGATGCGCCTTCGACCGCGCCGCTGCGGAAGCGTCGAACGCGTGCCCGACCATCGCCATGTCCCTGCCGATCAGGAGCGCGGCAAGCAGGCAGACAACCACGGTCAGCACAAAGATACGCATCGGACTCTCCAGATTGCAGGACCCCGCCCGCAGGCCTGGGGCGACGAACCGCCGCATGGGATCCTAGGAAAGGCGGGCGCGGTCGGGTATCACCTGGAAAGGTGACGGTGGCCCTGTCGCGCGAAGCCTTCCACCTACAGCACGCGCCGCCCGCCGCCGACAGGTCGAAAACGCCCTGTCGACGACGCTATGGCTGTCATCAACAATGAGGAGCCCTTACGTGAATTCCATCATCTACATCGTCGGTCTGGTCGTGGTCGTGGTCGCCGTCCTGTCTTTCTTCGGACTGCGCTGAACGCACTCCATCGGCGTTCAGTCGATCCGAACGGGGCCGCTTGCGGCCCCGTTTGCCGTTGAAGTGCTCCATCCGGGCGCAGGGAGCGACCGGCAGCGCACGGCATAATTTCCCGCCCGCCGGTGCGCCGCACCGGTGCCGCAGACACAAGGGAAGCCGTTGAACATCGCACCGCGCCCGTCCGCCCTCTCTGGCGCGGTGGTCACCGAAGCCGTCCGGCTCGTCGAAGAAGCCGGCCCCCTGGACGACGCGGCCGCCCTGCGCGAAGCCGCTGTCACCCGCACCACGCTCCCCTCACGCATCGCGCATCGCGCCGACCTGCTCGGCCGGCGCATCGGGCTCGACCATGAACTGGCACGCATGCGCCAATGGGCGCCGTGGGTCGGTGTCGGGCTCGTGCTGCTGATCGTGCTGACCGGGCTGGCCCTGGCCGGCAGCGTGGTGGGCGGCAACGATCGGCGCATCAACATCATGGCGGCGCTGCTGAGCCTGCTGGGTGCGCACCTGCTTACGCTCGCGGCCTGGGTGCTGGGCCTCCTGCTGCCGCTGCGCGCACCGCGGGCCTCCTTCGGATGGCTGTGGATGACGCTGACGGCGCGCGTCGCCGGGGGCCGCCGCGGCCAGGCGCCCGTGCTGATGCGTGCCTTCACGCGGTTGCTGCAGCAGGCCCGCCTGCTGCCCTGGGCGCTGGGGCTGGCGAGCCATGGCATCTGGGCCCTGTCCTTCGTCGTGGTGCTGGGCGCGATGCTGTTCGCGCTGGCTTTCCACCGCTACACGCTGAGTTGGGAAACCACCATCCTCGATCCGCAGTTCTTCCTGCAGGCGGTGCAGGCGCTGGGACGCATTCCCGCCTGGTTCGGCTTCGCCACGCCGGATGCGAGTGCGGTGCTCACGCCACAGCCGAACGACATCGCAGGGCAACGCGCCTGGGCGTGGTGGCTCACCGGCTGCATCGCCGTCTATGGCCTGCTGCCGCGCGTGCTGCTGTTGATGCTGAGCGCGGCGATGTGGCGGCTGCGCAAGCGCGATCTGCAGCCGCTGCTCGACGCACCCTCCTACCGCCAGCTCGCATTGCGCTTCGAGGCGCTGACGCCGGCCGCCATCGTCGACGCCGACCCCGGCGCCACGCGTCTTCCCGCGCCGCCGCGCGCCACCGACACCACGGACGCGTTCGTCGTCGCAGCCTACGAGCTGCCGCCCGAGCACCCCTGGCCGCCGACCGGCTTTCCCGACACCGCCGTCGTGCTGCGCGTCGATGGCAGCGCCGCCGACCGACGCACCCTGCTCGACACCGCCGCCCGCCTGCGCCCGCGCGCCCTGCTGCTGGCCTGCCGCGCCGCCGCCAGCCCCGACCGCGGCACCGAGCGCCTGCTGCGCGAGCTGCTGGCGCACTGCGGTGACTGCCGGCTCTGGCTGGTGCCCGAGATCGACTCGCCCGCACCGTCGAACGACCTCGCCGCGGCCCGCTGGCGGCGCTGGCTGGTCGACGGCGGCCTCGCGCGCATCACGGCGCACGACACCCTGGCGGGCGCGCTGGCAGAAGCGCCGGCCGACACAAGGGCAGGAGGATGAGCATGGACGAGCAGCCCCTGCGCATCGCCGTCGTCGGCCACACCAACGCGGGCAAGACCTCGCTGCTGCGCACGCTCACGCGCCGCGGCGATTTCGGCGAGGTGTCCGACCGGCCCGGCACCACGCGCCACGTCGAGCGCATCGAACTCATGGTGCGCGACCGCGCCGCGGTGCGCTTCTTCGACACGCCCGGCCTGGAAGACGCGGTGAGCCTGCGCGAACACATCGAACGCGACACGGCCGACGTCACGCCGCCCGAACGCATCCGCCGGTTCCTGCAGGGGCCGGAGGCGCACGGCACGTTCGAGCAGGAAGCCAAGGTGCTGCGCGCCCTGCTCGACGTCGATGCCGCGTTCCTCGTGATCGATGCGCGCGAGCCGGTGCTGCCCAAGTACCGCGACGAGATCGAGCTGCTGCGCTCCTGCGCGCGGCCGGTGCTGCCGGTGCTCAACTTCGTGCGCGACCCGGCCAGCCGCGAGGCCGCCTGGAAAGAGCTGCTGGCCGCCTACGGCATGCATGCCGTGGTGCGCTTCGACGCCGCCGCGCCCTTCGTCGGCGCCGAGCGCGACCTGTACCAGGACCTGGTCACGCTGCTGCGCGATCGGCGCCAGGCGCTGGAGGTGGTGGTCGAGTCGCTGGCACGCGAAGCGGCCGAGCGCCGCGATGCGGCCACAGCGCGCATCGCCGAACTCCTGGTCGACGTGGCGGCCCTGCGCCGCCATGTGGCCGCCGCCGACTTCGAGGACGAAGCCCGCCGCGCGCCCTTGGTCGCTGACTTGCGGCAGGCCGTGTTCGACAAGGCGCAGCACTGCGCGTCCGACCTGCTGACGCTCTATCGCTTTCGCGACGGTGACGCCAGCGAGGCGCCGCTGCCGCTGCTCGAGGGCCGCTGGTCGATGGATTTCTTCAGCCCCGAAGCCATGAAGGAGGCCGGCCTGCGCCTGGGCAAGGGCGCAGCCGTCGGCGCCGCCGTGGGCGTGGTGGCCGACCTGGCTGTGGGCGGCCTGTCGCTCGGCGCCGGCGCGGCGCTCGGGGGGGTGATCGGCGGCGCCATCTCGCAGGGCCTCGGCCCGCTCGGCCGCAAGCTCTTCAACACGCTGCGCGATGTGCACGAACTCAGCGTCGACGACGGCGTGCTCTTCGTGCTGGCCGACTGGCAATTGGCCCTGGTGCGCGCCCTCGAGCGGCGCGGCCATGCCGCCACGTCGCGCATCCAGGTCGCACCCGATCGTGGCACCGGCCACACCCAGGCGATCACCGCCGCCGTGCGTGCGACGGCCCCGGCGCGCAGCCACCCCGAATGGGCCCGCTCGCCGGGCCGCCACCGGGTGGACGACGCCCCGCAGCGCCAGCAGGCGGTGGCCGAGACGGCGCGCCAGATCGCCCGCGCCCTCGACGAGGGCGCATGAGCCCCATCGAAGAAACGCACACCGCCCGGCGCACCCCGTACCGGCTGCGGCATGATGGGACTCGCGTGCCGACCGCGGCGCTGTGCCCCTCTTCCTTCGTGCCATGAACATCACCGACGCCGCATTTCTGACCAGCGTCATGGACCTGCTGGTCGACACGGTCTGCGTCGTGAATGCGCAGGGACGCTTCGTCTTCGTGAGCGCCGCCTGCCGCCAGACCTTCGGCTACACGCCGGCCGAAATGATCGGCCAGCCGATGATCGACTTCGTCCACCCGGGCGACCGCGCGCGTACCCTGGCCCGCGTCGACACCATTTACGCCGGGACGCAGGGCCCGCATTTCGAGAACCGCTACGTGCGCAAGGACGGCAGCACGGTGCACATCATGTGGTCGGCGCGCTGGTCGCCCGAGGCCGGCGTGCGGGTGGCCGTGGCGCGGGACGTGACCGAGCGCAAGCGCGCCGAGTCGATGCAGGCCGCGCTCTACGCCGTGTCCGAGGCGGCGCACACCGCCGAAGATCTGCTGGCGCTGTTCCGCCATGTCCACCAGATCGTCGGCGGGCTGCTGCCGGCCGTGAACTTCTTCGTCGCCCTGTATGACAAGGCCGCGGACGCGCTGTCCTTCCCCTACTACGTCGACGCACAGCACGAAGCACCGGCGCCGCGACCGCTCGACTCGGGCACGCTGAGCGCCGAGGTGATCCGCAGCGGCCAGGCCATGCTGCTGCGGGCCGACACCGCGCTGAACCTGCCGCCGCGGGTGAAGCTCGACGTCGGCCGCAATTCGCTCGACTGGCTCGGCGTGCCGCTGCAGACGCAGCAGGGTCCGATCGGCGTGCTGGTGGTGCAGAGCTACACCGGCGACGTGCGCTACACCGAGCGGGACCTGGAACTGCTGCAGTTCGTCTCGACCCAGGTCGCGACCGCCATCGAGCGCAAGCAGATGGACGCGCGGCTGCGCCACATCGCCCGCCACGACCCGCTCACCGACCTGCCCAACCGCACCCTGCTGCACGAACGCATCGAGGCGGCGCTGCAGCGCGCGCGCGACGAGCAGCGCCGGCTGGCGCTGCTGTATGTCGACCTCGACATGTTCAAGGAAGTCAACGACCGTTTCGGCCATTCGGTCGGCGACCTCTTGCTGCAGGAAACCGCGGTGCGCCTGCGCCGCGGCGTGGCGCAGGCCGGCACGGTCGGGCGCATCGGCGGCGACGAATTCCTGGTGCTGCTCGACAGCGACGGCCCGGTCGAACAGACCCTGGCGATCGCGGAATCCCTGCGCTCGCACCTGGGCCAGCCTTTCGCGCTGGCCGACGACATGGTCACCGTGTCGCCCAGCATCGGCATCGCGCTCTACCCGGCGCACGGCGACGACTACCAGCAACTCATCCGCTGCGCCGACGAGGCCATGTACGCAGCCAAGACCTCGGGCGGCAACCGCGTGCGGCTCGCTGGCGACCCGGTGGCGCCGGATTGAACCTACAAGAGGCGGCGGGCAATTGCGCTAAGGTCCGGCACAGCGCTCCGTCGGAATGCGCTCCCTTGTCCCCGAACCATCCCCGACCTCTTTCCGACCTCTTCCCGAGGGACCCCGCCATGTCTTCTTCACCTTCCCAGGCCGCCCCGGTCCGCAAGCATTTCTCGATGCTTCGCGGCTTCCACCTGGCCGACGTCTTCACGCTCGGCAATGCGGCGTGCGGCGTCGGCGCGGTTTTCCTCGCGATGGCCTACATGGCGAGCCAGTCGCTCGAGCAGTTCCTGTGGGCGGCTGCACTCGCGCCCGCGGCCTTCGTGTTCGACGTGTTCGACGGGCGCATCGCGCGTTGGCGCCAGACCCACTCGGCCCTCGGCCGCGAGCTCGACTCGCTGGCCGACGTGATCTCCTTCGGCGTGGCGCCGGCGGCCCTGGCCTTCGCGGCCGGCCTGAACGGCGGCTGGGACTGCGCCGTGCTCATCTACTTCGTCGGCTGCGGGGTGAGCCGCCTCGCGCGCTACAACGTGACGGCCGAAACGCTCTCCGAAGGCGCCGACAAGGTGAAGTACTTCGAGGGCACCCCCATCCCGACCAGCGTGGTGCTGGTCGGCGTGCTGGCCTGGGCCGCCTGGCAGGGTCGTGTGGGCGATGCGGTGTGGGGCGGTGCCTGGGTGGTCGGGCCGTGGACGCTGCACCCGCTGGTGCTGCTGTTCGCGCTGTCGGGCACGCTGATGATCAGCAAGACATTGCGCATCCCCAAGTTCTGAGACGGTCCGCATGAGCACACCCCACTTCACCCAGCAGCACCCGGCCGGCTTCGACGCGCTGGTGCGTCTGGCCGCGGCCGAACCGATCGCGCCCGAGGTCGACCACTTCTACTTCCTGCGCCACGGCCAGACCGGGCGCAATGCCTCTCGCATTTTCCAGGCGGTCGACGAGCCGCTGAGCGAACTGGGCCAGCAGCAGGCCGCGCGGGCGGCCGAGCGCCTGGCCGGCGAGCCGATCCGCACCATCGTCGCCAGCGATTCGCGTCGCGCCTTCGACACCGCCAACACCGTGGCCGAGCGGCTGCGCATCGTGCCGATGCCGCGCGAGGACCTGCGCGAGCGCCACTTCGGCGCGCTCATCGGCACCTCGTCGGTCGACCTCGACTGGGCCTGCGCGCCCGAGGGCGGCGAGACGCTGCAGCAGTTCGTCGACCGCAAGCGCATCGCGCTGCGCTTCGCGCTGGCCCAGCCCGCGCCGGTGCTGGTGGTGGCACACGGCGGCACGCTGTATGTGCTGACCGCGCTGCTCGGCGTGTCGATCGAGCCGGCGGTGCTCGGCAACGCGCAGCCATTGCGTTTCCAGCGCACCGGCACCACATGGCACATCGAACCGCTTTTGGCACGCACGAACGAGGCCGCGTCGCTGGCCTGATCTTTTCCCGGCCTCCTTGGATCACGACAACACGATGGACTTCAAGGACTACTACAAGGTGCTCGGCGTCGAGCGCAGCGCGTCGGACGACGAGGTCCGCAAGGCCTACCGAAAGCTCGCCCGCAAATACCACCCCGACGTCAGCAAGGAAGCCGATGCCGAGCTGAGGATGCGCGACGTCAACGAAGCGAACGACGTGCTGCGCGACAAGGACAAGCGCGCGGCCTACGACGCCTTGGCCGACCGCGTGGCGCGCGGCGGCAGCCCAGAAGGCGACTTCCGCCCACCGCCGGGCTGGGACGAAGGCTTCGAGTTCCACCGCGGTCCGGCCTCGGGCCCGGCCGACCACGCCGAGTTCAGCGACTTCTTCTCCTCCCTCTTCGGCGCCGCCGAGCGCCGCAGCGCCACGCGGCAGAACCACCGCGCGCGCGGCGAGGACCACCACGCCGCCATCGAGATTTCGCTGGAAGACGCCTTGAATGGCGCCGAGCGCGAGATCACGCTGCGCGGCATCGAGACCGGTGCCGATGGCCAGCCCGAGCTCAAGACCCGCACGCTGAGCGTGACGATCCCCCCCGGCATGCACCCGGGCCAGTACATCCGGCTTGCCAAGCAAGGCATGCCGGGCCACGGCGGCGAACCGGCGGGCGACCTGTACCTGGAGGTGCGGATCGCGCCGCACCCGCGCTACCGCGTCGAGGGGCGCGACCTGCACATGACGCTGCCCGTGACGCCCAGCGAAGCCGCGCTCGGCGCGCAGGTCGAGGTGCCCACGCCCACCGGCGGCACGGTCGAGCTGACCGTGCCGGCCAAGGCGCGCAACGGCCTCAAGCTGCGGCTCAAGGGCCGGGGCCTGGGCGGCAAACCATCCGGCGACCTGTACCTGCTGCTGGAGATCGTGCTGCCACCGGCCGACAGCGACGCGGTGCGTCAGGCTTACGAACAGCTGGCTGCCGCCAGCATCGCCTTCAACCCTCGCCGTCACCTGGGAGCGTGATGACCATGGCCGCTGTTTCCGTCACCACCACCGCGCTGGGCCTGGCCCACCCGCTGGCCGCGCACGAATTGGCGCACGCCTGCGGCGCCGAGATCGAATGGGTCGTTCAACTGGTCGAGGTCGGTATCGTCGAGCTGTCTGCGCCGTCGCTGCGGCCCGACGACTGGCGCTTCCAGAGCACCGACCTGCAGCAGGCGCTGGCCGCCCGCCGGCTGGAGCGCGACTTCGGCGTCGGGCTCGACGCTGCCGCGCTGATCCTCGACCTGCAGCGAGAGGTGCGGCGCCTCAAGGCGGTGCTGCACGCCCAGGGCCTGTCGCCGGGGCATTGAGCGGCTGGCCTTGCACGGGCATGGCCGATCGGGTGGGGTCGACACGGGCTGCTGCCCTACGTGTCGGGCGCGACGCGAGGACTACAAAGGTTCACTAGATTCACACTCCGGAGAACCCCCATGGCCACGCGCCCCGCAACCAAATCTGAAACCCTGAGCGACACCCAGAAGCAGCAACCGAGCGCGGTCGCGCCCGACCTCGACCAACCAAGCCACGAGACGCAGAAGTTCGGCGAGATCGTCAAGCTGCCGAACGGCCTGTCGGAGAAGGTCTGCAAGGACAGCGTCGCGCTGTTGAACCAGTGCCTGGCGGACACCATCACGCTGCGCGACATGTACAAGAAGCACCACTGGCAGGTGGTCGGCCCGACCTTCAACCAGCTGCACCTGATGTACGACCAGCACTTCGAGGCGCAAGTGCTGATCGTCGACATCCTCGCCGAACGCATCCAGTTGCTCGGCGGCATCGCACTGGCCATGGCGGGGGACATCGCCGAGACCACCAAGATCAAGCGCCCGCCCCGCGGTCGCGAGCCGGCGGCGGTCCAGATCCGTCGTCTGGCCGAGGCCCACGAGCACATCATCATCGAAGCGCGCAAGGCGGCCAAGGCGGTCGACGAGGCGGGCGACGACGGCAGCAACGACGTGTTCGTCAGCAACGTGCTGCGCACCAACGAGCTGCAGGTGTGGTTCCTTACCGAGCATCTGGTCGCCGCCTCGCCGGTGAGCGCCTGACCCTCGTCCGATCACCCACCCACGGGTCGCCATTGCCCGGCGGGCGGAAGTACGCCAGAGATCGGCGCGACCTGGTGGTGATCGGCGCCGGCTCCGGCGGGCTCAGCGCGCTTTGCCACCTGCTGGGCGACCTGCCCAAGGACTTCGACGCCGCGATCCTGCTCGCGCTGGACGCGGGCTCGCAGCCTGCCGCCAGCGTGTTGCAGATTCTGCGAGGCTATTCCCGGCTTCCCGTGATCTATGCCACCGATGGCGTCATGGTGCGTCGCGGCCGCGTCGTGGTGGCGCCGACGCGCCAGACCATGGTGATCGTCCCGACCGACATCATCTCGCTGGAATACGAGCGAGCGTTCGCAGACGCGGGCCCCTCGGTCAACCGCCTGTTCGAAAGCGCCGCCGCGACCTACGGTCACCGGGTGATCGGTGTCGTGCTCAGCGGCGACTCGCACGACGGCACGGCGGGGCTCACGCGCATCGAAGCGGCCGGCGGCATCGGCGTGGTCCAGGATCCCGGAGAGGCGGCCGAGACGGGCATGCCCGCCAGCGCGCTTCGGACGGACCACCCGGACTACTGCTGTACCCTCGAAAAGATGGCCCCCCTGCTCCTCCAGCTGGTCAGCGGCGAGTTGCCCGCCTTTCGTTAGCGCCACGCAACCCAGCGAAAAGAAGTAAACCGCGCTCGCGTGCTGTGCCGAAGCGCCTGCACCGAAGTTCTCACACCATCCATGTGGATGGTGGTAGGATGGCACATGGCTGCCGAACTCTCATCACCCCCCGTCAAACTTCCAGAGTCCGAGAAGATCACGATCAACCTGGGCTATGTCGACCTCGGCCACATCGACCTGCTGGTGGCCGAGCGCTTCTATGCGAATCGGACGGATTTCATCCGCACCGCCATCCGCGGGCAATTGGCGGTCCACGCCGACGCGCTGCGACAGGCCGCCTCCCGAAAGATGCTGGTGCTGGGACTGCAGCAGTTTTCCGCGAAAGACCTGGAAGCGGCGCGTGCCGCGAACCAGCGGCTTGAAATCCGCGTGCTCGGTCTGGCCGTGATCGGCAGGGACGTCTCGCCCGAACTGGCTGCGGCCACCATCGACTCCATCACCGTGCTCGGCGCCCTGCACGCCAGCGCTTCCGTCAAGGACGCGCTGGCCGGGCGCATCCATTGATCACCCCACCGAAAGACACATTGAACGATTTCCTCAACCGTCTTGGCGACGCCACCCGCCAGACCCGACTCGGCCAGCTGATGGAGGCCACGCAGTCGATCCAGCAGGCCCTGCTTGATCGGGCCGCGCCGGGCGCAGAGCGCATCCACACAGCCGACGCCTCGCCCACCGTCTGGCCAACGCAGGCTGCGCCGCACGCGACCGAGGCCGCGCCTGTCGACCACGTCGAACGCGCCGGGCAAGCGACCGAACGCTGGCTCGACGGCAGCACCAGTCACCGAGGCCGCACCCTGGCCTACAAACTTTACGTTCCGCCGACCACCAGCGACAACAGCACGACGCAGCGCCCGCTGATCGTCATGCTCCACGGCTGCACCCAGGGCGCTGCGGATTTCGCTGCCGGCACGCGGATGAACGCGCTCGCCCGCGAGGCCGGGGCACTCGTCCTGTACCCCGAGCAGGCCCAGCATGCCAATGCACAGCGGTGCTGGAACTGGTTCAAGCCGCAGCACCAGGCGCGCGGCAAGGGCGAGCCGGAAGCGCTCGCGATGCTCATTCGATCGATCGCGGCCGAACATGACGTCGATGCGTCCCGGATCTATGTGGCGGGTCTGTCCGCCGGCGGTGCCATGGCCGACATCCTCGGGCGCTGCTATCCCGACCTGATCGCCGCCGTGGGCGTGCATTCGGGCTTGCCCAGCGGAGCGGCCAGCGACCTTGCGTCGGCGCTGTCCGTGATGCGCCAGGGCGCTGCGCCCCGCGCGGACAGCGGCCCCGCCGCCCCGGTCCCGCCGACGATCGTCTTCCATGGCGATGCCGACGCCACGGTCCATGTGCGCAATGCGACGGCCATCGTCGATGCGGTGCGGGCGGCCCACCGCGACCCATCGGGCGCGCTGCCCGAGGCGAACGCTTCCGAGGGAAGCGCCCCCGCCGGCCGGCGCTACACCCGCACGGTCTACACCGACCGCGACGGCGGCGCGAGGGCCGAATACTGGCGACTGCACGGCGCCAGCCACGCCTGGTCGGGCGGCAGCGCACAGGGAAGCTACACCGACCCGACCGGCGTGGATGCCAGCGCCGAGATGCTGCGCTTCTTCCTCGCGCATCCGCTGCGGACCGTGATCGACGCGTAGCCTCGCAACGCGCGGGCGAGCCGATGCGCCGCCGATCGGGTCAATGCCCGAACCGACTCGGCAGGTACGGCGTCGGGTCGGTGAACGGCGTCTCGCCGTCCATCATCTCGGCCAGCAGGCGCCCGGTGGCCGGGCCGAGCGTGAAGCCCTGGTGCGAGTGGCCGAAGTTGAACCACAGGCCCGCGTGCCGCGGCGCCGGGCCGATCACCGGCTTCATGTCGGCGGTACACGGCCGGGCGCCCAGCCAGGGCATCGCCTCCACCGGCGCGCCGAGGTTGATCAGCGCCTGCGTGCTGCGCTCGGCGTGGCGCAACTGAACCGGCGTCGCCGGGGCGTCGATGCGGGCGAACTCCGCGCCGGTGGTCAGGCGCAGGCCGAGCGACATGGGCGCCAGCATCACGCCATGGGCGACATCGAGCATCGGCGCGTTCAGCCGCACCGGTGTGGCGTAGTGGCGGTGGTAGCCGCGCTTGACGAAGAGCGGCAGGCGGTAGCCGAGCTGGCGGGTCAACGTGTCGGCCCAGGGGCCGAGCGCCACCACCATGCGTTCGGCCTCGACCGGGCCGCCGTCGGTCTGCACCGACCAGCCGCTGCCGCGCTGGCGCAGCGTCGACGCATCGCCATGGGCGAAGCGGCCACCGCGGCGCACGAAGAGCTGCGCATAGCGCGCCACCAGTTCGCCGGGGTCGCTGATCGACCACGGGTCGCGCCAGTGGATGGCGCCGGCCAGCGGGATGCGCAGGGCCGGCTCGGCCACCGAGAGCGCGGGGCCGTCGAGCACCACCGCATCGAGCCCGGTGCGCTGCATCAGCTGGCGTGCCGCCGCGGCCGCCGCCTCGAAGCTGGCCGCGTCGCGGTAGGCCTGGCGCCAGCCGTTGCGGCTCACCAGCGCGTCGGCGCCGGCGTCGGCGATGAGCGGGCGGTGCGCCTCGATGGATTGCGCGATCAGCTTGCCGTAGGCGTCGGCGATAGGCGCATAGCGCCTGGGCGCCGATGCATGCCAGTAGCGCGCCAGGGGCGGCAGCAGCGACCACAGGGCACCCAGGTGGTAGTTCGCGTCGTTGCTGCGGCCGGTCGCGACGCGCAGCAGCGTGGAAAGGTCGCGCGGGAAGGCATAGGGCTCGACCGCCTCGCGCTGGATGATGCCGGCGTTGCCGTAAGACGTTTCGCGGCCGGGTCGCTTGCGGTCGACCAGCGTGACCGCATGGCCGCGCTGCTGCAGCGCCAGCGCGGTGCCGAGGCCGACCATGCCGGCGCCGAGCACGACGGTTGCGGTGTTCTTCATGGGGGATGAATGCGGGATGCGTGCGTGGAAGAAGGCTGCCGGAATTGTGCCGCCGGGCCGCCTCCGGCGGCGGTGCCGCGACCGCAAATAATCGAACCATCGATTGCCGTTACGGCAATCGATGAGCCGCCGACGTGCGCTATAGGCCGGCCTTGATCGCCTCCGTCAGGTACTGGACGAAGGCCTTGCCGGCCTCCGGCAGCGGGCGGCCGGCCAGCGTTTCGACCTCGAGATAGCGCTCGTTCATCTCGCGGTCGCGTAGCGGGATCGCCACCAGCGCGCTGTTCACCAGCCGCGTGCGAATCGACAGCTCGCCGTAGAAGGCGATGCCGCCCCCGCCGGCCGCCGCGAAGCTCACCAGCGCGTCGGCGTGATTGCTCGACATGGCCACCTCGTACTGCAGGCCCTGCCGGCTGCAGCTGATGTCGAGCAGCTGCCGCAGCGAACTGTGCTTGAGCGGCAGCGCCAGCGGGTAGGCCACCACCTGGCTCAGCGACAGCTGGCGCTGCCCGGCCAGCGGATGGCCGGTGGCCATCACCGCGAGAATGGGGCTCGGGTGGCGCAGTTCCAGTTTGATGCCGGCCTCGGGCACACCGCTGAGCGTGAGGCCGACGTCGGCCTCGCCGTCGCGGATGCGCCGCGCGACCTCGCTCTGCCCGCACACCTCCAGGTGGAAGCGGATGCCGGTGTAGCGCTCGCGAAAGCGAGCGATCAGCGTCGGGATGAAGTCGAAGGCAAAGCCCTCGGCGCTGACCACGCGCACATGGCCACTGCGCAGGCCGCGCAGCGCTGAGATGTCGCCGGTGACGCGCTCGATGTCCTGCTGGGTGCGCTTGGCATGCGCGGCGAGCAACTCGCCGGCGGCGTTGGGCACCATGCCGCGCGAACGCCGCTCGAAGAGCAGCGTGTCGAGCTCGCTCTCGAGCCGCGCCACCTGGCGGCTCACCGCCGAGGGCGCGACATTGAGCTTGGCCGCGGCGTCCTTGATCGACCCTGCCTTCACCACTTCGAGGAAGTAGCGGACCGCGGTCTCCTGCAGGGCATGGCTGGGCATGGGCGCTTTCGTCGTGGAGGTTCAGCGAGCAATTCGGTGCAGATCGATTGCCTTTTCGGCAATCGAATATTCTAAACATGGTGCTTGTCGCAACAGAGGTCGACGCCTAGCATCGCGTCATGAAAGCCTCCACCGCCCTCACCCGCCTTGCGACCGCCGGCTGCCTCATGGCCGCCACGCTGGCCGCGCCGTTCGCCGCTGTCGCGGCCGACTACCCGACCAAGCCGATCACGCTGGTGATCCCCTTCCCGCCAGGCGGCGCCACCGACGTGCTCGGCCGCGTGATCGGCCTGCGCATCGGCCAGGAACTGGGCCAGCCGGTGGTCATCGAGAACCGCGCCGGCGCCGGCACCGTCATCGGTGCGGCCTACGTGGCCAAGGCGGCGGCCGACGGCTACACGCTGCTGGTGAGTTCGGGCACCACCTTCACGGTGAACCCGGCCATCCGCAACAACCTGCCCTACGACCCGGTCAAGAGCTTCGACCCGATCGGCATCACTGGCCGCACCAGCCTGATCCTGCTGGCCAACAAGGACGTGCCGGTTACCACCGTCAAGCAGTTCGTCGACTACGTGAAGGCCTCGCCCGGCAAGTACGCCTACGGCTCGTACGGCAGCGGCACCACGGCGCAGTTCGCCGGCGAGACCGTGCTGTACGCCGCCGGTCTGAAGATGACGCACGTGCCCTACAAGGGCAGCGCGCCGGCCATGACCGACCTGATGGGCGGGCAGATCCCCTTCAGCGTCGACACCGTGTCGGCCGCCATCCCGCAGCTCAAGAGCGGCAAGATCAAGGCCATCGCGGTGACGGCGGCCAAGCGCTCCGCCCTGCTGCCCAACGTGCCGACCATGGCCGAGAGCGGCTACCCGGACATCGACATGGACACCTGGCTCATCCTGGCCGCGCCGAAGGGCCTGCCCGCGGACGTCAAGGCCCGCCTCGAGAAGGCGCTGGCCGTCACCATGGCCGACGCCGACACGCGCGCCAAGCTGGTCGCCCAGGGCTTCGAGCCCGCCTACAGCAATGCGGCCGCCTCCGCTGCGCTGATCAACCGCGAGCTGCCGGTGATGCGTGCCCTGGCCGTGCGCGCCAACATCACGGCGGATTGAGGTTCATGAGCGAACTCGTCGAGACCTCCGCCGTCGAACTCCGCCGACTGATCGGCCGCAAGGCGATCTCCCCCGTCGAATTGCTCGATGCCTGCATCGCGCGCATCGAAGACCTCAACCCGCACGTCAACGCCGTCACCGCGACCGCCTTCGAACGCGCGCGTCGCGAAGCCCAGGCCGCCGAACGCGCGGTGCTGGCCGGCGAGCCGCTCGGCCTGCTGCACGGCATGCCGCTGGGCGTGAAAGACCTCGAGCCGACCGCCGGCCTGCTGACCACCTGGGGTTCGCCGATCTACCGCGCCCAGGTTCCCGACGAAGACATCGTGCTGGTCGCGCGGCTGCGGCAGGCCGGCGCCATCGTCGCGGGCAAGACCAACGTGCCCGAGATGGGCGCGGGCGCGAATTCGCGCAACGTGGTGTGGGGCGCGACCGGCAACCCCTTCGACCCGAACCTCAACGCCGGCGGCTCCTCGGGCGGCTCGGCCGCGGCGCTGGCCTGCGACATGCTGCCGCTGTGCACCGGCTCCGACACCGGCGGGTCGCTCCGCATCCCGGCCGCCAAGTGCGGCGTGGTCGGTTTCCGCCCCTCGCCCGGCGTGGTGCCGAGCGTGCGCAAGCTGCTGGGCTGGACGCCCATCTCGGTGGTCGGCCCCATGGGGCGCAGCGTGGAAGACGCCTGCCTGCAGATGGCCGCCTCGGCCGGCATGCACGCGGGCGATCCGCTGAGCTACCCGCTCGACCCGCTGGCTTTCCTCAAGCCGCTGGACGTCGACCTGAGCCGCCTGCGCGTGGCCTACACCGAAGACTTCGGCACCTGCGCCGTCGACAACGACATCCGCGCCACCTTCCGCCACAAGATCGCGGCGATGAAGCACCTGTTCGCGCGCTGCGACGAAGTGAGCTTCGACCTCGGCGAGGCGCACCGCTGCTTCGACGTGCTGCGCGCCGAAGCCTTCGTGGCCGGCATGCACGCCGCCTACCAGAAGGACCCGGCCAGCCTCGGCTCCAACTCGCGCGCCAACTACGAGATGGGCGCACGCATGTCGTTGCCCGACAGCGCCTGGGCGCAGGCCGAGCAGACCCGGCTCATCGCCCGCTTCCAGCGCACCTTCGCCGAGTACGACCTGGTGCTCTCGCCCACCACGCCGGTGTCGCCCTTCCCGTGGACGCAGATGTACGCCGACACCATCAACGGCGAGCCGCAGGAGAACTACTACCGCTGGCTCGCGCTGACCTACGTGGTCACGCTCGCGACCAACCCGGCCATGGCCCTACCCTGCGGCGTCGACCACCGCGGCATGCCCTTCGGCCTGCAGGTGGTGGGCGGCTTCCGCGCCGACGCGCAGGTGCTCGGCGCATCGCATGCGATGGAACAGGCCTTCGCGGCCATCCCCGAACTGCGCCGCCCGCGGCCAGACCTGGCGAAGCTGCGCGCGTCGGTGGTGGAGCCGGCGCTGCGGTCCATCGTGACTGCGCCGCCGGTGCTGGATGGGTCGGGCGGGGTGCAGCAGGTGACTTCGGCGGTTTGACTCCTGCCTGCAGGCGGGTCTCACGATCGAACGCGGCTCCGATCGAACCATCGCGCCTCGACCTCTTCGGGCGTGAACGCGATTCCGGACAGAGTCCCACGCTGGCCGAGCCGGTGCGCCTCTATCCCACGTCCTTGGCTGCTATCACCTCTTCCAATCGGACTAACGATTCCAAAACGCTCTCCCGCTCCAAATCGGTGATCTCTCTATTTTTATCGATCAATTCGCTGTTGATTGACTCGAGGTCCAGCACCACATTGAATATCGAATCCCAAAAATCGCCTCCGATAACATTTCCAATTGCCTCAATTCTCCCCACCAGTCGACCCAAGCTCATCTCTCGAGATCTGTAAGCCGTAGACGCCTCTCTAAGAAGAGAAAATTGTCGAGCCAAGAAATCATCCATAATTCCCCCCTATCAAACCTCGATAGAAATTAGGCGTCAACCGCTGCCATCGGTCACGACCCCACTATCCCGTCCACATTTGTGCACCGTCTGGGAGTCCGGGAATTTTTATCTGGCCGGGAATTGCCATTTCAATGGCGTCTTCACCAGCGTAGTAGCTCCACCTCTTCGTTGCATACGGTCTAAAGAGTGCCCCGTGTAATCCCTGTGATCGATAGTTGTGGGGCCGCATGTACTGAGTGGCAAGAAGGTAGTAGGCGCCGCTCTTTGATTTGGCAATGCTCGCTACCGGTGGCACTTAGGTGCCGGGATATGCGAGGCGCTCCGAAACCTAATCCGCTGCGTTAGGACAACGAATGTGAGCCAAGAAGGCAACATCATCTATATAAACTCGCCAGCCAAATTGACGCACATTTAAATCCGCCCCGCATTTTGGGCATCTATTTGGCCATCCCTCATAACGCCATCGAGCGACATCTCTCCAGTCCGCGCCTTGGGCCTTTGCCGTCCACTCGATGCCCGACAAGAGAAGAATCTCCTTTACATCTGCCGCACCGTCAGAGTCGAGGAGTCTGGCTAGAGCCTCATCCGCTTCTTCTTCATTTAATTCTTTTTGATAGAGCTCTTGCAGCAAATCTCGCTTGTTCACGGCTTGATCCTTCTGCCCGGAACGAGGCGGCTGCCGAGCAGAGCGCGGCGCCCGATTCATTTTATTGAATCAGCATATTCCACTAGCGCATTTGACCAATCATCCATCTCTTCATAAAATAAATTAAGAAAGACGGAAAAAGATATAAAATCATCAGCGGTTGCACCGGAGTTTCTAAATATCTGGAAAAACATCGCAAGACGTATTTTCGGGGGAATACTCCAGTCCTCTTCAAATCCACGGATGAACGCGCGAATTCTAGCACTATCATCTACGTGCAGTAGCAGTCGCAATAGATCTTACATTTTTTTGCCGCTATCGACTTCACTCGAAGGCTCCTCACGCAGGTGCGTCACGGCAATTTCAAATTCATTATTCATGATTTCACTTCGTATTTGCTGTCGCTCTGCTAGTAGTCGTATCGCTGCACTCAACGATCTGTTTTCGGGCTAGCAAGCACTAAGAAATTTGCATTTCGGGGAGCGACCAAGCAACAACGTCTACCCAGTCATTAGCAGCAGCAATTATAAAATGCTGCAGCTCTTCTGGCTTTTTCGCACCAAAGCTTCGCTCTTGCAGCCAAAAAAGGAGGTCCGAATTTTCCGCTTTATAGAATACTGCCCCTAGAGATATTTGCGCGTCGATATCCAACGCATATTTGTAAGCATCCCCCTCTTCCATCTTTCTATAAAATAAATGGCTTTCAAATATAATTGAAATTATTTTACCCCCGTCGACCAAATCTATATCGAGTCGATCCCCTGAATCTCTTAGGCTTTTAAATTCGCACACTTCCGACACCGCATACCCGGGAAATGCCAATGCATATTTGGTCAAAATTAATACCTCACTTTTATTGGCCGAGGCCCTTGAATTTCAAGAGTGGGGCGCCGCTCACCTGAACTTGTCGGCCTGACGACTACGCTCCGGCCATCGGGGAGCGTACCCACTCGGACGCCATTTCCGTAATCCCTTACATCAGTCGGGTTGAGATGATCGAAATCTTCGTTCGCTTGATCAAAGCCGCCGCTGCTTTCCCATTGGCTGGTGCGGCCCGAAGTGGGCCTACCCGGAGTAGCGCCGGGTACAGGAGGATCCCCACTTGGCACAGCGTAGACATTATTTGAAGCGCCAATCGCCTCCCACATCGCCGCATACGCCCAATAGATGGGCCCGATCACCGGATTGGTCGCCGCCAGTTGTTCAAGGCTAGACAGTGATGGCAGCGTCAGCGGCGGCGATCCGCCGACCCATCGCCCACTCTCCGGATCGCGATAGCCTTGGTTGGTACCCGATGCGCCGTTGAGCCCTGCAGCGGCTGCAGCGCCGGCTGCCGTCCCTGCACCGGTTGCTCCCACGCCCGCCATTGCAAATACAACCGGTGTGTTTGCGCTGCCTCCACCGCCGACCACCGTATCCGCTCCACCTGGCTCCGTAAAATAACCTGCCTCAACACCGGCCACCACCGGCGTGCCGTAGCACCAGAAGTAGCAGATGCTCGCGTCGAAGCCTCCGCCGCTCTGGTTAGCTGTCGCCGTGCTCGTGTCTTGTTGGCTCTGGATGCGCAGGTCGCCGCCCACCTCGGCCTTGACCGCCTCGGCCTGGACCACTGCCCCGGCGAGCGTGGTGTTGCCGCCGCTCTTGATCGTGGCCGTGTTGGTCGCCGTCACATAGGTGTTGACGTTGGTGCTGTCGCTGCCCGAGCCGGTGCCGCGGTTGCTGCCCGCGGCCAGGTCGATCGTCATGCCGCTCTGCGCACTCACGCCCACGCCGTACTTGCTGGCGCTCTGCTGATAGTTGTAGTCGCTGGCGGATTGCGCCGATTGCAGCGTAACGGCGTTGTCGGCATCCAGGCTCAAGTTGTTGCCACTGATCGTCGCTGCAGTGGCCGGCTTGTAAGACAGTACTGAAACCACAAGCAATTTCGCCCGCACCGACTTCTTCGCAAAGACCTCGGAATTTCCGTATTCCGAAAAAATTAAGAAGACCTCTGCCTTTTCATAATACTATCAAAGAAACAATCCATCTCCATTAACACCCCCAATCTCCTAAAAATCATTTCAATTTCTTCTGAAAGCTCCCCACCCCACTCTGCGCATGCCTCCAGAGATTCCTCTAGAGCCAATCCATATTCACCCACATCGAAGTATCGAGAAGCATCAGTATTCGCCTTTGCAAGACCTTGCCCCTCCAAAAAGACCAATATCTTAGGGAATAGTCTTTCAATTTCCTCGAATTTTTCAGGACTCATCATTTTTTAGGGTTTCGTGGAACATTCGTAGGATAGCCAGTGACAATTCGCCCACTTGGCTCAACAATTACCTCTATATCAACTCCGTCGCGAGTACCTCGAACGATGGTTCGCCCGCCTCTACCCGGACTTCTTGACGACGACGGATCAGTCGCAACATCAGAAATTTCACCCAAAATTTTCTCGTCTGACCAATTCACCGGGAATTCGCTCTTCCCTGGTAAGCCCGTGCCGGGTCTGTGCCCGCCCCCGGTCGCATCCCCATCCAAAACGTGCGCCTCCCCCTTAGGATCTAGCAAACTAGGGATGTTTGCATTTTCCGATAGAACTGTATTCGAGTAGCGTTGAACCAGCGCAGCATAAGCCCGATAGATCGGCCCCAGGACGGGGTTCTCGAGCGCCAACTGCTCCAGACTGCTTAGCGACGGAAGCGTCAACGGCGGCGATCCGCCTACCCACTGCCCACTCTCCGGATCACGATAGCCCTGGCCGGAGCCTGACGCTCCATTGAGCCCGGCTGCACCGGCAGCACCTGCGGCCGTGCCCGCACCGGCTGCTCCGACGCCTGCCAACGCGAACACAACTGGTGTGTTTGCGCTGTCTCCCCCGCCGACCACTGTGTCCGGACCGCCCGGCGTACCCAAGATGCTCTGCCCCTTGGCAATGAGCTTGTTGAAGAAAGTCTGAAGATTTTGAAGCTGCTGCTGCTGCTCCGGCGTCAGGCTGGGGTCGTTCTGCAGTCGGTCGAACTCGCTACGTGCGCGATCTATCTCGCTTGGCGCCATTCGCCCCGATGGATTCCCCCCAGCAAGTAGTGCATTGAGTTGCGCGACGATCTGCGGCGTCATCTCCACCAGAATGCCGGTCGCCGTCGACGTGATTCGCACCTGCGCATTCACGTCTTTCAGCAACTCGCTGGCCACCCAACTCGGCGTCAGCCCGTTGCTGCCATCTCCGGTGCGCACTTCGGTGTTGCCAGCAACGCCCGAGATGCCCGATGTCGTGATGCTCGTGCTCCCGCCACTCGCACTTCCAACACCGACCGACGATGTGCTGTTGTAGCCGGCCGCGACGCTGTAACCCGACGCGTTGAACGTATCGACGTTGACCACATCGGTCATCGTCAGGCTGCCCGTCGTGAAGCTGTTCTTCCCTCCATCGACTGCCTTGTCCGTGCTCGCGATCACTCCACCCACGAGGTTGGTGTTGCCCACCACCTTCACATCGAAGCCGCCGTCACCGGCCTGGATGCCGCTCTGCTCGGTCACGCTCGCGTATTGGCCCTTCCCGCCCGCGGTGTTCACGCTGCCCCCGGCCACCACCGGCGTGCCGTAGCACCAGAAGTAGCAGATGCTCGCGTCGAAGCCACCGCCGCTCTGCTTGGCTGTCGCCGTGCTGGTGTCTTGTTCGCTCTGAATGCGCAGGTCGCCGCCCACATCGGCCTTGACCGCCTCGGCCTGGACCACTGCCCCGGCGAGCGTGGTGTTGCCGCCGCTCTTGATCGTGGCAGTGCCCGTCGCTGTCACATAGGTGTTGACGTTCGTGCTGTCGCTGCCCGAGCCGGTGCCGCGGTTGCTGCCCGCAGCCAGGTCGATCGTCACGCCGTTCTGCGCGCCGACGCTGTAGCTCACGCCAACGCCATACTTGCTGCCGCTCTGCTGGTAGTCGTAGTCGCTGGTGGATCGCGCCGATTGCAGGGTGACGGCGTTGTCCGCACTCAGGCTCACGTTGTCGCCGCTGATCGTCGCTGCGGTGGCCGTGAGGTTGCTGTCGGTGCCGCCTCCGGTCGCCGTGATGTTCACGTTGCCTGCACCTGAAACCGTCGAGCCCACGACGGTGCGGCTCGACTGGGTGCTGCTGCTCTGACTGTGGCTGTCGGTAAGCATCGCGCCGACCTTGTAGCCCAACGGGTTCTGGACGGCCTGGTAGGTGTTGTATGCGTTGTAAGCCGTCGTAGCCGCGCCGAGCGCCTGCATGCGGCTATCACCGACCTGGCTCGTCGCCCGGGCCGTTCCGGCCGTGCCCTGCACTGCGTTGTAGAGCGGCACGCTGACCGTACCGCCCGCCGTCAGGGACTTGGCTTCGGTCTGCTGGGCGCTGGTATGGGTGTCGTAGGCTTCGTTGATGACGACGGTGCGTGCGCTGATGTCGATGTTGCCGGCCTTGCCATCGGAGCCGGTGCCCAGGGCGGTCACGTCGCTGGCCGTCTGCGTGTAGGTTCCGCCCGCCCTGAGCTTGACGTTGCCATCCAGGCTGGCGATCAGGCTGCCGACCTGCACCGTGTCCGAGCTCTGGCCGTCGGTCATGCTGCTGGCACGGCCGATGGCCGGCTTCCAGAAGCTGCCAACGTTCCCGCTGCCTTGCGTCGAGCCGTTGGTGGCGGAAGTACTCGTGCTCTGTGCACTTTGAATGGTGAGGTCACGCCCGGCGTCGATGCTCACGTCGTTGTCCGCCACCAGCGTTGAGCCGACGACCGTCGTGTCTCGGCCACTGCGGATGTCGATGCTGCCGGCCGACAGGGTACTGCTCACAACCTGCGTCGAGGTCTGGCTGGCGCCGTCCTTGACATCCTTGCGCGTCAGCAGGTTGGCGGAGCCGGGGTCCGGCGCAAGCGTCGCCAGACTGACGACGGCGCCCCCCGACCCCAGCACCTTGGCGATGCCCGACGGCGTCTTCGTGACTTGCGTGAAGTCGGTGCTTGTCGCGGTGTCATAAGCGGCCTCAATGCGAACATCGCGCTTGGCATCGATGCGCAAAGCATCCTCGGCGTAGAGACTGCTGCCGGTCAGAACCGTATCGCGTCCGCTGCTCAGGGTGACAGTTTTCCCAGAGAGGCTGCTTCCAATCGCTGTTGTCGTACTGAGCGCATGACTTTCGACGGTGGTTTTCTTTCGCAGCAACCCCTTGCTCGTGCTCGTACCGATGAAATCGCTTTGCGCGGTGTCGCGTGCGGCTTCGATCGTGATGTCGCCGCCTGCTTTGACTGAAAGGTCCCCTTCCTTGCTCTGTACGTTGCCGCCGCGGATCGAGGTATTGCCGTCGCTCTGCAGCACCACGTTCCCATTGCCTTGAATGGTGGTCCCAACTTCCTTGCTGGACGCACTGCTGTAGTTGTTGCCGGCGTTGAAGTAAGTGCGCTCGCTGCGGCTCTCGGTCACCGTCGCCAGCGTGAGGTCGCCCCCGGCCTTGATCGTCGTCGCTCCCGCTGCCGAGCCGTTGACGATCTGTGCGCCGGTGAGCGTGGCATTGCGTCCGGCGCTCAAGGACATCTGCCCACTGCCTTCGGCCTGCCCCGTCACCTCCATGCTGGCTACGCGATCGATGCGCGTTGCGGCCTGCGTGATCACACCGCCGGGCTGGGCCCCGCCGGCATCGCTGCGGACGGTGGTGGTGACGAGCAAGTCGCGTCCGGCGTCGGCGACGAGAACGCCGCCGGACTTCACTTGCCCGCCGATGTTCAGGATGTCGCGGTCGGCGTAGAGGCCGACGGCTTGGCCACCGGTGACGCGGCCACCCAGGTTGGCGAGGTCTCCGCCCGCCAGGATCTGGGTGACCGACTTGCCATCGATGCTCCCGCTGTTGACCACGTCTCCCGACATGTCGATACGGATGTTCTTCCCGGCCAGCAAAGCACCCGAGGAATCCAGGTCGCCCGTGCGCACGGCTTGGTAGACGCGAGGGACGAGCACCGTCTCGCGCGTTCCGTCGGGCAGCGTCACCGTCTCGCTCACCAGCCAGACGATGTCGCTCGTCAGCAATGCCATCTGCGCCTCGCTCAGGCCGACTCCGAGGGTGAGGCTGTACTGCTGCGCGAAAACGCCTCCCGCATTCAGAAGCGCCGTGTACTGGTCCTGGTCGTTCGTGTAGCCGTCCAGGTAGCCGCTGCCGGTCAGTTGCAACAGTTGCTGGCGGATGAGCTGCTGCTCATAGAAGCCATCGCCCAGTCGCTTGAGAACGTTGTTGGCGTCGAAGCCGAGGTTGTTGAGCAGGTAGTCGCTGCTGCGCCAGGTTCCGTAGCTGGCGAAACGTGGGTCCGTCTCGACCAGTGGACGATTTCCGTTGAACGCTCCTGGCGTGGCCAAGCCAGCGCTGGTTGCCAGGGGCGTCCCGGAACTCCCGCCGTTGAGGTGATAGAGGCTGCTTGTGGGCAACGTGAACGAATAGCCTGGCGTGCCAGGAAGAACACTCATCCCGGCGAAGGTCACATTGCCAACCGCGGCAGGCCCAGCGTTGGCGGCATTCGTGTTCGCCAGCGTCTTGCCAGTGATGGTGAGTGTCCCGCCGCTGGTGATGCTCCCGCCAACGCTGCCGACGTTCTCCACGATGTCTGGATTGGTCCAGTCGTAGGTTCCGCCTCCGCCAGTCACGGTGGTGTTGATAAAGCTGTGCGTGCGCGTGAGCGTGTGCCCGATGTTCGTGACCTTGCTATTGGTGTCCGGGTTGCCGCCCTGACCGTCGATGGTTAGGTCGCCTCGCGCAGAGATGCGTCCGTAGCGGTTGGTCAACGTGCTGCCGATGTCGATGTTCATCGCGCCGCCGCTGAGAATCAGTGCCTCCGCACCTGCGCCGGCGACGAGTTGTTCCTCGACGGCGGTGTGATGCGCAATGCGTTTGACCTCGTTGCCACTGCCCGAAGTGGGATGCTGGCGCAGCGTGTCGCGGTTGAAGTTGTTGACCGGGTCGTTGTAGTCCAGCGGCGTCTGCAGTCGGACGCAATTGGTCGTGCAATGCCCGTAGGCGCTGTTGTAGGCGAGCGTGTCGGTCTCCCATCGCGTCACGGTCTGGATGCGTGCCTGAAACGGGTCTGGCGCGCCGCTGACCTGGTCGGGATTGGCCTGGCCATCCTGACGCTCGGTGTAGTAAATCACCACAACGCCGTCCTGCGCGATGTCATATCGGGACCGGTTTCCGACGCGCCCGGAAAGGCTGCCGATCGCGGTGAAGAACGCCGAGTCTGACGGGCTCAAACGCACTTCCGCACGGTGAACTTGATAGCCGTCGGGCGTGACGATCACCTCATCCTTGATGATCGCAGAAGGATCGACGTAATAGGCGATGTGAGCGTTGTAGTTGCCAGTGAGTGCGTTGGGGCCGGATTGCGGGCCGTTTCGCCACCATGCGGGCGGCAGCATGGTTCTTGTGTCATCCAATACCTGGGTCGACACGATCTGCACGTCGCGACGCTCGTTGAGCAGGGTCTCGGCCGCCATGTCCAAGCGGTCACCTGCTTCGATGGTCGCGCTGATGTTGTTGAGCGCTTGCGCCTTCCCGGTGACCACGCCGTTCGCGCTCACGTCGCCGCCGATGGCCATGCTCCCGATGCTGTACAGGCTGGCGCCATCGAGGTTGTTGAGTGTCGCCACGCCGATCGCCAGATGGTTGCGTGCAGCGATCACCGGTGCCGTCGCCGAACCGGCGTCCGGGCTGTTGTTCAAGATGACCGCATCGATCTGAATGTTGTCGCCATAGATCGCGCCGGTCCCGATGTTGTTGACGATGTCGGCATCGATACGCACCAGACTCGCATTGCCACGCGCGTTGGCGTTGATGACGCCGCTGTTGTTCAGCGTACCCGTCCTCAATTGGACGCTGTTGTCGGCGCCCAGGACGCCAGCGGCCGTATTGGTGATGGTTCTGGCAGCCACCACCTGCAGGTCGGTGGCAGTGATCTCAGCCCGGTTGACCAGATCGCCGGCGTTGATGCTCAGCGTTTCGCCTGCGACCAGTCGCCCATCGTTCGTTACCGCGTCGGATGCATCGAGTGCCATCGATCCCGAGGTCTGCAGGACAGCCCCGGCCTGATTGTTGAAGCGCTGGCCGACGAAAGCGAAACTACCCGCCGTCAACGTGGTGGTGTTGTCGAACGTCGCCGTCTCGAGGCGAAGCTCGTCGATAGCAGTCATCGTCCCACCCGTGCTGTCAATCTGACCAGCGCGCACCCGCGCCGAGGCACTCGATTGGATCTGACCGGCATTGGCCACGGTGCCCGCGTCGATGTGTAGATCCTTCCCCGACCACAGCAGTGCTTGTGTTGCACCCTGCGCAGTGTTCTGAAGCTGCGTGGCAGCGATGTCCAGGTCGCCGCCGCTCGCGATGACGGCCGCCACGCTTCCTTGCGCTGCGTTCTTCAGTGTGCCGGCTTCGATACGCAATCCACCATCACGGGCGGTGATGGTTCCCGCGATGTTGTTCAACTTGCCACCGGCTGTCGTCAAGTGAACATCGCCCACGCCGTGGAAGCTCCCGCCCGTGTTGTCGAAGGCGGTCGAGTTCCAGTTGATCGTGGCGCCACCCGCGATCTCACCGCTCTGGTTGGACACATCACCGGTATTGCTCGACAAGGCACCGGTGCTTCCGATGAACCCGCTGTCGTTTCGGAGCAGCCCGGAAGTCAACGTGAGGGCCCCGGCCGTGCTGGCGATACCACCCAGGCCACTGGCGTGCCCTGCGGCCTGCGTGTTCGACAGCTGCGCACTGCCTGTGTCCACCCGCACATCGTCGACGGCGCGAATGAGTCCAGCATCGTTGGTCAGCGCCCCGCTTCGGATGTCGGCCGCGCCCGTTGCATCGACAGTGCCACGGTTGTTGTCGAAGGCTCCACCATGCGTTGTGATGGTCAAGCCGCGACCGGCCAGCACACCACTGCGATTGCTCAAGCTCGCCGCGCTGACCTGCAGATCGCTCGCAGCACTCATCCGACCGCCGTCGTTGACAACAGCACCCGACGCGTCGATGGCCAGGGCGCCATCCACTGAAGCCATGACACCGGCGCTGTTGTCCACACGTCCGGCGTTGATCTGGATCGCGCCACTGGCCGCCATTTTTCCGCCGGTGTTGTCCAGCACGCCCGGCAGACCAAGCCGAAGATCGCCGGAGCCGCTCTGAATGAGCTCTCCACCTTGCGTGTTCGAGATGTTGGAGGCATCGACAGCGAAGTGACCGGCACTGAGCTTGCCGTTCTGATTCACCAGCGTCTGTGCCGCTTGGCTGTTCGCGTGCACACCCAGGGTTCCCGCGGCAACGAGGGTAGCACCGCTCGTCACCACGTTGCCTTGAGTCGCCGTGAGGTCAATGCCTGATGCGGACGCTGCGCTTCCCGACAAGTCGACGGAGGCGCCCCGCAAAGCCATCTGGCCAGCCGCAAGCAAAGTGCCGCCGGCAATGAGTCTGCCTGCTGCCGTCACGAGCAGATCGCCCTCCAACCCCAAGCGCCCATCGCTTTGAATACCGGCACCCAGCACGGCCGTGCCGCCGCCCTGCAGACCCTTCGCCGAAATCGTCGTGTGTCTTTGCGCCGTGACACGGCCGCCGGTGTTGTCTAGCACGCTGCCGGCGGTGAGGTTGGCATCTCCCGCACTCGTCAACACCCCCTGAGCGTTCAGCAAATCACCCACTGCATCGATTCGCAAACTGCCGGCATGTACGGTGCCGCCGCTGTTGTCGAAATTGCCCACGCTTGCGCTGAAGTCGCGGCTCACGTTCAACGTGCCACCCGCGTTGTTGAACGTGGGTGCGGCCAAAGCCATGCTTGCGACATTGAGCGTGCCGCCGGTGTTGTTCACCTGCGGCGTCTGCAAGCCGATGTCGCCGCCCGCATAGATGCGCCCGCCGTCGTTCAGGATCGTGCCGACGGCGTGAATGGCGCCAGGTCCGGTGGCGGCGGCAGGTTGCGCGAGCGTGGCTTCGACGATGCCCGCAGCAGCGGCTGCGCCTCCGTCGGCGGTGACCACCGTGGTTCCTGTGCTCGTGCCAGTGGATGGGGCACTCGTTCCATCGGTGGTCGTTGCTCCGCTGCCGCCGGTACCTGTGTCCGATGCGGCCACGGGCTCCGCCCCGATGAAGCCACCCTGGGTGTTGCTCAGCGCCGGTGCCGTGATGGCGATCTCCCGCGTGCCCGCCTGCCGGATCGTCCCGCCCCGGTTGTCGATGTCGTTCGCACTGCTCAGCTCGACCTTCGCCCCCTCGAGCGTGCCGGTGTTCTCCAGCCGCCCCGCCGCCGTCACGACGAGTCCGCCGGCGCCCGCACCGATGTGTCCGGCGTTGCGCACGCCCACCCCCGCCTCGGTGCCCACCAGCGTGATCTTGCCGGCGTACATGCCGCCCAGCGCCGCCACATCGAGTGCGAAGCTCGGCGCGTCGCCGTTGCCGGTTGTAGGCGTAACTTGGCTGCTGTCGGCACTGACCTGGTTCGCCCCCGTGGCGACCTTCAGCTCATTCGCCCAGAGGCCCGCATTGACCTGCACGGCCCGCGCGAGGATGGCCGCGTAGTCGGTCTTGCCTGCATCGAGCCCAGCACCTTCGATGCGCACACTGCCGCCCCGCACGACGAAGCTGTCGAGGCCGCCCTGCGCGTTGAACTGCGGCGTGCCGGTGGTCAACGTCGCACGGTTCACGTTGATGAAACCGCCACCGTCCACCTGGATGCCCGCCGGGTTGGCGATGATCACCTCGGTGCGCGGGCCGGCCACTTCCACGTAGCCGCGCAGCTGGCTCGGGTTGGCGCTGTTGACCTCGTTGAGGATCACACGCGCCGAGCCGGTCGCCAGCCACGGGTTGCCCTGGACCCAGCCGCCGAGCTGCGTCTGGACGTTGCCGCGGCTGTTGTTGAGGATGACGCCGTTGCGCTGCACGTCGAACTGCGAGTACGCGTTGCGCGAGACGCCCGCGGCGCTGGGGGTCTGGATGTTGACCACCGGCACGCCGTTGGGCGCACCGAGCACGGTCGGGCGCTGGCCGCCGGGGGCATTGGGGTCAGCCACGATCTGGGCATGCAGAGGCGTACTCATCAACGCCGCCGCGATGGCCGCCACGCTGACGGCGGCACTGCCTGCATCGGCGCCGCCACAGGTGGCCTTGCGCGCGCCACGGCCGGTGCTCCTGGCCGTCTCCTGCACGACCATGCGCAGGCCGCGGGCGGCGTTGAAGACGATACGGTGCAGGTGCTTGTTCATGGTGCTTTCTCCCCCTGATGGATCACTGTTGTCGCGGCGACTCGCTGGCGATGCTCTCTGCCATGCGTCGTGCCATCTCGCGCATGCCGTCTTGCCAGCTGGCGTCCACGTCGCCGCTTCTCTCGATCAGCGCGTCGAAGTTGGGGAAGCGGTACTTCGGATCGCTCGGGATGCTCCAGGGCTTCTGACCGCTGGCGTTGGCGCCGTAGCGGTAATAGAAGTAGGTCTGGTGTTCCTCGGCAGCGGTGCGCGTGGGGAAGAAGTAGCCGTCGACGTTCATCCGCGGCAGGTAATCGCTCGAGGTCCGCGGCGAGTCCATGGCCAGGTCGTTGAACCAGACGTGCAGCACGGCGTCGTCGGTCGGCAGCTTGGCGTACTCGATGTTGTCGGGTGCACGCGGATCGCGCGGCACGGTGTCCCAGACATGCGCCGACAGCCCCTTGGCGCGCAGCGCCTCGACGAGCATCTGCGTGAAGCGCGGCCCCAGCGACTGGCGCGCGCTCGCCATGCGCTGGTCGAAGTCGCGGCTCTTGGCCCGATTGGAGATCGACGTCGCGATCATGGCCGGCAGGATCGGGGCGGCGAACATCCGGTTCTCGGTATAGACCGACTCGGGGGAGACGACGGGAATGACGGCGATTTCCTTGAAGGGCGGCCGGGGTGTTGCGGGCTGGCGCGAAGCGCACCCAGCTACGGCCAGCAGACCGACGAGCAGGAGCAGGCCCATGAGGCGAGTGGCGCGGACCGGGGATGTGGAGATGGATGTTTGGTTCATGGCAGTGCCTCAGAAGGTGAAGTTCAGGTTGAAGCCACCGGTCACCTTCGCGGTGCGGTAGCCCTCGGGCTTGTGGATGGGCGCGCCGACGAACACGTCGTAGCTCAGGCCCTTGGGCAGTTCCAGCGCCCCGCGCAGGCCGACGACGCCACCGGTCAGGCGCTTGCCCAACAGGTATGCGGTCGACACGCCACCCACCTCCCCGTGGTCGATGCCCGCATACAGCTCCGCCCCGCTCGCGCCGAGCGCGTCGAGGGCCCAGCCGATGTCGTTGCGCACCAGCCAGCCACGCTCGGCCATCAGGCTCGTCTCGCCGTCGAAGCCGCGTACGGTGTAGCGCCCGCCGATGGAGAAGCGGTCCTGCGGCGTGAGCGGGGTGCGGTTCCATTGCGCCCGCCACAGCGCCGTGTAGCGCAGCTTCTGCGTGCCAACCTGGAAGGGCAGGTTCAGGTTGGCGTCGGCGGCGATCAGGCGGAAGCGCGAGCTGCCTTCGCCGAAGAACTCCTCCGGTGCGGGCATCGCCCCGAAGGCGCCGGTGCCACGTCGGACCTGCAGATTGGCGTCGAGCGTGGCCTGGCCGGTGAATTCGCGGTGGTTCGCACCCAACTCCCAGCCGGCGACGACGCGCCGCTGCACCTCGATCTCGGTGTCGTCGATGTAGTTGTTCGACGCGCGACGGAAGCCGCGCAGCCACAGGG
>NZ_JBPJZI010000016.1:0-74460 GCF_051216395.1 Variovorax cryoconiti | reverse complement strand
CCGAGGCCCTGGCCAGCTGGCAGCATCACTACAACTGGCATCGACCGCACAGCGGCATCGGGGCCATCGCTCCGATGTACAGACTCAAATCTGCAAACAACCTCTTGACGGTTCACAACTAGCCCGCTGGATTGCTTGATCTTGCGCGAAGGCGCCAGAAAGGCCTGGACGACCAGACCTTGAGCAGGCTTGTGGCGTGCCAGTAAAAATGCCGAAGGCTTCGGTGACTGGCGCGGCGAGCCTCATGAACGACCGTGAGGTTTTCAGCGGATTGCAATCTCCACCCCGCCAGCCGCGTCCGCGCGCAGATGTCGAAATCCTCCCCATACATGAAGAAGCGCTCGTCGAAGCCGCCGATCGCCGCGTAGGTCTCGGTGCGAAAGAGCATGAACAGCCCCGGGATCCATGCCGGCACCGTGGGCCGCACATAGCCCGGCCGGCGCCGCGTGAGGATCTCCAGCGGCGTGATGATGGCCCGGTGCTGCTCCGGCTCGGCCTTGCCGGGCTCCAGGATGCGCGGGGTGAGCAGGCCGCTGTCGGGCACGGCCTGCGCGATCAGTGGCGCGAGCACGTCGCGGTCGAAGCGGATGTCGGGGTTCAGCACCAGGAACCATGGGGTGCTGCAGTGCCGGAAGGCCTGGTTGTGGTTGGCGCCGAAGCCCTGGGGCACGCTGTTCTCGATGCGCTCGATCGGAAACCGGAAGGCCGCGTCGCCGAGCACATCGGTTTCGGGGATGTTGATCGTGAGGACCACCTTCTCGATCATGGCGCCGCTGAAGCGGTCGAGCTGTTCGAGCAGCGGCAGGATCAGGCCCAGTTGCCCATGGCTCACGACCGAGACGGTGATGGGGCGGTGTTGAGGCGGGAGGGGCGCGATGGGCGGGGAAAAGGGCATGGTCTAATTTCGCTCAGGAATTCTAGGTTCCTTCACCCCCTCTCCTCATGATTGCCCTGATCGTCATCAGCTTCGTCTTTTCCGCCTTGGCCGTGCTGGTGGTCATGCGGCGCGCCCGCAAGCATGCGCGGCGCTACGCGGCGGACATGCCGCAGCGTTTCCACAAAGGCCATGTGCCGCGCCTGGGGGGCGCGGGCGTCTTCGTCGGCACGGGGTTGGCATGGCTCTCGGCCGGCTGGTTCGGCGATCCGTTCAATGTCGGCTGGCCGGCCACGGCCTCGGGCCTGGTGCTGCTGTGCATCGCACCGGCGGTGCTCAGCGGCATCACCGAAGACGTGACGCAGCGCGTGCCGGTGCGCTACCGCCTGGCGTTGACCATCGGATCGGCGCTGCTGCTGTGCTGGGTGCTCGGGCTCGGGGTGCACCGCACCGGCTTCTCCCTGGTGGATGGCTGGATGCGCGTCGCGCCCTTCCTCGCCGTGCTCCTGGCCGTGGTCGCCATCGGCGGGCTGCCGCATGCCTTCAACATCATCGACGGGTACAACGGGCTGGCCGGGACGGTGGCGGTGCTGGTCTGCCTGGCGATCTCCCACGTGGCGTTGCAGGTGGGCGACCGGCAACTGGCCGCGATGGTCATCTGCCTGTTCGGCGCCACGCTGGGCTTCCTGATGTGGAACTACCCGAGCGGCAAGATCTTCGCGGGCGATGGCGGCGCCTACGTCTGGGGCATGGTGATTGCCGTGGCCTGCGTGTCGCTGGTGCAGCGGCATCCCACCGTGTCGCCGTGGTTCCCGATGCTGCTGCTGATCTATCCGGTGTGGGAGACCGTGTTCTCCATCTACCGCAAGGTGGCGCGCGGCCAGTCGCCCGGCATGGCCGACGCGCTGCATTTCCACCAGCTGATCTTCCGGCGCATCGTGCGGGTCGCCTTCAGCGACGACGAGGCGCGCCAGCTGCTCGCGCGCAACAACCGCACCTCGCCGTATCTGTGGATGTTCGCCGCGCTGTCGGTGGTGCCTGCGGTGCTGTTCTGGAACAACACGCTGGTGCTGATGGGGTGCACGGCCCTCTTCGTGACCACCTACGTGACGGCCTACCTCATGATCGTTCGCTTCAAGGTACCGCGCTGGCTGCGGCCTTGAGGCTGCCCCGCGTCGCCATGGCCCGTTGATGTCCCTGCGAAGCAACGTGCTCTGGAACCTGGCCGGTGCCGGGCTTCCGCTGCTGGTCGGCGCGGCGCTCATTCCGTATCTGGTCCGGAACCTCGGCGTCGAAGCCTTCGGCATCCTCACGCTCATCTGGGCCCTCATCGGCTACTTCAGCTTGTTCGATCTGGGGGTGGGGCGCGCCCTGACGCAGCAGGTCGCGCAGAAGCGGGTGGCCGGTCGCTCCGACGAGGTGCCGGCGCTGGTGAAGACCGGGCTGCTCTTCGCGGGCGCGATGGGCGTGCTGGGCGGCGTCGTGCTGGCGCTGGCGGTCGAGCCGCTTGCCGCGCGGGGCCTGAAGGTGTCGCCGGCGCTGCACGCGGATGTCGTGCAGGCCTTGCTCATCGCGGCTGCGGCGGTGCCGCTGACGACGCTCACGGTCGGCCTGCGCGGCGTGCTCGAGGCGTACGAGGATTTCCGCGCGGTCAACCTCCTGCGCCTGGTGCTGGGCATCGCCACCTTCGGCTTGCCGGCCCTGAGCGTGATGCTGTTCGGGCCCTCGCTGAGCTGGATCGTCGCCGCGCTCATGGGGGCGCGGCTGGTCTTCGTCGTGGCGCACTGGGTGCCCGTGCGACGACATCTCGGCCGCGGCCTGGCCGGGGTGCGTGCAGGGCGACGGGAGCTGCACCAGCTGCTGTCCTTCGGCGCCTGGATGACCGTGTCGAACGTCATCAGCCCGCTCATGGTCACGGCCGATCGTTTCGTCATCTCCGGCGTGCTGGGCGCCGCCGTCGTGGCGTACTACACCGTGCCGTCGGAAGTGCTGTTGCGCGTGCTCATCCTCCCGGGTGCGCTCACCGGCGCGCTGTTCCCGCGGCTGGCATCGCTGATGGCCACCGACATGGCGGCCGCGACGCGGGTCTACCGCCGGTCGCTCCTGCTCGTGGCCGTGGTGCTGGTGCCGATCAGCGGGGCGCTGGCCTTCGGTGCGCACGGGGGCCTCTCGCTGTGGCTCGGCGAGGCGTTCGCCGACCGAGCCGCGCCGGTGACGTCCATCCTCGCCCTCGGGCTCTTGTTCAACGGCGTGGCCTTCGTGCCCTTCGCGGCCGTCCAGGCGGCGGGCCTCGCGCGCATCACGGCGCAGTTGCATGTGGCCGAAGCCTTCGTCTACTTCCCGCTGCTGATCGTCGGGCTGCATGCGTTCGGCCTGGCCGGTGCCGCCTTCGCCTGGACCACCCGCGTCGGCATCGATCTGGTGCTGCTGCTCGTCGTCGCGCGCCGGTCGGTGTTCATCCGACCACCAGGCGCGGGCATGCGGCACAATTTGCCCACCTCCGAACCGGAACGTCCATGACCGACCCCGTCCTCAACATTCCTCCCCGCGACAAGGCCGAGATCCTGGCCCAGGCGCTGCCCTACATCCGCAAGTTCCACGGCAAGACCATCGTCATCAAGTACGGCGGCAACGCCATGACCGACCCGGCCCTGCAGGCCGACTTCGCCGAAGACGTGGTGCTGCTCAAGCTCGTGGGCATGAACCCGGTCGTGGTGCACGGCGGCGGCCCGCAGATCGAGGCGGCGCTCAACAAGCTCGGCAAGAAGGGCAGCTTCATCCAGGGCATGCGCGTGACCGACTCGGAGACGATGGAAGTCGTCGAATGGGTGCTGGCCGGCGAGGTGCAGCAGGACATCGTGGGCCTGATCAACCAGGCCGGCGGCAAGGCCGTGGGCTTGACCGGGCGCGACGGCGGCCTGATCCGCGCGCAGAAGCTCAAGCTGGCCGACCGCAACGACCCGGCGCTGATGCACGACGTCGGTCAGGTCGGCGAGATCGTCTCGATCGACCCGAGCGTCGTCAAGGCGCTGCAGGACGACGCCTTCATTCCCGTCATCAGCCCGATCGGCTTCGGCGAGGAGAACGAGAGCTACAACATCAACGCCGACGTGGTGGCCGGCAAGCTGGCCACCGTGCTCAAGGCTGAGAAGCTGATGCTGCTCACCAACACGCCCGGCGTGCTCGACAAGGCCGGCAACCTGCTGACCGACCTGAGCGCCCGCGAGATCGACGAGCTCTTCGCCGACGGCACCATCTCCGGCGGCATGCTGCCGAAGATCGAAGGCGCGCTCGATGCGGCCAAGAGCGGCGTGAACGCGGTGCACATCATCGATGGCCGCGTGCCACACGCGATGCTGCTCGAGATCCTGACCGATCAGGCCTACGGGACGATGATCCGCGCGCGCTGAGGCGCTGCCGGCTCAGAAGTTCTCACTCGTAGCCGCGCGGGTTGCCCTGCTGCCAGCGCCAGCTGTCGGCGCACATCGCGTCCAGGCCGCGCTTGGCACGCCAACCCAGCGTGGCCTCGGCCAGCGATGGGTCGCCCCAGTAGGCCGGCACATCGCCGGGCCGGCGGGGCCCGATGTCGTAAGCGATCGCTTTGCCGCTGGCGCGCTCGAAGGCCTTCACCACCTCCAGCACCGACGCGCCGGTGCCGGTGCCCAGGTTCAGCGTGACCAGACCCGGCGCCTTCTCGGCGTGGCGCAGCGCCGCGACATGGCCTTCGGCCAGGTCCATCACGTGCACATAGTCGCGCTGGCCGGTGCCATCGGGCGTCGGGTAGTCGCCGCCATGCACCGACAGCTTCTCGCGCAGGCCGACCGCCACCTGGCACACGAAGGGCATCAGGTTGTTGGGCTTGCCCTGCGGGTGTTCACC
Organism: Variovorax cryoconiti; assembly: GCF_051216395.1. NCBI lineage: Bacteria > Pseudomonadati > Pseudomonadota > Betaproteobacteria > Burkholderiales > Comamonadaceae > Variovorax > Variovorax cryoconiti. The sequence goes on along the minus strand of NZ_JBPJZI010000016.1, from coordinate 69,707 downwards.
GATGCGGCCGCTCTCGTGCGCGCCCACCGGGTTGAAGTAGCGCAGCAGCGCGATGCGCCAGTCGGGCTGCGCCAACTGCAGGTCGATCAGCGCCTCTTCCACCATGCGCTTGGAGCGGCCGTAGGGGTTGGCCGGCCGGCAGGGCGCGTCTTCGGGAATGGGCGAACGGTCGGGCTCGCCGTACACCGTGGCCGACGACGAGAAGATCAGCGTCTTCACGCCCGCGGCCTGCATGGCGGCGGCCAGCACCCAGGTGCCGTGCACGTTGTTCTCGTAGTAGGTGATGGGGTCGGCCACCGAGTCGCCGACCGCCTTGAGGCCGGCAAAGTGGATGACGCCGGCGATGTCGTGCTGGTCGAACACCGTGTCGAGCAGCGCGCGGTCGCGCACGTCGCCCTCGATGAAGGCGGGTCGGTGGCCGGTGATGGCGGCCAGTCGGTCGAGCACGCGCACGTCGCTGTTGCCGAGGTTGTCCAGGATGATCGGCACGTAGCCCGCTTCGATCAGCGCCACGCAGGTGTGGCTACCGATGAAGCCCGCGCCGCCTGTCACCAGAATGTTCTTCTTGTTCATCGGATTCGTGATTCGGTGTCGAAAGTGCGTATTTTGCGCGACTGGTCATACGCACCGGTGTGACCCTTTCGCGACGGGTTGGCACGCACTCACGTCGCTGTGCGAGAATCATTTTTTTACATATGCGCACGCCGCCCATGGAAAACGAAGAGTTCAGCGCGCCGGCCCCCGACGCCGCTTCGACACCGGACGCGCCAGCCCCGGCCGTCCGCAAGCGGCCCAAGCCGGGCGAGCGGCGCGTGCAGATCCTGCAGACGCTGGCGGCCATGTTGGAGCGCCCCGGCGCCGAGCGCGTGACCACCGCGGCGCTGGCGGCACAGCTCGAGGTCAGCGAAGCCGCGCTCTACCGCCACTTCGCCAGCAAGGCGCAGATGTTCGAGGGGCTCATCGACTTCATCGAACAGAGCGTCTTCACGTTGGTCAACCAGATCCTCGAGCGCGAAAGCGCCGGCAAGGAGCAGGCCGCCCGCATCGTCACCATGCTGATGCAGTTCGCCGAGAAGAACCCCGGCATGACGCGCGTGATGGTGGGCGATGCGCTGGTCTACGAGAACGAGCGCCTGCAAAGCCGCATGAACCAGTTCTTCGACAAGATCGAGTCGACGCTGCGCCAGGCACTGCGCGACGCCGTCATCGCCGACGGGTCGGACACGCCCACCGTCGATGCGCAGGTGCGCGCGGGCGCGCTCACGGCCTTCGTCGTGGGGCGGCTGCAGCGCTTCGCGCGTTCGGGTTTCCGCCGCCTGCCGTCCGAGCACCTCGAAGCAACGATCGCATTGATCGTTTGAACGGCGGCCCGCCCTGCGCGCCCCACCGTTTCAGCGACACGCCCAAGCACTCGACTTGCTTCGTTGCCGGGCGTAGGATCGATGCCCCTTGCCGCCGAGTCGCGGCGACAAGTCCATGTTCGTGTGGCTTCTGAACGGAGGTTCGTATGAGCTATCACCTGGAAGGTCGCCTGCTCGAGGTATGCAACTGCAACGTCCTGTGTCCCTGCTGGATCGGCGAGGACCCTGACAACGGCACCTGCGACACCATCGTCGCGTGGCGCATCGACAAGGGAACGATCGACGGCCTCGATGTCGGCGGCAACACCATCGCGGCCGTGGCGCATGTGCCCGGCAACATCCTCGAAGGCAACTGGACGGCGGCGATCTTCGTCGACGACAACGCCTCCAAGGCGCAGGAAGAGGCGCTGCTCAAGGTCTACACCGGTCAGGCCGGCGGACCGATCGCCGACCTGGCCAAGCTCATCGGCGAGGTCGTGTCGGTCGAGCGGGCGCCGATCCGATTCACCGTGAACGAAGGCAAGGGTGAACTGAAGATCGGCCAGGACTACTACGCCGAGCTCGAGCCCTACCGCGGTGCGACCGGTGGCCAGACCGTCCTTTCCGACACGGTGTTCTCCACGGTTCCGGGCGCGCCGGTGTTCGTCGGCAAGGCCCCGACCTATCGGTCGAAGAATGCTGCGCTGGGCATCGACCTCGACATCAAGAACCACAACGCCCTGCAGAGCATCTTCGTCTTCGACGCATGAGCCGCCGGGCCGCTCCCAAGGCGAATACCGCAGCGCGCAGCGCGGAGGTTATCCAATGAGCGCTGCGCCGGGCCGCCCCCAGCAAGCTCGCGCCGCAGTGCGAAGCACGAAGGCCACCCCATGACCCCGGCGGCCGGCTCGCCGCCGCGCAACGTCTCCCGCCACCGTCGCGTGTTCCGGCCGGTTCTTGCTGCACTGATCGCGCTCGCGTGGATGGCGTTGTGGGCCTGGGCGCGCAGCCCTTACGGGCGGTACCTCGAACATGGCGATTGGACCGCCTCGGGGCCGGCCGCGTTCCTGTGCCAGGTCGTGCCCGCCGGCGACGTGGTCGTGCCCATGGTGCTCTACGCCGCCGCGTGGATCCTCATGACGGCGGCCATGATGCTGCCGACCACGCTGCCGCTGTTCAATGCCTTCGACCGGTTGACCGAGGGGCGGCCGGACCATGGGCGCCTTCTCGTGCTGCTGGGGCTGGGCTACATGGCGGTGTGGGGCGCCTTCGGGCTGCTGGCACACGGGCTCCACAGCGCGGTGCTGGCCCTGCTCGCCAGCGCGCCGACCTTGGCCTGGCATGGCTGGGTGCTCGGTGCCGCGACCATCGCGCTGGCCGGAGCCTTCCAGTTCAGCCGTCTCAAGCACCGGTGCCTGGAGAAGTGCCGCACGCCGTTGAGCTTCGTCATCGAGCACTGGCGGGGGCAGGCGCAGGCTTGGCATGCGTTCGCGCTGGGCACCCACCACGGCCTGTTCTGCGTCGGCTGCTGCTGGGCGCTGATGGTGTTGATGTTCGCGCTCGGCACCGGCAGTCTCGGCTGGATGCTTCTGCTTGCGGCCGTCATGGCGATAGAAAAGAACCTTCCCTGGGGCCATCGCCTGAGCGCGCCGCTCGGGTTCGCCTTGCTGGGCTGGGCCGTCTTCATGGTGGCGATGCATGTCTGAAGCGCGCGGCGGCCCGTCCACCCTGCGGACCATCGCACTCACCGCAGCGGCCATGGTCGCGTTCGCAGCCAACTCGCTGTTGTGCAGGCTCGCGTTGCAGCATCGGGGCATCGATCCGGCCAGTTTCGGCAGCATCAGGCTGGTTTCCGGGGCGATCACGCTGGCCCTCTTCGTGCGGCTCAGGGCGCAGCCGTCTTCGCCCGGCCGTGCCGGCTGGCTCGCCGCCGTCATGCTGTTCGCCTATGTCGCGTTCTTCTCTTTCGCCTACCTCAGCCTGACTGCGGGCACGGGCGCGCTGATCCTGTTCGGTGCGGTTCAGCTCACGATGCTTGGCGCGGGCCTGGGCGCCGGCGAGCGCTTCGGGCCCGTTGCATGGTTCGGTTTCGTTCTGGCGGCAGGTGGGCTCGTGTACCTGGTGTCCCCCGGCATCGCCGCGCCGCCGCTTCTTGGCGCCGTGCTGATGGCGGTGGCGGGCGTGGCGTGGGGCGTGTACTCGTTGCGTGGGCGCGGCGTGGCCGACCCGCTGGCCGCCACCGCGCGCAACTTCACGCGGGCCGTGCCGCTCGCGCTCGCGCTGAGCCTTGTTTTCGTGGCCAGCGCCCATGCGGACGCGACCGGCGTCGCGCTCGCCGTGGCTTCCGGCGCACTGACCTCGGGCCTCGGCTATGTCGTCTGGTATGCGGCGCTGGCCCGTCTTTCGGCCATGCAGGCGGCCACCGTGCAGTTGTCGGTGCCGCTCCTGGCTGCATTCGGTGGCGTGCTGCTCCTGTCGGAGGCGATCACGCCGCGGCTGGCTGCCGCCTCGGTGGCGATTCTGGGCGGCATCGCGCTCGTGCTGAGCCAGAAGTCGCGCAACGCGCGCGGCTGACCGACGTGCGGCGCTCGCGTGCCGCGCGTGCAGCGCGCTCAGCCCGGTTGCTTGAGCGCCCGCGCCACGCCCGCGCCGTAGGCCGGGTCGGCCTTCGTGCAGTGGTCGATGTGGCGCTGCTTGATGAAGTCCGGCGCGTCGCCCATGGCCCGCGCGGTGTTCTCGAACAGCACCTGCTGCTGCGCCGGCGTCATCAGCCGGAACAGGTCGCCCGGCTGCTGGTAGTAGTCGGCATCGTCCTCGCGGAAATTCCAGAAGTCGCCGTTGCCGTTGATCTTCAGCGGCGGCTCGCGGTAGTCGGGCTGCTCCTGCCAGTGGCCGAAACTGTTGGGCTCGTAGTGCGGCGTGCCGCCGTAGTTGCCGTCCACCCGCATGGCGCCGTCGCGGTGGTTGCTGTGGACCGGGCAACGCGCGGCGTTCACCGGAATCTGGTGGTGGTTCACGCCCAGGCGGTAGCGTTGCGCGTCGGAATAGGCAAAGAGGCGCGCCTGCAGCATCTTGTCGGGCGACACGCTGATGCCGGGCACCAGGTTGTTGGGCGCGAAGGCACTCTGCTCGACGTCGGCGAAGAAGTTCTCCGCATTCTTGTTGAGCTCCACCACGCCGACCTCGATCAGCGGGTAGTCCTTCTTGGGCCAGACCTTGGTCAGGTCGAAGGGGTGGTAGGGCACCTTCTCGGCATCGGCCTCGGGCATCACCTGGATGGCGAGCGTCCACTTGGGGAAGTCCTGGCGCTCGATGGCGTCGAACAGGTCGCGCTGGTGGCTTTCGCGGTCGCTGCCCACGAGGGCGGCGGCTTCGGCGTCCGTCAGGTTCTTGATGCCCTGCTGCGTCCTGAAATGGAACTTGACCCAGAAGCGTTCGTGGTCCCCGCTGATGAAGCTGTAGGTGTGCGAGCCGAAGCCGTGCATGTGGCGGTAGCTCGCCGGAATGCCGCGGTCGCTCATCACGATGGTCACCTGGTGCAGCGCCTCGGGCAGGCTGGTCCAGAAGTCCCAGTTGTTGGTGGCGCTGCGCAGGTTCGTCCTGGGGTCGCGTTTGACCGCCTTGTTGAGGTCGGGGAACTTGCGCGGGTCGCGCAGGAAGAACACCGGGGTGTTGTTGCCCACCAGGTCCCAGTTGCCTTCCTCGGTATAGAACTTCAGCGCGAAGCCGCGGATGTCGCGTTCGGCATCGGCCGCGCCGCGCTCGCCGGCGACGGTGGTGAAGCGCGCGAACATCTCGGTCTTCTTGCCGACCGCGCTGAACAGCTTGGCGCGCGTGTACTTCGTGATGTCGTTCGTCACGGTGAAGGTGCCGAAGGCGCCCGAGCCCTTGGCGTGCATGCGCCGCTCGGGAATGATCTCGCGGTTCAGGTTGGCCAGTTTCTCGAACAGCCAGACGTCCTGCGAGAGCAAGGGGCCGCGCGGGCCGGCGGTCATGCTGTTCTGGTTGTCGACGACGGGCGCGCCGAAGGCGGTGGTGAGTTTGGACATCGCGGTTCCTTGGGAATGACGGGCTATCGAGAGCCCGTCGATTCTGGGTCGCTGCCCCACCCGCCGCCTCCCCCGACGGAGGGGTGCCTGCGCAACAGGCAATGTGGCGGAAAGCCTTGTGGCGTCAGGCTTTGCGCGCCGTGGTCCCGCCGCTGCACACAGTGTTATCCACAGAAACGCGGAACAACTTCACGAAACTGTCACACCGACTTTTTGGCCGGCCTGCACGATTTCGGACCAGGTCGCGTCGTCGATCTGGATGCCCTCGCGCTCGCGCGTGGCGCGCGCACGCCGCTCGGGTTCGCCGGCGATCTGCACGGCGTCGAAGCCGGCGCCCGCCGGGCTCTGGCGCAACCAGTCGACGAAACCGTTCGCTTCTGCTTCGAAGCTGGCTTGCGTGCCCAGCTTCGCAGGGTCGATCAGCACGGTCAGCATGCCGTTGAAGACCGAACGCGCGGTGTCGGCCGGCCGGTGCCAGGTGCCACCGCCGGTGAGTGCGCCGCCGAGCAGTTCGCAGGCCACGGCCATGCCGTAGCCCTTGTGCTCGCCGAAGGTCATGAGCGCGCCGAACAGGCCGCCGGGTTGCGGCACCACGACCACGCCGGGGTCGTCGGTGGGGCGACCCTGTTCGTCGATCAGATAGCCGGGCGGCACGCGCTCGCCCTTGTTGTGCGCGACGCGCATCTTGCCCTGGGCCACGCGGCTGGTGGCGAAGTCCAGCACGAAGGGTTCCGCGCCCGCCAGCGGCACGCCGATGCAGCACGGGTTGGTGCCGAAGCGCCCGTCGCCGCCGCCCCACGGCGCGACCACCGGCCGCGACAGCACGTTGACGAAGTGCATCGCCACCAGGCCCTGCGCCGTCGCCATCTCGGCGAAGTGGCCGATGCGGCCCAGGTGGTGCGCATGCGCCAGCGTGAAGATGCAGCTGCCGTGCTGCTTCGCACGCGCGATGCCCATTTCCATCGCCTCGACGCCGACGATCTGCCCGTAGCCGCCCTGGCCGTCGAGCGACAGCAGCGTGCCGATGTCCACCTGCACCTTGACGCCGGTGTTCGGTCGGAGGCCGCCCTCGGCCACGGCGTCGACATAGCGCGGCACCATGCCCACGCCATGCGAGTCGTGGCCGCTCAGGTTGGCCAGTACGAGGTTGGCCGCGACCTGCTCGGCCTCGGCGGTGGAACTGCCTGCCGCGGCGAGGACGCGGGCGACTTGGGTGCGCAGCTGCGCGGCTTGGATTTGGAGGGCCATAGGGGTTGGATGATCACATGACCGCGCCGACTTGCCACGGCACGAATTCGTTCTGGCCGTAGCCGTGTTGTTCGCTCTTGGACGGCGTTCCCGACGCGGTGGCCAGCACCCGGTCGAAGATGCGCTGCCCCATCTCCTGGATCGACACCGTGCCGTCGACGATCTCGCCGCAGTTGATGTCCATGTCCTCCTCCTGCCGCTGCCACAGCGCCGAGTTGGTCGCGAGCTTGAGCGATGGGGAGGGCGCGCAGCCGTAGGCCGAGCCGCGGCCGGTGGTGAAGCAGATGACGTTGGCGCCGCCAGCCACCTGGCCGGTGGCGCTCACCGGGTCGTAGCCCGGCGTGTCCATGTAGACGAAGCCGTGCGCCGTGACCGGCTCCGCGTACTCGTACACCGCCTCGAGGTTGCTGGTGCCGCCCTTGGCCACCGCGCCCAGCGATTTCTCGAGGATGGTCGTGAGCCCGCCCGCCTTGTTGCCCGGCGAGGGGTTGTTGTTCATCTCGCCTTCGTTGATCTCGGTGTAATGTTCCCACCAGCGGATGCGCTCGACCAGCTTCTCGCCGACCTCGCGCCGCACCGCGCGGCGCGTCAGCAGATGCTCGGCGCCATAGACCTCGGGCGTCTCCGAGAGGATGGCCGTGCCGCCGTGCGCGACCAGCAGGTCGACCGCCGCACCCAGTGCCGGGTTGGCGCTGATGCCCGAATAGCCGTCCGAGCCGCCGCATTGCAGGCCGATGGTGATGTGCGCCGCGCTGCAGGGCTCGCGCTTCACCGCATTGGCGCGCGGCAGCATGCCGTGGATGAGCGCCACGCCCTTCTCGACCGTCTTGTGCGTGCCGCCCGTGTCCTGGATGTTGAAGGTCTGGAAGTTCTCGCCCTCGGCCAGGTGCCCGGTCGTGAGCCAGGCGTTGATCTGGTTGGCCTCGCAGCCGAGGCCCACCACCAGCACCGCGGCGAAGTTCGGGTGCGTGGCGTAGCCGGTCAGCGTGCGCTCCAGGATCTGCATGCCCATGCCCTGTGTGTCCATGCCGCAGCCGGTGCCGTGCGTGAGCGCGACCACGCCATCGACGTTGGGGTAGTCGGCCAGCGCGGCCGGGTTGGTCCTGCGCGAGAAGTGGTCGGCGATGGCGCGCGCCGCGGTGGCCGAGCAGTTCACGCTGGTCAGCACGCCGATGTAGTTGCGCGTGGCCACCCGGCCGTCGGCACGTTGGATACCCATGAAGGTGGCTTCGCGTTTCGCGGGTGCGGGCTTCACGTCGGCGCCGAAGGCGTAGTCGCGCTCGAAGTGGCCCTTATCGGGGCCCATGTCGAGGTTTTGCGTATGGACGTGTTCGCCGGGCGCGATCGGCCGGCTGGCGAAGCCGATGATCTGGTTGTAGCGGCGCACCGGCTCACCTGGCGCGATGGCGCGCATCGCGACCTTGTGGCCAGCCGGGATCAGGCCGCGCACGGCCACGCCTTCGACCGTGGTGCCGCCCACCAGCTGGGCGCGCGCGATCACCACGTCGTCGGCGGGATGGAGGCGAATGAAGGGGGTCATCGTGGTTCTCTTTATCGGGGGCTAAAAGAACATTCTCGGCAGCCACAGTACCAATGACGGCACATAGGTGATCACCGCCAGTGCGACGAGCAGCGGCACCAGCCAAGGCAGGATCGCAATCGTCGTGCGCTCGAAGCTCAGTCCCGCCACGCGTGCCAGCACGAACAGCACCATGCCCATGGGCGGGTGCAGCAGGCCGATCATCAGGTTCAACACCATCACCAGGCCGAAGTGGATCGGGTCCACGCCCAGTTGCGTGGCGATGGGCAGCAGGATCGGCACGAGGATGGTGATGGCGGCCGTTGGCTCCAGGAAGCAGCCGACGAAAAGCATCAGCAGGTTGGCCAGCAGCAGGAAGACCCAGGCCTCCTTGGTGAAGCCGAGCACCCAGGCGGCGATGTCGGTGGTCACGCCGGTGGCGGTCAGCATCCAGCCGAAGATGGACGCAGCGGCCACGATGAAGAGCACGGTCGAGGTGGTCTCGACGGTGTCGAGGCAGACCTTGACGAACATCTTCCACGACAAGGTCTTGTACCAGGCGAAGCCGAGAATGAGCGCCCACACGCAGGCCGCGATGGCGCCTTCGGTCGGCGTGAACAGCCCGGTCGTCATGCCGCCGATGAGCAGCACCGGCGTCATGATGGGCAGCAGCGCTTCGAACTTGAAGATCTTATCCAGCACGAAGAGCGACGCCAGGCCCGCGAACACCGTCAGCTGTGGCGGCGTGCCCAGCTTGTCGACCAGCAGCCAGATCAGCAGCGGCCAGCCGATGACGACCGCCAGCTCGGTCAATGCCTTGAACAGGCGCGTGCTCGAGAACTTGACGTCGGCGCCCCACTTGTTCTTGTGCGCGAAGTAGGCGACCGTGATCATCATCAGGATGGCCAGCATCACGCCCGGCAGGATGCCCGCGAGGAACAGCGCACCCACCGACACGTTGGCCATCATTCCGTAGATCACGAAGGGCAGGCTCGGCGGAATGATCGGCCCCAGCGTGGCCGACGCGGCCGTCACGCCCACGGCGAATTCGGTCGAGTACCCGTGCTCCTTCATGGCCTTGATCTCGATGGTGCCCAGGCCTGCGGCATCGGCGATGGCCGTGCCGCTCATGCCCGCGAAGATCACCGAGCCCAGCACGTTCACATGGCCGAGGCCGCCCTTCATCCAGCCCACCAGCGCAAGCGCGAAGTTGTAGATGCGCGTGGTGATGCCGGCGTTGTTCATCAGGTTGCCGGCCAGGATGAAGAAGGGCACGGCCAGCAGCGGGAAGCTGTCGATGCCGCTCACCATGCGGTGAATCACCACGAAGGGCGGCAGCGATCCGGTGAACAGGATGTACACCAGCGAAGCGCCGGCCATGGCGACGGCGACAGGGATGCCACCGGCCATGAAGATCAGGAAGAATATTTTCAGCATGTCGTGGGCTCGTTCAGTGGTCGGTCACCGGTCGTTCAGGGTGGATTCGGGGCGCTCGAGCACGCTGTACCCGCGGCGCCAGTGTTTGAGCGCGACCTGGGCTGAGCGAAAGGTCATCGCCACGAAGCCGAACAGGCAGATGCCGTAGACGATGTTCATCGGCGCATCGACGATGGTCATGCGCGTCTGGTTGCCGATCTTCTCCATCATCTGCCAGGTCATCACCACCGCTGCGGCGAAGAAGGCGGTGCGCAGCACGTCGACCGCACGCGACACCCAGCGGCCCATCGCGGCCGGCATGTGGCGGTAGAAGAAGTCGACCTGGATCTGGCTGTTCTTGGCCACGCCCACGGCAGCGCCGACGAACACGACGCTGACCAGCATGTAGCGTGCGATCTCCTCGGTCCAGGCGGCGGAGTCGTTCAGCACGTAGCGCGTGACGAATTGGTAGAAGACGGTCAGGCCCAGCGCCCAGAAGAGCGCCAGGGAGATCCAGCCTTCGGCGATGGTGTCGGAGAGGTCGACGACCTCGTCCTCGGCATGGAAGTGCCCCTCGTCGTCAATGATCTTTTTCTCTTGCATGGGGATGTCTCATGAGTGAAGCGGCCGCAGCACAAGCGCAGGGCCCGAAAGCCGCAGGCCAGCAACACCGCAGCACCGGCTCGGCAGGGCCGCTGGTGTTGTCCCCGGCAGGGGCTGGCGAGGGCGAAACGCAGTGCGCCGCAGACTGGGGGCGAGCTATTTGATGGCGATGATGCGGTCGTAGTCCGCTTGCCTATAGCCGTGGTCGGTCGGCTTGGTGTTCTTCAGCACCGCCTCGCGGAAGGCCGCCTTGTCCACCGTGATCACGTTGTTGCCGCGCTTCTTGAACTCCTCCACCAGTCGCGTTTCCGACGCGATGATTTCGCGACCGGTCTTGTCGGCGGCCTCTTCCATCACGTCCGAGAAGATCTTCTTTTCATCGGCCGACAACTTGCCCCACAGCTGGCCCGACACCACGGTCAGCAGCGAGTCGACGATGTGGCCGGTGAGCGAGATGTTCTTCTGCACCTCGAAGAACTTCTTGGCCTCGATGGTCGGCAGCGGGTTCTCCTGCGCGTCGACCGTGCCGTTCTGCAGCGCGAGGTAGACCTCGGCGAAGGCGATGGGCGTGGCGTTGGCGCCCAGCGCCTTCGGGAAGGCCAGGTAGGCCGGCGCGTCGGGCACCCGGATCTTCAGGCCCTTCATGTCCTCCGGCTTGCTCACGGGCTTGGCCGCGCTCGACGTCACGTGGCGCGCACCGTAGTAATTCAGTGCCGTGATGTGGTTGCCGGTCTTGTCGTCGTAGCCCTTGGCGAGTTCCTTGAAGACGTCGCTCTTGGCGTACTTCAGCTGGTGCTCGGCGTCGCGGAAGATGAAGGGGAAGTAGGAGATCGACAGCGGCGTGTAGCTGCGGCCCGCGAAGCTCGCGCCCGTGAGCACGATGTCGACTGTGCCCAGCGTCAGGCCCTGGTTGATGTCGGCTTCCTTGCCCAGGCTGGAGGCCGGGAACACCTGGATGTCGTACTTGCCGTTGGTGCGCTTCTTGATCTCTTCGGCGGCCCATACCGAGTACTTGTGGAAGGGCTCCGAGGTCTCGTAGACGTGGGCCCACTTGAGCTTGGTCTGGGCGTTGGCGATGCCTGCGGCACCGAAGGCGGCGGCCGCCATGGCGCCGAGCACCAGGGTCTTGAGGGCGAGTCTTTTGCTCGTGGTCTTGCGGTTCATCGGTTTGTCTCCGTTGTGGCTGAAGGAAAAAACAAAAGGTGCTGGCGTGTCAGGCGGTCCTTCTTGCGCGGCGCCAGCTCGCGCTGAATCGTTGGTGGGCCTTGTCCATGTGGTCGTGCATCGCGGCACGGGCGGCCGCAGCGTCGCGCGCGGCGATCGCGTCGCGCACGGCCTCGTGTTCGACGATGGCGGCTCGCCACGAGGGCACGGTCTCGAAGTGGCCGCCGAGACGGGAGAAGATCGGGCCCTTGCGTGAATCCCAGAAGCCCTGCACGGTCTCGGCCAGAACCGCGTTGTCGCAGGCCTCGACGATGGCCAGGTGAAAGGCGCGGTCGCCCTCCAGCGGCATGACGTTCCGGTCGGCCAGCTCGCGCATCTGCGCAATCGCTTGCGTCATCGCGTCGACGTGCTTGCGGCGGCCGAGCGTGGCAGCCAGCGCCGCGGTCTCGCCTTCGACGACACGCCGTGCGCGGATGAGTTCGAGCGGTCCCCATTCGTTGACCGCGACCGGCGCAGCCTTGCGGTGCGCGCGGTCCTGCACGTACACGCCCGAACCGGTGCGTACCTCGACCCAGCCTTCGACCTCGAGCGCGATCAGCGCCTCGCGCACCGAGGGACGGCTCACGTTGAACTGACGCGCCAGGTCGCGCTCGGCCGGCAGCCGGGCACCGGTGGCGAATTCGTTGTTGGCGATGAGCGCGCGCAACTGCTCGGCGATCTGCCGGTACAGGCGCTGCGGTTCGATGGATTGCACGGGCACGGGAGAGAAGCGGGGGCTTAAGGGTTGTCCTGAATTGGACAAGTGGTCAGGCCAATTCAGAATACGGTCCACGTTGCGCAGCCACCATCCGGCGAAACCCTCAACGCACCGGCGACACGGCCGATCCCACAGGACACCCATGAGACTTCAAGGAAAGACAGCCCTCATCACAGCGGCCGGGCAAGGCATCGGCCGCGCCACCGCGCTCGCCATGGCCGCCGAAGGCGCGCAGGTGTGGGCCACCGACGTCAATGCCGCGCTGCTCGACAGCTATGCCGGCACCCCCAACATCCAGACCGCGGTGCTCGACGTGCTCGACAAGCAGGCGATCCATGACCTGGTCGCACGCATGCCGGCCGTGAACGTGCTGTTCAACTGCGCCGGTGTCGTGCACAACGGCGCGATCCTGAGCGCGACCGATGACGACCTCGACTTCGCCTTCCGCCTCAACGTGCGCGCGCAGTTCTGGGCCATCCAGGCCGTGCTGCCGCGCATGCTGGCGTCGGGCGGCGGCAGCATCATCAACATGGCGAGCGTGTGCTCGAGCATCAAGGGCCTGCCCAACCGCAACGTCTACGGCACCACCAAGGCGGCCGTGCTGGGCCTGACCAAGAGCGTGGCGGCCGACTACGTGACGCAGGGCGTGCGCTGCAACGCGGTGTGTCCGGGCACGGTCGACACGCCGTCGCTCGGCGAGCGCATCAGCGCCAACCCCGACCCGGTCGAGGCGCGCAAGGCCTTCATCGCGCGCCAGCCCATGGGCCGGCTCGCGCAGGCGCACGAGATCGCGCCGGTGGTCGTCTTCCTGGCCAGCGACGAATCGATCTTCGCCACCGGCCAGGCCTTCTCGGTCGATGGCGGGATCACGATATGAATCAGCTCGATTTCAGCGGCCGACATGCCGTGATCACCGGTGGTGCGACCGGCCTGGGCTACGCCATCGCGGCGCGCCTGCTGGCGTCGGGCGGCAGCGTCACGCTGTGGGACCGCGACCTCGCCGCGGCCGAAGCGGCGGCGGGCCGTCTCGGCGTGGGCGCGACGGCGGTGGGCGTCGACGTGAGCGATGCCGCCGCCGTGGCGCAGGCGGTGCAGGCCACCTTGTCGCGCCGCGGCGCCGACCTGGGCGTGGATGCACTGGTGAACTGCGCCGGCATCACCGGGCCGAACACGAGGCTGGCCGACTATCCGGTCGACGCCTGGCAGCAGGTCATGGCGGTCAACGTCAACGGCGTCTTCCATTGCTGCCGCGAATGGACGCCGCACCTCGCGACGCGCCCGTGGGCGCGCATCGTCAACATCGCGTCGGTGGCCGGCAAGGAAGGCAATCCCAATGCCAGCGCGTACAGCGCCAGCAAGGCAGCGGTCATCGCGCTGACCAAGTCGCTCGGCAAGGAACTCGCCACCGGCCCCGTGCGCGTGAACTGCGTGACGCCGGCCGCGGTGAAGACCGCGATCTTCGACCAGATGACGCCGGAGCACATCGCCTTCATGCTGTCGAAAATCCCGATGGGGCGCTTCGGCACGCCCGACGAGATCGCGGCCATGGTGGCCTGGCTCTGCACCGAAGACTGCGCCTTCTCGACCGGCGCGGTGTTCGACCTCTCCGGCGGCCGCGCAACCTACTGACGCCGACCCGCGAGAATCCCACGTTCAATTGAAAGGAAGCTACCCATGAAACTTGTGCGCTATGGCAACCCCGGCAAGGAAAAGCCCGGCCTCATCGACGACAACGGCCAGCTGCGCGACCTGAGCGCGGTGGTCAAGGACCTGGGCCCCGATCAACTCGGCGATGCCGCATTGGCCAAGCTGCGCAAGCTCAAGACCGACAAGCTGCCGCTGGTGCGCGGCAAGCCGCGTTTCGGCAGCCCGATCGCCAACGTCGGCAAGTTCATCGCCATCGGCCTGAACTACGCCGACCACGCGGCCGAGTCCGGCATGCCGATCCCGAAGGAACCGGTGGTGTTCACCAAGGCCACGAGCTGCATCCAGGGCCCGAACGACCCGGTGATGCTGCCGAAGAACTCGGTCAAGTCCGACTGGGAAGTCGAGCTCGGCGTGGTCATCGGCACGCGCGCGCGCTACGTGTCGCAGAAAGAGGCGCTCGACTATGTGGCCGGCTACTGCGTCATCAACGACGTGAGCGAACGCGAATGGCAAATGGAACACGGCCTGACCTGGGACAAGGGCAAGGGCTTCGACACCTTCGGCCCGCTCGGCCCCTGGCTCGTCACGCGCGACGAAGTGCCGAACCCGCAGAAGCTCGGCATGTGGCTCGACCTGAACGGCCAGCGCGTCCAGACCGGCAACACCAAGACCATGATCTTCAACGTCGCCAAGCTGGTGAGTTACGTGAGCCAGCTCAACACGCTGATGCCCGGCGACGTCATCACCACCGGCACGCCGCCCGGCGTCGGCATGGGCATGAAGCCTCAGCTTTTCCTGAAGAAGGGCGACGTGATGACCCTGGGCATCGACGGCCTCGGCGAACAGCGCCAGGACGTGGTCGCGTTCAAGCGCTGACCCACCACGCGCGAGCATCCCGGAAGGGGCACGGTGCCAAGGCGCCGTGCCCTTTTTTTTTTTCGGTGAGCGCGTTCGTTGTTCGACGCGCGGGCGACACCCTATTCCTTGTCGGCGCGCGGGACTTTCTGCTTGCCTCCGCGCATCGAAGTCCTGCAAAATAGCACGACCGTTCGTTTTTAACGAGGCCCCTCCATGACTTCATCTGTTTCGACCAAGCCTGCGCGCGCGCCCCAGAAGGGCCTGCAGACCAAGGCCGTGATCATCGACGCCGCCCTCAGCCTGGCCGCGCAGATCGGTCTGGAGGGCCTGTCGATCGGCGCTATCGCCGAGGTCACGCAGATGAGCAAGTCGGGCGTCTTCGCCCACTTCGGCTCGCGCGAGGAACTGCAGCTGTCGGTGGTGCGCGAATACCACCATCGCTTCGAGCAGGAGGTGTTCTACCCGGCGCTGACGGCGCCTCGCGGTCTGCCGCGCCTGCGCGCCATGTTCGCCAATTGGATGAAGCGCACCTCCACCGAGATCGATTCGGGCTGCATCTACATCAGCGGCGCCGTCGAGTTCGACGACCGTGCCGGCCCGGTGCGCGATGCGCTGGCCGAGTCGGTGAACATCTGGCTCGCAGCGATGACGCGCGCCGTGGTCATGTCGATGAAGGAAGGTCACCTGCGCGCGGATGCCGACGAGAAGCAGATCGCCTTCGAGATTCACGCGCTGATCCTGGCGCTCCATTACGAGGCCCGCTTCCTGCGGCTGCCGGGCTCGATGGAGCGTGCGCACCACGGCTTCGAGAACATCCTGGCGCGCCATGGTGCGACGCCGCCCCCGACCGCACCGGCGCCGCGTCGCCTCAAGCCGGTCCGCTGACCGGCGCTTCTTTCTCCTCTTCCTTTCCTTCTCCTCTTTCCCGGAGTCACCGATGCCGCTCTACACCCCGCCGCTGCGCGACATGCAGTTCGTCCTGCACGAAGTTCTTCGCGTCACCGACGAATTCAAGGCCATGCCGGCCCATGCCGACACCGACATCGACACCGTCAATGCCGTCATCGAAGAGGCCGGCAAGTTCGCGGCTGAAGTGACCTTCCCGCTGAACATCGGCGGCGACGAAGAGGGCTGCGTGCTCGACAAGGCAACGCACGAGGTCAAGACGCCGACCGGCTTCAAGGATGCCTATGCGAAATTCGTCGAAGGCGGCTGGGCCGCGCTGTCTTGCGACCCGCAGTTCGGCGGCCAGGGCCTGCCCTTCGTGCTGAACCAGTGCCTCTACGAGATGCTCAACAGCGCCAATCAGGCGTGGACGATGTACCCGGGCCTGTCGCACGGCGCGTACGAGGCGCTGGTGGCGCACGGCACGGAAGAGCAGAAGAAAACCTACCTGCCCAAGCTCGTGACCGGCGAGTGGACGGGCACGATGTGCCTGACCGAAGCACATTGCGGCACCGACCTGGGCCTGCTGCGTACCAGGGCCGAACTGCAGCCGGACGGCAGCTACCGGCTCACCGGCAACAAGATCTTCATCTCGGCCGGCGAGCACGACATGGCCGCCAACATCATCCACCTGGTGCTGGCCCGCCTGCCGGACGCGCCGAAGGGCAGCAAGGGCATCAGCCTGTTCGCGGTGCCCAAGTACATCGTGAAGGCCGACGGTTCCCTGGGCGAGCGCAACCCCATCTACTGCGGTGGCCTCGAACACAAGATGGGCATCCATGGCAACGCAACGGCGCAGATCGTCATCGACGGTGCGGTGGGCAGCCTGGTCGGTGAACCCAACAAGGGCTTGGCCGCGATGTTCGTGATGATGAATGCCGCACGCCTGGGCGTGGGCAACCAGTCGCTGGGCCTGACCGAGGTGGCCTACCAGAACGCGCTGGCCTATGCCAAGGACCGTGTGCAGATGCGCTCGCTGTCGGGCGTGAAGGCCAAGGACAAGGAAGCCGACCCGATCATCGTGCACCCCGACGTGCGCAAGATGCTGCTCACGGCCAAGGCCTATGCCGAAGGCGGCCGGGCGCTGCAGATCTTCTGCACGCTGCTGCTCGACAAGGAGCACCACCACCCCGATGAGAAGGTGCGCAAGGACAGTGGCGAACTCGTCGCGCTGCTCACACCCATCGTCAAGGCCTTCATCACCGACAACGGCCACATCGCGACCAACGCCTGCATGCAGGTCTTCGGTGGCCACGGCTTCATCAAGGAATGGGGCATGGAGCAGTTCGTGCGGGACAACCGCATCAACATGATCTACGAAGGCACCAACACCATCCAGTCGCTCGACCTGCTGGGCCGCAAGGTGCTGGGCAACAACGGCGCCACGCTGAAGAAGTTCGGCAAGCTGGTCGGTGCGCTGGTCGCCGAGGAAGGCGTGAACGAGAAGATGAGCGAGTTCATCACGCCCATTGCGGTGCTGGGCGAGCAGCTCACCAAGTTCACGATGGAGATCGGCTTCAAGGGGTCGCAGAACCCCGACGAAGTGGGCGCCGCGGCGGTCGACTACCTGCGTGTCGCCGGCCACTTCGTGTTCGGCTACCTGTTCGCCCGCATGGCGCAGGTGGCGCTGCGCGAGATCGCGGCGGGCAACACCGACCCGTTCTACGTCGCCAAGCTGCAGACAGCGCGCTTCTATTTCGCCAAGCTGTTCCCCGAGACCGCGACGCTGATGCGCACCGCGCGTGCCGGCAGCAAGGCGCTGATGGACACCGACGCGGCGCTGGCCTGACGCGCGGCGACGACAAGAACAAACACAACGGAGACACCATGAAAGCCTTTGTCGCAAGCATCGTCCTGCTCGTTGGCGCCACCTCGGCGCTGGCGCAGATGAGCCCGGTGGGCCTCTGGCGCACCATCGACGACAAGACGGGCGAGGCCAAGGGCGAGATCCGGGTCACGGCGTCGGGCGGTGTTCTGGCCGGTCGACTCGAGCGCTCGCTCAAGAAAGACACCCAACCCGACGCCACCTGCGACGAGTGCCCGGACGATCGCAAGGGCAAGCCGATCACGGGCCTGGAGATCATCCGCGGTGGCGCCAAGGCCGAAGGCAAGGACGTCTGGGAAGGCGGAAAGATCCTCGACCCCGAGAACGGCAAGGAATACCGCGCCAGCTTCACGCCCATCGACGGCGGCCAGAAGCTGCAGGTGCGCGGCTACCTCGGCCCCTTCTGGCGCACCCAGACCTGGAACCGCGTGCAGTAACCCCTTCGAGAAGAACCCATGTCCCGATTCAATGTGAAGAAAGTCGCCGTGCTCGGCGCCGGCGTGATGGGCGCGCAGATCGCTGCGCACCTGGTCAACGTGCGCGTGCCGGTGGTGCTGTTCGATCTGGCGGCCAAAGAAGGCCCGAAGAACGGCATCGTCCTGCGCGCCATCGACAACCTCAAGAAGCAGAAGCCCGCCCCGCTGGGCGACGTGGCCGACGCAGTGCTGATCGAGGTGGCGAACTACGAGGACGACCTCGCCAGGCTGGGCGATTGCGACCTGGTGATCGAGGCCATCGCCGAGCGCATGGATTGGAAGCTCGACCTCTACCGGAAGATCGCGCCGCACGTCGCCAAGCACGCCATCCTGGCCTCGAACACGTCGGGCCTGTCGATCACGAAGCTCAGCGAAGCGCTGCCCGAGGCGTTGAAGCCACGCTTCTGCGGCATCCACTTCTTCAACCCGCCGCGCTACATGGCCCTCGTCGAGCTGATCAATACGCCGACCACGCAGCCGCAGGTGCTCGACCAGCTCGAGGCCTTTGTCACCAGCACGCTCGGCAAGGGCGTGGTGCGCGCGCACGACACGCCCAACTTCATCGCCAACCGCGTGGGCATCGCCGGCATGCTGGCGACGCTGAAGGAAGTGGAGAAGTTCGGCCTGACGCCGGACATCGTCGACGACCTCACGGGCAAGAAGCTGGGCCGCGCGAGTTCGGGCACCTTCCGCACGGCCGACGTGGTGGGCCTCGACACGATGGCGCATGTCGTGAAGACGCTGCAGGACAACCTCAATGCCGACACCGATCCGTTCTACGGCAACTTCGCGACGCCGCCGGTGCTCGCCAAGCTGCTGGAGCTCGGCAACCTGGGGCAGAAGACCCAAGCCGGCTTCTTCAAGAAGGTGGGCCGGGACATCCTGCGCTTCGACCTCCAAAGCGGCGACTACGTGCCCGGCGGCGAGAAGGCCGACGAGGTCTACGGCCGGATGCTCAAGCGCCCGGCGGCCGAGCGGCTGAAGCTGCTGCGCGACAGCGAAGGGCCGCAGGGCCAGTTCCTCTGGGCCATCCTGCGCGACGGCTTCCACTACGCAGCCGTGCATTTGGCCGCCATCGCCGAGAGCGCACGCGACATCGACTTCGCGATGCGCTGGGGCTTCGGCATGCAGCAAGGCCCGTTCGAGCTGTGGCAGGAAGCCGGGTGGGCGCAGGTCGCCAAGTGGGTGCAGGAGGACATCGACGCGGGGAGGGCACTCAGCGCTGCACCGCTGCCGACCTGGGTGTTCGAAGGCCCCGTGGCCGAGGCCGGTGGCGTGCACACGCCTGAAGGCTCGTGGAGTGCATCGCTCAACAAGTTCGTGCCGCGGCGCCAGCTGCCGGTGCATGCGCGCCAGCTCTTCCCGGAAAGCGTGCTGGGTGCCAACGCTGTCGATGCGACGACCGCCGGCACCACGCTCAGCGACGAAGGCGACGTGCGCATCTGGACGCTCGATGGCGAGGTGCTGATTGCCAGCATCCACTCGAAGATGAACGCCATCAGCCCGGACGTGGCCGAGTCGCTCGCCGCCGCGGTCGACCTGGCCGAGGCCGAGTACCAGGGCCTGGTGATCTGGTCGCCCGATGACAAGTTCTCCGTCGGCGCCGACCTGCAGGCGATGCTGCCGGCCTTCGTCGTCGCGGGCATCGGCGCCGTCGAAGGCGCAGAGGAAGAGCTGCAGAACACGATGCTCAAGATCCGCTATGCCAGCGTGCCGGTGGTCTCGGCGATCCGCGGCCTGGCGCTGGGCGGCGGCTGCGAGCTGGCGGTGTATTCGGCCAAGCGCGTGGCCGCAATGGAAAGCTACATCGGCCTGGTCGAGGTCGGCGTGGGCCTGGTGCCCGGCGCGGGCGGCCTGACCTACATCGCGCGCCGCGCAGCTGGGAATGCCGCGGCCTCAACCGGCACCGACCTGCTGCCCTTCCTCACCGAAGGCTTCACGGCCGCGGCGATGGCCAAGGTCGGCACCGGCGCGCTGGATTCAAAGAAGCTGGGCTACCTGCTCGACGGCGACGTGATCGTGCCGAACAAGGACGAACTGCTCTACGTCGCGCTGCAGCAGGCCAAGGCCATGGCCGACGCCGGCTACCGCGCCCCGCTGCGCCGCAGCTTCCGCGTCGCGGGCCGCAGCGGCGCCGCGACCATCAAGGGCCAGCTGGTGAACATGCGCGACGGCGGCTTCATCAGCGCGCACGACTTCCACATCGCCAGCCTGATTGCCGAGGTGGTGACCGGCGGCGACATCGACGCGGGCTCGCTCGTGACCGAGGAGTACCTGATGGCGCTGGAGCGCAAGGCCTTCTGCTCGCTCATCGTGCATCCGAAGACGCAGGAGCGAATCATGGGGATGCTCTCCACCGGCAAGCCGGTCCGGAACTGAAGGAAGAACACATCATGAGCAAGCAAGTTCAAGACGCCTACATCGTCTCCGCCACGCGCACGCCCATCGGCAAGTCGCACCGCGGCTACTTCCGCAACTACCGCCCCGACGACCTGCTGGCCACCACGCTGCGCGCTGCGCTGGCCGCCGTGCCGCGTCTCGACCCCAAGGCCATCGAGGACATCATCTGCGGCTGCGCTATTCCCGAGGGCAGCCAGGGCCTGAACATCGCGCGCATCGGTGCGGTGCTGGCCGGGCTGCCGAGCAGCATCGGCGGCATCACGGTCAACCGCTTTTGCGCCTCGGGCCTGTCGGCGGTGCAGATGGCGGCCGATCGCATCCGCGTCGGCGAGGCCGACGTGATGATCGCCGCCGGCGTCGAGAGCATGAGCATGGTGCCGATGATGGGCAATTCGCCCTCGCTGTCGCCTTCCATCTTCGAACGCGAGGGCGACGTCGGCATCGCCTACGGCATGGGCCTCACGGCCGAGAAGGTCGCGCAGCAGTGGAAGGTGAGCCGCGAGGCGCAGGACGCCTTCGCGCTGGCCTCGCACCAGAAGGCGCTGGCTGCCCAGAAAGCCGGCGAGTTCACCGACGAGATCACGCCCATCGAGGTGACCGACCGCACGCCGGACCTCGACACGGGTGAATCGATCGCGAAGACGCGCACCGTGAACCTCGACGAAGGCGCGCGGCCCGACACCAGCCTCGAAGGCCTGGCCAAGCTGCGCACCGTGTTCGCCGCGCGCGGCACGGTCACGGCGGGCAACAGCTCGCAGACCTCCGACGGCGCCGGTGCGCTGATCCTGGCGAGCGAGAAGGCCTGCCAGCAATACGACCTGACGCCGCTGGCGCGTTTCGTGAGCTTCGCGAGCAAGGGCGTGCCGCCGCACATCATGGGCATCGGCCCGATCGAGGCGATTCCCGCTGCGCTGCGCTACGCGGGCCTGAAGCACGAGGACATCGACTGGTTCGAGTTGAACGAGGCGTTCGCCGCGCAGTCGCTGGCCGTCATCCACACGCTGGGGCTCGATCCGAGCAAGGTCAATCCGATGGGCGGCGCCATCGCGCTGGGCCACCCGCTGGGCGCCACCGGCGCTATCCGCTCCGCGACAGTCGTGCATGCGCTGCGGCGCAAGAATCTGAAGTACGGCATGGTCACGATGTGCGTGGGCATGGGGCAGGGCGCTGCAGGCATCTTCGAGCGGGTGTGACGAAGGAATCCGCGGCGCTGGGTACAGGATCCAGAGGAGCCAGGCAGTGACGCAACACATCTTCGACAAGGCGCTCGCGCTGCACCACAGCGACATCCGCGTGGGCCACTTCACCGGCATGACGAGCCCGGACTACTGGAACATGGTCGGTCCCTTCGGCGGCACGACGGCGGCTGTCGTGCTGCAGTCGGTGCTGCGGCATCCCGACCTGCTCGGCGCGCCGATCGCCCTCACGGTGAACTACGCCGCGGCCATCGAGGCCGGCGCCTTCGACGTGCAGGCGACCGCCGTGCGCACCAACCGCTCGACCCAGCACTGGACCGTGCAGATCACGCAGGCCGGTGCCAGCGGTGCGCCGCAGGTGACGACCACCGCCACCGTGGTGACGGCCGCCCGCCGCGAGACCTGGAGCACCAATGACCTCCCGATACCGCCGGTGCCCGGCCCTGAGCAGACGGAGCGCATGACCATCGGGCCCAAGGGCGTCGCGTGGATCGGCCAGTACGACATGCGGCCGGTGCGCGGCAGCATTCCCACGCAATGGGATGGCGGCGGCGAGCACAGCGAGACGATGCTCTGGCTGCGCGACGCCGACCCGCGCCCGCTCGACTTCCCGGCGTTGGCGTCGATGAGCGACATGTTCTATCCGCGCGTCTGGCTGCGGCGCGCCAAGCCGGTGCCCGCCGGCACGGTGTCGATCACCACCTACTTCCACGCCGACGCATCGCACCTGGCCGAGGTCGGATGCGGCTATCTTCTCGGGCGTGCCGTGGGGCAGCAATTCCAGAACGGCTTCTTCGACCAGAGCGCCCAGCTCTGGAGCCAGGCCGGTGCGCTGCTCGCCACGTCCAACCAGATCGTCTATTTCAAGGAATGACCATGAGCGACATCCTCGTCCACACCGAAGCCGGTGTGATGACCCTCACCTTCAACCGTGTCGCCCGCAAGAACTCGATCACCGGCGCGATGTACGAGGCGCTGTCGGCGGCACTCGACCAGGCATCGGAGGATGCGGCCGTGCGCGCTGTGCTGATCCAGGGCGACCCGACCATCTTCAGCGCTGGCAACGACATCGCCGACTTCATGGCGACCGCCAGCGCGCCGGCCGACACGCCGATGGCGGCATCGCCCGCCATCCGCTTCCTGCACACCATCGCGGCCTTTCCCAAGCCGGTGATCGCCGCGGTCTGCGGCCCGGCGGTGGGCATCGGCACCACGCTGCTGTTCCATTGCGACCTGGTCTACGCGGGCGACAACGCCGCCTTCTCGATGCCCTTCGTCAACCTCGGCCTGGTGCCCGAGGCCGCCTCAAGCCTGCTGGCACCGCGCATGTTCGGCTACCACCGTGCGGCGGAAGCGCTGATGCTCGGCGAGCCCTTCATGGCCGAGGCGGCGCTCGAGGTCGGCCTGGTCAACCGGGTCGTGCCGCCGACCGAATGCAATGGCATTGCGCAAGGCCAGGCGCGCAAGCTGGCGGCCAAGCCGATGTCGGCCCTGATCGAGACCAAGCGTCTGATGAAGCTGGCGCAGCAGCCGGCGGTGCTGGAACGCATCGACGCCGAGAGCGTGAGCTTTGGTCAGGCGATGCGGTCGCCGGCGGCGAAGGAAGCGTTCAGCGCTTTCATGGAGAAGCGCAAGCCGGACTTCTCGCAGCTGTAAGTGCCTGCAAGCGCAGCCGTCAGGGTTGCGTCGCGATGGCCCGCGGCCGGCCGTTGTCGTCGATGGCGACGTAGGTGAAGGTGGCCTGGGTCACCTTGATGTACTCGCCCTGCGCCTGGAAGCGTTCGGCAAAGACTTCGACCGTCACCGTGACCGAGGTGCGCCCGAGTCGTACCAGCTTCGAATAGAAGGACAGGATGTCGCCGATGCGCACCGGCTGCTTGAAGATGAATTCGTTCACCGCCACGGTCGCCATCCGGCCCCGGGTGTAGCGCGCCGGGATCACCGACCCGGCCAGGTCGCACTGGGCCATGACCCAGCCGCCGAAGATGTCGCCGTTGGCGTTGCAGTCGGCGGGCATCGGGATGACCTTGAGCACCAGCTCCATGTCGGTGGGCAGGCTCTTGAGGACGGCGGCCGCGCTGGCACTCGGAGAATCGGACATGGGCACAATCGAAGGCAACAACAGCCACGATTGTCTCCCATGCGCCGCAGCGGCGAAGCCCTTTCCTCTCCCCACCATGCGCCGGGCGGCGCCCCCGAGCGCAGCGACCGGTCCGACTGGGCCACCCTGCGCCGGCTCTTTCCCTACCTGTGGGACTACAAGTGGCGGGTGCTCGCGGCGCTGAGCTTCATGATCGGTGCCAAGGTGGCCAACGTGGGCGTGCCGGTGCTGCTGAAGAATCTGGTCGACACCATGACGCCGAAGCCCGACGTGGCGCAGGCGCTGCTCATCGTGCCGATCGGGCTGCTGCTGGCCTACGGGTTGCTGCGCCTGTCGACCTCGCTCTTCAACGAGCTGCGCGAACTCGTGTTCGCCAAGGCGACCGAGGGCGCGGCCCGCCGCATCTCGCTGGAGGTGTTCCGCCACCTGCATGCGCTGAGCCTGCGCTTCCACCTGGAGCGCCAGACCGGCGGCATGACCCGCGACATCGAGCGCGGCACGCGCGGCGTGCATTCGCTGATCTCGATGTCGCTCTACAGCATCGTGCCGACCATCGTCGAGCTGGTGCTGGTGCTGACCATCCTGGGCGTGAAGTTCGACGCGCTCTTCGTCTGGATCACCGGCGCCGCGCTGGTGCTCTACATCACCTTCACCGTGACGGTGACCGAGTGGCGCACCCAGTTCCGCAAGACCATGAACGAGCTCGATTCGGTGGCGCAGAGCCGCGCGGTCGATTCGCTCTTGAACTACGAGACGGTCAAGTACTTCAACAACGAGGAGTTCGAGGCCGGCCGCTACGACGCCAGCCTCGACCGCTACCGCAAGGCGGCCATCAAGAGCCAGCGCACGCTGTCGATGCTCAACACCGGCCAGCAGCTGCTGATCGCGGTGAGCCTGGTGCTGATGCTGTGGCGCGCGACGGCGGGCGTGGTCGAAGGGCGCATGACGCTGGGCGACCTGGTGATGGTCAACGCCTTCATGATCCAGCTCTACATCCCGCTGAACTTCCTGGGCGTGATCTACCGCGAGATCAAGCAGAGCCTGACCGACCTCGACAAGATGTTCGTGCTGATGGAGAAGGAGCGCGAGGTGCGCGATGCACCCGGCGCGCAGCCGCTGGCCCACCCCGAGGGCGCCGTGCGCTTCGAGGACGTGAGCTTCGCCTACGAAGCCGCGCGGCCCATCCTGAAGCACGTGAGCTTCGAGATCCCGCCCGGCAAGACGGTGGCGGTGGTCGGGCCGTCGGGTTCGGGGAAGTCGACGCTGGCGCGCCTGATGTACCGCTTCTACGATGTCCAGGACGGCCGCATCACCATCGGCGGCGAAGACATCCGCACCGTGACCCAGTCCAGCGTGCGCCAGGCCATCGGCATCGTGCCGCAGGACACGGTGCTGTTCAACGACACCGTCGAATACAACATCGCCTACGGCCGGCCGAACGCCACGCGCGAGGAAGTGGAAGGCGCGGCGAAGGCGGCGCGCATCCACGACTTCATCGCCGCCACGCCCAAGGGCTACGCCACCACGGTGGGCGAGCGCGGGCTGAAGCTGTCGGGCGGCGAGAAGCAGCGGGTGGCGATCGCGCGCACGCTGCTGAAGGACCCGCCGATCGTCATCTTCGACGAGGCCACCTCGGCGCTCGACTCGGCCAACGAGCGCGCCATCCAGTCCGAGCTCAAGAGCGCGGCGCGCAACAAGACCACGCTGGTGATCGCGCACCGGCTCTCGACCGTGGTCGACGCGCACGAGATCCTTGTGATGGAAAGCGGCGTGATCGTGGAGCGCGGCACGCACGACGCGCTGTTGGCGGCCCAGGGGCGCTACGCCCAGATGTGGGCGCTGCAGGAAGTGCAGGTCACGCCCGCCGCGCTGTAGTGCATCCATTTTTTCAACGTTCTCAGGAAAGACGAATGTCCGACAAGATCCCGCTGCTGGTGATTCACCATCTCTCCAGCGAACACCAGGCCGCGCTGGCCGAGCGCTTCGACATGACCTATGCCCCCGACGACCCCGCAGACCGTGCGGCAGCCATCGCCAGCCGGGGTTCGACGTTCCGGGCGGTGCTGACGATCGGCGTGCATGGCGTGAGCGCCGCCGAGATGGCGGCGATGCCGGCCCTGGAACTGATCTGCTGCCTCGGTGCCGGCTACGAGATGGTCGACCTCCCGGCGGCCCGCGCGCGCGGCATCGTGGTGGCCAACGGCCAGGGCACCAACGACGATTGCGTGGCGGACCACGCCTTCGGGCTCCTGATCGCCGCGGTGCGCGGGTTCCACCGGCTCGACCGGCTGTGCCGCGAGGGCGTCTGGCGCCTGTCGATTCCACAGCCGCCGAACGTCTCGGGCAAGCGGCTGGGCATCCTCGGGATGGGCGCCATCGGCGAGAAGATCGCACGGCGCGCGGCCGGCTTCGACATGCCCATCGGCTACCACAACCGCCAGCCCAAGACCGGCTCGCCGCACCGCTACTTCGACAGCGTCGAAGCGCTGGCCACCTGGAGCGATGTGCTGCTGTGTGCCGCGCCGGGCGGCCCCGCGACCCGGCATCTGGTCAGCACCCGCGTGCTCGACGCGCTCGGGCCGCAGGGCTTTCTGGTGAACATCGGGCGCGGGAGCGTGGTCGACACCGAGGCGCTCGCGGCTGCGCTGCGCGACGGCCGCATCGCCGGTGCAGGACTCGACGTGTACGAAAGCGAGCCGGCGCGCCCGGAACCGCTGGTGGGCCTGGACAACCTCATCATCACGCCGCACGTCGCAGGCTGGTCGCCGGAGGCGACGCAGGCCTCTTTCGACCGCTTCCTCGCGAATGCGGACGGCCACTTCTCGGGGCGCGGCGTGGTGTCGCCGGTCCCATAATCCGGCCCCATGGAAACCAAGTGGCTCGAAGACTTCGTCAGCCTGGCTGAAACCCGCAGCTTCAGCCGCTCCGCCCAGTTGCGCCACGTCACGCAGCCGGCGTTCTCGCGCCGCATCCAGGCGCTGGAGGGGTGGGCCGGCACCGACCTGGTCGACCGTTCTTCCTATCCCACGCGCCTGACGCCGGCGGGCCAGACGCTCTACAGCCAGGCCATCGAGATGCTGCAGGGCCTGCAGAGCACGCGCGCCATGCTGCGCGGCCACTCGGCGGCGGCGCACGACGTGATCGAGTTCGCGGTGCCGCACACGCTGGCCTTCACCTTCTTCCCGGCCTGGGCAACCACGCTGCGCGAACACTTCGGCCCGCTCAAGAGCCGGCTCATCGCGCTGAATGTGCACGACGCCGTGCACAGGCTGGTCGAGGGCAGCTGCGACGTGCTGATCGCCTACCAGCATCCGTCGCAGCCGCTGCAGCTGGACACCAACCGCTACGAGATGGTGCTGCTGGGCCACGAGGTGGTGGCGCCGTGGGTCAAGCCCGATGCCGAGGGCGCGCCGCGCTACCGGTTGCCCGGGCGCCCCGGCCAGCCGCTGCCGTACCTGGGCTATGCGCCGGGCGCGTACCTGAGCGGCGTGGTCGACCAGCTCATCAAGGATTCGGGCACGGCGATCCACCTCGACCGCGTCTACGAAACCGACATGTCCGAAAGCCTCAAGGCGATGGCGCTCGAGGGGCACGGCATCGCCTTCCTGCCGCAGAGCGCGGTGCGCAAGGAAGTGAAGGCGCGCAAGCTGGTGAGCGCGCTGCCACCGGAAATCGACAGCCTCGAGGCCACGATGGAGATCCGCGCCTACCGCGAACGCCCCATGGCACCGGCGGCGACGGCGGCCAAGGGCACCGGCCGCGCCGGCAAGGCGAGCGGCGATGCGCTGCAGAGCAAGCGCTCGGTCGATGCGCTCTGGGCCTACCTGGTCGAGACGCAGCCTGTCGCGTGAAGTGAGATGTGAAATAAGTCACGCGCCGCGGTCGGTATGACGCGGTTGCATGAGAACCAACGTATCCGGCATCGGTTGCGAGCCCTTCGGGCACAAAGGCTGCTTAACAGATTCCGAATGACGAAAGCATGACGGCGCGCACCAGTACAAAGCGTCCGTTTCCCGAGAGAGAATCCGCGTCATGGTGCGCGATGCACCGGGTTGGCACGGGTGGTTCTTCCAACGTGAATGCCTAGAATTTCGTCATGTCCCCATCAGTCAACTCAGGAGTTTTCCGTATGAAAAAGCAAGTACTGGCACTGTCGATCCTGGCGCTCGCCGCCGGCGGCGCATTCGCGCAAGCCAACGACACCCTGGCCAAGATCAAGGCCTCGGGCGTCATCACCGAAGGCGTTCGCGAATCGTCGGGTCTGTCGTACACGCTGGGCAATGGCCAGTACACCGGCTTCCATTACGACATCTGCGCGAACATCATCAAGGACCTTGAAAAGGCCGCGGGCAAGAAGCTCGAGACCAAGTACCAGCCGGTGACCTCGCAGAACCGTATTCCGCTGGTGCAGAACGGCACCGTCGACATCGAGTGCGGCTCGACCACCAACAACGCGACCCGCCAGAAGGATGTGGCCTTCGCCGTCACGACCTACGTGGAAGAAGTGCGCATCGCGGTCAAGGCCAACTCGGGCATCACCAGCATCAAGGACCTGAACGGCAAGACCGTGGCGACCACCACCGGCACCACCTCGGTGCAGACGCTGCGCAAGAACGAACGCGCCGGCGGCATCGACTTCAAGGAGCTGTACGGCAAGGACCACTCCGACAGCTTCCTGCTGCTCGAATCGGGCCGCGCCGACGCCTTCGTGATGGACGGTTCCATCCTGGCCTCGAACATCGCCAAGTCCAAGTCGCCCGCAGATTACAAGATCGTCGGCGAAGTGCTGAGCGTCGAGCCGATCGCCATCATGATCCGCAAGGACGACCCGGCCTTCAAGAAGGCCGTGGACGACAGCATCAAGGCGCAGATCAAGTCGGGTGAACTGAACAAGCTGTGGGACAAGTGGTTCCTGCAAGCGATCCCGCCGGCCAACGTGAAGATCGGCCTGGCCCTGTCGGACGCGACCAAGGACGCCTGGGCGAACCCGAACGACAAGCCGATGGAAGACTACGCGGCCAAGAAGTAATTCAACGCCGGTCATAACGCCAACGCCCGCCACTTCCGGCGGGCGTTTGTTTTCGCGATCGGCCCGACAACGGCATAACAACAGTCGACGAGAAGGAGAAACCCGATGGGATCGAACTGGGATTGGCAGGTCTTCATGCAAGACCCGGGCGGGAAGTTCCCGACCTATTGGCAATGGATGCTTTCGGCCTGGGGCTGGACGCTGTCGGTGGCGCTGCTGGCGCTGATCGTGGCGCTGGTGCTCGGCTCGCTGATCGGCATCATCCGCACGCTGCCCGACAGCCCGTGGCTGGTGCGCCTGGGCAACGCCTGGGTCGAACTGTTCCGCAACATTCCGCTGCTGGTACAGATCTTCCTCTGGTACCACGTCATCCCGGCGCTGATTCCCGTGATGAAGGGCGTGCCGAGTTTCGTGCTGGTGGTGCTGGCACTGGGCTTTTTCACCTCGGCGCGGATCGCCGAGCAGGTGCGCTCCGGCATCCAGGCGCTGCCCAAGGGCCAGCGCTACGCCGGCATGGCGGTGGGTTTCACCACCTTCCAGTACTACCGCTACGTGATCCTGCCGATGGCCTACCGGATCATCATTCCGCCGCTCACCAGCGAGACGATGAACATCTTCAAGAACTCGTCGGTCGCCTTCGCCGTGTCGGTGAGCGAACTCACGATGTTCTTCATCCAGTCGAGCGAAGAAACGTCGCGGCCCATCGAGATGTTCCTCGCGGTCACGGCGCTCTACATCATCTCGGCGTTCACGATCAACCGCGTGATGGCGTTCATCGAGAAGAAGACCCGCGTGCCGGGCTTCATCGTCTCGGCCAGCGGCGGCGGAGGACACTGACATGAGCAATCTCGATTTTTCGTTCTACAACTGGGACGTCATCAGCAAGTTCGTCCTGAACGGCCTGTACTTCAGCGTCATCCTGACGGTCGTGGCGACGATCGGCGGCATCGTCTTCGGCACGGTGCTCGCGCTGATGCGGCTGTCGGGCAAGAAGTGGCTCGATGCGCCCGCGGCCATCTACGTCAACGGCATGCGCAGCATCCCGCTGGTGATGGTGATCCTGGGCTTCTTCCTGCTGGTGCCCTTCCTGATCGGCCGGCCCATCGGGGCCGAGGGCTCCGCGGTGATCACCTTCATCGCCTTCGAGGCGGCGTACTTCAGCGAGATCATGCGGGCGGGTATCCAGTCCATCCCGCGCGGGCAGGTCTTCGCGGGCATGGCGGTGGGCATGACCTACGGCCAGAACATGAAGCTGGTGATCCTGCCGCAGGCCTTCCGCAACATGCTGCCGGTGCTGCTCACGCAGACCATCATCCTGTTCCAGGACACCTCGCTGGTCTACGCCATCGGCGCCTACGACCTGTTGAAGGGCCTGGAAACTGCCGGCAAGAACTACGGCCGCCCGATCGAGGCCTACCTGCTGGCGGCCGTCGTGTACTTCGTCATGTGCTATGCGCTGTCCTTCATGGTCAAGCGCCTGCACAAGAAGATCGCCATCATCCGTTGAGTGGAGAGATTGAAATGATTGAAATCAAGAACGTTTCCAAGTGGTATGGCCCGGTGCAGGTGCTCAACGATTGTTCGGTGAGCATCTCCAAGGGCGACGTCGTCGTGGTCTGCGGCCCCTCGGGCTCGGGCAAGTCGACGCTCATCAAGACGGTGAACGCGCTCGAGCCCTTTCAGAAGGGCGAGATCACGGTGAACGGCATTCCGCTGCACGACCCCAAGACCAACCTGCCCAAGCTGCGCTCCAAAGTCGGCATGGTGTTCCAGCACTTCGAGCTGTTCCCGCACCTCTCAGTGACCGAGAACCTCACGATCGCGCAGATCAAGGTGCTGGGCCGCAGCGCGGACGAGGCCAAGACCCGCGGCCTGAAGATGCTCGACCGCGTGGGCCTAATGGCGCACAAGGACAAGTTCCCGGGTCAGCTGTCCGGCGGCCAGCAGCAGCGCGTGGCGATCGCCCGTGCGCTGTCGATGGACCCCATCGTCATGCTGTTCGACGAGCCCACTTCGGCACTCGACCCCGAAATGGTCGGCGAAGTGCTCGACGTGATGGTGGCCTTGGCCAAGGAAGGCATGACCATGATGGTCGTGACGCACGAGATGGCCTTCGCCCGCAAGGTCGCAAGCCGCGTGATCTTCATCGACGTCGGCGGCCGCATCCTGGAAGACTGCCCGAAGGACGAGTTCTTCAGTCACCCGGAAAACCGCCAGCCGCGCACCAAGGATTTCCTGAACAAGATCCTGCAGCACTGAGGCTCACGTGCTCCAGCCAAAAAGCCCCGCTTGCGGGGCTTTTTGCTTTCTGCGTGCAGGGCGAACTGGCGATGGCACGCATCCTGCAAACACCCTGAATTGTGCACAATCGATATATGAATGTGCACATTTATGGCGCATCGACCGTTCCACTTTCGGGCATTGCGCCGTTCTTCAACCCTTGGATCGTCCAAAGGAGAGCAGCGTGGCCTCATTCGTTTCCTTCGCCCTGTCTTCCGGCCGCCGTGCCGCCCTTGTCTCGCTGTGCCTTCCGCTGGCGTTGGCCGCTGGCGCGGCCTTCGCGCAGGACGCGGCGAACTACCCCGACAAGCCGGTCAAGATCATCGTCCCCTTCCCGCCCGGCGGCGCCGCGGACATGTTCGCGCGCATGGTCGGGCAGAAGCTGTCGGACGCCTGGGGCAACCGGCAGCCCGTGGTCATCGACAACAAGCCCGGTGCGGGCGGCGTGATCGGTACCGACGCCGCGGCCAAGGCGCCGGCCGACGGCAGCACCTTCCTCATGGTGACCATCGGCCATGCGGTGAACCCCTACATGTACGCCAAGCTGCCCTTCGACACCAAGGCCGACCTGGTGCCGGTGGGTGTGGTGGCGCAGGTGCCGAGCATCGTGGTCGCGAGCCCGTCCTTCAAGGGCAAGACGCTGAAGGAGGTGATCGACATGGCCAAGGCCAAGCCCGAGTCGTTGCAATACGCCTCGTCGGGCGTGGGCACCACCAGCCACGTGGGCGCGGCGCTGATCGAATCGATGACCGGCACCCGCATGATCCACGTGCCGTACAAGGGCGCTGCCCCCGCGCTGCAGGACGTGATGGGCGACCGCGTCGCGCTGTCGGTGGACATCATCACGTCGTCGCTCCCGCTGGTGCAGAGCGGCAAGCTCGTGCCGCTGGCCATCACCGGCAGCAAGCGTTCACCGAAGCTGCCCGACGTGCCCACGGTGGCCGAGGCCGGCGTGCCCGGTTACGAGTTCGTGTCCTGGTACATGCTGCTGGCACCCGCGAAGACGCCCAAGCCGGTGCTCGAGAAGGTCAATGCCGAGTTGCGCCGCATGGTGACGATGCCGGACTTCAAGGCCCGCATCGAAGACACCGGCGGCGAGGTCGCGAGCATGACGCTCAAACAGTCGTCCGACTACCTCGATGCCGAGTTCGTGCGCTGGGGCAAGGTCGTCAAGGAACGGAACATCAAGGCGGATTGACGCCAACGAGGAGACAAGACCGATGCGTGATTTCCAGGGCTACGGCCGCGACCTGCCCGCCATGCGCTGGCCCGGCGGGGCCGGGCTGGCGGTGTCCTTCGTGATGAACTTCGAGGAGGGCGCGGAGTTCTCGGTGGCCGATGGCGACGCGCGCAACGAAGGCGTCTACGAAGTGATCGATCCACGTGCCGGCTGGGATCCGTGCATCGACAGCCACTTCGAGTACGGCACGCGCACCGCCTGGTGGCGCATCGCCGACACCTTCGATCGCTTCGAGGCGCCGTTCACGCTCAGCAGCTGCGGCCGTGC
Organism: Variovorax cryoconiti; assembly: GCF_051216395.1. Lineage (NCBI taxonomy): Bacteria > Pseudomonadati > Pseudomonadota > Betaproteobacteria > Burkholderiales > Comamonadaceae > Variovorax > Variovorax cryoconiti. The sequence goes on along the minus strand of NZ_JBPJZI010000016.1, from coordinate 37,347 downwards.
CGTCGAGCGGAGCCCCTGGCTCGCGCAGGACGCTGTGGCGCGCGGGCACGAGGTGTCGGCGCACGGCTACCGCTGGCAGAGCCACGCGGACATGGGCATCGAGGAAGAAGAGGCGGTGATCCTCGCCAGCCTTGAAGCCATTGCGCAAGCGACGGGCCAGCGCCCCGTGGGCTGGCACACGCGCTCGGCCTGCACGCCGAACACGCGCGCGCTGCTGGTGAAGCACGGCTTCGTGTATGACAGCGATGCCTACAACGACGACACGCCGTACTTCGTGCCGGTGGATGGCCGGCGCCACCTGGTGCTGCCCTACGCTTTCGACACCAACGACATGCAGTTCCAGCACACACAGCGCTTCGACACGGCCGCGAGCTTCGCGGAATACGTGTGCGATGCGGCCGACTGGCTGGCGCGCGAGGGCGCGCACGCGCCGCGCATGCTGTCGGTGGGGCTTCACCTGCGCATGATCGGGCGCCCGGCGCGCATGAAGGCGCTGGAGCAGATCCTGCAGCACCTGCGCGCGAAGGAGGGCGTGTGGATCGCCACGCGCGCGCAGATCGCACGGCACTGGCTCGCGGCGCATGGCGGCACCTGAAGCGCGCCAGCGGCCCTGGCCGTGCACTACATTGGGTGGATGATCCTGCAGGAAGAGTCCATTCACCGCGTGCTGTCGCAGACCCTGCTCGCCGGGCGGCTGGCGCCGGGCACCCAGCTGGTGGAGACGCGGCTGGCGGCCGTGTTCGGCGTCACCCGCGAGCGCGTGCGCAAGGTGCTGCACCGGCTCGGCCACGAGCGGCTGCTTGAGGTCGTGCCGAACCGCGGCTGCTTCGTCTCCAACCCCACGCTCGCGCAGGCGCGCGAAATCTACGACGCGCGCCGCATCGTCGAAGGCGGCATCGTCGGCTGGCTGGCGGGGCGCATCGGGGTCGACCAGATCGCGGCCCTGCGCGCGCATTCCGAACGCGAACACGCGGCGCTGCATGCGGGCGACCGGGCGCAGTCGATTCGCCTGTCCGGCGAGTTCCACATGCTGCTGGCCGGGTTCACCGACAGTGCCTTCGTGATGCGCGAGCTGCAGGAGCTGGTCAGCCGCACCTCGATGCTGGTCGCCTTCTTCGAGCCGGCGGCCTCGTCCGAATGCGCCTGCGAGGAGCACGACGAGATCCTGCTGGCGCTGCAGAAGGGCGATGCGGCACGCGCGGTCAAGGCCATGCATGTGCACCTGTCGCTGATCGAAACCCGCCTGCGGCCGCGCGTGGGCAACACGGCGGCTCCCGATGCCGAGGCCGAGATCGCCCGCGCCTGGGCCGCAGCGCAGAGCAGCGACGCCGAGACGGCATGAAGCTGCTCGTCCTCAACCCCAACACGACCGCCGCGATGACCGACAAGGCCGTCGCCGAGGTCCGGCTGCTCGCGCCCGCGCACTGGGCGGTGCGCGGCGTCACCGCCACCACGGGTTGTGAGGTGATCGCCTCGCGCGCGAGCTTCGTGACCGGGGCGTGGGCGGCACTGGAAACCCTGCGCGCCCAGGACGACTGGGCCGATGCCGTGCTGCTGGCCTGCTTCGGCGACCCGGGCCTGGCCGCGTTGCGCGAAGTCAGTGCCGTGCCGATCATCGGCATGGCCGAAGCCGCATTGCGAGAGGCCGTGGCGCTGGGGCGGCCCTACCACCTCGTCACGGCCGGTACCGCGTGGGATGCGATGCTGCGCGAAACCGTGCGCCTCGAAAGCGCCGAGGCGCTGCTCGATGGCATTACCGTGCTCGACAGCACCGGCCTGGCGATGTCGCGCGACCCACAGCGCGCGTTGCGCTTGCTGCAGGGCGTGCTCGACGGCCTGCAGCCGCGCGGCGCACCGACCTGCATCCTCGCCGGCACCGGCTTTGCCGGCATGGCCGAGGCGCTGCGTTACGACGGCGTGCTCATCGACGGGCTCGCCGCGGCAGTGCGCACCGCAGCGCGCTGAAACGCGAGAAGGCGCGAACCCGCATGGCCCGCAGGTGTATGCGTGCCTCTGGCGCCATACCGGCCTACGATGGCGCCATGCGCTCTTTCGCGTCCTCCCATGCCTGCGTTCTCGCGGAGCGGCTTCTCGCAAGCCGGTCTGCCGTGCGCCAGCGCGCGGAGCTTCGCCGCATGCCGGGCCGACGTGCTGCTGCACGCTCCTGAGCCCGGCGATCCCCTTTTCTTTTTCATCGCGCCACTGGATCACCGGGCACCCGCTGCCCCGGCGTTCGTCTTTTCCAGGAGCGTTTCCCATGACCCCCGATTCCATCGCCGTGCTTGCCACGCGCACCCTCACCGAACTCGACCACGCCCGGCTCGGCAAGTACGCCGACGGCCTGCCGGCCAGTGCCATCCAGAGCGTGCTCGACAACGCCGAACTCGTCGCGCCCAGCGAGATCGCCGCCGACATCGTCACGATGCGCTCGCGCGTGCAGGTCGTCGAGCCGACCGGCAAGTGTCAGCGGCGCACGCTGACGCTGAGCTACCCGTCGGACGCCGACCCGGCCACCGGCTGCATCTCGGTCCTGTCGCCTGTCGGCACCGCGCTGCTCGGGTTGCGGGTCGGCGACGTCGCGAGCTGGGTGGCGCCCGACGGGACGGGCGGGCAGCTGCAGATCGCCGCCATCGCCTACCAGCCGGAAGCCAGCGGCGAGCACCTGCTGTAGATCGCCCCATGAACCCACCCACGCTCCGGCCCATGACGATGGCCGACTACGACGGCGTCATTGCATTGATGCACCAGACGCCCGGCGTGTCGGTGCGCGACGCCGATTCGAGGGAGTCGATCCAGCGCTACCTGCTGCGCAACCCGGGCCTGAGCTTCGTCGCCGAAGACGGCGCCGCGCTGGTCGGCTGCATCATGTCCGGCCACGACGGCCGGCGCGGCTACCTGCAGCATCTGCTGGTGGTGCCGCCCTGGCGCGAGCGCGGCGTGGCCTCGGCGCTCATCGAGGCCTGCCTGGCGGGTCTCGAAGCGATCGGCATCCTGAAGAGCCACATCGACGTGCTCGCCACGAACGAGGCAGGACAGCGCTTCTGGGCGCGCCGCGGCTGGAGGCTCCGCACCGATCTGCGTCGCTACTCGTTCGTGCGATCGGGCGGCGACAACGTCTGAGCGGCGTCAGGGCTGCTTGCGCGCCGCGATCGCCTTCTCGGCCTTCTCCACCAGCGCGTTGCCCACCGTCGGCTTCCATTTCGCGTAGACCGCGCGCGTCGCCTTGACGAAGGCCTCGCGCTCGGCTGGCGACAGCTGCGTCACGGTCACGCCCATGCCGGCGATGTCCTTGAGCAGGGGCCTGTCGGCCTCGACCAAGCCCTTGCGCGCGAGCGCGACTTCCTGCTTGCCGGCGTCGATGGCCGCCTGCCTGACGATGGCCTGGTCGGCCGGTGTCCACGAGGCCCAGATCTCCTTGTTGACGACGAAGATCAGCGGGTCGGCCATGTAGCCCCAGGTGGTGACGTACTTCTGGCCGATGGTGTGCAGCTTCAGCATCGGGAACATGAACAGCGGGTTCTCCTGACCGTCGACCGCGCCGCTGGCCAGCGCGGGTTGTGCGTCGGCCCAGCTCATCTGCGTCGGGTTGGCGCCCAGTGCGGTGAACATGTCGGCGAACAGCGGTGAGCCGACGACGCGGATCTTCATGCCCTTGAGGTCGGCCGGCGAGCGGATCGGCTTCTTGGAGTTCGAGATCTCGCGGTACCCGTTCTCGCCCCAGGCCAGCGGCAGCACGCCGGCCTTGTCGATGACGGCGAACAGTTCCTTGCCGACCTCGCCCTGCGTGATCGCGTCGACGGCCGCATAGTCGGGCATCAGGAAGGGCATGGAGAACAGGTTGAGCTGCTTGACCTGCGGCGACCAGTTGATGGTGGAGCCCACGGCCATGTCGATCACGCCCTGTCGCAGCGCGCTGAACTCGCGCGTCTGGTCACCCTGAATGAGCGACACGCCGGGGTACAGCTTGATGTTGATGCGGCCCTGCGTGCGCTCCTTCACGAGGTCGGCCCAGATCTTCCCGGCCTGGCCCCAGGGCGTCGGCGGGCCGAGCACCAGGGACATCTTGTACTCGGGCTTGTAGGCAGCCTGGGCCATGGCGCCGGTGGTGATGCCGAGGGCGGTGGCTGCCAGCGCGAGGCCGAGCAGGGTGCGGCGGAATTTCATGGAAGTCTCCTTTTGTTTTCGAACATGACTACAGGTTGATATCGACGGTGCATTCGGGTGCTTCTGATCGGGGCGCGTGCACAGGCCACCGGGTACTCCCCTCCGCGAATGTCCCCCGCTTCGCTCCTCCTTTATTTCGCTGCGGGGAGCACCCGGCACCCTGCGCACGTGGACGCGCTGGGGTTGTGCAGCCGTTGATCAACGACTGCGCTGAACGATCACGTCGATGGGGTGCCTTGCGCAGCGAAATAAAGGAGGAGGCCGCAGGCCGGGGGACATTCGCGGAGCAAGGTACCCCGTCGGCGTGATCGCACCCCAACGCCATGTGTCCTTGACTGGGGCCCATCTCAATACCCCAGCTTGTTCGGCAGCCACAGCGCCAACTGCGGCCACGCGATCACCGCCACCATCACCAGGAACATCGCGAACAGCATCCACCCGACCCAGCGCACGGTCTCTTCCATGCGCACGTTGGCGATGCGGCACGACACCATCAGGTTGACCGCGAGCGGCGGCGTGAACTGGCCCAGCGCCACCTTCAGCGTGAGGATCACGCCGAACCACACCGGGTCCCATTTGTAGAACTGCACGATGGGCCACAGCAGCGGCACGAAGATCAGGAAGATCGACACGCCGTCGAGGAACATGCCCACGGTGATCAGCATGACGATCAGCAGCGCCAGCACGCCGTATTCGCCCAGGCCCGAGTTCGTGATGGCCTTGGCCACCGGGTCGATCACGCCGAGCGTCGAGAGCGAGTACGCGAAGATGCCTGCGAGCGACACCACCAGGAGGATCACCGCCGACAGCTCGCCCGCCTCGCGCAGGATGACGAACAGGTCGCGCACCTTGATCGTCCGGTAGATCACCATGCCGACGAACAGGCCGTAGAACACCGCGACCACCGCCGCCTCGGTCGGCGTGAACCAGCCCGCGCGCATGCCGCCGAGGATCAGCACCGGCGCGGCCAGGCCCCAGGTCGCTTCGCGGAAGCTCTTCCAGAATTCGGGCCGCGGCATGCTGGCTTCGAGCGCGCCCATCTTGTGCTTGCGCGCCATCCAGACGGCCGGAACGATCAGCGCCAGCCCGGCCAGGATGCCCGGAATCATGCCGGCGGCGAACAGCGCCGGCACCGAGGCGCCGGGCACGAGCACCGAGTACACGATGAAGGCGACCGACGGCGGGATCAGGATGTCGGTGGCGGCGGCGGCGCCGACCACGCTGGCCGAAAAGGCGGGCGGGTAGCCGGCGCGCGACATCGCCGCGATCATCACGGCGCCGACGGCGGCCGCATTCGCCGGGCCCGAACCCGAGATGCCGCCGAGGAACATCGCGACCAGGATGGCGACCATCGGCAGCATGCCCGGGCCGCGACCGACGATGGCGACGGCGAAGTTCACCAGCCGCAGCGCTACGCCGGAGCGGTCGAAGATCGAGCCGACCAGCACGAACATCGGGATGGCCAGCAGCGGGTACTTGCCCAGGCCGGCGTAGAAGTTCTGCGGCACGGCCAGGAGGCCGAACCATTGCGCATCGGCGTTGGCGAGAGCGATGCAAGCCGCACCGGCCAGGCCCAGCGCCGCGCCGATCGGCACGCCGACCAGCATCAGCACGACGAAGGCGACGAAGAGCAGCGTCGCGATCATTCGGCGCCCCGGTCATCGCGGCGGCCGCGGCGGATGAACAGGCCGATGGCCCGCAGCGCGATGGCGGTCGACACGATCGGCAGCCAGATCGAATACCACCAGGCCGGCACGCCGATGCCGGGCGAGGTTTCGTCGAAGCGGTAGTCGTCCCACACCATGCGCACGCTGAGCCCGGCGATCAGAAAGAAGAGGGCCGCCACCAGCACGGCGCCGAACTGCGACAGGCGCTTCTGCCGTGCCATCGAGCCGCTCTCGGAGAAGTACTCGATGCGGATGTGCCGGTCGCGCGCCACCGCGGCCGAGCCAGCCACCATCGCCAGCAGGATCATCAGGAAGACCGAGAACTCCTCCGTCCACGCGAAGGACGAGTCGGTGAAGTAGCGCACCAGCACGTTGGCGAAGGTGATGCAGGCCAGCAGGCCCATGATGACCACCGTGGCCCAGTCCTCGATGGCCAGTGGCACCTGGGCCGGTTCGTCGGCGGCTTCGATCTGCGGGGGGAGGGGGCTGGCGGCGTCCAGCGTGGGGCCGGACTCGGGAGGGGTGGACATCGGAAGGGCGCGGGCAACGCGAGTGAGGCAGCGGCGATCCTAGCCACTGAATCCCCTTGTCCTTATCGGGATTTTCACTGGGCCGCCCGGCCCCGTAGACCCGTTCGCGACTGCTAAGCGGCGCCGATGCGCTCCGCCAGCGCGACCAGCGAACGGTCCGACCCGGCCGGGCCGAGCAGCGAGATGCCCAGCGGTGCACCGTCGCGCTGCGCCAGCGGCATCGACAGCTGCGGGAAGCCGCTGAGCCCCGCCACGCACAGCATGCGGATCGAGTCGTTGCGGTAGTCCTCCAGCGTGCTCTCGGCCGCGCTGCGCAGCGGCGCGATGTCGGGCATGGTCGGCATCAGCAGCACGCCGTCGTTGCCGAGCAGCGCCGCCAGCTTCTCGCGAAAGGCGATGCGGAAGGCACGCGCGGTGTTCACCTGCGCATCGGTCACGTCGCGCGACCACGCGAAGCGCTCGGCCACGCCAGGGCCCAGCGGCGGCGCGAAGCGCTCGATCATCGGGCCGTCGGTGAGCCACGATTCGCGGCCCTGGATGTAGCGGAAGTTCCAGTACATCGCATCCCATGAGTCGAGCGCGATCGCTTCGACCGGCGCCGCTTGGCCGAGCACCGACTGGATGCGCCTGGCGGGCACAGCCAGTGCCTGCGTCACCGGCGCGCTCAGCATCGCCCAGATGTCCTGCGGCCAAAGCAGCCGTACCGCCGCGGGCAGCGGCTTCGCATCGATGCCCAGCAGCACGTCGGCCACGCGCGCGAAGGTGCCGACGTCGCGCGCGAACCAGCCGCAGGTGTCGAGGCTGGGCGCGAGGTCGAGCACGCGCTCCAGGCTGATGCGGCCGTGCGTCGGGCGCAGGCCAAAGAGATTGCAGTGGTTGGCCGGCGCGCGCACCGAGCCGCCGGTGTCGCTGCCCAGCGCGAAATCGCACAGGCCCGAGGACACGGCCGAGGCCGAGCCCGACGACGAGCCGCCGGTGATGCGGTCCTTGGCGGCGCCGTTGATCGGCGCGCCGAAGTGCGCGTTGTTGCCGGTCATCGAGAAGGCCAGCTCGTCGGTCACGGTCTTGCCGACGAAGTGCGCGCCGGCGTCGAGCAGCGCCTGCACCGCGGGCGCCGTCTGCGTCTTGATGCCCGACATCGCCAGCAGGAAGGGGCTGCCGCCGCCGGTCGGGTAGCCGGCCACGTCGAACAGGTCCTTCGCGGCGAAGCGCAGGTCCGACAGCGGGCCGGTCGCGGCGGTCTTCACCGGCACGTCGGGGTAGGGGACGAAAGCGTGGGCGGGGTCGTGCAGGTGCATGAGGCTGTCTCGAATCAGAAGGTTGGAAGGGCGGCGTGCGCCGCCTCGCAGGTTAAGCGACCAGCACCGGCGCGATGGCCGCGGCCGCATCGGTGCGAATGCAGCGGGCGCGATGGCCCGGCGCCAGCTCGATCGCCGGCGGCTGCTCGGCGCGGCAGGCGTCGATCGCCAGCGCGCAGCGCTCGGCGAAGGCGCAGCCCGGTGGCAGCGCCGAGAGGTCGGGCGGCGCACCGCCGATGGTCTCCAGCCGCGTGCCGCGCGCCATCGCGCCGTGCGCACGGCTCTTGAGCAGGGCGATGGTGTAGGGGTGGCGCGGCGAGCGGATCAGCTCGCGCGCCGTGCCTTCCTCGACGATGCGCCCGGCATACATCACGGCGATGCGGTCGGCCACCTCGACGGCAGCGCCGATGTCGTGCGTGACGAACACCACCGACAGCCCGAGGTCGCGCTGCAGCTCGCGCAGCAACAGCAGGATCTGGATCTGCACCGTGGCGTCGAGCGCGGTGGTGGGCTCGTCGGCCAGCAGCAGTTGCGGCCGGCAGGCCAGGGCCAGCGCGATCATCGCGCGCTGCCGCATACCGCCCGACATCTCGTGCGGGTAGGCCTGCAGGCGGCGCTCGGGGCTGGGGATGCGCACGCGCTCGAACAGCTCGAGCGCGCGTTGGTGCGCCTCGGCGGCCGTGACCTTCTCGTGGCGGCGGATCGACTCCACGATCTGCGCGCCGACCGAATACACCGGGTCGAGCGCCAGCAACGGCTCCTGGAAGATCATCGACGCGACCTTGCCGCGGAAGTCGTTGAGTTCGCCCTGCGACATCGCCAGCACGTCGCGCCCGGCCACGCGCACCTGGCCGCCCATGCGGGTGCGGCGCTCGGGGTGCAGGCGCAGCATCGTGCGCATGGTCACGCTCTTGCCCGAGCCCGATTCGCCGATCAGCGCGACCACTTCGCCGCGCTTCACGTCCAGGCTCACGCCGCTGACGGCGTGCACGGGTTTGCGGCCACCGGTGAAGGTGACGCTGAGGTCTTTGAGGGAGACCATGGGTTCTGGGGCGTCTGTGATCATGGTCGTTGAGTGCGTTGAGGTTGGGCGCCGCGGCAGGCGGTCTGCGGCAGGGGCTCATACCGGGGCGGTCTGCGCTTCGCTTCGACTGCGCTGCGATGCTCGGCCGGGGCTTGCACCGCAGAACTCGCTACGCGGCCTTTGGCCGCTGCGCTCAGACAGCTGCGGTGAGTCAGATGTTGAAGCGCGCTGCGCGCGCCAAGCCCCGGCCTGCGCTTCTCGCCGCCCCGGAAATCGCCCCTGCCGCAGACCGCCTGCCGCGGAGGCAGAGCGTGCGTGCGCCACCTTTCAAAACCGTCACGCTCTGCCCTGCAAAGGCGTGTGCGGGCCCTGCGCAGCGCGCCTCCGTGGCGCCGAGAAGCGCAGGGCAGCCGGGCGCGCGTGCCGAAGGACACGCGCTTCGTTGACTGACTCGTCGCAGCTGTCTGAGCGCAGCGCTCGAAGAGCGCGTAGCGAGTTCTGCGACGGCCCGGTTGTTCGAGCATCGCAGGGAAGTCGTAGCGAAGCGAAGACCGCCACGGTGAAGCGCTGCGCAGGGCCCGCACACACCTTTGCAGCGCGCAGCCTGCGACGGCCACGCGTTGATCCAACAGCAAGGATCGCTTCACCCTAAGCTGCCTCCGCCAAAGGCAGAGCATCCGGATGCCCACTCCCCGCCTCGTACATCAGGCAGCTCACCGCCTGCTGCGCGCCCGCCAGCACCCGCGCTGGCACGCGTTCGCTGCACACCGGCGCGGCCATCGCGCAGCGCGGATGGAAGCGGCAGCCCGAGGGCGGGTTGATGGGGTTGGGCGGATCGCCCGCGAGCGCGGCCTCTTCGGTGCGGTTGTCCGGGTCCATCGAGGGCATCGACGACAGCAGCGCGCGCGTGTACGGGTGCGCCGGGTGGTCGTAGAGCGCATCGGACGGGCCGATCTCGGCCACCTGCCCGAGGTACATCACCATCACGCGGTCGCTCATGTAGCGCACCACGTTCAGGTCGTGGCTGATGAAGACGTAGGTCAGCCCGAACTCGGCCTTCAGGTCGAGCAGCAGGTTGATCACCTGCGCCTCGACCGACTTGTCGAGCGCCGACACCGCCTCGTCGAGGATCACCATGCGCGGCTGCAGCGCGAGCGCGCGCGCGATGTTCACGCGCTGGCGCTGGCCGCCCGACAGCTCATGCGGGTAGCGCTCCGCGAAGCGCTGCGGGGCCAGGCCGACGCGCGCCAGCAGGTCGCGGGCACGCGCGACCGATTCCTTCTGCGAGACGCCGTGCACCTGCGGGCCAAAGGCCACCGAATCCTCGATGGTCAGCCGGGGGTTGAGCGACGCGTAGCTGTCCTGGAACACCATCTGTACCTGGCGACGAAACTCCTTCAGCGGCAGCTCGCGGCCACCGACGAGGCGGCCGTCGTACACGACCTCGCCAGCGGTCGGGTCGATCAGCTGCATCAAGAGGCGTGCGGTGGTCGACTTGCCGCAGCCTGATTCGCCGACCACGCCGAGCGTCTCGCCCTTGAGGACTTCGAAGTCCACGCCGTCGACCGCGCGGACCACGCCGCCGCCGCGACCGAAGGGGTCTTTCTTGAGCGGAAAGTGCTTCTGCAGGCCGCGGATGGTGAGCAGCGGTTGCGCCGGCCCGCCGATGTCGTCGTGCATGCTCATCCCTTGTTGTCCATCGCCGAGCGCAGCCCGTCCGACAGCAGGTTGAAGGTGATCGAGGTGATGAAGATCATCAGCCCCGGCAGTGCGGCGACCCAGGGCTGCACATAGATCGCGGTGCGCAGCGTGTTGAGCATCAGGCCCCACTCGGGTTCCGGCGGCTTCACGCCCAGGCCCAGGAAGGACAGGCCGGAGGCCAGGATCATCGACACCGCGATCAGGCTGGTGGCGTAGACGAAGATCGGGCCGAGCACGTTGCCCAGCACGTGCACCCGCACGATCGTGAAGGCGTTGGCGCCCGAGGCGCGTGCCGCTTCGACGTAGTCGCGCCCGCGCACCTGCGTGGTCACGCTCTCGGCCACCCGCGCGATCTGCGGGATGAAGACGATGGTCAGCGAGATCAGCGAATTGAAGATGCCCGCGCCCAGCACGCCCGACAGCGCGATGGCCAGCAGCACCGACGGGAAGGCATAGAACACGTCGATGGTGCGCATGATCAGCGTGTTGACGATGCCGCCGGCATAGCCCGCCACGATGCCGATCACCGATCCCAGCACGAAGGCGCAGATCACCGGCGTGATGCCGATGAACAGCGACAGCCGCGCACCGACGATGAGGCGCGACAGCATGTCGCGGCCGAGTTCGTCGCTGCCCAGCGGCAGGCCGTCGGTGCCGATCGGCTTGAGCCGCTTGAGCATCGACGACTGGTAGGGGTCGGCCGGCGCGAGCCAGGGGCCGAACACGGCCAGGCCGATCAGCAGCAGCACGACGAAGGCCGCGCCCATCGCGACCGGATCGCGCGTGAAGCGCAGCATGGCCGAGGTCCAATAGCCGCGAGAACGCTGCGCGGGCAGCGGCGCCACGTCGGCCGGGGAAGCAGTCAGGGTGGCCATGCGTCAAGCCCTCGCAATGCGCGGGTCGAGCAGCGTCTGCAGCACGTCGACCAGCAGGTTCAACACGACGAAGAAGAGCGCCAGCACGAGGATCGTGCCCTGCAGCAGGGGCAGGTCGCGCTGGAAGATGGCCGAGTTCAGCAGGAAGCCGGTGCCCGGCCAGGAGAACACCGTCTCGATCAGGATCGAGCCGCCCAGCAGGTAGCCCAGCTGCAGGCCCATCACGGCCAGCGCGGTGGGCGCGGCGTTCTTCACCATGTGGCGGAACACGCCGACGTGCGTGAGCCCCTTGGCACGCAGGCCGACGATGAATTCCTGGTCGAGGATGTCCGACACCAGCGCCCGCACGGTGCGCGCGATGATGCCCATCGGGATCACCGACATCGTGAGCGCGGGCAGGATGAGGAACTGGATGTGCTCCCAGTCCCATGCCCAGTCGCTCGACCCGCCCGGGCCGGCGCCCGTGGCCGGCAGCAGCATCAGCTGCGAGCTGAACACGATGACCATCACCATGCCCAGCCAGTAGTGCGGCACGCTCACGCCCAGCACCGACAGCATCGAGGCCGCGCGGTCGAGCCAGGAGTTGCGGAAGTAGCCGGCCACGAAGCCGAACAGCGATCCCAGCACGAAGCCGATGAAGGTCGCCACCACCGCCAGCCGCAGCGTGTTGCCGACCGCCGTCATCACCTCGCCGGCAACGGCGCGGTTGCTGGCGATCGACACGCCCAGGTCGCCGTGCATGGCGCGCCAGACCCACATCGCGAACTGCTCGGGCAGCGAACGGTTGAAGCCGTACAGCTCGCGCAGTTGCGCCTGCAGGTCGGCCGATGCATCGGGCGGCAGGATCGACACCAGCGGGTCGCCGGGCGCGAGGTGGACGAGCAGGAAGCACACGAGTGCCACGCCGATCATGATCGGCACGGCGTAGATCACGCGGCGCAGGAGGTAGGCGAACATGGCTGGCTTCGAAGGCTGGCAGTCTCAAGGAGACGGGCCCGAGTTCGCTTGTCCCTTCGTGGAACACCGCGGAACCGGCTTTGCCGGGCCGCTGGTGTTGCCCCCTTGAGGGGGGACTCGGCTACACGAAGTGAGCAAGACTCGGGGGTGGGCCGTTCTTAGTCCATCGTCATCGTCGCGATGTCGATGAACCAGCTCTTGGGTTGCACCACGTTCTTGACCTTGGCCGACAGCGCGCGCGGGCCCACGTCGTGCGCGATCCACACGAAGGGGGCATCGTCCACGATGTGCGCATGCAGCTTGGCGAGCGCCGCGTCGCGCTGCTTGTCGTCGAAGCTCGTGCGGGCGTCGGCCACGAGCTTGTCGACCTCGGCGTTGCCGTAGTAGCCCCAGTTGTTCGACACCGGCGGGAAGGTCTTGGTGCTCACGAAGCGGACCATCGCGAAGAACGGGTCCATCGCCGCGAAGCTCACGTTGGTAGCGTTGGCGCCGTTGGCCGACGGGTCCTTCGCGCCCTTGCGCCAGTTGGTGAACAGCGTGTTCCATTCGATCACGTCGAACTCCACGTCGAAGAAGCACTGTTTGAGCGACTGCTGCGCGAACTCGTTCATCGGCAGCGGCTGCATCTGGCCCGAGCCGGAGGCGGAGATCTGCACCTTCACCTTGATCGGCTTGGCGGCCGAATAGCCGGCTTGCGTCATGAGCGCCTGCGCGGCCTTCACGTCGTACTTGATGTCGAACTTCGGGTTGCCCCACCACGGGTGGCCCGGCGGCACGGTGCCCTTGGGCTCGGCCATCATGCCGCCCAGCAGTTGCTTCATGCCACCGCGGTCGATGCACAGGTTGGCGGCCTGGCGCACGCGCTTGTCGAGCCACGGCGAGCCTTCGACGAAGGACAGCTGCCAGGGCCACACGTGCGGCTGCGCGTTCGAGTAGATCTTGAAGCCGCGCTGCGTGATCTGGGGCATCGCGTCGGGCGCCGGCGCCTCGATCCAGTCGACCTGGCCGCCGAGCAGCGCCGCGGTGCGGGCGTTGGCTTCGGGCATCGGCAGCATCACGACCTTGTCGATCTTGGGCACGCGCTTGGCGTCCCAGTAGGTCTTGTTGGCTGCCAACTCGAGCCGCTCGCGCGCCACGAAGCGCGTCACCTTGAACGGGCCGGAGCCCGACGGGTCGGCCGCGAAGGCGGTCCAGGCGGCCTTCGACTTGTCGGCCGGCGACGCGCCCGCGGCGGCGTCGAACTTCTTCTGCCAATGCGCCGGCGAGGCCATGAACAGGTTGGTCAGGTTGATCGGCAGAAAGGCGTCGGGCTCGCTGGTGGTGAGCTCGACGGTCAGGTCGTCGATCTTGCGGGCGCTGCGCAGCGTGGGCATGCGCGAGGCGGTCACGCCGACCTGGCTGGCATCGAACTGCGGGGCGTCCTTGTCGAGCACCTTGTTCACGTTCCAGACGACGGCATCGGCCGTGAACGCGGAGCCGTCGTGGAACTTGATGCCAGGGCGCAGCTTGAAGACCCACTTGGTCTTGTCCTTCGCATCGACCGCCCACGAGGTGGCGAGCCCGGGGATCAGCACGCTCGGCGCGTCGGCCTTCGACAGGTCCCACTGGGTGAGCGAGTCGTAGATGGGAATGCCGGTGAAGCGGTTGCCCTCGAAGCCCTGGTCGGGCTGGCCCAGCGTGCGCGGGATGTCGGCGGCCGTCATGGCGATGCGCAGGGTCTTCTCCTGCGCCAGTGCCGCGCCGCCCGCGAACAGGGCGAGCGTGGCCAGCACGCCGGCGCGCAGGCGGTGGGAGCGGAGCGAGGACGAAATCGGGTTCATGGGGCAGCCTCCAGATGTTGGGTGGGGTCGAAAAGGACGACCCGAAGTCCAAGCAAAGGCTGTGCCATGGAATGCATTCAGCCGGATCGACTATAGATCTATTCGAATCGTTTATCGATAGGTTGAGCCGCGCCGCGTGTCAGGGCGCCAGGGCACTGGAGATCGCGCGGGCACACTCGATCACCATGGGCGCCAGCTTCTTCTGGGCGGCGTCCAGCGTCCAGCGGCTCGTGGGTGGTGCGACATGCACCGCGCCATGCGGGCGGCCGTAGCGGTCGACGATCGGCGCGGCGATGCCCATGTCGCCGAGGAACAGTTCCTCGGCGTTGTACGCATAGCCCGTCTTGCGGCAGGCGGCGATGCGCGCCTGGATGGCGCCGATGCCGGTGAGCGTGGCCGGCGTGCGCGCGACGCGCTTCGAGGCGTGCAGCACGGCCTTCACCTCGTCGTCCGGCAGGCAACTGAGCCAGGCACGGCCCGAGCTCGTGCAGTACATCGGGATGCGCATGCCCACGGGCGTGAGCACAGGGATGAACTGGCTCGTCATGCGCTGGGCGATGTAGAGCATGTCGAGCTCCACCGGCTCGGTCAGGCTGGCCGTCTCGCCGCTGGCGTTGGCCAGTTGCGTGAGATAGGGGTTGGCGGCCTGCACCAGCGGATGGCTGGCGACGTAGTTGAAGCCGATGTCCATGATCTTCGGCAGCAGCCGGAAGCGGCGTGTCTGCGCATGCTTGCCGACATAGCCCAGCACCTGCAGCGTATGGACCGTGCGCTGGGCCGAGCCCTTGCTCATGCCGGTGCGCTCGGCCACCTCCTGGAGCGTCATGCTGCGGTGGGCGCCGTCGAAGGCGCGCAGCACGGCCAGGCCCTTCTCGAGCGACAGGTTGAAGAGCGGGTCGGGTGACGCCGCCTCGGGCGCGGGCGCGGCAGGCGCTGCCGCGCGGGTCTTGGGGGTCGCCATTTCTGTGGTGTGTTGGTATCGGCAATCGATTCTATGAACGCCGTTCCGATCCTGCAGGCCGATGGGAGAATCGCCGGATGACCTCTTCCCTCACGATCACCCGCCCCGACGACTGGCACCTGCACGTGCGCGACGGCGCTGCCCTCGAAGCCGTCGTGCCGCATTCCGCCCGCCAGGTGGGCCGCGCGCTGATCATGCCGAACCTGCGCCCGCCCGTGACCACCGCCGAGCAGGCGCTGGCCTACCGCGAGCGCATCCTGGCCGCGATGCCGGCCGAGCGTGGCTTCGAGCCCGTGATGTCGCTGTACCTCACCGACAAGCTGCCTGCCGACGAGATCGCGCGCGCCGCCGACGCCGGCGTGAAGGCCCTCAAGCTCTACCCCGCGGGCGCCACCACCAACAGCGACGCCGGCGTGACCGACATCCGCAAGACCTACGCCACGCTCGAAGCGATGCAGAAGCATGGCCTGCTGCTGCTGGTGCACGGCGAGGTGACCGACCCCGCCATCGACCTCTTCGACCGCGAGGCCGTCTTCATCGACCGCGTGATGATCCCGCTGCGCCGTGACATGCCCGAACTCAAGATCGTCTTCGAGCACCTGACCACAAAGGAAGGCGCGCAGTACGTGCGCGACGCGGGCCAATTCACGGCAGCCACCATCACCGCGCACCACCTGCTCTACAACCGCAACGCGCTCTTCACCGGTGGCATCCGCCCGCACTACTACTGCCTGCCGGTGCTCAAGCGCGAGACGCACCGCGTCGCGCTGGTCGAGGCCGTCACCAGCGGCAGCGACCGCTTCTTCATGGGCACCGACAGTGCGCCGCACGCCGCGCACCTGAAGGAACACGCGCTCGGTTGCGCCGGCTGCTACACCGCGCTGACGGCCATCGAGCTCTACGCCCAGGCCTTCGACAACGCCGGCGCGCTCGACAAGCTCGAGGGCTTCGCCAGCTTCCATGGCGCCGACTTCTACGGCCTGCCGCGTAACACCGACACCATCACGCTCAAGCGTGAGCCCTGGACCGTGCCGGAGACGGTGCCCTATGGCGAGGCGACGCTCAAGCCGCTGGGCGGTGGCGAAACGCTCAACTGGAAACTGCAATGAACGCAACCATCCCCAAGGTCATGCTCCTGATCGACGCCGACAACGTCTCGGCTGATGTCATCGAACAGGCCGTGCAGCGCACGCTGATCGAGCACGGCGCCGTGCACCTGCGCCGCGCCTACGGCAACGCAGAGACGGCGCTCAAGCACCAGAGCCTGTTCAAGCGGCTGTCGGTGCGGCCGATGGTCAATCTCTCGGCCGGCAAGAACAGCACCGACATCGCGCTGGCCGTCGACGCCATGGCGCTGGCGATCACCGAGCGGCCCGACGTGGTGGTGCTGGTGTCGTCCGACTCCGATTTCGCGCCGCTGGTGATCCGCCTGCGCGAAACCGGCTGCCGTGTCTGCGGCATCGGCCAGCAGGGCAAGACCGGCGAAGAAACGATGGCGGTGTACGACGAGTTCATCGACCTGGAGCACCACGGTGCGCGCAGCGCCGCATCGTCGCGCGCGCCTGCACCGGCGCCCGCGCCGGCCCGCAAGACCGCCGCGGCACCGGCTGCGGCCACCAAGACAGCGCGCGCCAAGGCCGCGCCCGCGAAGAAGACCGCGGCCGCGCCCGCCGCCAAGAAGGCCGCCCGCAAAACGACGAAGGCCGCCAAACCGTCGGCGCCGCCGGTGTCCGAGGCTGCCGAGTTCATCCTGCAGGCGGTGCCGAACCTGCGCACCGGCAAGGACGTGGCGCTGAACGACGCGGCGCAGGCCCTGCGTGCCGCCGGCCTGCTCGGCAAGCACGGCAGCTCGCTCAAGCTGTTCGACAAGCTGACTGCCGAGTTCGCCGTGCTGCAGCAGCCCGACCGCATCCGCTGGCTGGGTGCTTCTGGCGCTTGAACGGGGTGCGCGTCGACTGGGCGCGCCCGTGGCTGGCGCACTGCCGGGCGCTCGGTGCGGCCGCCGAGCAACACGCCCAGCACCATACCGTCGCCGCTGCACTGCAGGCTGCCACCATGTCGCCGCCGGTGCGCTTCGTGCCGCAGGATGCACTGCCGCCCGGCGAGGCTTACGAGGCGCACATCTTCCGCACGGGTGAGGTGCCGACGCGCGACAACCTCCACGACTTCTTCAACGGCCTGGCGTGGCTGCACTTCCCGCAGGCCAAGCGCCGCCTCAACGAACTGCAGGCCGCCGAGATCGAGGCGAGCGGCGTGGGCGCCCGCCGCGGCCCGCTGCGCGACGCGCTGACGCTCTTCGACGAGAACGGCGCGGTGCTCGATGCGCCGCCGGTGCTGTGGGAGGCACTGGTCGCGCGCGACTGGCACCGCCTGTTCGTCACCGAGCGTGCGCGCTGGGCCGAAGCGCGCCTCGTCCTTTTCGGCCATGCGCTGCTCGAAAAGCTGACCGCGCCGCGCAAAGGCCTGACGGCGCATGTGCTCTTCGCACCCGGCGCGCGCCAGTCGATCTACCCTCGCGACGAAAGCATCGCCGAGGCGCTCTCGGCGGCGCACCTCGCCACCAAGCCTTTTGTGCCCCTGCCGGTGCTCGGCGTGCCCGGCTGGTGGCCCGAGAACGCGAGTCCTTGCTTCTATGATGACCCCGACGTGTTCCGTCCGCGCAGGCTGGCTGCCCTCGGCACGAGGCCGTCGACCCCGACTTGAAGCGCGGCGCGGCGCCCCCAATTGATCTGCAGTTTCCCCACGGAGAAATCAACTTGAAACGTATTCTTCTGTTCGTCCTGACCAACGTGATGGTGGTCGCTGTGCTGGGCGTGGTCGCCAGCCTGCTCGGCGTCAACCGCTTTCTCACGGCCAACGGGCTCAACCTCACGGCGCTGCTGGGCTTCGCACTGGTCATGGGCTTCGGCGGCGCGATCATCTCGCTGCTCATCAGCAAGCCCATGGCCAAGTGGACCGCCGGCCTGCGCATGATCGACGCGCCGCAGTCGCCCGACGAGGCCTGGATCGTCGCGACCGTGCGCAAGTTCGCCGACAAAGCCGGCATCGGCATGCCCGAGGTCGGCATCTTCGAGGGCGAGCCCAACGCCTTCGCCACCGGCGCGTTCAAGAACTCCTCGCTGGTTGCTGTGTCGACCGGCTTGCTGCAGAACATGACGCGCGAAGAGGTCGAGGCCGTGATCGGCCACGAGGTCGCGCACATCGCCAACGGCGACATGGTCACCATGGCGCTGATCCAGGGCGTGATGAACACCTTCGTCGTGTTCCTGTCGCGCGTGATCGGCTACGCGGTCGATTCCTTTCTGCGCCGCGGCGACGACCGCAACTCGGGCCCGGGCATCGGCTACATGGTCACGACCATCGTGCTGGACATCGTGCTGGGCTTTGCCGCCGCGATCGTCGTGGCCTGGTTCTCGCGCCAGCGCGAATTCCGCGCCGACGCCGGCGCCGCCCAACTGATGGGCCGCAAGCAGCCGATGATGAACGCGCTCGCTCGCCTGGGCGGCCTGCCGGCTGGCGAACTGCCGAAGGCGGTCGAGGCAATGGGCATCACCGGCACGATGGGCAAGCTCTTCGCGACCCACCCGCCGATCGAAGAGCGCATCGCCGCGCTGCAGAGCGCGCAGGGCTGACCACCGGGGCGGCATGGGCCGCCACGCCACGAAAAAAGCCGGCGCAGCGCGCCGGCTTTTTCATGGGCGAGACGCGCTCAGGCGTCCGGCTTCGGGTCGGCCGTGGCGTCGTCGGCCGGCGGCGGTTCGGGCACGTCGATGCTCGCGTCCGGGATGGTGGCCAGTGCGGCCTCGGCGGCGCGCTTCTCGTCGTCGGCCTTGTCGCGACGCACCCGGTTGAGCGTGCGCGCGACTTCCTTCGGGTCCATGCCGTACATGTCGGCGAACTCGGCCTCGGTCTTGCCGCTGGCCTCGAAGGCGCGCATCAGCGCCTCGCGCTTGGCGGCCTGGCGCGCCAGTTCGGCCAGGGCATCGTCGAGCGCGGCGTTCGACGCCTCGTCGCGCGCCCGCACGCGTTCGGCATAAGCCTCGCGCCCGACGCCCGAGGCTTCGATGGCCGCGATGATGCGCTCGCGCAGCTGACCGCCCAGGTCGTCCTTCGTGCGGCCCTGGCGGCGGCGGAACACTTCGAGGATGGCGTGGTGAATGTGCTCGGGCGCCACCGGCTCGACCGGGTTGCCCTGCAGGTCGTGGCGCGGGTGGCCGGCGGCCACGCATTCGAGGTAGCGGGTCGAGCGGGCGTGCAGGCCCATCGCGAGCTTCAGGTCTTCGGCCTTGAACTCGTCGCCGTGGGCGGCGAGCAGTTCCTGGTAGATGCCCAGCTTGAGCGGGCGGAAGCGCGCGCCGAAGAGCTGCGGGTACAGCTCGAACAGGCGCTCGAGCACCGGGTGCACCTTGCGCGGCGCGGGCGCGCCGTTCTTCCGTGCGGGCTGCTGGCCAGCCGGCTGCTGTGTCTTCTGCGCTTCGGGCGCCTGGCCCTCTTCGGCAGCCGGGCGTTCGCCCTTGCCGCCACGGCGGCCGCGGCCACCGCGCGAGCGCTTGCGGGCGGGCGCGTCGGTCGATGGTGTGTCGGACGACGGCATCTCGGTCGACGCTGTATCAGCGACGGGCGCGACCGGTGCGGTCGCTGCAGGTGCGCCGCTCGTCGGCGCGGTGGTGTGGTCGGGAGCTTCGGTCATCGATTCGGTTCGTGTGAGGCTGCGCGCTGGGCGCAGCGTGAAGGGCGATGGCGCCGCGCTCAGCGCGGACGGAACATCTTGAAGAGATTGTCGCGGGTGACGGTGAAGTAGTCGGCCGGGCCGCCACCGCGCAGGATGGGTTCGGCCGCCGCCGTGTCGTAGATGCCGTCCCTCAGCAGCCGGCGCGCGATGTGCACGCCCACCACCTGGCCCAACACCAGCCAGGTGGGGACTTGCGTGCCGTCGATGGTTTGGAGCTGCACGATCTGCGTGAGCTTGCATTCGAAGGACACCGGGCTCTCGGCCACACGTGGCACCGCGATGCAGCGCGATGCCACGGGCGTCAACCCGGCGAGTTCGAACTCGTCGACCTCCGGCGGCACGGCGGCGCACGACGCGTTCATCCGCTCGGCCAGCGGGCGCGTCGCCAGGTTCCAGCCGAACTCGCGCGTCTCGCGGATGTTGTGGAGGCTGTCCTTGGCGCCGATGCTGGCGAAGCCGACGATCGGCGGCGTGTAGTTGAAGCCGTTGAAGAAGCTGTAGGGCGCCAGGTTGCGCACGCCCGACGCGCTCTGCGACGAGATCCAGCCGATGGGGCGCGGGCCGACCATCGCGTTGAACGGGTCGTGCGGCAGGCCGTGGCCCTGGGCGGGCTCGTAGAAGTGGAAATCGTCGGTGGTCATCGGTGTTCCTGGGACATCAGGCCGGCACGCGCAGAGCTTTGGCGTCCTGCAGCACCGCGCGCGCGACCGCTTCGGCCACCTTGATGCCGTCCACGCCCGCCGACAGGATGCCGCCCGCGTAGCTGGCGCCTTCGCCGGCCGGGAACAGGCCGCGCGTGTTGAGGCTCTGGAAATCCTCGCCGCGCGTGATCTTGATCGGCGACGAGGTGCGCGTCTCCACGCCGGTCAGCACCGCGTCGGGCGTGTCGAAGCCCTTGATCTTGCGGCCGAAGGCGGGGAAGGCTTCGCGCATCGCTTCGATCGCATAGGCCGGCAGCGCCAGGTGCAGGTCGGTCGGTGTCACGCCCGGCTTGTACGAGGGCTTGATGCTGCGCAGTTCGGTCGACGGCGTGCCGGCGATGAAGTCGCCCACCAGCTGGCTCGGTGCGCGGTAGTCCCTGCCGCCGAGCACGAAGGCGTTGGATTCGAGCTGGCGCTGCAGCGCCATACCGGCCAGGGGCGAACCCGTCTTGCCCTCTTCCCAGCCAGGGTAGTCCGAGGGCTCGATGCCCACCACGATGCCCGCGTTGGCGTTGCGTTCGTTGCGCGAGTACTGGCTCATGCCGTTGGTCACGACGCGGCCCGGCTCGCTGGTGGCCGCGACCACCGTGCCGCCCGGGCACATGCAGAAGCTGTAGACCGAGCGGCCGTTGCTGGCGTGGTGCACCAGCTTGTAGTCGGCCGCGCCCAGCAGCGGATGGCCGGCATGGCGACCCCAGCGCGCGCGGTCGATCAGGCCCTGTGGGTGCTCCACCCGGAAGCCGATCGAGAAGGGCTTGGCTTCGATGTGCACGCCGCGTGCGTGCAGCATCTCGAAGGTGTCGCGCGCGCTGTGGCCGAGCGCCATCACGACGTGGTCGCAGCGCAGTTCGCTCGATGCGCCGGTCTGCTGGTCGCGCACGGTCAGGCCGCGCAGGTGGCCGTTTTCAATGTGCACGTCGGTCACGCGCTGCTCGAAGCGGATCTCGCCGCCCAGCGCCACGATCTGCGCGCGGATGTTCTCCACCACCTTCACCAGCTTGAAAGTGCCGATGTGCGGGTGCGCGACGTAGAGGATCTCGGGTGGCGCGCCGGCCTTGACGAACTCTTCCATCACCTTGCGACCGAGGAAGCGCGGGTCCTTGATCTGGCTCCAGAGCTTGCCGTCGGAAAAGGTGCCGGCGCCGCCTTCGCCGAACTGCACGTTCGACTCGGGGTTGAGCGTGCTCTTGCGCCACAGGCCCCAGGTGTCGCGGGTGCGTTGGCGCACCGTCTTGCCGCGTTCCAGAACGATCGGCCGGAAGCCCATCTTGGCGAGCATCAGCGCCGCGAAGATGCCGCAGGGCCCGAAGCCGACGACGACCGGGCGGATCGGCAGATCGGCCGGCGCCTGGGCGGGCGGGTGGTACGACATGTCGGGCGTCACCATCACGCGCGGATTGCCCGCCAGCTTGGCCAGGAGCTTCGGCGCCATCGACGGGTCGGCCAGCGTCACGTCGACGATGAAGACCTGCAGCAGATCGACCTTGCGCGCATCGAAGCTGCGCTTGTGGACGTGGATGTTCGCGATGGCGCCGGCATCGACGCCGAGCAGGCCCTGCACTGCGCGTGGCAGCGCGTCGGCAGGGGGATCGAGGGGGAGCTTGATTTCGGAAAGTCTGAGCATGGGGTGGGCTTGTGGTTATCAAGCAGGGTTGCGATTTTAGGTGAGTTGCCGTGATCAATGTCGCATCCAGGCCCGGGCGTCGGCGTTGCGCGGCTCGAGAATTCCCGCTCGCAACAAGGCAGGGGAGGCCGCATGAACGGCAAGACGAGGAAATGGATGGTTCGGGCAGGCGTCGCGGCAGCGATGACCATGGTCCAGGTTTCGGGCAGTGCGCAAGACGCGCCGCCACCGCCAGCGGAGGGCGCGCCGCCCGTCCCGTCGGTCGTGCCGGCGGTGGCAGAACCCGCACGGACGCGCGTGCCTTTCCACCGAGGGGCCTTCAAGCCAGGCTTTGAACGTCTGCGCGTGGTGCGGCGAGAGAACACCACCAACAACGTGGCGGCGCAGGTCGCTCTGAACGTCGGCCTCTCTCTGTTGGCCGGCGGTGTGTCGTTCGGTGGGCGGGGCTTCTCGAAGGACGACCTTGCAGGCGTCACGCTCGAGGAACTGCAGAACGACCCGGTGGCCGTGAACCCGGCCATGGCCGAGCTGCTCGACGCGCTCAGCGTGGTCGCGACCGATATCTACCGCAAGCGCGCGGCCCAGGCGCTTGCCGACGCAAAGCAAGACGGATCGACACCGCAGGAAGTCGAACAGGCCGGCCGCGGGCAAAGCGAAGCCGACACGCCCTTGCATCCTGGCGCATGGCATCTGGTCTACGAGAACCTCTCGGGCACCGATGAACTGTTCCGACTCAAGTTCGGCGCGGAGCTGGGGCGGCCGGGCTTCCGGCGTCCTCCGGCCGTCTGCAGCTACGAGTCGGCACCGATCGCCTGGGCGCAGTGGCAGGCCGACCAATGGAAGCTGCTCCGTGAGGAGCGCGTCAAGGCGGTGGCTCGCTGTGCGCAAGTGCTGGGCGCAACACCCGAGAAGTTCTGGTAGCGCAGATCGCGCCCTACCGCCGCAGGGCAAAAGTCAGCCGGGAAACTACGGGTGCACCGCACGGGCCATGGGTCTATCTTGAATGGGTCGACCGATCACCGCAGGAGGCATCCATGCTTATCGTCACGAAATCGTTGGTGGCCAGCGGCGTCGCCGCTCTGGCCATGAGCGGAACGCCCTTGCCGGACAGCACGCGTGAAGGCCAGGCCACCGCCCCGGCCCCCATCGTTGCCGCCAACGCTGCATCGCAATATTGCCCTGGCGGCTGCAACCTCTGGGGAATGTTGGGGTCGCGCTAGGCCGGCAGGAAGCCTTCGACCGACAGGTAGCGTTCGCCTGTGTCGTAGTTGAAGCCCAGCACCACGGCGTCGTCCGCCAGCTCGGGCAGCTTCTGCGCGATGGCGGCCAGCGTGGCGCCCGAAGAGATGCCGACCAGCATGCCTTCTTCGCGGGCCGAGCGCCGCGCCATCTCGCGCGCCGGGTCGGCATCGACCTGGATCACGCCGTCGAGCAGCGCCATGTCGAGAATTTTCGGCACGAAACCCGCGCCGATGCCCTGGATCGGGTGGGGCGAGGGCGTACCGCCCGACAGCACCGGCGATGCGACCGGCTCGACCGCGTAGACCTTCAGCTTCGGCCACTTCGCCTTCAGCACCTTCGCCACGCCCGTGATGTGGCCGCCGGTGCCCACGCCCGTGATGATCGCGTCGAGGCCCTCCGGGAAGTCGGCCGCAATCTCCTCGGCCGTGGTGCGCACGTGCACGTCGACATTGGCCGGGTTGTTGAACTGCTGCGGCATCCAGCTGTTGGGCGTGCTCGCGACCAGCTCTTCGGCGCGGGCGATCGACGCCTTCATGCCGCCGGCGCGCGGCGTCAGGTCGAAGCTGGCGCCGTAGGCCAGCATCAGCCGGCGTCGCTCGACGGACATCGAGTCGGGCATCACCAGCACCAGCTTGTAGCCCTTGACGGCCGCCACCATGGCCAGGCCGATGCCGGTGTTGCCGGAGGTCGGCTCGATGATGGTGCCGCCCGGCTTCAGCGCACCGGAGCGCTCGGCGTCTTCGACCATCGCGAGCGCAATGCGGTCCTTGATCGAGCCGCCGGGGTTGGCGCGCTCGGACTTGATCCACACCTGCTGCGTGCCCTTGGCGGTGCCGGCGAAGAGCTTCTGGACGCGGATGTGCGGCGTGCGGCCGATGGTCTCGAGGATGGTCTGGGCTTTCATGATTTCGGTCTCCTGGTGTGGACGAAAACGGGAAGGAGCCATTGTCGCGAGATAATCCGCCCCGTGAAGCACGCCAGACCGCCGCTGGTGCAAGCCCGAAAGGGGCGATGCCTTCGGGCACCGCGTCGAAAGACCGCACTGGAGGAACGTCCGGACTGCACAGGACAGCGCAGGAGTTAACGACTCTCCACCGTGAGGTGAGGATCAGAGCAACAGAGACGAGTCGGTGAAGGGGCAACCCCGATCCGGGTGAAACGGGCAATCTCTGCGCGCAGCAACACCAAATAGGCCAGCGTTGACGTGGTTCCGCGGAGCTGGCGGGTAGGTGGCATCGAGCCGTCCGGGCGACCGGCGGCCCAGATTAATGGCGGTCACGCCGGCATCGTCGCAAGACGGCGCCGGTGCACAGAATCCGGCTTATCGGCGGGCTTCACACTTTATTTTCAAGGTCGATGGCACGCGTGCGGGCTGTTGGTGGCCTGCGAGCTCTCGATGGTGAAGCCGTTGTGCGCCCCCGCCGCATACCCACGCCGCTGCTCTTGTTGCTGCCGTGCTGCTCGCGTCCAGGCAGCTGGCGTCGTCGGCGGCGAGGTTGCCGGTGTTGCCCGCAGCGATGGTGGAACTCACGACGCGGAGGTTGGAGTTCGCCCCGCCGCGAGTGGCCACGATCTTCACGTCGTTCCCCTCCCTGGCGATCGGCACGCCGTTCGGGTTCGTCACGTACACCCCGGCCCACGCGGTCAATGTTCGTACGACGGCCTTGGCTGCTCGTCTGCGTGCTTGTGGTGGTGCGGATGTTGATGTCGCGTCGGGCGGTGACGGACGGATATCAAGGCTCGACGAGCCGCGATTTCTGGCGAGCTGCGCTATCTCGGGGAAGATGCCGTTACTTGCGGCTTATGAGTTTTAAACCATACGTAAGAAAAAAAGAAAAGATAGAAGGCGCAAGCAAATACCAAGGCAAAAATCCACGAATAGGATGAGCTAAATATAGAACTAATAAATAGAGGGTGACAAGGATGATTGCTGCGGCAGCAGAAGCCGCCGAAAAAACACTTTGAAAGATCTTCGAAGAAAAAAATGACACAAAAAATAAAAAAGCGAATCCAAAAAAATAGATAAATGTAATTCCTTTTAAAGATTGCATTTGCACTTCATGATGTAGTTACAAATTATTTTGCCGCGCCCTTTGCAGTCCCGGCATCTAATTTTGGGGGAGGGCTCAAATCGCCACGCTGGCGCCCACCGTTCTCAAGCCGTACCAGATCGGCGGGATGCACAGGCTTGCATTGAAGCCGGAGCTGTTCTGTTTGGAGACCTGGCTGCTGGTGTCTTGCAGGCTTTCGGAATTTAAACTCCCTCCGTTTCTATCCTGCTCGACTAGCGATTCGCAGAACAGCACAATTTATACGCAGCCGGAAACTCACGCTCAATGAAATCATTGAACTCATTCATCGAATTTATCTCGATCAACCCGTGCCCTGAATCTACTTCGATTCTTCCATTTAAGCTTACTTGGGCTTGAAGCCTAATGATGATGGATTGAAGCCACGGTAAAGAACTCGCCGCCCCGTATTCTTCGGCCTCGGTCATGTGACGAAATAGATTCCGCCGCACATTGCCTGAGGCCACTTGAGAGTCAATTTCGGAAGTGCTTATCATTTCGTTCTCACCATCTGATTTGTGGTGGCGTCGTGGATATAGCCGTGCTGCTTGAGATACTCCACCTCGCGACCGTACCCACTCAATTTCCCACCGCGTGTAAGCGCAGCAGGCGTTGGTTCAGTTGCAAGATAAATGATGTCTGAACGCGCAATGACTGCATCGAGGAATGGTTTGTTGACTTGATTCCAAAATTCTTCTGCCCCAAGCCGCCCGAATAATTCGTCCGGCGCGTTGAGTAGATTAAATCCACCTGACTTTGGCTCCAAAAATCCCCAACTCTTTGGTATGCCTAGCTGTTCATTAATGATGCTCTTGGTGTCATCCAAATAGGTCCCGAGTACTGTTGTCGTCTTTCCGGCTGTTGCTTGGATTACCGTTCCATTAGATGATGCCAGCGCTTGAGGAAACTCCGCGCCATCCCGATAGAAGTTATTGGCAACCCGCGCAGCGGCCTCATCCGACAGCGCCGCGCCTGTACGCCTGAATACGACCTCCTTCACCACTGAAGAAGTCAGTACCCGTGCTGCTGCAAACTCGCCCAGCGTCGCCACGTCAACGGCGATCAGCCCCAGTTCCGCAGCATCGCGGATCACGGGTGCCTTGTCGATCACGTTGATCGCTGTGTTGAGTTCCTTGATGCTGCGGCGGGCCTGTTGCTTCGTCTCCTCGCTGACCTTCGGGTCCAGCAGCAATTGCTCCAAGTCAACTCGGGTCTGCGCAAGGTACTGCTTTTCCAGTAGCGAACTACGCTTGAGCTCACCTGTATTGACCGCACTCTTGAGGTCGTACTCCTGCTGGACCTTGGGGGACCAGAGCACGGCGACTTCCGCGGAAGACAAGGCGGCGGCCAAGAATGCGGCTGCCAACTCGCGCCCCGGCGGCAGCGCCGGTGTGGGCAGCGCCAGCGGCAGCCAGACGAGCACGACCAAGGCGGGAATCTCGGGCATTGCGGGCGACACGACGGTGCGCAGCGACAACACCGCCGCGAGCACCGGCGCGCTGGTGAAGAACTGGAACACCGCCAGCCTCATCAAGGACGCGCAGGCGCAGACGCAGATCACGCAGGAGTTCGGGCAGCGGGCTTCGGCCGAGGTCGGTGCCTATGCCAACAAGAAGATCGAAGAAGCCAATGTGCTGTACGCGCAGGCTGCTGCTGAGACTGATCCACAGAAGAAGGCGGCGCTCTACGCTTCATCGCACCCTTTCAGGTCAGGATGCCGTTGAAGCGATCTGCTCGCGGTCGAGTTTCTGCTTTCCAGAGCGTTTATGGCAGCGCCCAGCCCTTCACATCCAGCGCAGCGTTCACTGGTGCCGCCGCAGCTAGGCCGGGGAGCTTCCTTACGCGTGCCAAGTCGTCGCTAAATTGATCGTCGATGGATGCCACTTCACTGAACCGGTTCGCATCGAAACGACCAAGGTATCGAACCTGCCCCGCAATCACCTCAAACTCCAGCGGCCGCTCAAGAGGCCTGGACCGCTTGAGTAGAGATCCGTAGTCAAGCGCCCATCCGGTTACCTGATATTTCCCGGGTGGCAATTGCAACGCAAAGGTGTTGCCTCTGCCACTTGGCCGGTCTAGCAAAATGCTCGATTCTTTGGACTGGGGCTTGCTTGCGATAACGATTCTCTCCCCTTGCGGCGAGAGGATTGAGAAGTAGGCGCCATGCGGCAGAAAGACGGCACGCTCGTAAACAGATCCCACGATGATGCCCTTGGACGAGTCCAATGCGTCAAGAGTGTATTTGGATGAAGTCTCGCGCGGGCTAGCGCAACCAACCAGCACTCCGATCGTGCAAACAGTCATACAACGCAGCAATCTCGACAAAATAAATAAGTAATTCATCATTTGATCCATCAGTATTCGAAATTAAAAACCATTAGCCCGCCAGCCGACGAAAAACGGCAGGCGATAACTCTTAGGCGCAACCACATCAGTGCGTTCGGTGCAAAGTCAAACGGCCTGCATCGGGCGCGAAATCGTCAAGATTGACTCTCAATGGATGCCATCGGACGTCAAATCGAAAGCAGCACGGCTGCTGGGCAAATCATTCGCGCTCGAATGCACGGTCGACCTGCATAATTCAGGCCACTTTTATGCAAAATAGTCTCAATTATTCAAAAAATACTTTTTGACATCTTCATTTGGAGTCATTTGAAAACACAAGTGACAAGGCCGCCCCCTGCCCAGCCAGTGATGAAGCTGCGATAAAAATCCTTCCACAAACCCAAAAGCCGTTATTTGATCTGAACCAAAAACCTCCCAAGCGCGATCGACTATCAGCACTAGGCCCGACAAACTACTTGAAAGAGAAACCATGTCATCGAACAGCAAAACATAGCTCTCCTCCATACATTCCAAGGCATGCTCAGCCCCGATTGCAGCACCAACCACCCTACAAAATTGTGACACGCCACCTAGCAAATCTCGACCGTCTACATATGCAACCAGCACGCTGTCCTTCTTAAGCTGCTCTTTTATCTCAGATAAAAATTCATCGTCCAACTTGGTTTCAAAGACAAAATGCACGCAAGCGGTCGTCGATCTAACGATATCAAAATAACCCCTCATACATCCACCCTATTTTGATGTTGCCTCGAAGCGAGTCCACCGTAACGGTTGCGCCGAGGTAGATCCATAATGATCCAAAGATACATAGAAAACACTAGGGTTTCTCGGCGAATATGCAATTCTCACAGCGCCGGCCGAATTTCCACCCAAGTCAAATATTTGATAAAGCGGCCCACCACTTCGCGGCAACTGCACTTTAGGATCATCGAATTGCAGCCACTCCCGCGTTTGTGCGGTACCTGCCGCAATTTCTTGAGTACGAAACCATACCGCCCTCTCAGCTTCACTTCCAAAAAATCTTGCTTTGAATTCATCTGTTGGTGCGAATGGATGGTCAACCTCCGGATACTCATATCCCCAACCTGGATGGGCTTGATGATTGTTCGCGACGACGTTCGCAGCCGCTTGGCCTGCGAGATCAATAAGCGCCGCGTCCCCGCCAGCCGCCGCTGCAGCCAGTCCACCCAAAAATGCAGCAAACTGAACCGTGTCAGCTTTCGAGCCATATGCCTCAGCGGCTATTCCTCCAATCGCCGCCCCCAGCGCGCCCGCCCCGCATGCGCTTCCACTGTCAGCGGTCAGTGCGCCAATAGCGCAGCCGGCCACCGCGTGAGCAAACCCCTGGGTGAGCCTATCGAGCACACCCGCCTCTTTGAGATCGCCGATGGCGAATGCAGTTTGTGCTGCAGCTGTGTCAAGGATGGCACTTTTCAGACTGTTTTTTAGGTTGTCCTCGAAGCTCCCCCCATTGATCGCCGTCCCGATCACAGCCTTGGCCGCACCGACCTGCAGATTCTGGCCAAGTTGATCGATGAAGCGTTGCGCGCCACCACCGACGGTCGGTTGACCCGTGGGGCTCAAGCCCAGCCCTTGCAACACGCCCCCCGTGATGATGGCGGTCAGCAGGCCCTTCACGTTCTCGCTGCTGCCCAGGTCGTGCAGGGCATCGCCCAGGTTGCCGCGGTTGTTGATCACGGCCACGGCCACCTGGCTCGCCAGCGTCGTGAAGCCTGCCGTGACCGCGCCTGCCGTTACCGTGCCGGCCATCCCTCCGCCGACAGCCGCGCCCGCAGAGGCTCCGGCGGCTTGTGCCGCAGGGTACGCAAAGTACGCCGCCACCAGCGTCACGATGGCCGCCCCTTCCGGTGTCAGCCCCTGCTGCTTGTAATCCCACTTCGTGTGGGCTTCCTCCACCTTCACCCAGTCCACCTTGCCGGCGAGCGTCGGGTCGCTGTTGATCTGGCTGACCCAGCCCATGCCCGGCTGCTGAGCGAGCGATTCGATGCTGTCCCTGGCACCCAGCCCGGCCTGTACGCTGTTGACGTTGGTGGCGAGCTGTCCGGCGTTGAACTGGTTGTAGTGCGTGGTCTGGTCGCTGGTGCCTTCGCCCTTGGCCTTCTGCCACATCAGGTCGCGGCCCTGGCTGGTGCTGCTTTGATCGATCTGTGTGGTCTGGGTGCCGAGGACGAGCTGGTCGGCCTCGAGGGTCAGTTTGCCGGGGGTGTTGATGGTGGTGCCGCTCATGGCCAGAAGGCCGCCCGTGCCGTCGGCTCCGGTGGCCGTGATGCTGACGTTGGCCCCATTGAGCGTGCTGCGCACCAGGCTCGTCTCCTGGCGCTGGTCGGCGTCGGTGCGCTTGGCGCCGATGCCGGTGCCGGGGTCGCGCCACCAGGTCTCGGTGCCCAGGTTCAGCTTCTTCTGGTAGTGCTCACTGGTGCTCGCGCTTTCGTTGATGGCACCGGTGATGCTGACGGTGCCGCCCCGGATGGTCACGTCCTTGGCCGCATCGACCTGCACGCCTTGCAGGGCCACCAGTTGATCGCCCTGCAGCAGCACGCCACCGTTCTTGCTTTCGATACTGGTGACGGCGGCCGTGTCGCTGTAAGAGGTGCCGGTATCCCGGCTGGCGCTCTTCTTGGGAACGACCATCGGAAGGCTGCCGCCGCCCAGGCCGAAGCCGCTCTTCTTGACGCTGACCTCACGGCTCTCGCTGCGCACGTCGCGCGCTTCGTGCAGGTCGAGCACACCGCCGGCTTGCACCAGCACGCCTTCGTCGCCACGGATCTTCACACCCTCGCCGGTGATGTTGCCGCCAGCGGTGATGGCGGTGATGCCACCTTGGAAGCTGCTGCCCTGGCTGATCGATTCTTCCAGCGTGGTACGGCTGGTGGTGGTCTTCTTGCTCAGGAAGCCACGGGTGGTGACTTGATGGGCGTCATCGACCTCCTGCGTGCGGCGTCCGGCCTGGATGTCGATGTCGCGGTCGGCATGGACGGAGAGCAGTCCACCGGTCTGCACGGCGGCCTGGCGCGCCACGATGTCGCGGTCCGCGTCGAGCATGACGCTGCTGCCCGCGCCGCTGCCGCCGACGATCTGGCTGCCGATCTCCTGGGTTTCGGCGGTGTGGCGGTAGTTCTTGCTGTTCCAGGTGATGTCTTGTGTGTTCGACGTGGTGACGGTGCCCAGATGGATGTCGTTGCCCGCATGCACCCGGGTGACGCTGTTGGCGCCGGTGTTCGAGAGGATGGCACCCACGATGTTCACATCGTTCCCCGCACTGGCGATCAGCGTCCCGCCCGGGTTCGTCACGTACACCCCGGCCACGCGGTCGATGTTCGTGCGGCTGCCTTGGCTGCTCGTCTGCGTGCTGGTCGTGGTGCGGATGTTGATGTCGCGCCCGGCAGTCAGCACCGCCGCGCTCCGCGCTTCGATGCTGCCGCCAATGTTGTTCAGGTCGTTGCGCGCGTTGATGCCCACGCTGCCGCCTGCAATGCGCCCGCCCAGGTTGTTGACGTTGTCGGCGTTGATCGACACCAGCGTGCGCCCGGCGAGGGTGCCGGTGTTGATCAGGTCGCCGGCGCCCTTGCCGTCGGCACCGCCCTGGATCACGAGCGCGTCCGCCGACAGGAGCCCGCCCGAGCCGTCGATGTCGCCGGGCTTGACGCGCACGTACACCTGCGGCACCAGCACGCGCTGGGTGCTGCCGTCGGCCAGCGTGACCTCGCGCTCGACCAGCCAGACGATGTCGCTGGTGAGCTGGGCCATCTGCGCTTCAGAGAGGGCGATGCCCGGGCGCAGGCTGTATTGCTGCGCGAACGTCAGGCCAGCGTTCATGAGGGCGGTGTACTGGTCGGTGTCGCTGGTGAAGCCGCCCAGGTAGCGGTAGCCGGTGAGCTGGGCGATCTGCTCGCGGATGAGCTTCTGCTCGTAGAAGCCGTCGCCCAGGCGCTTCAGCATGTTGTTCGGCTCCAGGCCCAGGGCGGTGAGCATGTAGTCGCTGGAGAGCCAGCTGCGGTAGCTGGCGAAGCGGGGGTCGGTTTCAATCAGGTAGTTGCCTGTCGCGGTGGTGCGGAACAAGCTGGCAGAAGGCAGCCCCGTGTCGGGCGTGCTGGTGCGCACGGCCAGCGGTGCATCGGTGGCAGCGGTGCCGGTGTCGGGCGGCTTGACCGTCGATGGCACCTCGGTGAAGGTTCGGCCGCGGCCCGATGCGGTGGCCGTGCCCGCGGCGCTGCCGTGGTCGTTGACCGATACGCCCTTGACTGGGTCCGGCTTTGGCCCGCTCGTTTCATCAACGCCAGGATCGTAGCGCCAGCCTGGGAGGGCGAAGGTGGCCACGCTGTCGGCAGGCGCGTAGGCGGTCACGATGGTTTCGTGAGAGACGTGCGGGTTCAGACCGCCGTGGTGTTCCCAGCGGCGGGTGATCGACTTGCCATCACGGCTGAGCACTTCAGCGCCGCTGCTTTGCGTGTTCTGCGGCGCCTGGTCCGTCGTGATCGTGCCGCCGGCCAGCACCTGGCTGTCTGCATTGACCAACTGGCCACTGAGCGTCATGTTGCCGCCCGCGACGATTTTCGCGGGGTCGGTGCGGGTGACGACGTCGCGGCTGAGCGTCTCGGTGTAGTTCAGTTCGGTCCATTCACGCGCGATCTGCTGAATGGCGTTGTCCGCATTGACTTCCGCGTTGTAGGTGTCAATGGCGGTGGTCAGCTGAGCGAGGGCGGTGGCATAGCTTTCATTCCATGCGGTGTAGGCCGCTTCGTAGGCCGGGCAGGTGCCCAAGGGCGAGCACCCGAAGTCCTGGGGCATCGGCATGGTCTGGCTCGGTGGCGTCACCTTGAACTCCGCGAAGCGCGCAGAGTCGCGCGGCTCGGTGGTCGTGACGTCGCTGCAGCTCGAGTTGTCGCCCGAGCCCGAGCAACTCTGGGTCGTCACGATCGTCGGTGCTGCGACCTGCCGAACACCGTACTTCTCGGGATGCAGCTTCAGCCAGATCCACTCGTTGTCGACGACGACGTAGTCGGATGCCGGGCGCGCCTGCGTTTCGCCAAGAGGAATGATTTCTTGCTTGTAGGCGCTCGATACGACTTCGCGCTGCACGTTCAAGTGTTCGTTGCTGCTGCGGATGGTCGCGGCCGACAGCCGCATGTCGCCCAGCGACTCGATGGTGGCGCTGGCGTTGTGGATCAGTGCCGCCTGCCCGATCGCTTCGCGGTTGGCATCGAGCGCAGCGCCGATGGCCATTTCGGTGCCGCTGAAGATCAGCGCGTGCTCCCGGTTGATGACTGTGTTCGCGCCGATGTCCAGGCGTCCGCGCGCGGCGATGGTTCCGCCATGCGTGCCGTCACCGTCGTTCAGCACCGCCCCCGCCGCGATGGACACGTGATCGCCGTAGATGCGACCGGTGACATCGTTGACCAGCGCTCCTGCATTGATCTGCGTATTACGCCCGTCGATCAGGCCTCGATTGGTCAGCGTCGCTGCGGCGGTCACGATGGTCGTGTCGCCGCGCATCTCTGCGTTCGCGGTGTTCTCGACGTTGTTGCCGCTGACGGCCAGAGTGCCGCCCGCGAGCAACTTGCCGTTGTTGGTCAGGTTCCCGCTGGAGGCGTAGGTCAGGTTGCCGTTCGCGCTGATTTCGCCGTTGTTCACGAGGTCCTGGCTGAAGCTGAGTTCCAGGTCTTTCCCCGACACCACCTTGCCGTCGCCGCTGAGGGAGGCCGCCTGCAGCTGCATCGCCTGGTCGGCCACCAGCGTGCCACCGGTGTTGGTGATCGCGAGCGTTCGCGCACTCGGGTTCGGGTCTGCGATGCGCAGCGTGCCGCGCGCAGAGATCAGGCCGCCGGTGTTGTCGACCTGGCCGTTGCCGACGATGGTGGTGTCGGCATCGGCGCGGATGGCGCCGGACGCATTCTTCAGTGCACCCGTGTTGATCACGACGTTCCGGCCCTCGATGCCCTGCTCGGCGCCTTGCGTGTTGGTGTTGGTCACCGTGGCGGCATTCAGCGTGGCCGTCTCCAGGGAACGAATCAGGCTGCCGCTGTTGTTGACCACCCCTGCATCGATGCGCAACGCGCCGATGCTCTGCGTCTGCCCGCCCCGGTTGTCGTACAGGCCGCCCTGCGTGTCGAGGGCCAGCGCAGACTGGCCGAGCACGATGCCACCGCTGCCATTGACGACGCCGGTCGTCGTGGCGCGCAGGTCGCCCTTCGAGCCGATGAAGCCGCCCGTGTTGTCGACAGCGCCGGTGAAGAGATCGAGGGTGCCGGCGCTGGTGATGCCGCCCTGGGCCGTTTCGTAGTTCGCTGCCTGGGTGTTCGTCAGCGCCTGGCCGTGCGTGTCGATCACCATGGCGCCGCCGGACTGCACCAGACCCGCGGTGTTGTCGAAGGCACCGGAAGCGATGGACACCGTGGTGGTGGCCGCCAGCGTGCCCTGGCGGTTGCCCAGCGTCTGCCCTTGGGTGTCGATCGACAGGCTGTGGCCGACGACCTGGCCGGCGATGTTCACGAGATCGGCGCTGTTCGTGAAGCCGGCGTTGCGCAGCACCACGGCGCCTGCGGCTTGCAACGTTCCGCCCGTGTTGGAGGTCGTGCTCGTGGTCGCAACCTGCAGGGCGCCCTTGACGGCCCGGATCGTTCCTTGCGTGTTGACCAGGCTGCCTGCGTCCAGACGGACGTCGCCGTTGGCAGCGATCGTGCCTTCGAGGTTCCTGACCGCACCGCCCGCGCGCGCCGCCAGGTCGCCCACGGCCGTGAGTTTGCCGCCGCTGTTGTCGATGTCGCCGGCGATCTCGATGGCGGTGGCGCCGTTGCCCGTCTGGACGATGGCACCGCCTTGGGTGTTGGACAGGTTCGCGGTGCGCAGCACGAGTTGCCCGGCGCTGATCGTGCCCTTGTCGTTTCGCAGCGCTTGTGTGGCAAACGAATTCGCCGTCGCAGTCAGGGTGCCTGATGCCACCACCGTCGCGTCGCGCGTCGTGATGTCGCCCTGCGTGGCCGACAGCGTGAGGTCGGTGGCATGCGTCTGGCTGCCGTCGAGGTCGATCGTCGAGCCCTGCAGCACGGCGTTGCCGCCGGCCAGGTTGCTGCCGTGCGCCGCCAGGGTCTGCATGGTCGTGACCGTCAGGTCGCCCGTGGGGCCGAGTGCCCCGTTGGAATGGACACCAGCGCCGAGCACGCCCTTGGCCGTGCTGTCGACACGCGCGGCAGTGACCGACGCGTGGCGGCCTGCCGTGATGCTGCCCTCATTGAGCAAGGTGCCTGCCACCGCCAGGTTCAGATCGTTGCCTGCGCGCACGGTGCCCGCGCTGGCGTTGTCCACGCTGGCGGCCCGAACCGACAGGTCGGCATTGCTGACCAGCGAGCCGGCCTGGTTGCTCACGCTGCCCGTGGCATCGATGGTGATCTGCCCGGCCTGCAAGGTGCCGCCACTGTTGTCGAAACTCCCCACGCGTGCACTGAAGTCTCGGCTCACGTTCAACGTGCCGCCCGCGTTGCTGAAGCGATCGCCGGTGACGGCCATCGTGCCCACGCTCAATGAGCCTCCGGTGTTGTCGATGCGCGGCGTGTTCAGCCCGATCTCGCCGCCGGCGTAGATGCGCCCGCCGTCGTTGAGCACGCTGCCGGCGGCTGCGATGGCACCCGGGCCGGTCGCTGCCGCCGGTTGCAGCGGTGTGACTTCGGTGATGCCCGCCGTGGTCGTCGCCGTGCCTGTCGTGGTGCCTGTCGTCGGGGTGGAGCCCGTTGCACCGGTGTCGGTGCCCGGTGTGCCCGATGCAGGATCCGTGGTTGCCACCGGCTCGGCCCCGATGACCCCGCCATTCGTGTTACTCAACACCGGCGCCGTGACGCTGATGTCCCGCGTGCCCGCCTGCCGGATCGTTCCGCCCCGGTTGTCGATGTCGCTCGCACCGCTCAGCTCGACCTTGGCCCCCTCGAGCGTGCCGGTGTTCTCCAGCCGCCCGGCCGCCGTCACGACGAGGCCGCCGGCACCCGCACCGATGTGGCCCGCGTTGCGCACGCCCACGCCCGCCTCGGTGCCCACCAGCGTGATCTTGCCGGCGTACATGCCACCGAGTGCGGCCACATCGAGTGCGAAGCTCGGCGCCGTGCCGTTGCCCGTCGTCGGGCTCGCCTGGCTACTGTCCGCGCTGACCTGGTTCGCACCCGTGACCACCTTCAGCTCGTTTGCCCAGATGCCCGCATTGACCTGCACGGCCCGCGCCAGGATGGCCGCGTAGTCGGTCTTGCTCGCATCCAGCCCGGCGCCGTCGATGCTGACAGTGCCGCCGCGCACGACGAAGCTGTCGAGCCCGCCCTGGGCGTTGAACTGCGGCGTGCCGGTGGTGAGGGTCGCGCGTGTCGTGTTGATGAAGCCCCCGCCATCGACCTGGATGCCCGCCGGGTTGGCGATGATCACCTCGGTGCGCGGGCCGGCCACTTCCACGTAGCCGCGCAGCTGGCTCGGGTTGGCGCTGTTCACCTCATTGAGGATGACGCGCGCCGAGCCGGTCGCCAGCCATGGGTTGCCCTGTACCCAGCCGCCGAGTTGGGTCTGGGCGTTGCCGCGGCTGTTGTTGAGGACGACGCCGTTGCGCTGCACGTCGAACTGCGAGTAGGTGTTGCGCGAGACGCCGGCGGCGCTGGGGGTCTGGATGTTGACCAGCGGCACGCCGTTGGGCGCGGCCAGCACGGTCGGGCGTTGGCCGCCAGGGGCACCGGGGTCGGCCACGATCTGGGCGTGCAACGGCGCGCTCATCAAGGCACCCGCGAGCGCTGCCACGCTGACGGCGGCGCTGCTGGCGCCTGCGCCGCCGCTGGTGGCCTTGCGCGCGCCACGGCCGGTGCTCCTGGCCGTCTCCTGCACCACCATGCGCAGGCCGCGCGCTGCGTTGAAGACGATGCGGTGTAGATGCTTGTTCATTTTTTGTTCTCTCCCTGGCGGTTCAGAAGCTGTAGTTCAGGTTGAAGCCCGCAGTGGTCTTCGCGGTGCGATAGCCCTCGGGCTTGTGGATGGGCGCACCGACGAACATGTCGTAGCTCAGTCCCTTGAGGGCATCGAGCGCACCGCGCAGGCCGATGACGCCGCCGGTCAGGCGCTTGCCCAACAGGTACTGCATCGACGGACCGCCGACCTCCCCGTGGTCGATGCCCGCATACAGCTCGGCCCCGCTCGCGCCGAGCGCGCCAAGGGCCCAGCCGATGTCGTTGCGCACCAGCCAGCCGCGCTCGGCCATCAGGCTCGTCTCGCCGTCGAAGCCCCGCACGGTGTAGCGCCCGCCGATGGAGAAGCGGTCCTGCGGTGTGAGCGGGGTGCGGTTCCATTGCGCGCGCCACAGCGCCGTGTAGCGCAGCTTCTGCGTGCCGAGCTGGAAGGGCAGGTTCAGGTTCGCGTCGGCGGCGATCAGGCGGAAGCGCGAGCTGCCTTCGCCGAAGAACTCCTCCGGGGCCGGCATCGCCCCGAAGGCACCGGTGCCACGTCGGACCTGCAGATTGGCGTCGAGCGTGGCCTGGCCGATGAATTCGCGGTGGTTCGCACCCAACTCCCAGCCGGCGACGACGCGCCGCTGCACCTCGATCTCGGTGTCGTCGATGTAGTTGTTCGACGCGCGACGGAAGCCGCGCAGCCACAGGG
>NZ_JBPJZI010000015.1:0-78361 GCF_051216395.1 Variovorax cryoconiti | reverse complement strand
GGTCTGGAAGGCGATGCCGTCGATGACCGCGATGATGTCCACGATCTTGCGGCTGGAGGTGTTGATCGCGCTCATGGTGTCGACCACCTGGCTGACCACGCTGCCGCCGCGCACGGCGACTTCCGACGCCGAGACGGCCAATTGATTCGCCTGACGTGCGTTGTCCGCGTTCTGCTTGACGGTCGAGGTCAGTTCCTCCATCGAGGCCGCAGTCTCTTCCAGCGAGCTGGCCTGCTGCTCGGTGCGCGAGGACAGGTCCTGGTTGCCCGAGGCGATCTGGCTCGAGGCGGTGGCCATGGTGTCGGTGCCCTGGCGCACCTGGCCCACGACCCGGGCCAGGCTGTCGCGCATGGCCTTGATGGCGTGCAGAACGCTGGTCTCGTCGCCCTTGCGCAGCTCGATCGCCACACTCAGGTCGCCTTCGGCGATGCGGCGCGTGATGCCGGCGGCGCGCTCCGGCTCGCAGCCCATCTGGCGCACCAGCCCGCGCGAGATGAACCACCCCAGAACGAGCAGCGCTGCCGCCAGTGCCAACGCACCGCTGCCGAAGCCGATCATGCGGCCGAGGATGGCAGCGTCGACGCTGTCGACGTACACGCCCGAGCCGACGATCCAGTTCCAGGGCTTGAAGCCCATCACGTACGAGACCTTCGGCACCGGCTTGTCGCTGCCCGGCTTGGGCCAGAGATACGACACGAAGCCAGCGTTCTTCTCTTTCACGATGTTCACGAACGCCACGAAGAGGGGCTTGCCCGTCGCGTCCTTGTTTTCCGCCAGATCCTTGCCGTCCAGCGCCGGGTTGATCGGATGCATCAGCATGCGCGGCTGCATGTCGTTGAGCCAGAAGTA
This sequence comes from Variovorax cryoconiti, assembly GCF_051216395.1. NCBI lineage: Bacteria > Pseudomonadati > Pseudomonadota > Betaproteobacteria > Burkholderiales > Comamonadaceae > Variovorax > Variovorax cryoconiti. Next base: position 77,512 of record NZ_JBPJZI010000015.1, on the reverse strand, counting down.
CTCGGTGCCGCTGTAGCGCATGCCCTTGATGGCCTGCATGGCCTGCTGCTGCGCCTCGGCTTCGCTGAGCGTGCCCTTCGCCGCCAGGCCGTGGTAGTAGCTCAACACCCCGTGGGCGGACTCGACCACCTGCCGCACGCTGCTCTGGCGTTCAGCCAGGATGAGCTGCCGTTCCGACACGAGGAACACGGCCGTCAGCGCGAGCAAGCCGACGAAGGCGCTGAGAGTGAGAAGGGCCAGTTTCCTGGCGATGGTCATGGAGCGGAGTTTTGAAGGTGCGGACATGATCGACAGTGGGTGAAGGTTGGGAAAGGGCGAACGACATCGAACCGAAGCGCCCACCTCGACCCTGTCGACGGGGTGACGCGATCGCACACCCCGCGGCGTGCTTCCCTGGCTATCGGCAGGCGAGCCGATTCATCGATCCCGGGAAAACCCGGGAGCCGGCGCGCACCGTGACCGAATGCTCAACCACCCCCTCGGGAAAACACGCATCCCGCCCTGTCGGCACCATGACAGTGCGAGATTGCCGGGAGCGCAAGAATGGCAGCACCACGGCCACGCCAGGAGCTCCGCATGAACACCACCCCCTTCCTTGCCGACACCTCGGCCCTTCGCGACCGCGTCAGTGCCGAGGAGTGGCAGCTGCGCGTCGACCTCGCCGCCTGCTACCGCCTGGTCGCCCTCTACGGCTGGAGCGACCTGGTCTTCACGCACATCAGCGCACGGGTGCCGGGGCCCGAGCACCACTTCCTCATCAACCCCTACGGCCTGATGTTCGACGAGATCACCGCGTCGAGCCTGGTGAAGGTCGACGACCAGTGCCGCAAGGTGATCGATTCCCCCTACCCGGTAAACCCGGCGGGCTTCATGATCCACAGCGCGGTGCACGCCGTGCGGGAAGACATCCAGTGCGTGCTGCACACCCACACACGCGCCGGCATCGCGGTCAGCGCGCAGAAGAACGGGGTGCTGCCGATCAGCCAGCAGTCGACCTTCGTGCTGGCCTCGCTGGCGTACCACGGCTACGAGGGTGTCGCGATCCGCGACGACGAGAAGGCACGCCTGCAGACGAGCATGGGCCAGGCGAACTTCCTGATGCTGCGCAACCATGGGCTGCTGACGGTCGGCAAGACGATCGCCGATGCCTTCCTGGCGATGTACACCTTCGAGAACACCTGCCAGATCCAGATCGCCGCGCAATCCGGCGGCGGCGAGCTCACACAAGTGGACCCCCGCATCATCGACGGTGTGGGCCACGCGATGAAGGTGCAGACCGGTGGCCTGGGCGGCGGCTTCGTCTGGCCGTCGCTGATCCGCAAGCTGGACCGGATCGACCGCGCCTACGCGAGCTGACGACGGTCCCACGCCGCGCGGTCAGTGGGCGTGCACAGTGGTTGACGTCGTCTAACTGGTCAGGGGCAAGCCACTTGCGGTCTTGCCCGCACCATGCTCACAAGGCCGGCCGCCAGCGTCAACACAGCACCGATCCCGAGGCCGACCCTGGGCGCCGTGTCGGCGGATGCCATGGTGAAGAGCAGGCTCATGATGATTCCGCCTGCGGTTTGACCCACCAATCTGGCCGTGCCCTGCATACCGCCCGCTGCGCCACTTCTTTCGGCGGGGGCCGAGAGAAACATGTTGCGGTTGTTCGGCACCTGGAAAAGCCCGAAGCCCAGGCCGCATAGCACGGCGAACAGGATCAACGGCTGCGGCCGTCCCGGCAGCGGCCACAGCGAGGCCGCCGCGAGCCCCACCGCAAGAACAGCGCCCCCCGCGGCGCAGAGCCAGGCGGTCGGCAGGCGGTCGGCAAGACGGCCCGCGAACGGCGCCGCGATCGCCACTGTCAACGGCCAAGGCGTGATGTAGAGCCCCGTCGCCAGCGCGTCCAGCCCCCACGTGTGCTGCAGGAAAAAGGGAAGCGCCATCATGCCCAGTGTCGTGCCGGCGAAGCAGCACATCGAGGCGATCACCGAGATGCGCAACGATTCCGAGCGGAGCAGGTCCAGCGGGATCAAAGGTGCGACTTTCGGCATCTCCCGCCGGACCAGCGCCGCCAGTCCGAGTGCTGCCAAAACAAGGAGGACGGCGGCCAGGGCCGGTGCTTCGATCAGAAGTTCCGCGCCAATGACCAGCAAGGCAAAGGCTCCCGCATTCAGCGCCACGCTGGACAGGTCGAGCCGGCGTGCCGTTCCGGTGAGCGCCGGCAGCGCACGCGTGGCGAGCAGCACCACGACACCCAGCGGCAGGTTCAACGCGAACAGCCAGGGCCAGCTCGCGGCCGAGAGAATCAGGGCCCCGATCGTCGGACCGGCCGCAGAGGACAGTGCAACGGCGAGCGCGTTCCAGCCGATGGCGGCGCCGAGCTGCCGATGCGGAACGACAGAGCGCAACAGCGCCACGCCGAGCGACATGACGGCGGCCCCCCCGAGACCCTGCAGGAAGCGGGCCGCAACGAGCCACGGCAGGGACGGCGACAGCGCGCACACCACGGACGCCCCGGTGAACACGGCAACCCCGCCCGCAAAGACACGGCGATAGCCCAGGCTCTCTCCCAACGCAGCGCAAGGCAGCAGGCCCATCACCAACGCCGCCTGGTACGCCGTGATGACCCACACGGACATGCCCGGCGTGACCTGCAGGGATCGTGCGATGGTCGGAAGCGCCACGTTGGCTATGCCTGCGTCGAGCACCACGAGCACCATGGCTGCCAGGACCGCGGCAACCGCGGCGATGCGCGGACGCTGCTCGGTGGAAGGCGGGGTCATGATGTCCCGACCGTCCAGACCCCGTTCCGCTCGACATACCGTGTCACGCGGTGTTCTTCCTTGTCTTCCTGCTTCAGGTCACGCTCGGTGAAGCGAAACAGCAGTGCGGGCCCCTTCACGCACTGCGTGTCGTGGATGTCCCCGGGCAGATACACCTGGACCTGCCCCGGTCGCATCAACGTGGAATCCCGCTTCACCAGTCCGACACTGCCGTCCGAGTTCAAGACCCGCGCATAGGTTCTCATCTCGATTTCGCCTTGCTGGACCGCATAGATCACCCAACCCCGGCCGTGGTCATGGGGTGGCCTGTAGAGCCCGGCGTATTCCGAGTGCGCCAGCAGCACGAACCCGTGGGCAGGATCGCGATACAGTTCCTTGTTGGCCGGGGCTTCCTCGTGCAAGGCCACCAACCAATCTTCCGTGGCGGGTGCCTTGAGGAGGTCCGCAAGATGGCGTTTGCAAGCGTCGACCACCTTGTCGCTCAGCGGTCCCCAGACCGACCTGATGCCCTGAATCGATGCTTCAAAAGTACCGTTGGCCACTATTTCTTCCTTTGTGTTGTGCTCGGACGAACTCCGTTCAAGCCGTTCCAGGACGATAGGACGCCGCTCCGAATTGCGGAAGGCGCAGCAGTTGCAACATCTACGTGCGTCGGACGCCATGTCAGAGCGGGCGTGCTAGCGTCGAGGCATGTCATCGCCTGATCTGAACCTGCTCGTCACCCTGGATGTGCTGCTTGCCGAAGGCAGCGTCGCAGGCGCTGCGAGACGTTTGCGGTTGAGTCCCTCGGCGATGAGCCGGGCCCTTGCGCGATTGCGCGAGACGACCGGCGACCCCCTGCTGGTGCGGGCCGGACGGGGCCTGGTGGCCACCCCCCGCGCGCTCGAACTGCGCGAGCGGGTCAATCACCTCGTCCAGGAGGCTGAAGCAGTCCTCCGGCCCGCCGAGGCGCTCAAGCTGAAGGAACTCGTCCGGACCTTCACGCTGCGCACCCGTGAAGGCTTTGTCGAGACCTTCGGGCCCGACCTCCTCGAGCGCGTCGGCCTGGAGGCGCCTGGCGTGCGGTTGCGCTTCGTGCAGAAGGCAGACAAGGAGAGCGCCTCCCTTCGCGACGGCACCGTCGACCTGGAGACGGGCGTCATCGGCGGCACCACAAGCCCCGAGGTCCGTGTGCAGGCCTTGTTCAGGGACCGGTTCATCGGCGTCGTGCGCATCGGGCACCCGCTGTGTCAAGGGGAGATGACGCCCGCGCGCTACGCGGCCGAAAGGCATGTCGTCGTGTCGCGTCGGGGTTTCGACAAAGGGCCGATCGACGAAGCATTGAAGCCGCTCGGTCTGGCACGCGAGATCGGCACGGTGGTCGGCGGGTTCTCGACCGCGCTGGCACTGGCTCGCGCGACCGACTTTGTCGCCAGTGTTCCCGAGCGCCACACCGAAAGCCTGCGCGTCGGGCTCTACAGCTTTGGGCTGCCAGTGTCCGCGCCGGAAATCACTGTTTCATTGTTCTGGCACCCGAGAATGGACGGGGATCTCGCTCACCGCTGGCTGCGCCAGTGCGTTCGGGATGCCTGCTCGGAACGCCACCGCAGCGACGCCGATCACAGTTGCCGCGCAAGCCGTTGATTCCCTGCGCAGGTCGCGCAGCATCGGCGCATCCCGGCGTTCAGTACGTCTTGTACGGCAGGAATTTGCCTGAGAGCACGACCTTCACGCGGTCGCCCTTGGGGTCGGCCTGCCGGTCGATGTCCATGCTGAAGTCGATCGCGCTCATGATGCCGTCGCCGAATTCCTCGTGGATCAGTTCCTTGATGGTGGTGCCGTAGACGCTTACGATTTCATACCAGCGGTAGATCAACGGGTCGGTCGGCACCGCGTTCGGCAGCGAGCCCTTGTAGGGCACCACTTGCAGCCACTTCTGCTCTTCGGCGGTGAGGCCGAAGATCTTGCCGATGACCTTGGCCTGGGCGGCGTCGAAGGTCATCTGGCCGAGACAGCCGGCGGTGGTCCACTCCTTGGAAAGGCCGACCTTCTTGGCCACGTCGGCCCACTGGATGCCCTTGGCCACCTTCACGGTGATGATCTTCTCGGTGATGTCGTTGCGGTTCATGCGGGGTTTGCTCCTGTTTGGGTTGAGTACATGCGATGCCGTATCACGTCGCCTTCGCCCGGGTGACGAGGAAGTCGACGATGTGGTTGCGCAGGGCGTAGTAGCCGTCGAGGTGGTGCAGCCCGGCGCGAGTGCGCTCGCGCGGCAACGGGTTCGCCACGCTCTCGGCGATGTTGCCGGGCAGGTAGCCGGCGGAGGTCTCGCTGCCGTTGCGCATCAGCAGGATGCGGTCAGCCAGCAGGATGGCTTCATCCACGTCGTGCGTGATCATGAAGACGGTCTGCTGCGTCTGGCGCACGATGCGCATCAGCTCGTCCTGGATGGTGCCGCGCGTCAGCGCATCGAGCGCGCCGAAGGGTTCGTCGAGCAGCAGCATGCGCGGCTGGATCGCGAAGGCGCGTGCGATGCCCACGCGCTGCTTCATGCCGCCGGACAGCTGCGACGGCTTCTTGTCGATGGCCGCGGCCAGGCCGACCAGTTCGACGAAACGCATCACCTGTTCGTCGACCTGCTTGCGCGACCAGTCGGGCCAGCGCGATTCGACCGCGAAGGCGATGTTCTTGCGCACCGTGAGCCAGGGCATCAGTGCGTGGCTCTGGAACACCACGCCGCGTGTGAGGCTCGGGCCGACGATCTCGCGGCCGTCCATGAAGGCATGGCCGCCGGTCGCGGTATCGAGCCCTGCCAGCACGTTGAGAATGGTCGTCTTGCCGCAGCCCGAGTGGCCGATGATGCAGACGAACTCGCCGCGCTGCATGGTGAAGGAGACCTCGGCGAACACCGGCTTGGCCGGCACGTAGGCCTTGGCCAGGCCCTCGACCCGCAACAGCGTCGCGCCAGGGTCGATGGGGGGAACGGGCGGAGTAGGCGGCATGGCCTTCCTTTGGGGAGAAAAATCACTCCACATACGTCACCTTTCGCTGCAGCCCCGCGAAGGCCAGGTCGAGCAGCATGCCCACCACGCCGATCAGCAGGATCGCGAAGATCACGTTGGTGAGCGACAGGTTGTTCCACTCGTTCCACACGAAGTAGCCGATGCCGGTGCCGCCCACCAGCATCTCGGCCGCGACGATGACGAGCCAGGCAATGCCCATGCTGATGCGCATGCCGGTGAGGATGGTGGGCGCCGCCGCCGGCAGGATCACGCGGAAGGCGCGACGCAGCGGCCTCACCTCCAGCGTGCTGGCCACGTTGAGCCATTCGCGCTTGACCGAGGCCACGCCGAAGGCGGTGTTGAGCAGCATCGGCCAGACCGAGCAGATGAAGATCACGAAGATGCCGCTCGTCGACGAATCCTTGATGGTGTAGAGCGCCAGCGGCATCCACGCCAGCGGCGAGATCGGTTTGAGCACCTGGATGAAGGGGTCGAAGGCCTTGTGCAGCAGCGGCGACATGCCGATGACGAAGCCCAGCGGCACCGCCACCAGGCAGGCCAGCAGGAAGCCCAGCCCGACGCGGCCGAGCGACCACGCGAGCTGGATCGCGATGCCCTTGTCGTTGGGGCCGTTGTCGTAGACCGGGTTCGACAGGTGCCGCCATGCCGCCACGCCCATGTCGGCCGGTGTCGGGAAGCCCGAGGCCTTGGCCTGGCCGCCCGGCTCGGTGCTCTTGCCGAGCATCTTCTGGTACTCGATCTGTTCCGGCGTCAGTGTGGTTGGCGCGGCGACCGATGCGGTCTGCATCGTCGCGGCTTGCCAGATGCCAAGGAACACGAGCAGCAGCAACAGCGACAGCAGCGCGGCTTTGAGGTTGAGCGATTTGCGCATGGCGGCCCCGCGCTCAGGCGGCCATCTTGCTGATGGCAAAGCTCTTCACGTACTCGTCGGGCTTCGTCGGATCGAACACCTTGCCCATGATCGTGAATTTCGGGTACGCGCCCTCGGGCGGCGTCTGGCCGATCTCCTTCATGCGCTTCTTGGCGTCGGTCAGCAGAAAGACTTTTTCGGCGATCTGCTTGTAGTCGACGTCGCCCTTCACATAGCCCCAGCGCTTCATCTGCGTGAGCATCCAGACGGCCATCGACTGCCACGGAATCGGGTCGAAGTCGGCGCGGTCGGGCACCGTCTTGATGTTGCCCAGGCCGTCGGCGAAGCGGCCGGTGAGCACTTGCGTAAGCACGGTTTCGGGCTGATTCAGGTACTGCGCCGGCGCGATCACCTTGGCGATGAGCTCTCGGTTCTCGGGCTTGCGCGCCATCGCCGACGCGGTGAGCACCGCGCGGTACAGCGCCGCGAAGGTGTTCGGGTTCTTCTGGATGAACTCGGTCGACGAGCCGAAGGCACAGCACGGATGGCCGTTCCAGATCTCCTTCGTGAGGATATGAATGAAGCCCACCTCCTCAAACACCGCGCGCTGGTTGAACGGGTCGGGGCCGAGGTAGCCGTCGATGTTTCCGGCGCGCAGGTTGGCGACCATCTCGGCCGGTGGCACCACGCGGATCTGAATGTCGGTGTCGGGGTTCAGGCCCGCTTCCGCCACGTAGTAGCGCAGCAGGAAGTTGTGCATGCTGTACTCGAAGGGCACCGCGAACTTGAAGCCCTTCCAGAGCTTCGGGTCGCGCTTGTCCTTGTGCTTGAGCGACAGCGTGATGGCCTGGCCGTTGGTGTTCTGGATGGTCGCGACGTTCATCGGCGTCGCGTTGGAGCCCGCGCCCATCGAGATGGCCAGGGGCATCGGCGACAGGAAGTGCGTGGCGTCGTATTCCTTGTTGAGCATCTTGTCGCGGATGAGCGCCCAGCCCGCCGTCTTCACCACCTCGACGTTCAGGCCCTGTTCCTTGTAGAAGCCCAGGGGGTGCGCCATGATCAGCGGCGTGGCGCAGGTGATCGGGATGAAGCCGATCTTCAGGTCCTTCTTCTCGAGCGGGCCCTTCTCTTGCGCCATGGCCTGCATCGCGCCCAGCGGAAACACCGAGGCGATGGCCGCGCGCGCCGTGTTGGCGCCCACCGCGCGCAGGAAGCCGCGGCGCACGCTGTCGACCGGGAATAGCGCCTTGATCAGGCTGGCTTCGAGCTTGTCGTTAGACAGCGCCATCGCGCTCGCGTGCTGGTCGGGCGCATGGTCCTGGCCGCAGCCGCAGCGCAGCATCAAAGGGCGGTCGGCGTCGTACGGGTCGTTCGCTGTCGATTCAGGCAGTCGGGACATGGGTAGCACCTCATTGAGAAGATGCAGATGCATTGCAAGCCGCGGGCCGGTTGCAGGCCGGATGTGGGCCAACGCAGCCCCGGCGCATGAAATCGCACAGCGCAGATCGATGCCTTGTAGTGCTGGCCCTACAAGGCGGTCGTCGCTGCCCGTGTTTTCAGGCGGCCGGCGCCGATTTGCCGTGCCGCTCGGCGTACAGCGCGAGCTCGACGTCGTTCTTCGCGCCGGTCTTCTCGAGGATGCGCGCCCGGTAGGTGCTCACCGTGTTCGGCGCCAAGCCGAGCTGCGCACCGATTTCGCTCACGCTGTGCCCTGCCGTGAGCAGCCGGAAGACCTGGTGCTCGCGGTGCGACAGCGCCTCGGTCGCCGACACCTTGCTCACCGCCGCGGCCAGCGCCTCGGCCGTGGCCGCCGACACATAGATGCCACCGCCCGCCGCCTTGCGCACCGCCGCCACCATCGCATCGGCGTCTGCGCTCTTGTTGAGGTAGCCCGCCGCGCCGAGCTTGATGCAGCGCACCGCGTACTGGCGCTCCGGGTAGGTCGAGAGCATCAGCACTGGCAGCGCCGGCCAGGCGGCGCGCAAGGCCTGCAGCACGTCGAGGCCGTCGCGCTCGGGCAAGGCGATGTCGAGCAGCACGACATCAACGCCCTCCCCGCCCTGAAGCGACGCCACGCGCTCGATCACCTCGGGGCCGGTCTGCGCCTCGGCGCAGACGACGATCTCCGGCGCGCCATTCGACAGGTCACCGAGCACCTGCTTCAGGCCTTCGCGCACGATGCGGTGGTCGTCGCCGATGAGGACGCGGATGGCAGGTGTCATGGCATCAATGCGAAGTCGAAAGCGGAAGACGGAGTCGAAATGTACTGCCCTGCCCCGGCTGGCTCGCGATCTCGATGCTGCCGCCGAAGTGCAGCGCCCGTTCCCGCATGCCCCGCACGCCGTACGAGGTCGGCGCGCCGAAGGCTTGCGGCGCGGCACCGATGCCGTCGTCCTTCACGCGCAGCTCAAGCACGCCGTCGTCGGCGCGGATCCGGATGTCGACGCGGGCTGCGCGCGCATGGCGGCCGACGTTGCTCAGCATCTCCTGGAAGATGCGGAACACCGCCATCGCCGCCGGCTCGGGCAGCTCGAGCGCGTCGTCGACCTGCAGGTCCCAGCCGAGGTCGAGCTCGGCCGACTGCACGAACTCGTGCGCCTGCCATTCGAGCGCGGCCCACAGGCCCTGGTGGTCGAGAATGCTCGGGCGCAGGTCGGTGATGATGCGGCCGACGTTCTCGACCGCGCGCTCGATCAGCGCGCCCATGTTGTCGCACTTGCCGCGCATCTTCTGGCGCATCGCCTGCGCCGCGTCGGCATCGCGCGACTGCTGCTCGCCCAGGCGCTTGCCGATCCAGTTGACGTCCATCTTGAGTGCGACCAACAGGCTGCCGAGTTCGTCGTGCACCTCGCGGGCGATGCGGGTGCGCTCTTCCTCGCGCACTGAATCCATCCAGGCCGACAGCTCGCGCACCTGCCGAAGCGCCGCGCTGAGTTCGGCGGTGCGCTCGGCCACGCGCAGCTCGAGCTGGTCGCGCGACTGCTGCAGCGCGGCGGCTGCGCGCTTGCGCTCCGTGATGTCGACGAAGGCGATGACCGCCCCGCGCACGATGTCGCCATCGACGATCGGGTGGCTCGAGTACTCCACCGCGAAGGACGTGCCGTCGCGCCGCCAGAACACCTCCGTGTCGATGCGGCACGGCAGGCCGCGGCGGAAGGCGTTGAAGATGGGGCAGTCGGTGTCGGGGTAGTGCGAGCCGTCGGCATGCGAGTGGTGCGTCAGCTCGTGCATGTTGTGGCCGAGCACCTCGGCCGCAGGCCAGCCGAGCAGTTGCGCGCCGGCCCGGTTGATGAACATGCAGTGGCCGTCGAGGTCGATGCCGAAGATGCCCTCGCCGGTCGATTCGAGCAGCAGGCTCAGCTGGTGCCGCCACAGCGGGTCGACGCCGGCTTCGGCCGCGCTGGGCAGGGTCAGGGCCTGGTCGTGCATGCCAACGGTGCATGCAACGGCCGTGCCATCGCCAACCGGCTCACAGCAGGTCTTCGGGCAGCAGCTTGAGCAGCAGCCAGTTCTTGAAGTCGCCCACCCAGTTGGCACCGGGCTCGTCCTTGGTCATGGTACGTGAACCGTCGGCGTCGTGCTCGACCCAGCCCACGCCGTCGCGGCTGTCGTCGAGCTGAAGTTCGTAGGCGCCCATCGCCCGCAGCGGGGTCAGCCGGCTGAACTGCTCGACCAGGGCGGGGCTCTCGATCAGGATGCCAACTTCGGTGTTCAAGCGGGCCGAACGGCCGTCGAGGTTCATGGAGCCGATGAACATGCGCCGCTGATCGACCAGGGCGATCTTCGCGTGCAGCCGACCGGACGAACTGCTGAAGTCGCCCAGCGTGCGCTGCCGCGGCAGGAGCTTGGCGCTCAACTCGAAGAGCCTGACGCCCGCCCTCAACAGGCGGACGCGGTAGCGCGCGTAGCCGGCATACACCAGCGACTCGTCGGTGGCATCGAGGGAATTGGTCAGCACGATCATCTCGACGCCCTGTTCCACGCCGGCCTTCATCTGGGCCAGGCCCATTTCGCCGGGAATGAAATAAGGCGAGACCATGATCACCTGCTTCTGCGCGCCCTGCAGCATCGCGATGGTGCGTTGCGTCACGCTGTCGGCATAGCGCGCCTCCGGGTCATCCATGGCGATCTTCTTCGGGATGTCCGACACCGCCTGGCCGTCACCCGGCGTTTGCAAGAGGCGTCCGGCCTGCAGCTGCTGCCCGATGGGCGGATGGCCCAGCACATCGACGTCGCGCTCGCGCGGCGGCTCGACCGCACCGGCCAGCTGGTCGTGCAGCCAGGTGCGCACAGATTCGCTGTCGGGCGGCACCGCGGAGAGTTCGGCAACGGGGCGCACCTGCGGGCTGTTCCAGAAGTCGTCGAAGGTCGCCGACAACTCGGGCACCACCGGCCCGGTCGCCAGCACGTCCATGTCGATGAAGTTGGCCATTTCGCTGCGCATGAAATATTCGTCGGCGATGTTCCGGCCGCCGACGATGGCCATGCTGTTGTCAGCCACGAAGAGCTTGTTGTGCATGCGCCGGTTGATGCGCCGCACGTCGGCCAGCGACAGCACGACCCGCAGGCCCAGCGGCCCGGCCCGCACGGCCAGCGGGTTGAACAGCCGCAGCTCGACATTCGGCTGCGAGGACAGCGCTGCGAAGAGCTCGTCCTTGCCCGCTGTGTAGAAGTCGTCGACCAGGAGGCGCACGCGCACACCGCGGCGGGCGGCTTGCAGCAGGGCGCTGAGGAACAGCGTGCCGGAGGCGTCCTGCTGAAGGATGTAGTACTGCGCGTCGATCGTCTTCTGCGCGCGCTGCGCCAGCGCCAGCCGCGCATTGAGCGCCGTCGGCCCCTCGGGCATCAGCTGGAAGCCGGAGAGGCCAGGCGCCGCGCCCTGCGCGCTGGCCGCCGCGATGCGCCCGAGCGGTGTGTCGGCCACATCGATATGCGCCGTGCTGATGGTCCGGGCCTGCGGTGGCGGCAGGCTGGCGCAGGCGCTCGCCAGAAGCACCACGCCCATCCACACCCACCTTGCCGCAACGACGTACACACCACGCATGGCGCGAACTGTAGCCGGCTGCGGCCCGATGTGCTGGCGCTGTATTCGGCGCTACAGGCCCAGGTCGCTCAGGCTCGCGTGGTCATCTGGCCGGCGGCCCAGCGGCCAGTGGAAGAGCCGATCGGCCTCGGCGATCGGCAGGTCGTTGATGCTGGCGAAACGCCGCTGCATCAGGCCTTGCGGGTTGAACTCCCAGTTCTCGTTGCCATAGCTGCGGAACCAATGGCCGGAATCGTCATGCCACTCGTAAGCGAAGCGCACTGCGATACGGTTGTCGGTGAAGGCCCACAGTTCCTTGATGAGGCGGTAGTCCAGCTCGCGCGCCCATTTGCGCTGCAGCAATTCGCGCACCGCCGCGCGGCCGACGGGGAACTCGACGCGGTTGCGCCACAGCGTGTCTTCGGTGTAGACGCCCGAAACGCGCTCGGGGTCGCGCGAATTCCAGGCGTCTTCGGCACCGCGCACCTTCTGGGTGGCGCTCTCATGCGTAAAAGGGGGAACGGGCGGGCGGGCTTCCATGGTGGCTCCTGGGTGGTCGGGTTCGATCGGCGAACTGGGCATCCACGTAGACCGATCTGTCTACATGAAATGGCGCGAATCTATCAGGCATAGACAGGTCTGTCTACAATCAACTGATATGGAAGCCGCCCCCCTCTCCGCACGCGACCGCATCCTCGTCACGGCACACGACCTGTTCTATCGCGACGGCATCCGCGCCACCGGCATCGACCGGTTGATCGCCGAATCGGGCGTGACCAAGGTGACCTTCTACCGGCACTTCCCGAGCAAGAACGAACTGGTGCGGGCCTTCCTCGATCTGCGCCATGCGCGCTGGATGGCCTGGTTCGTCGATGCGCTGGGCCGGCGCGGCGCCGACACGCCGGCGGCGGACGGCAGCAGCCTTCTGCTGCTGGCCGACGTGCTGCAGGAATGGACCGAGATGCCGGTCTTTCGCGGCTGCGCCTTCATCAACACGGTGGTCGAGATCGCCGATGCACTGCCCGAAGCGGTCGGCGTCGCGCGTGCGCACAAGGACGAGATGACGGAAGTCATCGTGCAGCTGCTGCCGGCAGGCCCCCGGCGCGAGGCGCTGGCGCAGGGCGCCGCCCTCGCCTTCGACGGGGCCATCGTGCGGGCGCAGATGGCGGCCGACGCGAACGAACGCCGCGCAGCGGCGGCGACCTTGCGCGGCGTGCTGCGCGCGCTGGTGGCCGCGCCGCACTAAGGCACGGCGCGCCGAAGCCGGATCAGAGCCGCTCGGCCACCCAGCCTTGCACCGAGGCCAGTGCGGCGGGCAGGCCACTCGCGTCGGTGCCGCCGGCCATCGCCATGTCGGGCTTGCCGCCGCCCTTGCCGCCGACCTGCTGGGCGACGAAGTTGACCAGTTCGCCGGCCTTCACCTTGCCCATTGCGTCGGCGGTGACGCCGGCCGCGATCTGCACCTTGGCGCCGTCGACGGCGGCGAGCACGATGACCGCGCTCTTGAGCTTGTCCTTGAGCTTGTCCATGGTGTCGCGCAGCGTCTTGGCGTCGGCGCCATCGAGCTGGGCCACGAGCACCTTGAGGCCCTTGACCTCGATCGCCTGGGCGAGCAGTTCGTCGCCCTTCGACGACGCCAGCTTGCCCTTGAGCGATCCGACTTCGCGCTCGAGCGCGCGCACCTGGTCGAGCACCTGTCCGAGGCGGCCCTGCAGTTCGGCGGCCGGCGACTTGAGCGTGGCAGCCACGCTCTGCACGGTCGCCTCCAGGTCCTGCAGGTAGCTCAGCGCATTGACGCCGGTGATCGCCTCGATGCGGCGCACGCCCGCGGCGACGCCACCTTCGCTGGTGATCTTGAACAGGCCGATGTCGCCGGTGCGCTGCACGTGCGTGCCGCCGCAGAGTTCGCGGCTGGACCCGATGTCGAGCACACGCACGCTCTCGCCGTATTTCTCGCCGAACAGCATCATGGCGCCGGTCTTCTGGGCCGACTCCATGTCCATCACGCGCGCCTGCGTCGGTGCGTTGGCCAGGATCTCGGCGTTCACGCGCTTCTCGATTTCGAGGATCTGGTCGTGCGTGACCGCGGCGTTGTGCGCGAAGTCGAAGCGCGTCTTGTCAGCATCGACCAGCGAACCCTTCTGCTGCACGTGCGTGCCCAGCACTTCGCGCAGGGCCTTGTGCATCAGGTGGGTCACGCTGTGGTTGCGCATGGTCGCGTTGCGGCGCTCACCGTCGACAGCGGCCTTGACGGTGTCGCCCACCTTGAGCGTGCCTTGCGTCTGCATGCCGTGGTGGCCGAACACGTCGGCCTTGATCTTCTGCGTGTCTTCCACGCCGAACTGCACGCCCTCGGCGCTGAGGAAGCCCTGGTCGCCGACCTGGCCGCCGCTCTCGGCATAGAAGGGCGTGGTGTCGAGCACCACGATGCCAGGCTGGCCTTCCTTCAGCTCATTCACAGACGCGCCTTCGAAATACAGCGCCTGCACCTTGGCCGTCTCTTCCAGGTGCTCATAGCCCGTGAAGGTGTTGCCCACGCCGGCGTACTCGACGTTGCGGTCCATCTTGAACTTGCCGGCGGCGCGGCCCGCGGCCTTCTGCTTTTCCATCGCGGCCTTGAAGCCGGCCTCGTCGACGCTCACGCCGCGCTCGCGGCAAACGTCGGCCGACAGGTCGAGCGGGAAGCCGAAGGTGTCGTGCAGCTTGAAGGCGACTTCGCCCGGCAGCACCTTGGCATCGCCGGCCAACGCGGCATCGAGGATTTCCATGCCGTTGGCCAGGGTCTCGAAGAAGCGTTCTTCCTCGGCCTTCAGCGTGTCGATGACATGCTTCTGGTCGGCGACCAGCTTCGGATAGGCCTCGCCCATCAGCGCGACCAGGTCAGGCACCAGCTTGTGGAAGAAGGGCTTCTTCTGACCCAGCTTGTAGCCGTGGCGGATGGCACGGCGGATGATGCGGCGCTGCACGTAGCCGCGGCCTTCGTTCGACGGGATCACGCCGTCGGCCACCAGGAAGGCGGTCGCGCGGATGTGGTCGGCGATCACGCGCAGGCTGTTGTTCGACAGATCGGTCACGCCGGTTTCACGCGCAGCGGCCTTGATCAGCGCATCGAAGATGTCGATCTCGTAGTTGCTGTGCACATGCTGCAGGATGGCAGCCAGCCGCTCCAGGCCCATGCCGGTGTCGACGCAGGGGGCTGGCAGTTTCTTCACGGAGCCGTCGGGCTGCATGTCGAACTGCATGAACACGTTGTTCCAGATCTCGATGTAGCGGTCGCCGTCTTCATCGAGGCTGCCGGGCGGGCCGCCGGCAATCTCGGGGCCGTGGTCGTAGAAGATCTCGCTGCACGGGCCGCAGGGGCCGGTGTCCGCCATCATCCAGAAGTTGTCGGACATGTAGCGCCCGCCCTTGTTGTCGCCGATGCGCACCACGCGCTCGGGCGGCAGGCCGATGTCCTTGGTCCAGATGTCGTAGGCCTCGTCGTCCTCGATGTAGACGGTGGCCCACAGCTTGTCGGCCGGCAGCTTGTAGACCTGCGTCAGCAGTTCCCAGGCCCACATCAGCGACTCGCGCTTGAAGTAGTCGCCGAAGCTCCAGTTGCCCAGCATCTCGAAGAAGGTGTGGTGGCGCGCGGTGTAGCCCACGTTCTCCAGGTCGTTGTGCTTGCCGCCGGCGCGCAGGCACGCCTGGACCGAGGTGGCGCGCACGTAAGGGCGCTTGTCCTCGCCGAGGAACACGTCCTTGAACTGAACCATGCCCGAGTTGGTGAACATCAGCGTCGGGTCGTTGCCCGGCACCAGCGGGCTGGACGGCACGACCGTGTGGCCCTTCGAGGCGAAGAAGTCGAGGAAGGTCTTGCGGATGTCCGCGACCGTGAAGGTGGGCTGGCTCATGGGATGGAAATAGCTCGCAAAAGGCTCGCAAGGGGCTCGTACAGCGGAACGATGCACCCGCTAACTGCTTGATTTGATTGGCCTATCGATTATAGGTTTGGGCCGGTCTCGGCCCTGCCGCCGGGCGTGATGCACCCGGGCGGATGAGCACATCGCCCCGTGCGTGTGCACGGCGCCTCGATCCGGTGCCGCGAGGCGATGCCGCCGGCCTCGACAAGCCATCCAAGCCCCCGATCAAGCATGTTCAGTGCTGGCACGCAATCTGCTAATACCCTCATCAGATATTTCTGATATCTCACTAATATATTTACAGAGTCGATCGGGCGCAGGTCCGGACGGCCTCCGCCTCTCTCCAACCTCATCCTTCAGGAGCAACGAATGACCAATCCCCGCTGGCAAGGCATCTTCCCCGCCATCACAACCAAGTTCAACGCCGACGAGAGCATCGATGCCGAGGGCACGGCCAGGCACATCGACTTCCAGATCCGCAACGGCATCCATGGCCTGGTCACCTGCGGTTCGCTGGGCGAAGCAAGCACGCTGAGCCTGGAAGAGAAGCTGCAGGTCGCCAAGATCGCCCTCGACGCTGCCGACGGCCGCATCCCCGTGCTGGCCAACGTGTCTGAAACCAGCACCCGCGAGGCGCTGCGCTACATCGACGGCGGCAACAAGCTGGGCGTGGCCGGCTACATGGTGATGCCCTCGGTCATCTACGTGGCCGATGCACGCGAGGCGATGGCCAACGTGCGCGCCATGGCCAAGGCGGCGCAGAAGCCGCTGATGGTCTACAACAACCCGGTCGCCTACCGTGTCGACCTCAAGCCCGAGCACATGCTCGAGCTGGCCGACTGCGAATGGCTGGTCGCCGTCAAGGAGAGCACGGACAACATCCGCCGCATCACCGACCTGCGCAACCTGCTGGGCGACCGTTATCAGATCTTCTGCGGCGTGGACGACCTGGCCTATGAAGCGATGGCGCTGGGCGCCGACGGCCTGCTGGCCGGCGTGGGCTGCGCGTTCCCTCGCGAAACCGTGGCGCTGTACGACCTGATGAAGGCCGGCCAGTTCGCCGAGGCGCTCAAGCTCTACCAGTGGATGACGCCGATGCTGCATCTGGACGTGTCGACCAAGCTGGTGCAGAACCTCAAGCTCATCGACCTGCTGGTCGGCGTGGGCACCGAGCACATGCGCCGCCCCCGCCTGCCGCTGATCGGCGAGGAACGCGCTTTCATCGAAGGCGTGGTCCAAAAGGCCCTGGCCACGCGGCCCGCGCAGTACCAGTCGGTCGCCTGAGCTTCTGCACCCCACCCGTCACCAGGCCACAACACCATGCAAGAAAAAGCCAAAGGACAGGTCGGCGCCGCCCGCTGGGTGCTCGACATCTCGGACGGCGTGCTGCGCTGCGAACGCCACTTCCTCACCGTGCTGATGGGGCTGCTCATGGTGCTGGTCATGCTGAACGTGGTGACGCGCTACGGCGGCATTCCGCTCTACTGGGTCGACGAGGCCTCGGTGTACTGCGTGGTCTGGCTGACCTTCGTCGGCGCCTCTGCCATGACGCGGCTGCGGCTCGACTTCGCGGTCACGCTCTTGACCGACAAGCTGGGTGCCAAGGCCGTGCGCATCGCCAAGGCGGCGGCTTCGGGTGGCGTGCTGGTGCTCGGCCTGGCGCTACTTGCGATGTGCTGGATCTACATGGACCCGGTGGGCCTCGCGCACTACGGCTTCGACGCGAAGGAGTTCGCCGCGGAGTCCTTCAACTTCCTCTACACCGAGCGCACGCAGACGCTGAACTGGCCGGTCTGGGCGATCCAGCTGATCCTGCCGATCTTCTCGCTGACGCTGAGCGTGCATGCGCTGTCGAACCTGATCGAGGACCTCGGCCTGCAGCCCAAGCGCAGCCACGCCGGGTTCAACATCGCCAACGCGGACGTGGTGAATTGACATGCTGACCACCGGATTCTTCCTGCTCATCATGCTGGTCGGCGTGCCGATCGGCGCGTGCCTGTGCCTGTCGGGCATCGTGTTCATCCTGAACTCGGGCGACACGGTGCTGTTCCAGTCCTTCCCGACGCAGATGTTCGGCGGGGTCGACAGCTACAGCCTCATCGCCATCCCGCTGTTCATCCTCATCGGCGAGATCATGAACGGCGGCGGCATCACCAAGCGCCTGGTCGACCTGGCGCTGGCCTTCATCGGCTCGGTCAAGGGCGGCCTCGCCTACGTGAACATCCTGGCCAACATGCTGGTGTCGTCGATCATCGGCTCGGCCACCGCGCAGGTCGCGATCATGAGCCAGATCATGGTGCCCGAGATGGAAAAGCAGGGCTACGACAAGACCTTCGCGGCCGGCCTCACGGTGTACGGCGGCATGCTCGGCCCGATCATCCCGCCCTCGGTGATGTTCGTGGTCTACAGCGTGCTCGCGCAGGTGGCGGTGGGCGACATGCTCATCGCCGGGATCATCCCCGGCGTGATCCTCACGGTGCTGTTCTTCATCGTGATCGCCTGCATGGGCCTGATCTACAACTACCCGCGCACCGAGAAGCGCACGCTCAAGCAGCGGCTGCACACGGTGATCACGGCCTGCCCCACGCTGCTGATCCCGATCGTGATCGTCGGCTCCATCCTCGGCGGCTTCGCGAACCCGACCGAAGCGGCGGCCGTCGGCGCCGTGGCCGCGGTGCTGGTGGGCCGCTACGTGACGAAGGAATTCCGCTACGGGATGATTCCGCAGATCCTGCTCAAGTCGGCCATCTACTCGGCCGTGGTGCTGTTCCTGGTGGCAGCGGCCGCCGTGTTCTCGTGGTTGCTGATCTACGGCAAGGTGCCGCAGGCCACGGCCGCGTGGATCCAGACCGTGGCGAAGGACCCGGTCACCTTCCTGCTGCTGGTCAACGTGATCCTGCTGGTGATCGGCACCGTCATCGACGGCATCCCCGGCCTGATCATGACGGTGCCCATCCTGCTGCCCATCGCCACCGACATCTACGGCATCGACCCGCGCCACTTCGGCGTGGTGGTGGTGATCAACCTGGTGCTCGGCCTCATGACGCCGCCCGTGGGGCTGAGCTTCTTCGTGGCCTCTGCCGTCACCGGGGCCAAGCCCGGAAAGATGTTCATCGTCACGCTGCCCTTCTTCGTCATCTGCTGCGTGGCGCTGGTGATCCTGTCGCTGTTCCCGAGCCTGTCGCTCGCCCTCTTGAAGTAGTTCTTCGAGCCGTTCTCTCAACCTCAACCGGAGCTTCGCATGTCTCTCTCACGTCGCCAGTTCGTCCAGGCCGCGGCCGGCACCGCCGCCGCCTCGTCTGCCCTCTTCGCGCCGATGGTGCGCGCCGCCACGGCCAAGGAATTTCGCCTCGGCCTGATCACCCCGGCCGGCCACTCGTGGAACCGCGCCGCACTGGCCTTCGGCGAGTCGCTGAAGAAGTCGACCGACGGCCGCCTGAGCGCCACCGTCTTCCATTCGGGCCAGCTCGGCAACGAGTCGGCCATGATGCAGCAGCTGCAGTCGGGCGCCCTCGACATGGGCTGGATCCAGGCGGCCGAGCTGGGTTCGCGCGTCTCCAGCGTGGCCGCCATCAATGCGCCCTACCTGGTGCGCTCGACCACCAACGTCGCATCCCTGGTGCGCACGCCCGCCGCGCTGAAGCTGCTCGAGGTGCTGCCGCGCGAGACCGGCACTGTCGGCCTGGGCTGGGGCATCACCGGCATGCGCGTGGTGTTCGCCACCAAGGACATCTCGACGCCGACCGACCTCAAGGGCATGAAGCTGCGCATCAACCCGACGCCGGTCTACCGCGACTTCTATCAGATGCTCGGCGCCGCGCCGACGCCGATCCCCACGCCGGCCGTGTTCGACGCGATGTCGAACGGCCAGGTCGACGGTCTGGAAGCCGACATCGAGTTCTCGTGGAACGCGCGCTTCGACAAGGTGGCCAAGGTCATGCTGCCGATGAACGCGCTGTTCATGCCCTTCGCGCCGCTGGTGTCGGGCCGCATCTGGCAGACGCTGGACGCCAAGGACAAGACGCTGATCACCGACCTGGTGAAGCAGTCGCTGGACGCGCAGATCAAGGACATCGTGACAACCGAGCTCGGCCTGATCGACAAGTTCAAGGCCACCAACCTGGTGATCAAGAACGACACGGCCTTCAACCCCGCGCCACTCATCGCCGAGTTCGACAAGATCTGGCTGCCCAAGGCGCCGGCCATCGCCGAGCTGCGCAAGATCGGCGCCACCCTCTGAGCCCAGCCGCTGCGGGCGTGCCCTCCCGTCGGCGATGGGAGAATGCGCCCGCCCTGGTGCCCTTTCGCGAAACCCCTTCCACGATGCCTGCTGCAGTTACGTCTTCTCTGGGTGGTGCGCCCCGGCGGCGCGCCGCCGACATGGCCTATGACGCGATCGAGACGCTCATCGCCACCCTGCAGCTCGAGCCCGGCAGCCCGGTGGTCGAGGCCGAGATCGCCGAGCGCACCGGCCTCGGCCGCACCCCCGTGCGCGAGGCGCTGCTGCGCATGACCTCGGTGGGGCTGATCGACCAGCAGCCGCGGCGCGGCCTGCTGGTGTCGAGCATCGACCTGGCCGACCACCTCGACGTGGTCCAGACGCGGCGCGTGCTCGAAACGCTGATCGCGTCCTGCTCGGCGCGCCGTGCCACGGCGGCCGAGCGCAAGGACATCGTGCGTTGCGCCGAGAAGATGGTGAAGGCCGCCGCGCGCGGCCACCTCGACGACTACATGGCGGCCGACCACGAGCTCGATCGCGTCAACCACCGGGCCAGCCGCAACCAGTCGGCCGTGATGGGCGTGTCGCCGCTCATCGTGCAGTGCCGGCGCTTCTGGTACGCCTACCAGCACGAGGGCGACATCGTCGAGGCCGCCGACGCCCACATGGAACTGGCCCAGGGCATCGCGACCGGCGACGAGGCCGCGGCCGTGGCTGGGGCCAACCGGCTGCTCGACTACCTGGAACGCTTCGCGCGGCGGGTCATCGACAACTGAGGCCGGCGCGTCGCCGTCACGCCATGCGGTGCTTGCGCTTGACCATGTAGATGATCGCGCGCTTCTTCAGCCAGTAGAAGGCGCCGGGGAAGTGCGACTCGATGAAGAACACCAGCCTGTTCTTCGGCTTCTTCAGGTCCTTCGGCTTGAACATGTAGGCGCGGTTGACCTTCTCCGTGGGCAGGTCGAAGGTACGCGTCTGCAGCTGCAGGAACTTCTTCTTGTTCGGGATCGCATGGCAGGTGATGGACGAGCGCGAGTGCGTCGCGTCCTGGCTGTCGAGCGAGCCGTGGATGGTCCACGCATTCCAGAACAGCACGTCGCCCTGGTTCAGCACGGGGGCGCGGATCGGCAGCTTGTCTTCCTTGATCTTCTTCACGACCGAGAGGATGTAGCCCTCGTGGTTCTCGGCGATGTTGTTGTACAGCGCATGGTCGTCGAGCTTGATCTTGTGCGAGCCCGGGCAGATGAAGAAGCGCCCCGCCTTCGGCGAGATGTCTTCCACCGCGATCCAGGCGGCGGCCATCTCGCCGATGGTTTCCGAGTCGAGGTAGTAGCTGTCCTGGTGCTCCCAGGTCGCCGAGTTGCCCTCGAAATACATCGACTGGACGATCTTCGGCGTGTCTTCCAGCAGGCTCTCGAAAGCGCCGGCCAGGCGTTCGTCGCCCAGGATGCTGGTGGTGGCATAGGAACGGAACTGCGGGAAGTTGCCCGGGTCGACGCTCTGAAGGTTCAGGATCGGATTCATGATCCAGCCCTTGTCGTTCTTGTCGTGCCGCTCGACCTTGGCCGTGGCCTGGCGGTACATGAAGCCGTCGAAGGGCTTGACCTCCGTCTCCCACAACTGGCGGATCTTGGCGCACTGCTCGCGCGTCAGCAGGCCCTTGACGATCGCATAGCCGTTCTCGCGGTAGTAGTTGCGGAACCCCTCGACGTCGTCGACGGAGAATTTCTCTGACGGATCTTCCGCCTCCGTCTCGGGCACGGACACAGCCAAGCCCCGCGGTGTTTTCAGTTCAATCACGATGCGCCCTCGATGGTTGTTGTTGGACTCGGAACGCCTGGCTCCTCGCGGTCTGAGGGGGCCAAGGTGGTCGGTCACGTATCGGAACGACGGTGATCCGACGGGCGTTTATATGCCATCGGCACCGCAAAGTGAAGAGGAAAGTTCACATTTGTCGCCCGACGGGTGACGATTGGCATCGTTAGAATCCACGCCTGCTGCGGGTGTAGTTCAATGGCAGAACGGCAGCTTCCCAAGCTTCATACGAGGGTTCGATTCCCTTCACCCGCTCCACGCCTCTTCGGCGCACTGTCTATTGCTACGGCCGATCCGCCGAACAGCCGGCTCTTCTCGGCCAGTCATCCACTCCGGCTGAGCCCCATTCCTGATCCGAGGTGCCGGACAGCCCACCCAAGCTGAGGCCGTCTGAGGACCCGTGCGCCTCAGGTACGCGTTCCGATTTCCACCGTTTCGCGCGTCCAGGCCAAGGCCTGCTCGCTCAGGCTCAAGCCGAGGCCGGGCCGTGTCGGGACGAGCATGCGGCCGTCCTTGATCTCGAGGCGCTCGTTGAAGAGCGGCTCCAGCCAGTCGAAATGCTCGACCCAAGGCTCGGTCGCGTAGACCGCGCCCAAGTGCACATGCAGTTCCATCGCGAAATGCGGGCCCAGGCTCAGGCCCGCATGCTCCGCCTGCGCGGCGATCTTCAGGAACGGCGTGATGCCACCGACGCGCGGGGCGTCAGGCATCAGATAGTCGGCGGCTCGATGACGGATCAGCTCGCCGTGTTCGGCGGCACTGGTGAGCATCTCGCCGGTGGCGATGGGCGTGTCGAAGGTGGCGGCCAGCGCGGCGTGGCCTTCGAAATCGTAGGCGTCGAGCGGTTCCTCGATCCACACCAAGTCGAACTCTTCGAACACGCGGCACATGCGCTGCGCGGTTGGCCGGTCCCACTGCTGGTTGGCGTCGACCATGATCGGCACGTGATCGCCCAGGTGCTTGCGCACCGTCTCGACCCGGCGGATGTCGAGTGCTCGGTCGGGCTGGCCGACCTTGAGCTTGATACCGCCGATGCCGCGCTCGATCGAAGCGCCGGCATTGACCACCAGTTGCTCGATCGGCGTGTGCAGGAAGCCGCCCGAGGTGTTGTAGCAGCGCACCGAGTCGCGCTGCGAGCCCAGCAGTTTCGACAGCGACAGGCCGGCGCGGCGCGCCTTCAGGTCGTACAGCGCCACGTCGAAGGCACCGATGGCCTGCACCGCCATGCCGCTGCGGCCCACCGAGGCGCCGGCCCAGCACAGCTTGGTCCAGAGCTTGGAGATGTCGCTCGGATCTTCGCCGATCAGGGCGGGCGCGATTTCCTTGGCATGCGCGAACTGGCCGGGCCCGCCCGCGCGCTTGGAATAGCTGAAGCCCAGCCCGCGGTGCCCGTCCTTGGTCTCGATTTCGGCGAACAGCATCGCGATCTCGGTCATCGGCTTCTGCCGGCCGGTAAGCACCTTGGCGTCGCTGATCGGGTTGGCCAGCGGCAGGTAGCAGGAGGAGATTCGAACCCAGGCGATGCTGTCGCCGGACGCAGAAGCGGTCGTCATGAATGGTCTTTGCGGAAACTCGGGATGGAACATCGGGGACACGCGAGTCCCCTTCTTTCACTCACTCGATCGTGATCTTGCCGGCGTCGATCACCTGCTTCCAGCGGGCGTATTCCTTCTGCTGGAACTCGGCGAACTGGGCGGGGGTGTTGGCCACCATTTCGAAGCCGATCGACGTGAACTGTTCTTTGACCTTCGGGTCGTTCAGCGCCTCGACGAAAGCCGCATGGGCCTTGTCGCGCACGGCGGGCGACAGCCCCTTGGGCGCGACGATGGCCTGCCACGACGCCACCTCGACGTTCTTCACGCCCGCTTCGGCCAGGGTCGGAACGTCGGGGAAGATCGGCGAGCGCTTGGGGCTCGTGATGGCGAGCGCGCGCATCTTGCCGCCCTTGATGTACTGCGCCACCGAATTGACATTCTGGAACGAGGCATCGACCTGCCCGCCCATCAGGTCGGTGTGCGCTGGCGCTCCGCCCTTGTAGGGCACGTGGATGCCCTGGGTGCCGGTCTGCTGCCAGAACAGCTCTGCCGTCAGGTGGTCGCTCGAGCCGTTGCCGGCTGAGGCGAAAGTCATCTTGCCGGGGTTGGCTTTTTCATACGCGATCACGTCGGCCACGGTCTTGTGCGGCGAATTGGCCGGCACCACGAGGATGTTGGGCGACGCCACCGCGACGGTGATCAGGTCGAAGTCTTTCAGCGCGTCGTACTGCAGCCCCTTGATCAGGTGCGGCACGATGACCAGCGGACCCAGCGATGTGACGAGGAAGGTCGCGCCGTCCGGTGCGGCCCGCTTGACCAGCGTCGCGCCGATGGTGCCGGTGGCGCCAGCCCGGTTGTCGATGAGAAACGACTGCTTGAACTTGTCCGTGAGCCGGGGCGCGATCGCCCGCGCCACCTGGTCGGTCGAGCCGCCGGGCGGGAACGGCACGACCAGGGTCACAGCCTTGTCGGGCCAGGTCTGAGCTTGTGCGGCCAAGGCGGCGACGCCGAATGCGAGGGCGGTCAAAAGTCTTTTCATGATGTCTCCTGTTCGAAGGGAACCCACGGCGGCTGGCTCGTGGACAGGAAATGATATCGTTGTCATTTCCGCGGTCAAGACGCGTTTATTCGGGGTATTCCCGGGTTCCCGGGGTTTGCTATCGTTCGCGCCAGCGCGCGTCGAGCTGAGCGCCGCGCATTCCATATCCCTCCATGAACGCTGCGTCCCCCACCAAGCCGGCCACGCTGCACGACGTTGCCAAGGCCGCAGGCGTGTCGCTCATCACGGCATCGCGCGCCCTCAGCAACCCGGACATCGTCTCGGACAAGACCATCGCCAAGGTTCGGGCCGCCGCCGAGACCACGGGCTACATCCCCAATCTCCTCGCGGGCGGGCTCAAGTCCAAGCGCAGCCTGATGGTCGCAGCGGTCGTCCCGTCGCTGAGCGTGTCGCAATTTCTTCCGACGGTGCAGGCACTGACGAATGAGCTGGCCGCCTCGGGGTACCAACTGATCCTTGGCCAGACCCAGTACGACGCCGAGGTCGAGGAATCGGTGCTCAACACCATGATCGGCCGCCGGCCCGACGGCATAGTGATCACGGGCCTCGTGCAATCGCAGCGGGCGCGGGACCGCCTGCGGCGCTCCGGCATTCCCGTCGTCGAGACCTGGGACCTCAGCGACCGGCCGATCGACATGCTCGTCGGCTTCTCGCACCGAAAGGTCGGCGAGGCCGTGGGCGCCTATTTCCTGGAAAAGAAGTGGCAGCACATCGGCGTCGCCAGTGGCGATGACCTGCGCGCCCGCCTGCGCCGCGACGGCTTTCAGGCCGCGCTGGGCCGCGAGGTGCCCACGGCCCTCGTCCCGGCGCCCAGCAGCCTCGAGCGTGGCCGCCTTGCGCTCGCGGAATTGCTGGCCGCCGACCCGCGGCTCGAAGCCGTGTGCTGCAGCTCTGACCAGCTGGCGCACGGCGTGTTGGTCGAAGCCATGGCGCGAGGCATGCGCATTCCGCAAGACTTGGCGGTCTGCGGCTTCGGCAATGCCGACTTCGGCGCCCACATGCTGCCCTCGATCTCTACCGTGCACGTGGACGGCCCGGAGATGGGCCGCATCGCCGCACGCCTCATCGTCGACCGATGCCGCAGCAAGCCCATCGCGCAATCGGTGATCGACGTCGGCTTTGGGCTGATCGAGCGGCAGAGCACGGCGGGCTGAGGAGACCCGGCGGCGCGCCGTTCAACGGCCGCCGACCGGCGGATTTTCCCGTGCCTCGGGGCGCTGCATCGACACCCCGAGCCGCCTGGCCAGGCGCACCAGGTTGCCGCGGTCGATGCCGAGCGCGCGCGCTGCGGCCGCGCCGTTGAAGCCGTGCGCCGCCAGCGTGTCGACAAGCAGCGTTCGCTCGAAGGCCTGCACGGCATCGCGCAGGCTGCGGCCCTCGCCGCGTATCGATGACGCCAACGACGCCAACGACGGGACCGGTGGCGATGCGGCGACGGCAGCGTCGGCCGTGTCGACCCGCGCGCCACTGGCCTTGCCCGGCAGGTCCATGTCGACCGCCTCCAGGCTGAGGATGCGCGGCCGCTGCGCGTGGCGTCCCAGCGCTTTCAGCACGCTGCGGCCGAGCAGATGCTCCAGTTCCCGCACATTGCCCGGCCAGTCGTAGGCGAGCAGCGCGGCCTGTGCGCCGGCGTCGAGCCGCAGCCCGCCCAGCCCGAGGCGCGAGCGGCTCTCCTCCAGGAAGAAGCCGGCGAGCAGCAGCACGTCGCGCCCGCGCTCGCGCAGCGGCGGCACCGGCAAGGGATAGACGCTGAGCCGGTGGTAGAAGTCGGCGCGCAATCGCCCGGCCCGCACCTCGTCGGCCAGGTTGCGGTTGCTCGCCGCGATGAGGCGCACGTCGACGTGGTGGTCGCGGTCGGAGCCCAGCCGCTGCAGCTGCCCGCTCTGCAAGACGCGCAGCAGCTTGGCCTGCACCGGCAGCGCCAGTTCGCCGACCTCGTCGAGGAAGAGCGTGCCGCCGTTCGCCAGCTCGAACTTGCCCGGCCGCTCGCCCACCGCGCCGGTGAAGGCGCCGCGCACATGGCCGAAGAGCTCGCTCTCGACCAGGGTGTCGGGCAGCGCGGCGCAGTTCAGGCTGATCATCGGCCGCGCCGCGCGCGACGAGGCCGCGTGCAGCGCCTCGGCGACCAGTTCCTTGCCGACGCCGGTCTCGCCCTGGATGAGCACCGGCAGGTCGCTGCCGGCGACCAGGTCGATTTGCTTCTGCAACTCGCGCAGGGCCGGGCTGCGGCCGATCAGGCTGCGCGTGCGCGGCCCGGCCGCCAGCCGGAAGCCCTCGGCGCGCAGGCTCTCGCGCTCGACGCGCGACTGGAGTTGCGCGATGCGGCCGGCCACGCTGACGGTGGCCGCGGCGAGATGGCCGAAGGATTGCAGCGTGGCCAGGTCGGCCTCGGAAAACCGGTCGGGGTCGAGCGCGTCGAGCGTCAGCAGGCCCCAGGGCCGGTCGTCCAGGTGCACGGTGCAGCCGACGCAGTCGTGCACCGGCAGGTGGCCGTCCAGGCCGTCGACCAGCCCGTCGTACGGGTCCGGCAGCGGGCTGTCGGCCGGAAAACGCAGCGGCCCGCGGGCCTCGAGCAGCGCGGCGAAGCGCGGGTGCTGGTCGACGCGAAAGCGCCGCCCCAGCGTGTCGGCACTGAGCCCGTCGACGGCCAGCGGCACCAGCAGGTCGCCTTCGAGCCGCAGCAGCGCGGCTGCGTCGCACGGCAGCAGCACGCGCAGGGCGTGCAGCAGGCGCCGGTAGCGCTCGGCCGCGGGCAGGTCGCGGGCGATGTCGCCGACGAGCGGAATGAGGGACTGGAGCAGCGGGTTGGTCGTCATCGAGACACGATGCATGTCATCAAGACACGAATCGAATCGCGTCATACCGACATACATCAAAGCTAAGTCCTTGATTTTGCTGCAAGACAAGGCTGGAACGACGATTGCAAAGAGAAAGCCCTACGCCACCTTCGAAGGATTCCCATGCTGAGCGCCGCGCACAAAGCCATCGTCACCGCCACCGTCCCCTTGCTGGAAACCGGAGGCGAAGCCTTGACCACGCACTTCTACCGGATCCTGCTCGACGAGCACCCCGAGGTGCGCCCGCTCTTCAACCAGGCCAATCAGATCAGCGGCGAGCAGCCGCGCGCCCTGGCCAACGGGGTGCTGATGTACGCGAAGAACATCGACCGGCTCGAAGCGCTGGGCGACCTGGCGACGCAGATCGTGCAGAAGCACGTGGCGTTGCAGATCCTGCCCGAGCACTACCCGATCGTGGGCGCCTGCCTGCTGCGCGCGATCCGCGAGGTGCTGGGCGCCGAGGTCGCGACCGACGCGGTGATCGAGGCCTGGGCGGCCGCCTATGGGCAGCTCGCCGACATCCTGATCGGCGCCGAGGCGGCCGAGTACGACCGCAAGGCGGCGGCGCCGGGCGGATGGCGCGGCGGGCGGGCCTTCCGCGTGGCCCGCAAGGAGGCAGAGAGCGCCGAGATCACGTCCTTCTACCTCGAACCGGTCGACGGCCAGCCGGTGCTCGACTTCGCGCCCGGCCAGTACATCGGCCTGCGGCTCGACGTGAACGGGCAGGAAACGCGCCGCAACTATTCGCTGTCCGCCGCGCCGAACGGCCGCAGCTACCGCATCAGCGTGAAGCGCGAGCCCGGCGGGCTGGTGTCGACCCATCTGCATGACCAGGTGCAGGTCGGCAGCGTGGTCGAGCTGTTCCCGCCGTCGGGCGGCTTCACGCTGGCCGACAGCGAGCGGCCGCTGGTGCTGATCAGCGGCGGTGTCGGCATCACGCCGACGCTGGCCATGCTCGAGACGGCGCTGGCCCGGACGCCGTCGCGGCCGGTGCGCTTCATCCATTGCGCCCGCTCGCACAAGGTGCATGCCTTCCGCCGCGCCATCGACGCGCTGGCCCACCAGCATCCGCAGTTCGAGCGCTTCTATTGCTACGACGAAGCGCCGGCCGCCGACGACGTGGAGGTGGCGCCGCATGCCGTCGGCCGGATCGACGCGGCTTCGTTGGCGCAGTGGCTGCCGGCTGCGACCGAAGGCGTGCGCGACATCGACGCCTATTTCCTCGGGCCGAAGCCGTTCATGCAGCAGGTGCAGCGCTCGCTGCGCACGCTGGGCGTGCCCGACCGGCAGGTGCGCTACGAATTCTTCGGGCCCGCGTCGGCACTCGAATAAAGAAAGGCGGCGCGCCGGCCGCCTGGCTCAGCCGGCCGCGGCGATGGGCACCGCCGACTCGGGCACGGAGCGCCGCGCGTACTCGGCCTTCAACTGCTGGGCGATGAATTCAGAACAGGCGCGTAGCCGGCTGACCTCGATCTCGCCCATGCACAGCCCCTGGTAGCGGACATGGGCGCGGGGGAAGTTGTGGCTGAGCGCCTGAGCCGCATCGAACACACAGGCGGCGAGCGACGTCAGTCCGCGGTCCACGTAGCACGCCTCCCTGTGCACCGTGCTCTTGTGCGGCGCACGGACGCTGTAGGTGTACGAACGCTCGTGGCGCTGGATGAACTCGAGAACCGGTTGCATGGCGGGGCAGCTCCTGGCAATTGGCGGCGTCGTTGCCGCACCGTCGCGGACGGGCCGGCGATCTTACATTTCGAAGCAATTCGCGCAAGCCCATCCGACAGACGGCGCGAAGCGACGACGAAGCGGTCGTTTTCAGCCCTCGCCGCAGAGCAGTCCCTGGGCGTCTTCGTCGAAGCCTGCCAGGGGCTGGGCCTTGGCCAACGCCATCCAGACGCCGAAGGGCATGCGCGGCTGCGCCCGGTGCACGGCCGACCGCGCCACGACGAGGCGCCCGCCCTCGAGCATCAGCACGCCGCATTCCACCGGGATTTCCTCCGGCGTGGCGATGGGGCGGCCACGGGCGTCTGGCCCGAGCACGTACCAGCACTCGCCGCCCAGGTCGAGGTAGGCCGCGCGCTTGTCGGGCTTGCGCAGATCGGCCATCAGGTCGGCACGCCGCACCTTGATCTCGTGGACGATGGGTTGCGCATAGGCCTCGACGCTGGTGTTGCGGATCGAAAACACGTCGGGCCGCGCGATGCACCAGCGCGCCTTGCCGCCCTCCTCCGCTGCTGGCAGCCGGGCGCGCAGGCTCAGCCCGCGCCAGGCGATGCGGCCGCTGCGCGTCATCTCGCGCGCCACCTGCTCGACCAGGGCTTCGTGCGCCGACAGCGCCGCCCGGTTCACGACGAGCGAGCTGGCGATGTGGTCGATGCCGCGGTCGGTCACCCGCAGCGTTTCGTGGCCAAAGGCCGATCGCTGGCGCTCCAGCAGCCCGGCGGCGAGCAGATCGACCTCCACCGGGTCGCCGCAGGGCCAGCCGGCCGAGCGGTAGATGTCGCGCAGGCGCCGTGCATGGGCACGGCCCAGCACGATGTCGCCGGGCGGCGGTTCGATCACCGGCGCCGGCTTGCCGGGGTCGGTCACGGGCGGCACCACGACGGGCGGATCCCCTTCCGGGGGCGGCATCGGCGGGATTTGAGGGCTGGGCGGGACCGGGAGGTCCGGCGCAGGCGGCGGCGGACCGATGGGCGCACCGACCGCCGCGCGCTGCAGGGCAAAGGCAATCATCGGCAGAAGGTTAGCGAAAAGACGCCCTCGATGCGAGCGCCGGCGGGTGGCAAAAGACGAACGCCCTCACGGGTCGACGTTCACCGTCACCTGACCCAACTCCTTCTCGCCTTTGGCCTGCGCCGCATTGGCTGCGCCGCCCCACTCGAAAGGCACGCGCAGCAGTTCGCGGCCGCCCTGCTCCCGCGCCACCTCCACGGCGAGTTGGTAGCGCCCTGCCGGCAGCGCCGCCAGCGCGCCCGTCGCACCGGCGAAATGCAGCGCATGCGTGCCGACCGGCCGCGTGGCGCCGGTGACGCCGTCGACGGGCAGCGCCAACTGCTCGCCGCCGGCGCGCCACCAGGTGCGCAGGTTGCGCAGCCAGCCCCGGCCCTGGTTGTCGCGCAGGCGCGTGTCGTACCAGACGGCCAGCGTGCCCATCGCCGCCTTGCTGTCGTCGGCTTTCTCGACCCATGCCGCCAGGTAGGGGCGGTAGTACGACGCCGCGGCCACTTCGGGCAAGGTGAGCTGCAGCGTGAGCGACGCCGCCGCCGCGGGCCCGGTCGCCCAGGCCAACGCCACCGCACCCAGCCAGGGGCTGGTTCTAGCTGTCATTGCCGCGCGCCTGAGGCGGGCGCTGCGGGTCCGCCTTGGACACGCTGCCGTCGTTGTTGGTGTCCAGGCCCTTGAAGGTCTTGTCCGCGATGGCCGCATCTTCGGCCGCCGTGAACTTGCCGTCGCGCGCGCGGTTGACAATGCCGAAGCGCACGTGCGCCTGCTTGATGCTGTTCTCGTACGCCTTGTCGGGCTGGCGTCCTTCGTCGAAGTACTGGCGCTTCAGGCGCCCCTCGAACTCGGCAACGTATTCGTCTTCGCTCAGCACGCCGTCGCCGTTCTTGTCGCCGGAACGGAAGCGCTGCACGCGGACGGCGTCGAACTCGGCGCGCGTGACGACGCCGTCGCGGTTGGTGTCGTAGCTGCCGAGGAAGGGGTCCAGGCCGTGCCCGCCGGCCGGTCGCGCGGGCTGGCCCGCGGCTGCGGCCTGCGCCCCCGGCGTGGATGTGGCTGGCGCGTTGCCGGCACAGGCCGACAGCAGCACGGTGGCCGCTGCGGCGAGAAGGGTCGTGTGAAGCGTCTTCATGGTGATGGTCCTTGGGTGGGTGGATCGGTGGGTGTCAAAAGTCGACGTTCAGGCTGACTGCGAAGGTCCGCCCCGGCGCCGTGGAGAGCTCGATCTGGCGACGGTCCTGGGCCGACGACGGCTGCAGGCTGCGGGCATTGCTGTAGGCCCAGTACCGCTTGTCGCCCAGGTTGTAGATGCCGCCGGCCAGGCGCATGTTCTTGGTCAGGCGCCAGTAGGCGGACAGGTCGAAGCGGGCAAAGCCGGGCACGCGGAACTGTTCGGTCGTCGAATCGGTGAGCGTGACGCCGGGGTCGTTGCTGAAGGCCTGGCGGTTGGTCGCGACGGCCTGCTTGCCCTTCACGAAGACACCGGTGAGGTTCAGGCCCCAGGCTTTTTCCGGGGCGTCGTAGCCCACGCCGATGATGGCCTTGGCCGGTTGGACGGAGTCCAGGTCCACCTTCTTGTCGCCGGCGAAGTTGGACTTCGAATTGCCCTTGCTGTAGCCCAGCGCCCAGGTGCTGTAGATGCCCTTCGCAGCGGGCGACCAGGTGCCGTGCTCGAGCCGCGCGCTCAGCTCCGTGCCGTAGATGGTCGCCTCGTCGCGGTTGCTGGCCTGGTACAGGATGCTGAGGTTCGACTGGATGTTGGTGAACAACGCCGGGGTGTTCGCACGCGTGTACCGCGTGTAGGAAATGAAGTCCTTGTAGCGCGTGTAGAAGACCGAGCTGTTGAACACCACGCCCGGCGTCGGCGAGCCCTTCAGCCCCATGTCGAAGGAATCGCTCGTCTCTTTCTTGAGGTCCTTGTTGCCGACCAGCGCATAGGTGCCGCCGCCGCCGTTCCAGTAGCCGAAGACTTCGCTGTTGGTGGGTGCGCGGCCGCTGCGCTTCCATTGCGCGTAGGCGGTCAGCGTCGGCTGGATGTCGTAGAGCACGGCCAGGCTCGGGCTGGCGATGGTAGTCCCCGACGTGCTGCCGTACATCGTCTCCAGCTGCGCTGCGGTGATGCGGCTGTTGCCGAAGCTGTCCGCATTGCGGATGCTGGGCTTGACCCGGTCCACGCGCAGACCCGGCACCACGGCCAGGCGCCTGCCGCCGACCTGGAAGTCGATGGTGTCCTCGAGGAAGAGGCCGGCCCGGTCGGTGGTGGTGTCGGGGAAAGGCTGTTGCGTCGACGAATCCGACGTCGAGGAGAACGGGTGCTCGTTCTTGGTCTGCGAGTAGTTCACGCCGAACTTCAGCAGGTGGTTGTCCAGGCGTTTCTCGCCGACGCTGGAAAAGCCCACCTGGCGCGTGGTGTTCTGCGAGATGTCTCGCGCCGTGCTGCGCGGCGTGGTGCGCGTGGCGAAGGTCAACGTGTCGGTCACGTCGTCCATGTCCGTGTCCTGCAGGTACACGCGGGTGTTCAGCAGGTCCACCAGGCCACCGGCGCCGGGCGTCCAGGTGTGGGCCAGGTGGAAAGTCTTGCGCTCGGTCTGGGCGTTCTGCGTCGACGTGCCGGTCACGGCGGTGGCGGCGGTGTTCCAGGCCTCGAAGCTGCTGTCGTTCTGCTTGCGGTAGAGGTCGGCGCCAATCTCGAGCTTGTGCTGCGCGTTCACGCGCACGCTGCCCTTGAGCAGCAGTGCGTCCGAGTGCCAGTCCTCGGGGTAGCTGTTGACGATGTCGCTGTTGTTCTTCGTCTCATGGCCATCGCGGCGCACGTAGCTGAGGATGCCGGCGTAGTCGCCCGACAGTCCTGCCGCCGTCACGGCTTGGGTCCAGGCACTGTTGGCCTCGTTGTAGCCCAGCTTGCCGCCGAAGTAGAGCGGCTTGTTCTCGTTCACGTAGTCTTCCGGCGACTTGCTCCGGAAGCTCACCACGCCGCCGATGCCGCCCGCCGTGCGCTGCGAATTGGTCGTGCCCGACTGGATGTCGACCGCCGAATAGATGTCCGGGTCGATGAAGTCGCGGCCCATGCCGAAGGTGCCGTCCTGCGCGCGGTTGGTCAGCGGTGCGCGGCTGATGGCGTCGGGCATCTCGATGCCATCGACGTCCAGGCCGATGCGATTGCCTTCGATGCCGCGGATGTTGTAGCCGGTGGTCCCGCTGCGGTCATAGCGGCTCGCCCCGCGCGTGCTGCCGGTGACCGTGCCGGGCGCTTCCACCAGCGGCTGGTAGCGCATCACGTCGCCCATGCCGGTGGCACCGGTCTTCTCGATGTCCTCCTGCGTGATGACGGTGCGCGTGCCGGCTTCCTGGCGCAGCGCATCGGCGGTCACCTTGACTTCGGCAAGCGTTTCCTTGCTGTCTGGCGAGGTGCTGGCGGCGGGCCGCTGCGGCGTGGTCTGCGCGGTTTGCGAGAACGCCGGCGCCGCCTGCCACAGGAGGGCCTGGATGGCGAGGGCCACCAGGCTGACACGGCGTCGGGGGAATCGGAGAGAGGGGGCGGATGGTGCGCGAGCGGCACCAGGGTCGCGGCTGGCCATGGCCAGGGCGCTGAACGAAGTCATGCGTTTGCCTTAAGTCAAGAGGGTCGTCTCGCTGGACCTCCTGACAAGGAAACATCTGGCTTCAGTCGCAAATTGTAGCAATGCGATGCGGTGGGTCGGGACACTCGCGCGCGCCGATGTCGGCCAATGACAGGTCGCACAGCCATCGCAATGCGGCGATACGGGCTATCTGGCGCGGCGACAGCTGTTCCAGCAGCTCGGCCAACTCGAGACGGATGCCGAGCCGGGACATCGCTGCGGCCTTGTCCCTCCTCACCAGCATCTGCGCCGTCAGGAGGTAGGCCAGATCGGGCTCACCCCTGTCCATGTCCACGCCAGCCCATGGCAGTGAGGGCGATTCAGTGGCCGACGAATCGCAGGCACTGTCGGTGCTCATGCCTGCATCGTCGAGAAGATGCGTGCGAAGCGTTGGCCCACGCTGGGCCGCACGGTTTGCGGCGCCAGCGCTTCCATCTGCGAAGCGGACCAATCGGTCGGCTGGGCCATGTGCAATGGATCGCTGCAGCGCAAACCGAGTAGCTGAATCTCACGCGCGAGTCGCATCATTTGCTTCGAACCGCTGGTGTCGCCGCGGCGCAGCGCCTCCAGCCCTTGTCGGTACTCGTTCGTCAGGTGCTCCCATTGTGAGAATGTCGGTCCCATGGTCATCGTGTGCTTGGAGGGGGTGATCATCTTGTGTTGCCTTGGGCCGCCCGACCGAAACGTCGGCGCAATTGCCCGTGTGAATGACTGAACGACCAGTGGCGCGTAGCGCTCAGAACTCCGCCCACTCTGCCGACTCGTTCTTCGAAGGCTGGGTGGCTGGCGTCAGAAGTCGACGCGTGCTTGGCGTCGGTGAAAGCGGCTTGGGCGTCTGCTTTTTCGACGTGCCTGAGACCACACCCGAGACGCGGCGCGCAGGTGTCGTGGAGACAGCATGCCCGTCATCGGCAGTGCCGAGGTTGAAGACACTGACAGCCTCGACCAAGCCCATGGCCTGCTCCTGCAACGCGCCCGAAGCCGCGGCGGCCTGCTCCACCAGGGCAGCGTTCTGCTGCGTCACCTGGTCCATCTGCGAGATCGCCTGGTTGATCTGCTCGATGCCCTGCGTCTGCTCGTGGCTGGCTGCGGTGATCTCGCCCATGATGTCGGTGACGCGGCGGACGCTGCCGACGATCTCGTCCATCGTGCGGCCTGCTTCGCTCACCTGCTCGCTGCCTGCACCGACCTTGCTGACCGAGTCGTCGATGAGGGTCTTGATTTCCTTGGCCGCTGCCGCCGAGCGCTGCGCCAGGCTGCGCACTTCGGAGGCGACCACCGCGAAACCGCGGCCCTGTTCGCCGGCACGCGCCGCTTCGACCGCCGCATTCAGGGCCAGGATGTTCGTCTGGAAGGCGATGCCGTCGATGACCGCGATGATGTCGACGATCTTCTTGCTCGACGCGTTGATCGCGCTCATGGTGCCGACCACCTGGCTGACCACGCTGCCGCCACGCACGGCGACTTCCGATGCCGATACGGCCAGTTGATTGGCCTGGCGTGCGTTGTCGGCGTTCTGCTTGACGGTCGAGGTCAGCTCCTCCATCGAGGCTGCCGTCTGCTCGAGCGAACTGGCCTGCTGTTCGGTACGCGACGACAGATCTTGATTGCCGGCAGAAATCTCACCCGAGGCCGTCGCCACGGTGCGTGCGTTCTCGCGCACCGTGGTGACCACGCCCTTGAGGGAGGCCTGCATGGCACTCAATGCCGCCAGCAGTGGACTGAACTCGTCGCGCGCCAGATCCACCACCTCGGTGGAAAGATTGCCGTCGCGCACCCGATCCGCCACCGCCAGGGAAGTCGCCACCCGACGACGCAGCAACATGGACAGATAGAAAGCGAGGGCCATCAGGCCTGCTGCAATGAATGCGGAAAGCACCAGCAGTTCCATGCGCGTCTTGGCCGCAGCCGCCACGACGTCTGCCAGCTCCGACTTCAGGATGTCTTCCTGGCGCTTGCGCTCCTCGCCCAGCCATTTGGTCAGACGAAGCAGCGTCGGGCCGGTCTGCTCGACCTGCAACTTCCGCGCCTCGTCGAGCTGCTCTGCCTGAACCCGTTTGATCAGATGGGCCTGCATCGGCCAATACTCGTTCTCCAGGGCCCCCCAGATGCCGAAGGCAGCGCGGGCAGACGGCGGCGTGTCGTTCATGAACGCCGCGTCGTTCGCGTCGATGACCCGCTTCAGCGTCTCCAGGTGTCCGAGCGCCGCATCCCTGGTGGTCTTGTCGCGCGCCAGCATGGCCTCCCGCACCCAGAACCCCATCTGCGACACGCTCAGTTCCGTGCTGGCGATGCGCTGCAGTTGCTGTACGCGAACGCTGCCCGTGCTCTTGGCAATCGCCTCGACGTTCGACAACTGGCTCCATGCCATGACCGCCAGAACGACCATGGTGGCGATCAGAACGAACGAGAACGCATAGAGCCGTTGCGCGATACCGAAGACAAATGTTTTCATGATGTTGTTCTTGCCGAGGCCGTGATGCGATGAGGGAGTGGTCGTGGTGCATGCGATTGAACGACGGCACGACAACGGACTTGTGATCGAAATGCAAACTCGCCGGCGCATCTGCGTCGCCGTGATTTCTTTCACACCGACGGGCTGTCTTCTCCGTGGCACGCAACACGTCTTGCACGTGCGGGAGGGGCCCCGCTCAGCCCGGCTCGACGAAACTCTCGGCGCGATCGAACCGGTACCCCACGCCGTGGACCGAGGCCAGCTTCCAGCCGGTCGAACCGTCGAGCCTGAGCTTCTTGCGCAATCGGCTGACATGGGTGTCGACCGTGCGGGTGTCGATGTCGGCGTCCAGGCCCCAGATTCTGCTGAGAAGGTGATCGCGGGTGAAGAGCTTCGCGGGGTTCTGGAAGACGTACACCGCGAGGTCGAACTCCTTCTGCGTCAGCGCCACCGGTACGTTGTCCACGAACAGGCGGCGCTGAGCGATGTCGATCTCATACACGCCCACGCGCAGGACCAGCGTGCCCGACGGCTGCGCGCGCCGGACCACGGCTTCGATGCGCGCGAGCAGTTCCAGGGGTTTCGGCGGCTTGACGACGTAGTCGTCGGCCCCCGCGGCGAGCGCGGCGACGACGGTCGCCTCGTCCTCCCTTGCCGTAACCACGATGACGGGAAGCGCGCCGCTCAGATGCTGTCGCACCCAGTCCAGCACCTGCGCGCCGGTCGCATCCGGTAGAAACCAGTCGAGGATGAGGATGTCGAATCGCCCGGTGGCCAGCGACGCGCACAGGGCAGCTGCCGTGCCGAAAGACGCCACCGTGTTCCGACCGTCGCCGGTGAGCCAGAGTTCGAGCAACTCACGCTGATCGTCGTCGTCTTCGACCAGAGCGATGTGCATCGTTCAGTTTAGTGAAACAACGGCCAACAAACCAATGATCGGAATCCCTCATCAATGCTTGAGGGCCCGGTCCGCGCCGATCGACAGGCGCGTGGTATTCACGCCGGCGTGATGGTCGTACACCACCTGGTCGGCCGCCTTCCAGATGATCGCCAGACCGAAGCCGCCCTCAGGCAAGGTCTCGAAGTGGGTCGGGGGAAGCTCCGAAGGGGGGCTGAAGGGGTCGCCCACGTGAACCAGTTCGATCGTCAGGCGCTCTTTGCCGCGATGCGCGAACACTTCGATCGACGCGCCATCGAGCAGACCGGTGGCGTGCCGGACGATGTTGGTGAACACCTCCGTGACGGCCACGGCGAACAGGCCCCGGTCGATCTCGCCCACAGACGCCGCGCGGGCCTGCGTCTCCACCAGCCGGCGCAGCGCCGGCAACGACGCCGTATCGCATGCTAGGTCGAGCCGGGTGTAGTCGTCGAGCGCGCAAATGCGTGCGACCAGCAGCGTCGTGTCGTCGGTGAGCGTGGCGCCGTTCAACATGTCGTGACGCAGAAGCTGGAGCACCGCCCCCGGCGCGACGTGGCTGCGCGCCAGCCGAAGGAAGGTCTGTCGTACGCGTGCGGAACCGACGCGCTCCCCTTGCGCGTCGATCGCATCCGACACGCCGTCCGAATGCATCAGCAGGCAGTCGCCCGGCCCTGCAGGCAGGGTGTCCTGGTGGAAGCAGGCGTCGTCGAGCACGCCCAGCGGAGGCTGCTGGTTATGCAGCGTGATCGATGCACCGTCGGCGGTCGCCAGAACCGGCTCCTCGTGACCGCATCCGGCCCAGGTCAAAGTCCCGGCACGTCGGTCGATGCGCACGTAGCACAGCGTCACGAACGCGTCGAGCGCCTGAAGATGCGGCGTCATCGCGTCGTGCACCGCCGTCAGGATTCGCGCCGGTTCGGGGGCCACGCCCAGGCCTCCGGCATCCGTCGTCATGAGTTCGATCAGCGAGCGCGCCAGCTGCATCTTGACCGCCGCGCCCATCAGGGCCGCGTTGACCCCTTTTCCCATCACGTCGCCGACGATGAGATCCACGCAGTGGGGACCTGGTTGAAGCAACTCGAAGAAGTCGCCATCGACGCCGTCGGACGGGCGGGTGTAGTTGCTCAGCCATACGCAGGGCAGCGCCGACCGTGCAGGCGTCACCAGCAGTTCCTGCTGCACACGGACGGCGAATTGCGCCTCGCGCCGGCGCGCCGCATCGAGTTCGTGCTGCACCATCTTCTGGGCCTGGATGTCTTCCACGATCCCGATCACGTAGAAGGGCTGGCCCGGTGCGTCGTGCCCGATGGAGGCGGTCAGGCGCACCCAGATGTAGCTGCCGTCCTTGCGACGAATCCGCTTCTCCTGCACGAAGCTGCTGATCTCTCCGCGCGCGAACCTGGACACGCCCTCCACGCCTGCCGTGACATCGTCGGGATGGATCAGGTCGTCGGGCGTCATGCGCATGAACTCGTCGTTCGTGTACTGCAACATCCGGCACAGGGTCTGATTGACCCGGAGAAAACGTCGATCGGCGGCCTGCTGGATCACCCCCACGGCGGCCTGCTCGAAGATGTTGAGCGCGCGCGCCTCGCTGTCCCTGAGCGCACGTTCCACCCGCTTTCGCTCGGAGATGTCGTGCATCGTGGCGGTGAACCATTGCCGGTCGCCCACCTTGACCGCCACCATGCTGAACTCGATCGGAAAAACCGAACCGTCGGCCCGGACCGCAGCCGCCTCCAGCCGGCGGTTCAGCAAGGGCGAATCCGCCGTTCGCTTGAAGCGCCGCACGGCGCGCAGGAAGGGTCCGCGCTGTTCGGGCGGCAGCAGCAGATCGTGCAGGGGCTGCTGCAACACATCCGCACGCCGCCGCTCGAACATGGCCTCGGCCGCGGCGTTGAAATCCACGATCAGCGCGTCGTCGTCGATCGTGATGATGGCGTCCAGCGAACTCTGGAGGACGGCCTCGCGCCTCGCCTGGCTCATCGCCAGCGCCGCTTCCGCGGCGCGCTGCTCCGTCACGTCGGTCAGGGTTCCCGTCATCCGTGCAGGCCGGCCTTCTGCGTCGCGCTGCGTGACCATGCCGCGCGTGAGGATCTGCTTCCAGCTGCCGTCCTTGCACCGCACGCGCATCTCCTCGTGCACGAGCGGCGTCTTGCCTTCGAGGTGCGCCATCCGTGCCGCGCGCACACGGACGACGTCCTGCGGATGAATCAATGCAGCCCAGTCCTCCTGCCGCCCACCCACTTCTCCCTCGGCGTAGCCCAGCATCGACAAGGCGCGGACCGAATGGTGGAAGTCGTTCGTGACGAGATTCCAGTCCCAGAGGCCATCGCCCGCGCCTTCCAGCGCGAACTGCCAGCGCTGTTCGTTGGCGGCCGCCTGTGCCAGCAGCCCGGCGACTTTTCTGTGCGCCGCCAGCTCGTTGGCATGCCCCCTGTGCACCAGCAGGTACCCCATCGCGATGCACGCCAGCGAGGCAACGGCTCCTGCCACGGCCCACCAGAGTTGCACCCCCAACGCCTCCCAGACTTCGGCGTACGGCCGCTCGACGACCACGAGCAGTGGCCAGGCACGGAGCCGGCGGTATGCCCCCACGGCGGGCTCGCCGTCGAAGCCCTTGTCGATGTACGTTCCCTGCCCGGCGCCTGTGCCTGCACGGCTCAGTGCCGTCAATCCCGCCGACCTGCTTGCAACGTTCAGCGGCACGCCGCTCCCGGCCGACACCAGTTGTCCGTCGGCCGAGATGACGGCCGCCCGGAGGGCGGCGTCACCGAGGAGAAGGCGTTGCTCCGACGCCAGCCGACCTGGATCGAGCACCGCCACGAGCAGCATGGGCGCGCGTGCCTGCCCCCAGGTCGTCATGACCAGCGGCAGCCCGGCGTCGCCAGCGGGCTGCACGCCACCATCGGCGAGCTGTCGCAGATCGCGTGCCGCGAAAGGCGGACCGACGCGACCTTCGGCACTCGCCGAGATGCCACCGAGTGCGCTGAGCGCAACGACGGCATCGACGTTCTGCGTATTCGAACTGGCCAGCACCCGACCGTTTCCGTCCAGCACCGACATGCTCCGGAGCACGGGCTGCCCGCGCACCGCATCCACCAGCAGGCGATGGCTGACCACCGGATCGGCGTCGGCGGGCCACGGCTCGACCGCGTCTCGCGTCCTTCGCAAGTTGCTTTCAACCACGTCCAACGTGGTGGCGAGTTGCCCTTCGGCCACGCGCGCGTACATGGCCTGGGATTCGACCGCTTCGTCCTCCGATGCCTGCCAATCGATGAATATTTCGCCCATCCCGACGGCAAGCACCGTGGCGCCGAGCAAGATGCAGATCGCTCGAAACCGCCGGACACGGGCACCCACCGCCTTGTCGACCAGGTCTTTCGCGGTGTTCATCGAAAAACAGCGATCTCGCAGAGGCTCCACCGTCGTCCGGCACCGGCGGACACGCTCGCTGGCGTCATGGTGGCGACGCACTCCCGGAGGTGTCGAAGTTGGTGGCTTCCTCGCAGGTAGTGCACAGGGTGAACACGCGGTCGAGCCGCATCAGCTCGAACAGCGCAATCACCGTCGCCGACAAGCGGCACAGTCGCACCTCACCCTGGCGCTGACGCATCTGCCGCATGCATGACAGCAGCGCCCCGATGCCCGAACTGTCGATGAAGCGGACGCCCTCCAGATCGAACACCACGCGCGTGTGGTGCTTCAACAGGGCCTGGATCTCGTCCTTGAAGACCTGCACGTTGCTGGCATCGAGGCTTTCTTCCCGCAGCTGGATGACGAGCGTGCTGTTGCCCAGGACGCTCGAATTGATCTTCATGATGGAGTGTTCTCAGGGGTTGCCTACGGGTTGGAAGCGCCATCGCCGCGCGTCAGCACGTCGATTTCCGTCGAGATGTCGTGCAGTGCCGCCCCGAGGGCCGCCGGGTCGGCGTGCAAGGCAGCCTCCTCGGCTCGGTGCGCAGCACCGCTCAAGGCAGCGAAGCCGAAGCTCCCGGCGGCGCCCTTCAATCGATGCAGCAAGGCCTGGCGCTGCGCGGTGTCGTGCGCCGCATGGATGGCAGCCCATCTTGCGGGCAAACCATCGACAAAACGCGCCTGCACACGGAAAAAAGCCTGTTCGGTGCCCGCGGGCAGAGGGTCAACCAGCGTGGGGCGCACGTCCATGTTCCCAGTAGATGAGGATGTCGCGGGGCAATCGCATCGGGTCGAAGGGCTTGACGATGACACCGGTCGCGCCGTATTGCATCAATTCCTCGAGCTGGTCCGGCATGGCCTTGGCCGTGAGGAACACGCTCGGCACGCCCGCCAGGGCGGGCAGTTCGCGCAAGGCGCTCAAGGTTTCCGGGCCGGTCAACCCGGGCATCATCACGTCGAGCAGGATGAGGTCCGGCTTGAAAACCTGGGCGGCAAAGACCGCTTCGTGGCCGCTGGCACACATGCACACCTCGTAGCCGCCAACGGTGCCCAGGCTGAACTCCAGAATCATCCGGATGTCCGCGTCGTCCTCGACGCACATGACGCGGCGCAATTTATCCTGCATGGCTGTCCTGTCCTTCAAGGAATACCTGCGCTTGCGAAGGCACTCGGGGCAGCCACACGCTGAATGTCGCGCCCGCGGATTCCGGCGTGTCGGCGGAAATGCTGCCGGCCATCTGCTCGACGAGCAGGCGGGCGATGTACAGGCCCAGGCCGGCGCCGCCCTGCGAGCGGCGGTCGCTGCTGTCTTCCTGCGAGAACTTCTCGAACAGCCGCTGGCGAAAGTCGGCCGCCACGCCTGGCCCGCTGTCGGACACGCTGACGCACAGTCCGTCCGAACGCGTGCTCAGCCGCACCACCACCGTTGCGCCGCGGGGCGAATGCTTGATCGCGTTGGACAGCAGGTTGCCGAACACCTGCTGCAGGCGATCGGCATCCACCGACACCAGCGCATCGGCGAGAGCCGGCGCTGCCATTTCGGCACGCAGGTAGACGCCGAGACCGCTGGCATAGCCCTGGTTGGCGCTGATGGCCTCCTGGATGACGCGCGCCAGCGGCTGCACCTTGAGCCGCAAGGCCATCCGATCGCCTTCGAGCTTGGTCAGATCGAGGATGTCGTCGATCAGTTTGCTCAGGCGCACACCGTTGCGCTGCACCGCCGCGGCCAGGGGAATCGCCTGGGCGGGCAGTGCGCCGGCCGCACCCGAGGTCAGCAGGCCGATGGCACCCAGGACCGAGGTCAAGGGCGTACGCAGTTCGTGGCTGACCGTGGCGACGAATTCGTCGCGCATGCGGTCGATGCGCAGTTGTTCGGTCAGGTCGCGAACGACCAGCGTCGTGCGGGTGCCCTGCCCTTCCATCCATTGGCTGACCGACACGTCGGCTTGAAAGTGCTTGCCGTCGCCACGCCGCAGCGACATGCGCCCCCCTGCGAGCAGCGCGGTTCGCGCACAACCGGCCACCACCGCGATGTCTCGGGTCACCAGCGCGTCCGGCGTGCCCCCGCCGAAGGTCTGGCACGCCGCCAGGTTGGCTTCGACGGCTCGGCCATCTTCATCGAGCGTCAGGACCGAATCCAGGATGTTGTCCTGGATGTCGCGCTGCCGCTGCGCCAGGCGCGCCATCGACAGCTGCCGCTGCAGCGTCTGCGACCATCGGGTCAGCCTGGCGTCGAGCAGCGCCCCCCCAATGGGGAGCACCAGCACATCGTCAGCCCCGCTTTGAAGCGCCTGCGCCACCGCTGGCTCGTCGGCGCGCTGCGCCAGCAGCAGCACAGGCATCCAGGACGTCCCCGACGCTTGCCGCAGTCGGCAGATCGCCGGGCCGAGACCTTCCGTGGGGACCCCGTCGACATGAAGAAGAACGATGTCTGCGTTTCTGCCGACCAAGCGAGTCGCCGCTGCATCGAGTCCATTCGCCTGCGCAAGGTCGTACCCGAGCGAGGCCAGCATCTCGCAGAGGGCCGCACTCGACGCACCGTCGTGGTCGACGACGAGAAGTTGGGGTGGGCGGCTTTCGATGGGTTGCATGGGCAGCCCATCGATCCTAGTGCGGGATCGCGCGCGTCGAGCGATCCGTCGGCGCAGATTTCACAAACCGATCACAAATGCCAACTCAGCGCCCGGACGCCCCCTTCAATGAAAGTCCCGGCTGCGCCGCCCTTCGGCGAGCCGGCCCAGCCAGGGCGTGAGGTCCTTGAAGCGCTTCGCCAACAGGTGCCGCACCTGGCCGCCGCTGGCCGTGTCGCGCTGCCACACGCCCTGCACCGCCAGCAGCTTCGACTTGAGCAAGGGCTCGCGCTGTTCCTCGACCAGGTCGTTCCAGACGATCACGTTGACGATGCCGGTCTCGTCTTCCAGCGACACGAAGATCGTGCCCTTGGCCGTGCCCGGCCGCTGGCGCATGGTGACGATGCCGCAGGCGCGCACGGTGCGGCCGTGGGGCACATCGCTCAGTTCCTGCGCGCTCAGCAGCTTGAAGCGCGCCATGCGGGGGCGCAGCAGCGCGAGCGGGTGACGGCGCAGCGTGAGGTTGAGCGACGCGTAGTCGCCGACGATCTCCTCGCCCTCCGATGCGGCGGGCAGCAGCAGCGGCGCTTCGTGGATCGGCACGCCCTTGAGCAAGCCTGTCGCACGCCCACCCATGCCCCGTGTGGCCGTCGCGTCCCACACCTGCTGGCGGCGGTGGCCCGACAGGCGCATCAGGGCATCGGCGCCGGCGAGCGCGGCCATGTCCTTCGCGTCGAGGTCGGCACGCACGGCCAGGTCTTCGGTGCTGGTGAAGGGCGCGAAGGCGCGGGC
This sequence comes from Variovorax cryoconiti, assembly GCF_051216395.1. Taxonomy (NCBI): domain Bacteria; kingdom Pseudomonadati; phylum Pseudomonadota; class Betaproteobacteria; order Burkholderiales; family Comamonadaceae; genus Variovorax; species Variovorax cryoconiti. The sequence goes on along the minus strand of NZ_JBPJZI010000015.1, from coordinate 34,007 downwards.
TTCGACGAGGCGTTTCATGCCGGCCTCACTGAGCGAAACGATCTGCCCGAGTCCCAGGCGCACCGCCGGCGGGTCGGGCCGCCCCAGAAAGTCAGCGTACTGCGGGTCGGTACCGCTCGGCATGCGCGGCGCATCCGGCGCACGCGCCTCGAGCGTGCTGTGGCGCTCGCTCACCATGACATCGACCGGCCGCACTTCCACGCCGTGGCGCCGCGCGTCCTGCACCAGCTGCGATGCCGAATAGAAACCCATCGGCTGCGAATCGAGCATCGCCGCGAGAAAGCAGGCCGGCTCGTGGCACTTGAGCCAGCTGCTGACGATCACCAGCAACGCGAAGCTGGCGGCATGGCTCTCGGGGAAACCGTATTCGCCGAAACCCTTGACCTGCTCGAAGATGGCTTCCGAAAAAGGCCGGTCGTAGCCGTTGTCGACCATGCCTTCGATCAGCTTGCTCTGGAATTTCTCGATGTGCCCGGTGTGCTTCCAGGCCGCCATCGCGCGGCGCAGGCCATCGGCCTCGTCGGAGCTGAACCTGGCGGCGATCATCGCGATCTGCATCACCTGCTCCTGGAAGATCGGCACGCCCAGCGTGCGGCCCAGCGCTTCCTTCAACTTGGGGTAGCGGTACTCGATCGGCTCGCCCTTGCGTTCCTTCTCGCGGTTCTTCAGGTACGGATGCACCATGCCGCCCTGGATCGGCCCCGGCCGCACGATGGCGACCTCGACCACCAGGTCGTAGTAGGTGCGCGGCTGCAGGCGCGGCAGCATCGACATCTGCGCCCGGCTCTCGATCTGGAACACGCCGATGGTGTCGGCCGCGCAGATCATGTCGTAGACCTTCTCGTCGTCGTTCGCGATGTGATGCATCTCCAGCGAGGTGCCGCGCCAGCGATTCACGAAGTCGAGCCCGCGCTTGATCGCGCTCAGCATGCCGAGCGCCAGCACGTCGACCTTGAGCATGCCCATGGCCTCGAGATCGTTCTTCTCCCACTGGATGACGGAGCGATCCTTCATGGAGGCCTTCTCGATCGGCACCAGGCGCGTGAGCTTGGTCTGCGTGAGCACGAAGCCGCCGACGTGCTGGCTCAGGTGGCGCGGAAAGCCCTTGAGGTCGTTCGTGAGTTCGAGCCACAGCTGCAACTTCTGCAGGCTCTCGCGCACGCCGGTGCGGTCCATCGCTTCTTCGAGGCGGTCCACCAGCACGGTCTGATCGAACCAGTAATGGTCCTTGGCGAACTCGTCGACCAGGCGCTCGTCGACGTCCATCGCCTTGCCGACGTCGCGCAGGGCGCTGCGGGCTCGGTAGCAGATGACCACGGCGGCAATGGCGGCGCGGTCGCGGCCGTACTTCTCGTAGATGTACTGGATGACCTCTTCGCGCCGCTGGTGCTCGAAGTCGACGTCGATGTCGGGTGGCTCGTTGCGTTCACGGCTCAGGAAGCGCTCGAACAGCAGGTGCCCCGTGTCCGGGTTGATGGCCGTGATGCCGAGGCAGTAGCAGACCGCCGAGTTGGCTGACGAACCGCGGCCCTGGCAGAGGATTTCCTTCGAACGGGCAAAGGCGACGATGTCTTCCACCGTGAGGAAAAACATCTCGTAGCGCTTCTCGATGATGAGATCGAGTTCGTGCCGGACCTGCATCTGCACCTTGTCCGAAATGCCATCGGGGTAACGGTTGCGCGCCCCCTCCCAGGTCTTGCGCACCAGCGTCTGCGCCGGCGTCTCGCCGCTGCCCAGAAGCTCCAGCGGGTACGCATAGTGCTTCTTGATGTCGTCGGGGTCGAAGCGGCAACGCCCCATCACCGTCAGCGTGTTCGCCAGCAACGCGGCCGGATAGCGATTGTCCAGCCGGATGCGCGAGCGCAGGTGTCGCTCGGCATTGCCTTGCAGCGCGAAGCCGCACTCGGCCACCGGCTTGCCCTCGCGGATGGCCGTGACCACATCCTGCAGCCGCTTGCGCGAGCGCTTGTGCATGTGCACGTCGCCGGCGGCGACCAGGGGAACACCGGTGGCCTCGCCCACGTCTTCGAGCGTCATCAGCCACAGGTCGTCGTCGAGTTCGTTGAGCAGTTCGACCGCGATCCAGAGGTGGTCGCCGTACAGCGCCTGGGCGGCGGCCACGTCGGCACGCATCGATGCGACATCCATCGCACCGCCCGGCGCGCGGTGCGGCACCAGCAGGATCTCGCAGTGCTGCAGCGACGCGACGTCGCTGCCGTCCCAACGCACCTGGTACGCGCCCTTGGGTGCCTCGGCGGTGCGCGCCGCGGTGATGAATTCGCAGAGGTTGCCCCAGCCTTCGAGGTCGTGGGCGATGACGACCAGTTTGAAGCGCTCGAAGCGGAATTCGCTGCCGAAGAGCAGCCGGAAATCGGGGTTGCGCGTGAGCGGCGGCTTGTCGGGGTTGTCTTGTTCCCATTCATCCATGGCCGCGGGATGCTCGCGCAGCGCGACGTGGGCGCGCACGATGCCCGCCACCGAGCATTCGTCGGTGATGGCCAATGCCTGGTAGCCGAGGTGGTAGGCCTGCGTCACGAGGTCCTGCGGCGTCGAAGCACCACGCTGAAAGCTGAAGTTCGTCAGGCAGTGCAGCTCGGCGTAGTCGGGCAGGCCGCGCATCGGCGTGGGGGGCCTCAGGGGCAGCGAACGCAGCCGCGCAGGCTGCCGCGCCTGGATCTGCTTGTCGGTGAGTTCAGGCATAGAGCCCCTGCAGGTACCAGCGCACCTCGCCGGACGCGAAGCAGCGCGATGGCCGTTCGCGGAAGACCCACACCAGCCCCGCTTCGGGACTCTCGGCGATGTAGTAATCGCGCACCGCCGGGTGGCCGCTTTCGTCGTCGTCACCGTCGCTCCACCAGCCCGCTTCGAGCCGCTGCGGGCCGACCAGGCTGCGCAGGCGGCCCTGGTACCAGGGATGGCCGTCGCGCATCTCCAGGGGCAGGGGTTCGCGCAGCAGCCAGGGCGGAAACAGCGCATCGGGCTGCTGGGCCACCGTGTCCGCGGACCTGGCAGGCTTCAACTTCACCGGTGGCGCCCCCTTGCGCAGCGCCGGCCGCCAGCCCTGCATGCCTTCGGGCCGGTGATCGGCCTGCGCCACCGGCACCAGCACCTCGCGTGCACCCAGCCGGGCGCTGAGCCGCTCGACCAGCTCGTGCAGCTTGTCGCCCTTGCGGTTGTCCTCGGGCAGGAAGCTGGTGCTGGCGCCGGCCCAGGGCGTGGTCTCGCTGGAGCGCAAGCGCAACCAGCTCGCGGGCGCGGCCAGTTGGGTGAGCGCGAGCCGCTCGTTCATCAGGCGGCGCAGGTGCGCCATGTCCTGCGTGGGCTCGGCGGTGCGCACGGTGATGTGCTGATGCGGCGGCAGGTTCACGCCGTTGTAGCGCTTGAGGTCCAGCGTCCATTCCAGTTCCAGCGCCAGCACGCCGCGCTGGCGCACGCGCAGCCACACCTGCAGCGCCGCCAGCAGCCGGTTGGCCGACCACATCAGCTCGTGCGCGTTCTCGGCCAGGGCAGGCAGCTCCAGCTTCTGCTCGAAGCTGTCGGGCAGTGTGAGCCAGGTGTGACGCTCGGGGCGCAGGCCCCAGGCCCTGTCGAGCGCCTCGCGCAGCGCCGCGCCGAAGCGCCGCGACAGCCCGCCGCGCGGCAGCGCTGCCACGTCGCCCCAGGTACGGCAACCCATGCGGGCCAGCACGTCGAGATGTTCGCGTGCGGCTGTCAGCGTGTGCAGGGGCAGGGCCGCCGGAATGTCGGTCGGCGGTTGCTGGCCGAGTGCGAACAGGCGCAGCCGCGCCAGCGCGACCAGGCTGGTGGCGCCCTGCGCTTTCTGGAGGCGGCTGCCGGGCACGGGGTTCCAGGCGGTCATCAGGCGCATCAGGGGCTGCAGGCCGCCCCACAGCCGTTCGCAGGCCGAGACCTCGAGCACCAGCGCCTCGTCGAGCCAGGCCACGCGCGGCGTGTAGCGCAATGCCCACCAGCCGAGGGCCTCGAGGGACAGCGGCAGTTCGGGGGCAGGCCGGACGGGCGCAGCGCCTTCCGAAGAAGGCACTGCGGCATTGTCTTCAGGCAGCCACCGCAAGGCGATCCACTGCATGGGTGCCCTCCTCTCTGCGCCTGCTGCGCACATCGAGGCGCACGACGGTCGCACCCTGGACAGGGGCGATCTGGAGGGCATTCTGCTGCTCGCGACGCTGGCGCCGCCACTGGCTGGCCGCCAGCAGCGCCACCATGCGTTCGCTGCGGGCCGGCAAGGTCAGCGGCTGTGCGAGCGGCGGGCCGCGGCGCTTGAGCAGGTGCACGTCCATCTGCCCGCCGTCGGCCACCACCAGTTGCAGGCGCAGCCGTGCCGGCGAGGCCGATTGCGCCACGGCCTCGGGCCGCATCACGAACAGCAGCGCCTCGTGCTGCGCGGCCGCCAGCTGCAGGCGGCGCAGCTCGCCCACCCGCGCTTGCGGCAGCCAGGCCATGACGGCCGCCACGTCGGCACAGCGCAAGGCCTGTTCGCAGGCCCACATCCGGGCCGCTGATGCGTCGCTGCGCACCCACAGGAGCGCCTCGGTGGGCAACCCACCGGCCGCCAAGGCCGGCCCGAAAGGCTCGTGCGGCGCACCAATCAGCACCACCGGCCCACCGCGCGTGGCCACGGCTCGGGCCAGCGCAGGCAGCAGCAATGGCCAAACATGCGCTTCGGGCCGGTCCTGCAGCAGTTCGGTCATGGCGCCCACCGGCCAGCCACCGCCGGGCAGTTCGGCGTCGAGCGCCGGATGACCGGTGGCCTCCACCTGCATGTCGGCCGCACCCAATTCGTCGCCGCGCCAGACATTGTGTCGGGCAGAGGCAAAGGAAAGAGATAAGGGGGACGAGGAAAGGGAAGGTTGGCCCATGGCGGAATCGACTGTTAACTGTATTTTTATACAGTATTCTGCCGATGGGCAACGCCTTTCTGGTGACAGCGCATGTCCGCTCAGCGGAGTCACCGTGACGTGGGCCGGCGTGCGCTCGTTCTTTTTGTCATCCGTCGCCGCCGAGCGTGCAATCCTTCACACATGCTGCCATGCGAGATCGCCAGAATCGAGCCATGACCGTACTGGCTGACCTCTCCGATGACGAACTTTTCAGCCGTGCGAGAAGGTGGCGGTCCGAAGCAATGAGAGGCAGCCTGCATGCCCGGGGCCACGCCCATGAGCACGAGGTCGAACTGCGGCGCCGGTCGGCCCGGACGATGCCGGCCCATGCGCCCGTCGAGGCCGCCCAGCGCCCGCTCAAGCGGTCGCTCTTTCAGTTCTGGCGGTCCTGAGAACTCACCTGCGCAGCACCTACCGCGTCAGGTCACGTCAAATGTCGACGCCGATCGACGCCATAGCGCACGCTCGAGGCGTGGCTGCCAGCGTTCAAGCGAACCCGTGGTCGCTGTCCGTCTCGGACGACTCGCACACCGCGCCCGTGGAGAACAGAAAGGTGCAGCCGCAGAGTGCGAACACCGCAAGAAGTGCGGTCGGACCCACGTACCGGACGAGCGCCACGGACACGCCCATGCTGAGCACATAAAGGAAAAGCTTGGTCATGGACCATGATGCAGCGGCGCCTTGGATTCGGGGGATGTCCCCAAGGGAAAGCACTACCCTCGAATTCCCGAAGACAGCCTTGCAAAAGTAGCCCGAAGGTTCTAGAGCAGTCGCCTTTCGTTACGCATGGCAACCTTTGGGCCTCCGAACGCCCCTCCGCGATCGCCTGCGGCACAGCGCCTGAGCGTCCACGCGCAGAGAAGGTCGGCAGGGCGACACTGGAGATAATGAAACGCCACGCTGGCGCCCTTCTCTATCGCCAACTTCCAGAGTGTTCCTTTCGTGATCCAACAGATTGTTCCCGGCCGTGCGGCCCGGCGCGGCAGCGGCGGCATCACGCTCAGCGACGTGTCCAAGCTGGCGGGCGTGTCGACCATCACCGTCTCGCGCGCGCTCAACACGCCCGACCTGGTGTCGCCGGACACGCGCGAGAAAGTGCGCGCAGCGGTCGAGCGCACCGGCTACGTGCCCAACCGCCTGGCGGGCGGCCTGGCGTCGAATCGCAGCCGGCTGGTCGCGGCGCTGGTGCCGACCATCGCCGGCCCGGTGTTCCTCGAAACCATCCAGGCGCTGACCGAGGCGCTGGACGAAGCCGGCTACCAGCTGATGCTCGGCCAGAGCGGCTACCACCACTCGCGTGAGGACGCGCTGATCGACGCCATCATCGGCCGCCGGCCCGACGGCATCGTGCTGACCGGCATCATGCATTCGGCCGAAGGCCGCCGTCGCCTGCTTGCCTCGGGCATCCCGGTGGTCGAGACCTGGGACCTGACGCCCACGCCGGTCGACATGCTGGTGGGCTTCTCGCACGAGAAGGTCGGTGCGGCCATCGCGCGCTTCCTGCATGGCAAGGGCTACCGGGACCCCGCGGTCGTCACCGGCGACGACCAGCGCGCCGAGCTCCGGCGCACCGGCTTCGAGCAGACGATGGCGAGCCTGGGCGTGCAGAAGGTGGCGGTGCACACCGTGCCGGCCCCCACCACCTTGGGCAGCGGCCGCAGCGCGCTGGCCGAGTTGCTCGCGACGCATCCGAAGACCGACGTGCTGGTCTGCAGCTCCGACGCGCTGGCGCATGGCGTGATCACCGAGGCGCATGCGCGCGGTCTGCGCGTGCCTGACAACCTGGGCGTGATGGGCTTCGGCGACCTCGCCTTCGCGCAGCATGCGCACCCCGCCATCACGACGGTGCGCATCGACGGCACGGCCATCGGGCGGCAGGCGGCGCGCTTCATCGTCGAGCGCGCCAAGGGCATCGACGTGGCACAGAAGGTCATCGACCTGGGCTTCTCGCTGATCGAACGCGACAGCGTCTGACACGCGCCCGCCGCTCTCCGCACCCTGCGGACATCCGCTGACAGCGGACACAACCAGATTCGAGTTTCCGCGCAAAACCAGAGGTAAACCCTTGGTTCAATCAGAAATGACAGCGCTAACATTCAATATCAACGACGACTGCCGACATACCGCGATGACCGCCACCCCACCACCCGCCCCACCCCCTCCTGTGCCCCGCCGCAAACAACCCGAAGACCTCCGCTCCCACCGCTGGTACGGCGTCAAGGACCTGCGCAGCTTCGGCCACCGCTCGCGCACCGCGCAGATGGGCTTCAGCCGCGACGACTACCTGGGCAAGCCGGTCATCGCCATCCTCAACACCTGGAGCGACATGAACTCCTGCCACACGCACTTCAAGCAGCGCGTGGAAGAAGTGAAGCGCGGCGTGTGGCAGGCAGGAGGCTTCCCGGTCGAGATCCCGGCGATGAGCCTGGGCGAGGCCTTCCAGAAGCCGACCACCATGCTCTACCGCAACCTGCTCGCGATGGAGGCCGAGGAGCTGATCCGCTCCTACCCGGCCGACGGCGTGGTGCTGATGGGCGGCTGCGACAAGACCACGCCGGGCCTGGTGATGGGCGCGCTCGCGATGAACCTGCCAACCATCTTCGTGCCCGCCGGCCCGATGCTGCGCGGCGACTACAAGGGCAGCGTGCTGGGCTCGGGCTCCGACACCTGGAAGTACTGGGCCGAGCTGCGCGCCGGCAACATCACCGAAGACGACTGGCAGGACGTGGAAGACGGCATCGCCCGCTCGGCCGGCACCTGCATGACCATGGGCACGGCCAGCACCATGACCAGCGCGGCCGAAGTGCTGGGGCTCACGCTGCCGGGCGCATCGTCGATCCCCGCGGTCGATTCGCGCCACGCGATGATGGCCACGCACACCGGCAAGCGCATCGTCGAGATGGTGTGGGAAGACCTGAAGCCGCTCGACATCCTCACGCCGGCGTCGTTCGACAACGCGGTCACCGCGGTGCTCGGCCTCGGGGGCTCGACCAATGCCATCGTCCATTTGATCGCCATGGCGCGGCGCGCGGGCGTGCCACTCGACCTGGCCCGCTTCGACGAACTCGCGCGCAGCACGCCCGTCATCGCCAACCTGCGGCCCGGCGGCAAGTACCTGATGGAGGACTTCTATTACGCCGGCGGCCTGCGCGCCTTCCTGCGCGAGATGGGGTCGCTCATCGACGGCAGCCAGCGCACCTGCAACGGCCGCACGCTGGGCGAGAACATCGCCGACGCGAAGACCTTCAACGCCGACGTGATCCGCCCGCGCAGCGAGGCCTTGCTCGAAAGCGGCGGCCTCGCGGTGCTGCACGGCAACCTCGCGCCCTCGGGCGCTGTCATCAAGCCCGCGGCCATGGAGCCGCACCTGCGCAAGCACACCGGCCCGGCGGTCGTCTTCAAGAACTACGACGACCTGGCCGCGCGCATCGATTCGCCCGAGCTCGTGGTCACGAAGGACAGCGTGATCGTGCTGCAGAGCGCCGGCCCGCAGGGCGCGCCCGGCATGCCCGAGTGGGGCCAGCTGCCGATCCCGCAGAAGCTGCTGAAGGAAGGCGTGCGCGACATGGTGCGCATCAGCGACGCCCGCATGAGCGGCACCAGCTACGGCGCCTGCGTGCTGCACGTCACGCCCGAATCGCATGTGGGCGGGCCGCTGGCGCTGGTGCGCGACGGCGACCTGGTGACGCTCGACATCGAGGCGCGCCGCATCGACATGGCGGTGAGCGACGAGGAGATCGCGAAGCGCCGCGCCGATTGGCAAAAGCCCATTCCCAAGTTCAGCCGGGGTTACGGCGTGATGTTCCTCAAGCACGTGCAGCAGGCCGACACCGGCTGCGACTTCGACTTCCTCGCGCCCGACTACGCCGAGGGCGCCGGCCAGGGCGAGCCCGAAATCCACTGACATCCACGACCCTTGCGAACAAGAGAGACAAGACGAAAGAAAAGCATGAAGACAGCACCTCACCCCCATCGCCGCAGCCTGCTCCTCGCCGGCGCCTCGCTGCTGGCACCTGGCGCCCTGCTCGGCGCACGCAGTGCGCTCGCGCAAGACAAGTGGCCGTCGCGCCCCATCACCTATGTCGTGCCCTTCACGCCCGGCGGCTCGACCGACGTGATCGGCCGCGTCATCGCGCAAAAGCTCGGCGACGCGCTCGGCCAGCCGGTGATCGTCGACAACCGGCCCGGTGCGGCGGGTGCCGTCGGCGCGGGCTACGTCGCCAAGGCCAAGCCCGACGGCTACACGCTCTTCGGCGGGACCATCAGCACGCATGCCATCAACGCGAGCCTGTACAAGAACCTGCCCTACGACCCGGTGAAGGACTTCGACCCGATCTCGCTCGTGGCCTTCCTGCCCAACGTGCTGATCGTCGACCCTGCGCTCGGCGTCAACTCGGTGGCCGACCTGATCGCGCTGCTGAAGAAGGACCCGGCCCGGCGCACCTTCGCGTCGTCGGGTGCCGGCACGTCCACGCACCTCGCTGGCGAGATGCTGGCCGACATGATCGGCGTGAAGCTCACGCACATTCCGTACAAGGGCACGCCGCCGGCGATGCTCGACGTGTCGTCGGGCCAGGTCACTTTCATGTTCGACCAGATCACCGCGGCGCTGCCGCTGGTACAGGCCGGCAAGCTCAAGCTGCTGGCCGTGACCACCGCCAAGCGCATGGCGCTGGCGCCCGAGCTGCCAACAATGCAGGAGGCCGGCGTGAAGGGCTTCGAGATGGCGTCGTGGCAGGCGGTGTATGCGCCGAAGAACCTGCCCGCGCCCATCGCGCAGCGGCTGGCGTCCGAGATCCACAAGATCCTTCTCACGCCCGAGGTGAAGGACAAGCTCACGAATCAGCTCGGCATGGAGGTGGTGGCGGGTTCGCCGGCCGACCTCGCCGCGCTGATGCAGAAAGAGATCCCGCGCTGGGGCGAGCTCGTCCGCAAGTCCGGCGCCACGGCCAACTGAGTTTTCATCTTCCCCATCAATCCATGACCGACACCACAACGCTCTCCGACACCACAACGCTCTCCGACGACACCCGCGAACGCCTGCGCCACGTGAGCGTCGCCACGCTCTGCACGCAGCTCTTCAAACGCGGCTTCCGCAACGTCTACCTGCAGCAGGTGCGCCGCCTCACGACGCCCAGCGGCGGCAACCTGGTCGGCCCGGCCTTCACCATGCGCAACATCCCGGCGCGCGAGGACATCGACCAGATCAGCGCCTTCGACGACCCGAACCATCCGCAGCGCAAGGGCATCGAGAGCGTGCCGCCGGGCCATGTGCTGGTGATCGACTGCCGCGGCGAAACGCGCGTGGCGTCGGGTGGCCAGATCCTCACGACGCGGCTCAAGGTGCGCGGCGCGGCGGGCCTGGTGTCCGACGGCCCGGTGCGCGACAGCGGCCCGATCTCGCAGATGGACTTCCCGGTGTATTGCGCCGGAGGCAGCGCGCCGCTCAACCTCATTCACCACCATGCCATCGACCTCAACGTGCCGATCGGCTGCGGCGGCGTGCCGGTGTATCCGGGCGACGTGATGGTGGGCGACGACGAAGGCGTGGTCGTGATCCCGCAGCACCTGGCCGACGAGGTGTCGCGCGACGCGGTCGAACAGGAAAAGATGGAGGCCTTCATCCTCGAACGCATCGAAGGCGGTGCCCGGCTGGCCGGCACCTACCCACCCAATGCAGAAACCCGCGCCGCCTTCGACGGCTGGCGCAAGGAAAAGGGAGTTTGACCATGGCGTCTCCACTTCGAGCACTTCAACTGGCGTGCGCACTGGCGGTGGCCGCCGTGCTGCCCGCGCAGGCGCAGACCTACCCGAGCAAGCAGATCACCATCGTCGTGCCGGCCTCGCCGGGCGGTGCGATCGACCTGGCGGCGCGCCTCATCGGCCAGAAGCTCACCGAGGCCTGGGGCCAGCCGGTGGTCATCGACAACCGCGCGGGCGCGACCGGCATCATCGGCACCGACCTGGTCGCCAAGAGCCCGCCCGACGGCCACATGCTGGTGCTGGTCGCCAGCAGCCATGCGATCAACCCCAGCATGGTCAAGAAGCTGCCCTTTGACACGGTCAAGAGCTTCGAGCCGGTCGCGCTGACGCACGTGGTGCCGCTGGTGCTGATCGTCTCGCCCACGCTGCCGGTGAAATCGGTGAAGGAACTGATCGCCTACGGCAAGGCCAACCCCGGCAAGCTGAGCTTCGCGTCGAGCGGCAACGGCGGTGCACCGCATTTCTCGGGCGAGCTGTTCAAGTCGATGGCCGGCCTCGACATGACGCACATCCCGTACAAAGGCAGCACGCTGGCGCACCCCGATCTGATCAGCGGCCGCACCTCGCTCATGTTCGACACGGTGGCTGCCGCCAACGTGCAGATCAAGGCCGAGCGCCTGCGCGCGCTGGCGGTGACGACGACCAAGCGCTCCTCCGTGCTGCCCGACGTTCCCACCATGCAGGAAGCCGGCGTGGCGGGTTACGAGACCAGCACCTGGGGCGGCCTGCTCGCGCCGGCCGGCACGCCCAAGGCCACGGTCGCCAAGCTCAATGCCGAGGTCAACAAGATCCTCGCGATGCCCGAGGTGCGCAAGACGCTGCAGGACAACGGCATCGAGCCCGGCAACGGCACGCCGCAGCAGTTCGGCGACTTCATCGGCACCGAGATGGTGAAGTGGTCGAAGGTCGCCAAGGATGCGGGCATCCAGGCCGAGTGAGCGGTACGCTTCTCCTTCTTTTTCTCTGACGCGAATTTCTTCATGCCCCAACGCCTGCTCCAGATCGGCCCGCTGCTGCCCGCCCTCGAAACCCGACTCGCTGCCACCTACGACGTCCATCTGCTGCACCAGGAGGCCGACCCGAAAGCCTTTCTCGCGGCGCATGGGCGCGATTTCGTCGGCGTCGCGACCTCGGCCCGCTTCGGCGCCGACGCCGCGCTCATCGCCGCCCTGCCGAACCTCCAGGTCATCTCGAGCTTCGGCGTCGGCCTCGACGCGATCGACCTCGGTGCCGCGCGCGCCCGCGGCATCGCCGTCGGCTACACGCCCGACGTGCTCAACGACTGCGTGGCCGACACCGCCTTCGCGCTGGTGATGGACGTGGCACGCCGCTTCAGCGCATCGGACCGCTTCGTGCGGCGCGGCGACTGGCTGAAAGGCCAGTTCCCGCTCGCCACCAAGGTATCGGGCAAGAAGCTCGGCATCCTCGGCATGGGCCGCATCGGCCGCGTGATCGCGCGCCGCGCGTCGGGCTTCGACATGGACGTGCGCTATCACAACCGCACGCCGCTGAGCGATGTGGACCATGTCTATGCGGGCTCGCTGAAGGAACTCGCCGAATGGGCCGACTTCCTCGTCGTGGCGAGCGCGGGCGGCGCCGAGACGCGCGGCCTGGTGTCGCGCGAGATCCTCGAAGCGCTTGGGCCGACGGGCTATCTCGTCAACATCTCGCGCGGCACGGTGGTCGACGAGAAGGCCCTGGTCGAAGCCCTGCAGAACGGCCGCATCGCCGGTGCCGGCCTCGACGTGTTCGAGGACGAACCGAAGGTGCCCGAGGCGCTGTTCGCGCTCGACAACGTCGTGCTGCTGCCGCACCTGGCCAGCAACACGCACGAGACGCGCGCGGCCATGGCGCAACGGGTGGAGGACAACCTCGCGGCCTTCTTCGCGGGCAGGCCGCTCGTGAGCGCGGCCCACTGACCCGAACCGATAACCACAAAAGGAGACACACCATGCACCACACCATCGGCAATCCGCGCCGGCAATTCCTCAAGACGGCCGCCGGCGCAGGCGCTGCCGCCCTCAGCGGCCTGGCCGGCGCACAGGCCTTCGACTTCCGGCCGAGCCAGCGCTACCCCGACCCGGCGGTGATGATCCTCGACCCGAGCTTCGCCAAGTACCGCATCTACAGCAGCACGCTGGAGCAACTGGGCAGCGGCATGCGGTGGGCCGAGGGCCCGGTGTACTTCCCCGAGCAGGGCTACCTCCTGCTGAGCGACATCCCGAACAACCGGCTGATGAAGTACGACGAGAAGACCGACACCTTCGGCGTGCACAAGACCAACGTCAACTACGCCAACGGCAACACCCGCGACCGGCAGGGCCGCCTCATCAGCTGCGAACACTCGGTGACGCGGCGCATCGTGCGCACCGAGAAGGACGGCCGCATGACCGTGCTGGCCGACAGCTTCGAAGGCAAGCGCCTGAATGCGCCGAACGACATCGTCGTGCGGTCCGACGACAGCATCTGGTTCACCGACCCGACCTTCGGCATCAACGGCGAATGGGAAGGTTCGCGCGCTACGCCCGAACAGGCCACGACCAACGTCTACCGCATCGCGAAAGACGGCACGCTCGCGGCGGTGATCACCGACCTGGTGAACCCAAACGGCCTGGCCTTCTCGCCGGACGAGCGCAAGCTCTACGTCGTCGAGTGGAAGGGCACGCCGAACCGCAGCATCTGGAGCTACGACGTCGCGGCCGACGGCGCCAGCGTGTCGAACAAGGCCAAGCTGATCGACGCTGGCGGCCCGGGCGCCTTCGACGGCTTCCGCGTCGACCGCGACGGCAACCTGTGGTGCGGCTGGGGCCACACCGGCGCACTGGCGGCCGAGCCGACCGACATCGGCGGTGGCATGAAGGCCTACCTGCCGAACGCCCGTTCGGACGAGATGGACGGCGTGAAGATCTTCAACCCGCAGGGCAAGCCGATCGGCTTCATCCGCCTGCCCGAGCGCTGCGCCAACCTGGAGTTCGGCGGGCCGAAACGCAACCGTCTCTACATGACGAGCAGCCATTCGCTCTATGCGCTGTATGTGGAGGCGCACGGCGCAGTCTGAGAGGCTCTGAGGCGGCGCGCCAGGTGCGGCCGGTGCGCCCGACAAGGACCGAGATAATCGGCCTCGTTCACCCGCCCACCCGCCCACCCGTCCATCCTTCGAGGACCGCATGACCGTCTCCGCGCCGATCGCCGCCCTGCTCCTCGCCGCCTTCTCGGCGCTTGTTCCGGCAGCCCACGCCCAGCCCCGAACGAACGCTGCGGCCGGCTACCAAGGGCCGTTGTTCGACACGCACCTGCACTACAACCAGGAGGCGTGGGACGGCAACACCGGGCCCTACCCGCCGGCCGAGGCGCTGGCACGCTTCCAGCGCAACGACGTGCGCGCGATCATCGCCAACTCGCGGCCGAACGCCGGCACGCAGACGCTGGCGGCGTCGCGCGAGACCCGCGCCGCCGGCGTGCGCGTGGTGCCCTTCGTGCGGCTCTACCGCAACCGCGACGACTACGGCAGCTGGTTCCGCGACGACACCATCTACGACATGGTGCAGGCCGAGCTGGCGCGCGGCACGCCGAGCGGCCCGTACCGCGGCCTCGGCGAATTCCACCTGTACGACAGCGCCAACGCCAACGGCCCGGTGGCCAGGAAGCTGATGGTGCTGGCCGAGCAGCAGCAGCTCGCAGTGCTGGCGCATGTCGACGATGTGGCGATCGACCTGCTGATGGCCAACGCACCGTCGAAGGGGCAGCGCCTTCGCCTGATCTGGGCGCACACGGGCATCGGCGGCGCGCCGATCGAGCGGGTGCAGGCGCTGCTCGAGCGCTACCCGCTGCTGATGGGCGAGCTCTCGTACCGGCCGGGCCTGACCTGCGGCGACGGCACCCTGTGCCCCGAATGGCGGGCGCTCATCCTGAAGTACCCGGGGCGCTTCGTGATCGGCTCCGACACCTGGGTCAACCAGCGTTGGAGCGCCTACGACGAGATCATGCGCGGCTACCGCACCTGGCTGGCCGACCTGCCGCCCGACGTGGCGCAGCGCGTGGCCTGGGGCAACGCGGCGGCGCTGTTCGAGCTGCGCTGAACGAGGCGGCATCCACGGGGCGGACAACGCCGCGGTGACCGTCGCGCCGGGCTCGGCAGGCGGCGTCGAAAAATCAAGGCGACCATCCGACCGAGCATTGGCAAATCACACTCATTCTCATTTACAATTCAGGAGGCGTTGCATGGCGTGCGCCGGGCTGGCAAGCGCCCCGGTGCTGCTCCTCTGTGACTTTCAAAACTCCTGACTCCCTGTGCCAGAGCGTCACTACCGAGAACTGCTGCGGTACTTCATTCGCAAGGCCGGAAACGGCGACGCTGCCGCCGATGTAGTCCAGGAGGCCTACATGCGCGTGTTCGCGCTTCAGCATGGCGGCGGCACCATCCGCGAGCCGCGGGCGCTTCTCTTCCAGGCTGCGCGCAACATATGGACCAACCAGATCGTTCGCCGGGCCGCCGAGCTGCGCATGCTCGAGACGCTGGCCGTGGTCCGGGACGACAGCGTCCCTTCCGTGGAGCGCGAAGTCATGGCGCGACAGCAGCTGGCGCATCTCTTGCGGCTGCTCTCGAGCATGCCGCGCAAGCGGCGTGAAGTCTTCGTGCTGGTGCGCATTCATGGGTTGAGCTATGCCCAGACATGTGCCCACCTGGACCTGAGCCTCAAGGCCGTGGAACATCACATGACGCGCGCCTTGCTCGACTGCGCCGGCTACGGCCGGCTTTCAGACACTGACTAAGACCTCCAGCACCGCGATGACCCACCCTCAAGGCAATGATGGGCTGCTTGGCGCCGAGGAAAGGCGGGCACCCCGCCGGCTGGTGGCGCACGCCCTCACCTTGTTGGGACGCATGGAACGCGCGGATCCGCAGCTTTCAGAGGCGGCCGAGGCGGCGCTCCTGGCTTGGCGCCAGCAAAGCCCCAAGAACGAAGAGGCGGCCGCCACCGCATGGCGCATCTGGCAGTTGACGGGGCAAAGCGAAGCACGTGCGCTGCTGCCCATGCCCCCACGGGCCGAGGACCGGCCTCTGTCTCGACGCCGGGCCATGGGCCTGCTCGGCGTCTTGGGCTTCACTGCAGCGGCGGTCGCAGGCGCCCGGTTCTACTGGGGGCAGCCGCTGGAAGCTTTCGCGCTGCACACCCCGCGCGGCCGCACGCTGACCCGCACGCTGGACGATGGCACCCGACTGGACCTCGACGCGCTCACTGCTGCGCGGGTGCAATTGTTCCGCGATCGGCGTACGGTGCATCTCCTCGAGGGAGAGGCGCGTTTTGGCGTGACGCACGATGCGGAGCGGCCATTCATCGTGACCTGCGCCTGGGGCAGCGTGCAGGTCGTGGGTACCACCTTCACGGTGTCGGCACGCGAGGGCCGCATGCGCGTGGCCGTTGCCGAGGGACGCGTCCTCGTGCGTGCGACGAACGCGCCAGCTGCGGCCGGTTCGCTCGCGCTCGGCCCCGGAGAGGCGGTCGAGACGGATGCAACGGGCCTGCGGGCACCCTGGGCGATCGATGTGGCCGATGTGGCCGCCTGGACGCAGGGCTGGCTCGTCTTTCGCAACACGCCGCTTTCCGAGGTGGTGGCGCGCTGGAACGACTACCTTGGGCAGCCGATTCGACTCGACACGGACGCACGCCTTGAGCGGCTGCGTGTCTCCGGCCGTTTTGCCCTCCGCGATCTGCAGGGGTTCCTCGATGCATTGGCATTGATGGTGCCGGTCCAGGTCCGGCGTGCTGCAGACGGCGCGACCGACATCCAGGTTCGCCGCTGAACGCGTCCCCCAGTCCGTCAAGCGGATCTTTTTTGGGGGGTTTTTGGGGGGTATTGGCCCTCGAACTTGTCTTCTGTTCGAACCAACCCCAAGGACCTTCGAACATGAGCAAGCCTGCCGCGCAGCCCCTACTCCCTTTCCCGCATGCCGTCACTCGTCATCCCGTCGCCTGGATCGCCCGCGTCAAGCCGCTGGCAGCGGCCGCCGCGATGTGTGCCAACGTCCTGGTCCTCACGGGCGGCCAGGTCCATGCGCAGAGCGCTTCGTCCCTGGCCGTGGCACAAACGCCACTGGCCCTTTCCGCGCAGGCACTTCCCATCCGCCTGGGCGTCCTCTCGCGCCAGTTCGGTGTCTCGATCGGGGGTGAGGCCGCCCTGCTCGAGGGCCGCCTCGCCCCGGCCTTGAATGGCTCCTTCGATCTGCAGCAGGCGATGGATCGCACGCTGGAGAACACGGGCCTCACCTACGTTCGCTCCGCCTCGACGGTGACCGTCTTGCCGGCGGGTGACGGGCGTGCCAGCACGCTGGCGGCCGTCACCGTCACGGCGAGCGCCCCGGCGGAGACGGCCAGCAGCCGGGTGGAGGGTTTCATCGCGCGTCGCACGGCCACGGCCACCAAGACGGACACACCCATTTCGGAGATCGCGCAGTCCATCTCGGTCGTCACGCGCGACCAGATGGAGGCGCAAGGTGTCCAGACCGTCGAGCAGGCCCTGCGCTACACGGCTGGCGTGCTGACCGAGGTCACCGGCTATGACCTGCGATACGCGAGCCTGAACATTCGCGGCTTCGACGCGACCCTCTATCGCGATGGCCTGAGGGTCTTCAAGACCGGGACCTACGGTGATTGGCTCACCGAACCCCAGGGTGTCGAGCGCGTCGAAGTGCTCAAGGGCCCCTCCGCCGTCCTCTACGGGCAAGGCGGCCCGGGGGGCATCGTCAACCAGGTCTCCAAGCGCCCGACGAGCGATGCGGTCAGCGAGGTCAGCCTGAGCGCGGGCAATCATGGCCGTTATCAGGCCGGCTTCGATCTGGGACGGACGCTCGACGCCGACGGTACGCTGATGTTCCGGTTGAATGGCATGGGCCGCGACAGCCGCACGCAGACGGCCCACTCGCAGGACGACCGGATGTACATTGCGCCCGCGCTGACCTGGAAGCCCACGGCGCAGACCTCGCTCACGATCCTGGCAGACGTCACGCGCGACCGCATGACGCCCAAGAGCTGGTGGCCGAACCAGTCACTTCTCGGCACGTATGCAGAGGGGCGGATTCCTGTGCGTACCTTCGCCGGCGAGCCCGCGTTCGACCGCTACGACCGGGACATGCACTCGCTGGGCTATCTGCTGGAGCATCGCTTCGACGAGACGCTGACCTTGCGTCAGCAGCTGCGCCGAGCCAGTTTCGAGCTGGATTATCAGCACGTGTATGCGACGGCGGTTCGCGGCGACCAGCGCAGCGTCAACCGGGCATCGCTCATCTCCCGCAGCAAGAGCGATGTCACCACGGTGGACACCAGCCTGCAGAAGGAAGCCGCGACCGGGCCACTGCGCCACACGCTCCTGCTGGGCCTGGACTACCAGCGCTTCTCCGGCAGCGAGGACATCGGCTTTGGCAATGCACCCGTCCTGGACATCTTCAATCCGATCTACGGACGCGCCTTCAGCGCACCGGTGACCGCCCCAAGTACCGCGGAACTGCGTCAGCTTGGGCTCTATGCCCAGGACCAGATGCGCTGGGACCGGTGGATCTTGACCGCCGGGGTGCGTCATGACCGGGCCGATACCGTGCGGCGGGCCGGCGCGACCGAAGCCTCTGCCGAGGACGGCAAGACCACCGGCAGCGTGGGCGCCATGTACCGCTTCGACAACGGGATCTCGCCCTACGCCAGTTACGCGACCGCCTTCGTGCCGGTCGTCGGCAGCAACTACCGGGGGACCCCGCAACCAGAGACGAGCGAGCAGTTCGAGCTGGGCGTGAAGTTCGAGCCCGCGGGCGCTGGCCATCTGCTCACCGCGGCGGTGTTCGACCTGCGTCGCCAGAATGTCACCACCCTGGATCCCACCAACCCGCTGCTGCGCGTGCAGACGGGCGAGGTCAGGGCACGCGGTCTCGAGCTGGAAGGCAAGTCGCGCTTGAGCGCCGGCGTCGATCTGATCGCAAGCTACACGTATCTCGACGCTGAGATCACGCGCAGCAATGATCCCGCGGAGCTCGGCAAGCGCCCTTTTCAGACCGCTCGGCAAACCGCCAAGCTCTGGTTGAACTACGCCTTTCGCAGTGAGGCGGCCCGCGGCTGGAGCGTCGGCGCCGGTGTGCGCCGCGTTGGCCCCACGGTGGCCGACACCTACAACCGCTACTGGAACGCGGGGTATACGTTGATCGACGCGGCCGTGCGCTACGACGCCGGGCCCGTGCGCTTCTCGATCAATGTCGCCAATCTCACCGACGAGGTGACGACCGCCAACCGGGCGCAGTTCTACGGCCAGGACCGCACGGTCACTGCCACCCTGGGCTATCGCTGGTAGCTGGGCCGGGCACGCTCGGTCAGGCCTGCGCCGCCAGATGCGCAGCGAGCTGGTCGAGCGTGCCGCCAAAGCCCATCTGCATCGACGGGAAGCCGGCCAGGAACACCGCCGTCTCGACCGCGTTGGCGTTCAAGGGCACGCCCTGGATGTCAAGGGTGGTCTTGCCGTGCGATTCGGTGAAGGTCCAGGTGTTGAGGATCTCCATCGGCCACGCGTCGGCGAAGGGCGCGCGCGTCAGGCCACCCTGCGGGTCGGAAAAGGAATTGACGAAGACGATGCGGCCCGGCGCTTCGATCTCGCGGTAGACGAAGCGCCCCCACATCGTCTGGCCGCCGGCCTCCATCGCGTAGACGAACATGCCGCCCGGCCGGAGATCGAGCCGCGCCAGGCGGATCGCGAAGCCCTTGGGGCCCCACCATTTTTCCAACTGCGCGAGTTCGGTGAAGGCCTTCCACACCTGGTCGCGCGGCGCGTCGAAGGTGCGGGACAAGGTGAACGGGGTCACGGGCGTGGCATCGCGGGGATCGGCTGACTCGGTCATCGGGAGGCTCCTGGGTTGGATGGGCGCTGGCGCGCCGGGTTGCCCACCACGGTAGCACCGGCGGGCACATCGCGGGTGACCACGCTGCCCGCGCCGATCACCGCATCGTCGCCGACGGTCACGCCGGGCAGCACGATGGCGCCGCCGCCGATCCAGACGTTGCGTCCGATGCGGATCGGCCGGCCGAATTCCAGCCCCGATTCTCGCTCGACGGGCGTGCGGGGATGATCGGCCGTGAGGATCTGCACGCCGGGGCCGATCTGCGTCTTGTCGCCGATCGTCACCTCGACGACGTCGAGGATCACGCAGTTGAAATTGAGGAAGACGCCCTCGCCCACGCGGATGTTGAAGCCGTAGTCGCAATGGAACGGCGGGCGGATGCCGGCGCCCTGGCCCACGGCCGCGAAGCGCTCGACGAGCAGCTGTCGACGCTCGGCGCTGGTGGCGCCCAGCGAGGCGTTGTAGCGCACCAGCCATTCGCGCGTGGCCGCGAGATCAGCCTGGATTTCGGCGTCGCCGGCGTCGTACAGATCGCCGGCGAGCATCCGCTGCTTCTGGGTTCGGGTGTCGAGGGTCATGGCGTGGATTGTGGCGATGCCTCGTGGCCGTCGCTGTCGGACGCGACACCCGACGCGGCTACGCCAGAAAGTCGCCCAGCCACCGGTTGGTCTCGTCGGCACGCTCGTACTGCACCCAGTGGCCCGCACCGTCGATCACCGTGCCGCGCCGCTGCGGATGCCCGCCGGTCAGTTGCGCCACCAGCGGCCGCGGATCGGCGGTCACGTCGAACTCGCCCCACACCAGCAACTGCGGGCCGGCGTGCGCTTCGAGCGCCTGCTGCAACCCGCCGGCCAGCGAGATCTCCTTGCTGCGCAGGCGCGTGCCGTGGCACGAGATGTCGTGGATGGTGAAGGCGAGCGCGTCGATGGCGGTCGGGTCGTGCAGCATCAGCGCCGCCAGGTTGTGGCGCAGCGCGGCAGCTTCGGCGGTGCGGTCGGACGCGGCGCGCCAGTTGATCATCTGGACGGCCATGCGACGCAGCGTGCCGTGGCCGCCGCTGCCCAGCAGCACCAGCTTGCGCACCGCACCGCGCCGGGCCGCGAACTTCGCGGCGCTGAGGCCGCCAAAGGAAAAGCCGCCCAGGTCGATCGGCGTGCCGGCACCGATCAAGGTGTCGAGCGTGCCGCCGAGCGCTTCGAGCAAGGGGTCGAGCGGCGCATCGCCCGCGACCATGGCGCGCGGCACGTCGGAGTCATGAAAGCCGGGCATGTCGGGCAGCCAGAGCACGCGTTCGGCCGACAGGGCCTCGATGTTGCGGATCCAGTGCAGCCAGCTGCCGTGCCCGCCGTGCAGCAACACCAGCGGAGGCCGATCCGACTGGGCAGGGCCGAAGCGGCGCCAGCGCACGCGCACACCCTGGTGCATCGGGTCGTGGTGGGTGGACAGCGCATCGATCTGCGCGATCAGGCGAAGCGCGTCGGCCTCGTTGCCAGCGGAGAGAGGGGTGGGTGGATTCACCCGACCGATTCTGCCCGCCTCCCGCGGCACGCTTCAGAGGGTGCCGATGCGAAAGCTCGACACCGCGATGCCGCCCATGAAGGCGTCCTCGTGGTAGACGCGCTCGCCCTGCTCGCCCTCGGCCGCACCGACCGCGACCATCAGCGGGATCAGGTGCTCTTCCCGCGGATGCGCGATGCGTGCGGCCGGTGCCGACGCCCAGTCGATCAGCTGCGCCACCCGCTCGGCCGGGCTGGCCTGCACCACGGCCTGGTCGAGCCAGTCGTCGAAGGCCTTCGAGACGTCGCGCGCCTGCGGGCCGAAATTGCGCAGGTTGTGGTAGCTCAGGCCGCTGCCGATGATGAGCACGTCTTCGCGGCGCAGGGGCGCCAGCGCGCGGCCGAGCGCCAGGTGCTCGGCCGGGTCGAGCCCGCGCTTGAGCGACAGCTGCACCACCGGCACGTCGGCCTTCGGGTAGATCGCGGCCATGGGCGAGAACATGCCGTGGTCGTAGCCGCGTGCCGCGTCGATGCCCGACGGCAGGCCGGCGGCTTCGATCAACGTGCGCACGCGTTGCGCCAGCTCGGGCGAACCGGGGGCGTCGTAGTGCACCTGGTAGGTGTGGGCGGGGAAGCCGCCGTAGTCGTAGATCATCGGTGGGCGGGGGTTGCCCTGCACCGTGAAGACGGGCGCCTCCCAATGGGCCGACACCATGAGGATCGCGCGCGGCGTGCGGCCGATCTGACGCGGAATGTCGGCCAGCGAAGCCTCCAGTTGGGCGTAGGCATCGCCCATCTCGCGCTTCATCCAGGGCCAGGGGCCGCCGCCGTGCGAGATGAAATAGGTCGGAAGGGTCGTGTCGCTCGTGGTCATGGAATGCTCCTTGCCCACGAGTCTAGAGATTTCACCTCTGGAAATCGATGGGCTAGCATTCAACGCATCATTTCTCCAGAGGAAATCAACCATGGACCGTCTGACCAGCCTGCGGGTGTTTCGCGAGGTGGTGGACGCCGGCAGCTTCGCCGCCGCCGCCGGTCGGCTCGACATCTCGGCGCCGATGGCCAGCAAGCATGTCGCGCAGCTGGAGAAGTCGCTGGGCGCACGTCTGCTCAACCGCTCCAGTCGCCACCTGAGCCTGACCGAGGCCGGCGAGGCCTGGTACGCGCAGAGCGCGCAGGCGCTCGACCTGCTCGACGCCGCCGAGGCCGCCATCGGCCGCAAGAACGAGGCGCCGCGCGGCCAGTTGAAGGTCAGCGCGCCGGTGTGGTGTGCCACGCCGCGCATCGCCCGGGTGCTGGCCGACTACCGTGCAGCCTTCCCCGAGGTGCTGGTCGACATGCACCTGGAGAACCGCAAGGTCGACCTGGCCGCCGACGGCTACGACCTGGCGCTGCGCGCCACGCACGAGCCCTCCCCCGCGCTCATCGCACGGCCGCTGTGCCAGGTGCAGTTCCACCTGGTGGGCGCGGCCGACCTGCTGGCGCGCGACGGTGTGCCCGCCACACCGGCCGACCTGGCGCGGCTCGGCGCCATCGTGCCGAGCTACGTGAACCTGGAAGGCTTCACGCTGCGCGGGCCCGGCGGGCGGCAGGCGCCGCTGCGGCTCAGCCCGGTGCTGCGCTCCGACGACACCAACCTCACGCTGCACGCAGTGCGCGCCGGCCTGGGTGTCTCCTTCCTGCCGGCCTGGCTGGTCGACGAGGACATCGCGGCCCGCCGCCTCGTGCCACTGATCCCGGCCTACAGCGTGGCGCCGGTGACGCTCTTTGCCGTCTACACCAGCCGCCAGTACATGGCGCCCAAGCTGCGCAGCTTCATCGATTTCCTTGGCCAAGCGCTGTCGCCCGCGAGCAGGCAATGAATGGAGGTAGCGCCTAGACTGGCCGCCCCTTCCCGCCCCGGAGATTCCGACATGCCCTTCGCCACCGACCGCACCGCCCTCGAACTCCGTTCCCTCATCACGCCGTCCGGCCAACTGGAGGTCAGCCTGGCCGAGGTGACGATCGCCACGCCCGGACCCGATGAAGTGGTGGTGCGGCTCGAGGCCGCGCCGATCAACCCGTCGGACCTCGGCCTGCTTTTCGGCGCCGCGGACATGAAGACAGCCGCCGTGTCCGGCACGCCCGCGCGGCCGGTGGTGGCCGCGCGCGTGCCCGAGGCCGCGATGCAGGCGATGACCGGCCGGCTGGGTGAATCGATGCCGGTCGGCAACGAAGGCGCGGGCGTGGTGGTCGAAGCAGGCTCCTCGCCCGCAGCGCAGGCGCTGCTCGGCAAGACGGTCGCGCTGATCGGCGGCGCGATGTACGCACAGTACCGCGTCATCGCGGCCGACCAGTGCCTGCGGCTGCCCGACGACGCGACGCCGGCCGAAGGCGCGTCCTGCTTCGTCAACCCGCTGACCGCCCTCGGCATGGTCGAAACGATGAAGCGCGAAGGCCATACCGCGCTGGTCCACACGGCCGCGGCGTCGAACCTCGGCCAGATGCTGCAGCGCATCTGCCTGAAGGACGGCATCGCCCTGGTCAACATCGTGCGCAAGCCCGAACAGGTGGCGCTGCTGAAGTCGCAGGGCGCGGTGCACGTGTGCGACGCCAGTGCCCCGAGCTTTGTCGACGACCTGACCGAGGCGCTGGTGGCGACCGGTGCGACGATCGCCTTCGACGCCACCGGCGGTGGCCCGCTGGCCGGGCAGATCCTCGGCTGCATGGAAGCCGCCCTGGTGCGCACCGCCACCGTCTACAGCCGCTACGGCACCAGCACGCACAAGCAGGTCTACCTCTACGGCGGCCTCGACACGCGGCCGACCGAGTTCCGCCGCAACTTCGGCATGGCCTGGGGCATGGGCGGCTGGCTGCTGTTCCCCTTCCTGCAGAAGATCGGCCCGGTCGCCGCGCAGGTGCTCAAGCAGCGCGTGGCGGCCGAGTTGAAGACCACCTTCGCGAGCCGCTATGCGGGGGAGCTCTCGCTGGCCGAGGTGCTGTCGCTCGACGCGATGGCGCTTTACAACAAACGTGCCACCGGCGAGAAGTACCTGATCGCGCCGCACAAGAGCTGAGCCCGGCGCCTGGCTGCCGCTGCACGGCGTGGCAGTTGTCCGACGCGCCAGCGCCCGAAGGGCTGCTACCGTCGTCGCCCAAATGACGCAGCAGCCGCCAGCCATCGACCCCGCCCGTCCGCCCGCCACCTACGACGATATCTTCGTGGGCGACAGTGAGATGGCGCAGCTCATGCGGCAGCACGACTGGGCGTCCACCCCGCTCGGGTCCCCTGCGCAATGGCCCGAGGGCCTGAAGGTGGCGCTGCGCATCCTGCTGACCTCCCGCTTCGAGATGTGGCTGGGCTGGGGGCCCGACGTCGCCTTTTTCTACAACGACGCCTACCGCCCCACGCTCGGCCAGAAGCATCCGAGGTCGCTGGCGATGCCGACCCGGGACCTGTATGCGGAGATCTGGGACGACGTCAAGGGCCGCATCGAGACGGTCTACAAGAAGGGGGAGTCGACCTGGGACGACTCGATGATGCTGCTGCTGGAACGCGCCGGCTACCCCGAGGAGACCTACCACACCTTCTCGTACAGCCCGCTGCTGGGCGACCAGGGCAAGGTCGAGGGCCTCTTCTGCGCGGTGTCGGAGGTCACGGCCCGCGTCATCAGCGAGCGGCGGCTCGAACTGCTGCGCGCGCTCAGCGCGAGCCTGACGGGCGCCGATACGCGCCGCGCGGTGGTCGAGGCCGCCCATGAAGCCCTGGGCCGCGCGCCGCGCGACCTGCCCTTCGCGCTGATGTACCTGTTCGACGCCGCTGGCGAGGCGCATCTGCGTTGCGCGACGGGCATCGAGGACGGACACGCGCTGGCGCCCCGGCGCCTGGCCCCCGGCGCCGATGCACCTTGGCAGGTCGGGCGGCTGCTGGCGGGCGAGACCTCGTTCGTGGTCTCGCTCGACGGGCTGCCCGACGTGCCGCGTGGCCCGTGGAACCTTCCGTCCCCCGCGGCTTTCGTGGTGTCGCTGCCGCCGCAGGGCGCAGCGCGACCGGCCGGCTTCCTGGTGTGCGGAACGAATCCCTACCGACCGATCACCGCCGACTACCTGAGCTTCGTGCAGCTGCTGGCCGGGCAGATCGCACCCAGCCTCTCGAATGCCGAAGCGCTCGAAACCAGCACCGCGGAACGCGACCGCCTGCGTGGCCTGTTCCGCAAGGCGCCGGGCTTCATGTGCGTGTTGAGCGGGCCGACGCATGTCATCGAGCTGATGAACGACGCCTACCAGCAGCTCATCGGCCACCGCAACGTCGAGGGCATGCCGCTGCGCGACGCGCTGCCGGAACTGACCGGACAGGGCTTCTTCGAGCTGCTCGACACGGTCTATGCCCGGGGCACGCCCTTCGTGGGCAGCGCGCGCCGCATCATGCTGCAGCGCGAATCCGGCGCGCCGCTGGCCGAGCGCTTTCTGGACTTCGTCTACCAGCCGATCCTCGATGCCAACGGCGCGGCCACCGGCGTGTTCGCCGAAGGCTCGGACGTGACCGAACGGGTGCTGGCCGAGAACGCCCTGCGCGCGCTCAACAGCAGCCTCGAGCAGCGCATCGGCGAACGCACGCGCGAGGTGGAGGACGCGCTGGAGCGCCTGCGCGTCGAATCCCGCGAGCGCGAGGCCGCGCAGGAGGCGCTGCGCCAGGCCCAGAAGATGGAGGCCGTCGGCCAACTCACCGGCGGGCTGGCGCACGACTTCAACAACCTGCTGGCTGGCATCACCGGCAGCCTCGAACTGATGCAGCGCCGCCTGAAGCAGGGCCGCCATGAAGACCTGGAGCGCTACATCAACGTCGGCCAGGGTGCGGCACGGCGCGCGGCCGCCCTGACGCACCGGCTGCTGGCCTTCTCGCGCCGCCAGACGCTGGACCCGAAGGCGACCGACATCAACCGGCTGGTGCGCGGCATGGAAGACCTGATCCGCCGCACCATCGGCCCGGAGAACCAGCTCGAGGTGGTGGGCGCGGTGGGCCTGTGGATCACGCAGGTGGACCCGCACCAGCTCGAAAACGCGCTGCTCAACCTGTGCCTCAACGCACGCGACGCCATGCCCGGCGGTGGTCGCCTGACGATCGAGACGGCCAACAAGTGGATGGACGAGCGCGTCGCGAAGGAACGC
Organism: Variovorax cryoconiti; assembly: GCF_051216395.1. NCBI lineage: Bacteria > Pseudomonadati > Pseudomonadota > Betaproteobacteria > Burkholderiales > Comamonadaceae > Variovorax > Variovorax cryoconiti. The sequence goes on along the minus strand of NZ_JBPJZI010000015.1, from coordinate 7,827 downwards.
GACCTGCAGCCGGGCCAGTACGTGTCGCTCTGCGTGACCGACACCGGCACCGGCATGGCGCCTGACGTGGCCCAACGCGTGTTCGAGCCCTTCTTCACCACCAAGCCGATCGGCATGGGCACCGGCCTGGGCCTGTCGATGGTCTACGGTTTCGCACGCCAGTCAGGCGGGCAGGTGCGCGTCTATTCGGAAGCCGGACTGGGGACGACGATGTGCGTGTACCTGCCACGGCACTACGAGATCGAAGCAGTCGACGAGCTGCCGGCCGGCGCCGGCGAAGCGCCGCATGCCGGCGCCGGCACCGTGATGGTGGTGGACGACGAGCCGACGGTGCGGGCGCTGGTGAGCGATGTGCTGGTCGAGCTGGGCTATCGCATCCTGGAGGCCGAAGACGGCGCCACCGGCCTGGCGCTGCTGCAGAGCAACGTACCGATCGTTCTGCTGATCACCGACGTCGGCCTGCCCGGCGGCATGAACGGCCGACAGCTGGCCGACGCCGCACGCGCGGGGCGGCCCGATCTCAAGGTGCTGTTCATCACGGGGTACGCAGAAAACGCGGTGGTCGGCAACGGCCACCTCGACCCGGGCATGGAAGTCATGACCAAACCCTTCACGCTCGATGCGCTGGCGGTGCGGGTGCAGCAGATGGTGGCCGCAAAGTCCTGACGCGGGCGCGGCGTCGGCGGGGCCGCTAAAGTCGATGCCCTTCACCGCTTGACACTGCCGCGCCGGCCCTGGCCGCGCCGCCACCGAGACATCCCGCCTTGTTCCGCTTCTTCGAGAGACTGCTCAACCCCTACCCCGCCGCCGAGCCCACGCTGCCACCCGACGGTTTCTTCGCCTTCCTCTGGGCCTGCACGGCGGGCCTGCGCGGCAAGATCGCGACCATGGCGCTGCTCACGGCCGCCATGTCGTCCTTCGAGGCGTTGCTGTTCGCCATGCTCGGGCGCATCGTCGACTGGCTGGGTGGCCAGGTGCCGGCCAGGCTATGGGAAGACCGCGGCACCACGCTCACCTGGCTGGCCGTCGCGCTGGTCGCGAGCATCGCGGTGGTCGGGCTGCAGACCATCGTCAAGCACCAGACGCTGGCCATCAACCTGCCGATGCGGCTGCGCTGGAATTTCCACCGCCTCATGCTCGGCCAGAGCATGGCCTTCTACCAGGACGAGTTCGCCGGCCGCGTCACCGCCAAGGTGATGCAGACCGCGCTGGCCGTGCGCGACACCATCTTCGTGCTGGCCGACGTGCTGGTGGCGATGGGTGTGTACGTCATCACGCTGATCGTGCTGGCTGCCGTGCTCGACACGCAGCTCATGATTCCCTTCGTGATCTGGCTGTTGCTCTACATCGTGCAGCTGATGTGGTTCGTGCCGCGCCTTGGCGTGATCGGCAAGGCGCAGGCCGATGCGCGCGCCGACATGACCGGGCGCATCACCGACGCCTACACCAACATCGCCACCGTCAAGCTGTTCTCGCACACCCAGCGCGAAGCCGGCTTCGCGCGATCGGCCATGCAGACGTTCCAGGCCACCGGCCAGGCGCAGATGCGGCTGGTGAGCGCCTTCGAGATCACCAACCACATCCTCAGCATGGGCCTGACCGCAGGCATGGCGGGCATGGGCCTGTGGTTGTGGTCGCAGGGCGCTGTCGGCGTGGGCGCCGTGGCCGCGGCAACCGCGATGGCGCTGCGCCTGCAGGGCATGTCGCACTGGATCATGTGGGAGATGACCAGCCTGTTCGAGAACATCGGCACGGTGCAGGACGGCATGAAGACCCTGTCGCGCGCACGCACCGTGATCGATGAGCCGGCCGCGAAGACGCTGCAGGTGCCGCACGGCGAGGTGCGCTTCGAGCACGCGAGCTTCCGCTACGCCGAAGGCCGCCCGCGCGTCATCGACGACATGACGCTGGTGGTGCGCCCCGGCGAGAAGATCGGCTTGGTCGGCCGCTCGGGCGCGGGCAAGTCGACGCTGGTGAACCTGCTGCTGCGCTTTCATGACCTGGACGGTGGCCGCATCCTGATCGACGGGCAGGACATCGCACAAGTGACGCAGGATTCGCTGCGCGAGCACATCGGCATGGTCACGCAGGACACCTCGCTGCTGCACCGCTCGGTGGCCGACAACATCGCCTACGGCCGGCCCGACGCGAGCGATGACGCGATCCGCGCCGCCGCCGAGCGCGCCGAAGCGCACGACTTCATCGGCACGCTGGGCGACGCGAAGGGCCGCGAGGGCTACCAGGCCCATGTCGGCGAACGCGGCGTGAAGCTGTCGGGCGGCCAGCGCCAGCGCATCGCCATCGCGCGCGTGATGCTCAAGGACGCGCCCATCCTGCTGCTCGACGAAGCCACCAGCGCGCTCGACTCCGAGGTCGAGGCGGCCATCCAGGCGAGCCTCTACCGGCTGATGGAGGGCAAGACGGTGATCGCCATCGCGCACCGCCTCTCGACCATCGCGGCGATGGACCGGCTCATCGTGCTCGACGATGGCCGCGTGGTGGAAGAAGGCGACCACCAGACGCTGCTGGCGCGCGATGGCCTCTACGCCCGCCTGTGGGCGCACCAGAGCGGCGGCTTCCTGGGCGAAAGCTAGCCGCTCAGCGCATCAAGTCAACTGGCGCGGGCGGTGAGCCATTGCGACGGCGTCAATGCCGCCGCGACCACACGCACCTCGCCGATGTTGCCGAAGAAGCCGTCGGCGCGGGCACCGTCCCACGAGCCACCGCCGACCACCCACGGCATCGCCGCCGACAGCGTCGCCAGGCCTTGCGCATTGCTGGTATTGCGCAGCACCGGCGCGCCTTCCACGTACATCGTGGTGTTGTGCGAGCTGGGGTCGTTGACGATCGCCACGTGCACCCAGCCGCCGGCGATGATCTCGCCCGACCAGTTGGTGCGCGGCGAACGCGTGCCCTGGCTCGGCACGATTTCCCACTGCACTTCGCGCAGGCTGGAGATGGCGAACAGCAGCGGTGGCGATTCCGGGTCACCGCCCGAATAGCCCGCCAGGTTGCCGCGCCGCCCGTCGCGCGTCATGACATTCATCCAGGCCTGCTTGCCGCTGGTCCAGCCGGTGTCGATCTTGATGAAGGCCTCGATCGTGTAGCCGCTCTCCAGCGTCTGGGCGTTCAGGGGCGCGGCGGCGTCCGTCAGGAAGTAGCTCAGGCGCGGCAGGTTCTTGTCGGTGTTGAGGAAGCGCACCGAACCTGGCGCGGCCGACAGGAAGTGGCGGTCATCGCTCCACACAATGTCGCCGGCCACTGCGCCCTGGCTGCCGCCCTGGTTCAGCGCGTCGCGGCGCAGCGGGTTGGCGCCGGTCACGTCGGCGATCACGGTGCCCACCGGCACCGGCTGGTTCACCGTGCCGCCGAAGAAGCGCCAGTGGGCCAGCGTGTTCGCGACCTTCGGGTAGTCCTCGGTGTTCGCCGCGGCGCGCGGTGCGGTCACCATCGGCTCGGTGTAGTTCGCCAGGATCTTGGCCTTGGCCTGCGCCACCAGCGACGTGGCGATGGTCGCCTCGCCGACGCCGAAGCTCTTGTTGAACCCACTGAAGCGCTGGCTGAAGTCCATGTCGATGGTGAACGCCTCGTTGGCCGTGGTGAGCACCGCCTGGTCGAAAGAGGTCAACGTCGCGGCCGGCTTTTCCGGCACCCACGGCGAGAACGACAACACCTTGATCTTCTTGTTCGTCAGGTCGAATTCATAGAGGCGCATCAGGCCGTTGCCGCCCTGGTAAGCCATCTGGTAGTCGACCACCATCTCCTCGACCGCGTGGCCGAAATCGTTGGTCTTCGTGAGGTGGGCCGCACCGTGGTGATGGCCGTTGAGCGTCATGAAGATCTGGTCGTTGTCGCGGATCAGCTTCTGCCAGAGCATCAGGCCGTACGCGGTTTCCAGCGGGCTCACGCCGTCGGCGGCGATGTTGAGCAGCTGGTGGTTGACCAGGATCACCGGCAGCGTCGGGTGGCTGGCGATGACGTTGCGCGCCCAGGCGATGCCGGCGTCGGACGCGCGCCACGACAGCGACAGCACCATGAACTTCTGCCCTTGCGCCTCGAACACGTGGTATTCGTGGAAGCCGCTCGCGTCGCGCCCGCCGAAGGTCGACTGCGCCGCGGCGCGCGTCTTGCCGAACCACTGCAGGTAGGGCTCGTTGGCCAGCGTGCGGTTCGCATCGGTGCCGCCGACCGGGTCGATGCCGTAGTCGACATCATTGAGCACGTCATGGTTGCCGGCCAGCACGCTGTACGGGTGCTTGGCGGTTTCCAGCACCTTCATCGCGCTGTCTGCCACCTTCCATTGATCGGGCAGGCGCACCTGGTCGACCACGTCGCCAAGATGGATGGTGAAGGGAATGTTCAGCGCCTTGGCGTTCTCTGCGATCCAGCCCGTCTGGGCCGAGAAGGGCTCGTTGCCGAAGCGCGTCTGGTACTGGCTGCTTTCAGCCGTGGTCGCGTAGCGCGAATAGAACTGCGTGTCGGGCAGCACGGCGAGCGCAAAACTCGAGATCGGCGTCGGCGTTGGTGCCGGCGCGGCTTCGGGCGCCGGGGCAGGCGCGGGTGTCGGCGTGTTGCCCGAGGGCGCGCCGGGGGCCGCGGGCGCCGCCGCCGAATCGCCGCCACCGCCGCAGGCGGCCAGCAGAGAACCACTGCCGACGGTGAGCAGCGTGGCGCCGAGCTTGAGGAGCCGACGACGCGCCTCGCCGTCGCTCGCGCTCACGGCAGGTGCGGCATCGGTACGGGCAGGGTTGCCGGTGCCATGGAGTGTCGGGCGCAGGTCGCGCGGATCGTTGGACTGAGACATGGGAAGAAAGGACAGGAGTCGGAGAAGCGCGCAGCGTAGGCAGCGGGCATGACGCCCCCATGAAGCGGGCGTGACACTTGTCGGCGAACGGTGGGGAGCCACCGTGGCTGCGCCCAGAGCAGGCGGATGCCCTGCGTGGAAGGCGCCAGGCGCTACGGACTCGCAGCCGTCGCCGGCGCCTCCGGCCAACGCTGCGGCACGCGGCGGAGGTTGTCGACCGAGTAGCCGAGCTCCTTCAGGCGCGCCACCGCCGTCTGGTAGGACGTCTCGGGAATCTTCGGCGTGCGCGCCATGATCCAGGCGTAGTCGCGGTCGCTGCGGCCGATGATGGTCAGCTGGTAGTCCCTGTCGATGTCGACGATCACGTATTCGGCCTTGATCGGCCAGATGAACTGCATGCCCCAGACCGCATTGTTGGTTTCGGGCACCACGGTAGCGACCGGGTTCATCGTCTTGAGCTCGCCGTCGAAGGCGCCTTCGCGGTACCGGAACCGCGTGGCGATCGTGCCGTCGGGCTGCAGCGTGTACGACTCGACCGCGTTGAAGGCACTGCGCTCGGGCCGCGTGGGGATGTTGCCGATGACGTACCAATCGCCCATGAAGCGCTCCAGGTCGACCTGCGGCACCGACCGGATCGTGGTGTTCGGCGACACGGCGCATCCGGCGACAAGGAGTGCCGCGACAACAGCGGCGGCCAGCAGGACGGGTGCCTTGGCGAGTTGTCGGGACAGGGATCGTTTCATGGTGTCGGCTCCGGAAGTTGGCTGCAAGGTACCGGCCGTTCTGCGCCGGAAGCGTCGGACGGGGCGCTGCGGCGCTGCAGCCCGCCTGGCCCATGTCAACGCGGCCGGCGTCCTTCACACCATGGTGGCTTGGCTGGCCGCAGAGTCGTCAGTTGAGTGAAGCTGGCTTGGCACCCGGGGGATTCCCGCCTAGCCGGACCGGTGACTCGGCTCGCACAATGGCCCGCTCGCCGTGGCACGCCATGACGCAGACATGCCAACAACAGCAGGAGACACATCCATGAGCAGCAACACACGACGCCATCTGATGGTCGGCGGCGCGGCCACGGTGGCCGGGGCCCTGGCCGGCTGCGCGAGCCCGACGGGCCGCAGCGGATCGACCCGGACGCCGTTCGACGTACCGTCGGTGACCATTCCCATCGTGGGCACCGACCAGGCGTTTCCGGTGCGGCGCATCTATTGCATCGGTCGCAACTACGCGGCGCACGCGCGCGAGATGGGATCCGACCCCACGCGCGAGCCGCCCTTCTTCTTCCAGAAGCCGGCGGACGCCATCCAGGTGGTCACGCCCGGCGTGGTGGCCGACCACCCCTACCCGACGCTGACGAAGAACTACCACTACGAGGTGGAGCTGGTGGTGGCGTTGTCCAAAGGCGGGCGCAACATCGCCGCCGCCGATGCGCTGAGTCTGGTGTACGGCTATTCGCTGGGGCTCGACATGACGCGGCGCGACCTGCAGCGTGAGATGGGCGACCAGAAGAAGCCGTGGGAGATCGGCAAGAGCTTCGACCACTCGGCACCGGTCGGCCCCATCCACCCGGTGGCGAGGGTCGGACACTTCGCCGACGGTGCGATCTGGCTCAAGGTGAACGGCCAGACCAAGCAGAGCGCCACGCTCAAATACATGATCTGGTCGGTGGCCGAGCAGATCAGCCGGCTGTCGCAGGCCTTCGAGCTGATGCCCGGCGACATCATCTATTCCGGCACGCCGGAAAACGTCGGGCCGGTGGTGCGCGGCGATCTGATCGAGATCCACATCGACGGCTTGCCGAACCTGTCGGTGCGAATCGTCTGAACGCGAGCGTGCGGACATCCGACCCTCTTCAGGGTTTCAACGTGCATGCCGCGTACGCGACAAAAAACTGCGGGGGCAAGATGCGGAGATTCGTCGTCTGGCTTTGTTCGATGGTTGCGGCCACCGCTTTTGCGCAGGAGTTACCGCCTTGGCGAATGTCGACCCCCCAAGAGCAGCGCCTCGATGCAGCCATCTTCGAGGGTTTCGACGAAGGTATTGCCACGACCCTGGGTGATGTCCAAAGCGTCGTGGTCGTTCTCCAAGGCCGCAAGGTGTACGAGTACGACCGTGATGGCAATCCCGATACGCTGCGAGACGCGCAGTCTGTCAGCAAGAGCGCCATGGCCCTGCTGGTGGGAACCGCGCTGCAGCGCGGGCAGCTTGCTTCGTTGGAACAGCCGGTGGTCGACCTCGTCCCAGAGTGGCGCGCCCTCAACTCGGACCCTCGTTCGCAGGCCATCACGCTTCGACACCTCCTCGCCATGACAACGGGCTTTGAGGTCGATGACGCCGCAGGGACTGCCGCGCCACTCGCTCCAGCGGCGGCTTGGGCCCGGCCGATTCGTGCAGCCCCAGGCGAGCGCTTCGCTTACGACAACAGCGGTCCGCTCATGGTTCAAGGCATTCTCGAACGGATCACCGGCCGCCGCATCGCCGAGCTGGTACGCGACCAACTTGTGACGCCACTGGCTTTACGGGAGCCCCAGTACGTTCACAACAGTGCGTGGATGAGAACGGTGGATATGGCCAAGGTCGGCGCTCTGCTGCTACATGACGGTCGATGGGCAGACCACCAAGTTCTGTCCCCCGGGTTCGTGGCGCAGCTGGTTAAACCTCAAAGTGCCGGCGGGCCGCCCGTCGGCTTGCCGTACGGACTGGGCTGGTGGGCCGCATCCGGTCCGACGTACATCGCAAGCGGCTATGCAGGCCAAGTCATTTGGGTTCACCCGCCGCTGGACTTGGTCGTGGCCGTGAACTCGACGGTCTCGCCGGAGAGCCAACAGCGCGGCCAAGCCATGCGACTCGCACGGGGTCGCATCTTCCAAGCCGCGCAGAAGCGGCTGGCACTGAATGGCAAGTAGTCAGCTTTCGGCGGCGGATTCAACTGGTCGATGCAACACACTAACCACTGCTGAGGCAGAAGGAGTGTTGCAGATGAAGTATCGGACGCGAACCTACTACACGGACGCCCAGAAGGCATTGAT
>NZ_JBPJZI010000014.1:0-118939 GCF_051216395.1 Variovorax cryoconiti | reverse complement strand
GAGATGTTCTACAACCCAAAGCGGCGCCACGGCACTGCCGGAGATACTTCGCCGGTAGAGTTCGAACGACGCCATTCCCAACGGCTCAACAGTGTCTAGGGAATCCGGGGCGATTCACGGTACCAAGCACGTCATTCCGCAGGGGGGCGTCAGTGATCTTCGTTTCGACTTTTTTGTGCAACCGCCTGTGCGTCAAAAGGGACAACTGTTCAAGGCCGATGTTGCGATCATTGACCAATTCGGAAACGAGCATTGGTTGAAGGGACTGGAGTTTCCGTACTCATGATGTATTCGCCGCCTAACCCTGCGGTCAACACGGACCTCGCGCGAAAAGACGCGCGAGGCCGGTTACCTTCACGTTGAGAGACGGCTTCGGGCCGAGGCTGTGTGAAAACTCAATGCGGAGGGCATCACTCCGAAACTCGACCTCTCAGATGGGCTCAGGTTGCATTTTCTCGAATAGGTCAGGGGGTCGAGGACCCCTGAAAACAGGGTCGAAAGGAGTTTTCACACAGCCTCGGCCCAAAGCGGCTGTAGACATTGCCGAAAAGCAGATGGTCGGTGCGCAGCAAGAAGGCTCATCAACTTTGTTGCGTGATCAAGCTGGCCCAACTCGTGTGGGGGCGACCGCGCGTCGCGGGCCGGCGTGAGTGCGTAAGCCGTTGAGTTGTCGCCGAGTGCCGGATCTGCATCTGTGCGATCCCACGCTAGGTCGCGGCGCGGCGGCGCGGTAGCGTCAGCGCGGCGATGAGCCCAGTCGGCTCGGCGTTGCGCAGGCTCAGCTGTCCCTTGTGGTGCCGCGCGATGTCGTGCGCAATCGCCAGGCCCAGGCCGACGCCGCCGTGGTGGCGGTTGCGCGAGGCTTCGAGCCGGTGGAAGGGTTCGAGCACGCGTTCGAGGTCGGCCTCCGGAATGCCGGGGCCTTCGTCGTGCACCTCGATGCAGAGATGGTCGGCGTGATCGATCAGGTGGATGTGCGCCGAGCCGCCGTAGCGCAGCGCGTTGTCGACCAGGTTGTCGATGCAGCGGCGCAGCGACGAGGTCTGCGCGCGGAGTGGTCGCACCGGGCCCATCGTCAGGCCCACGTCCTGTCCGCAGGCCTGCCGGTCGTCGGCCAGGCTGCCCAGCAGCGAGGCGATGTCGAGCAGCACGAAGGCCTCGGGTTCGGCGGCACCGCGCAGGTAGTCCAGCGTGGCCGTGATCATGTCGTTCATCTCGACGATGTCGCGGCCGAACTCGCGCCGTGCGACCGGGTCGTCGAGCCCTTCGGCGCGCAGGGCCAGGCGCGTCAGCGGCGTGCGCAGGTCGTGCGACACGGCAGCGACGAAGCGGTCGCGCTCGTCGAGCTGGCGGCAGATCTGCGCCTGCATCTGGTTGAAGACGCGGGTGGCGGCGCGGCATTCCTCGGTGCCTTGCTCGGCCATGGGCGGTCGGCGGATGTCGAGCCCGATGTCGCGTGCGGCCGCAGCGAGCCGGCGGATGGGCTGCGACAGCCAGCGCGCACCGATCCAGGCGGCCAGCATCAGCGCGCCGAGTCGCACCCCGATGTCGAGCAGCAGGCCGGGGTGCATGCCGGGCGGCGGACCCGGGCGCAGCGCGCCCGGCGGCGGCGGCGGCCGCAGCTCGAACATGAGCGTGAGCGCCAGCACATGGCTCGCGAGCACGGCGACGAACAGCAGCAAGGCGAGCCGGCCGAACAGGCTGCTCGGCACGAGGCGGGCCCAGGCGCGCGTCATCCGTGCTGCCAGGCGGGCTGGCCCTGCACCGATCGCACGTTGAACAGGTAGCCGGCACCGCGCACCGTCTTGATCATCTTCGGCTCGCGCGGGTCGTCGGCCAGCTTCTGGCGCAGCCGCGACACCAGCAGGTCGATGCTGCGGTCGAAGGACTCCATCGCGCGGCCGCGCGCCTGTTCCATCAGCTGGTCGCGGCTGAAGAGACGGCGCGGCATCTGCAGGAAGGTGAAGAGCAGGCGGAACTCCGCGTTGGACAGGGCCACCATCAGCCCGGCCGGAGAGACCAGGCAGCGGTCGTCGCGGTGCAGTTCCCAGCCGTCGAAGCGGACCACGTTGCTGTGCAGCGGCGCGTTGGCCGCCTGCGTGCCGTTCGCGCGGCGCAGCACGGTCTGGATGCGGGCCACCAGTTCGCGCGGCTCGAAGGGCTTGCCCATGTAGTCGTCGGCGCCCGATTCCAGACCGAGCACGCGGTCGTACGGGTGGGAGCGCGCCGTCAGCATGATGATCGGCATCGGCGTGGACCGGCGCACCTCGCGCGCCAACTGCAGGCCATCGGTGCCCGGCAGCATCAGGTCGAGCACCAGGAGGTCGATGGCGTGGTTGGCCAACTGCTGGCGCATGGCCAGGTCGTTGCCCGCCACATGCACCTGGAAGCCGAAGCGCGCCAGGTAGTCCCGCAGCAGTTCGGTGATGCCTTCGTCGTCGTCGACGATCAGGATCTGCGGTGCGGGCGGGTTGGACGGATTCATGGGTCCGAACAGTCTAGGTAGCGCCCGCGCACGGCCAAAGCCCGAGCAGGCGGGGGAAACGCCGCTTGTTCGGGCGCTGAATCGGCCTTTCGTATCAGCCTTGGTACACAACCGACAAACCCAGCTTACGCACGCTCCCAAGAATCGCCGGTGCCGCTGCTCGTCGTCGATGGGCGTGGCTTTCACTCAACCATGAACGACGAGGGTAACGACCATGAGCGCCATCAGCGGGGTCAGTAGCGCCAGCAACAGCTGGTTCGATATGCGAAGTCAGATGCAGGCGAAGATGCTCGCCAAGGCCGACACGGACAAGAGCGGCGGTGTCGACAAGACCGAACTCCAGGGTGTCCTCGACAACATTGCGGAGAAGACCGGTGTCGCCGCGACCGGCGACACGGCCGAGCTGTTCGGCAAGATGGACGCCGACGGCGACGGCAGCGTGTCCGGCGAGGAGTTGGCCGAGGGCATGAAGGACCTGATGCCCAAGCCCGGCGGCGACAAGGGCGACGACCTGTTCGCGAAGGCCGACGCCGACGGCGACAGCCTGGTCAGCAAGGTGGAGATGCAGATCCTCCTGGCCAAGATGACGGGCGAAGGTGCGGAAGGCACGTCGTCCACCGAGGACACGGTGGCCAGCGATGAACTGTTCGCCAAGCTCGACAGCGATGGCGACGGCAGCCTGAGCCAGACCGAGTTCGAGGCGGGGCGTCCGTCGGGCCCCGAAGGTGCGCCCCCCGCCGGTGGTCCGCCGCCGGCCGGCGGTGCGGGTGGCGGCGGGGGTGGTGGCGGCGTTGCAGGCGTCACGACCTACGACCCGCTCGACACCAATGAAGACGGCGAGGTGTCATTGGCCGAACGGATGGCCGGCAACGTGTCGACCGATGCGGTGCAGGCGCTGCTCGAAGCCGTCGACACGGACGGCGATTCCGAGGTCAGCAGCGCCGAATCGGATGCCTTCGTTCAGGCACTGAGCGCCCAGGTCGACTCGACGGACGTGTCGACGCAGGGCACGCTCGGCGGCAACAAGCTCGTCGAGCTGGTGCAGCGCGCCTATGCGCAGATGGCCAGCGAGTCGGAAGGGCAGACTCGGGGCAGCACGCTCGACACCTCGGCCTGACGCGCCGCTGCGCGCCTGGGCTCTACCGCAGCTTGCCGCTGAGGTAGGGCTCGGGGTCGACCGCGTTCCCGTCCTTGCGGATCTCGAAGTGCAGCTTCACGCGGTCGGCTTCGCTCTTGCCCATCTCGGCGATCTTCTGGCCCTGGCGGACGATCTCGTTCTCCTTCACCAGCAGCACCTGGTTGTGCGCGTAGGCGGTGATGAAGGTCTCGTTGTGCTTCACGATGAGCATGTTGCCGTAGCCGCGCAACTGGCCGCCCGTGTAGACCACGCGGCCGTCGGCTGCCGCCAGCACCGGGTCGCCCGCGCTGCCGGCGATGTCGAGGCCCTTGTTCGACTTGCCATTGAAGCGCGCGAGCGTCGCGCCGCTGGCCGGCCGGATGAACTGCGGCTTGGCCTGCGCCGCGGCGCCGGGGTTGCCGCTGCCCGGGGTCGGGCCGGTCGTGCCGCAGGCCACCAGGGCCGCGGTGGCGGCGGCCGCGAGGCCGATGCGAAAGGTCAGGGGCAGGGGGTGTGTCAGTGGTGGCATGCGCGGTTTGGAATGGGTTCGACGGGCGAGGTTCCCGTCATTGGGGCTGGACCATGCGCTGCAGCAGCGGCTGGCGTGCCAGCACCGCGTTGCGTGGGCCGATGTCGAGCACGCGGCCGGCTTCCATCAGGAGCACGGTGTCGAAGCGGTCCAGCAGGCTGAGCCGGTGGATGGACGCGATCACGCAGGCCTCGGGGAAGGCCGCGGCGATACGTTCAAGCACGCGCGCCTCGGTGCCGGCGTCGAGCGCGCTGGTGGGTTCGTCGAGCAGCAGCAGCGAACTGCCCTCTGCCGCCAGCACGCCGCGCGCGAGGCACAGCCGCTGGCGCTGGCCGCCCGACAGGTTGAAGCCGCGCTCGGACAGCGGCGAGTCGAGGTCGCTCTTGTTGGCTTTCAGCACCTCGTCGAAGGCGCTGGCGTACAGCGCGGCTTCGATGCGTTCGTCGCTGCAGGGCCGACCGAAGCTCAGGTTCTCGCGCACGCTGGCCTCGAAGACCTCGGTCTCCTGCGGAATCAGCGTGGCGATCTGCCGCAGCCGCCCCCATTCGAAGGGCTGGCCATCGAAATGCAGCATGCCGGCCTGCGGCGCATAGAGCCCGGCCAAGAGCCGCAGCAGCGTGCTCTTGCCGCCGCCGCTGGGACCGACCAGTGCGATGCGCTGCCCGCGGCGCAGCGCGAGCGTCACGTCGTTCAGGCCGCTGCGCACTGTCTCGCCCTCGGCCGGCTCGCCCTGGCGCTCGTAGCTCCAGCGCAGGCCCGTCACCTGCAGTTCCGACCACGTGGTCGTCGCATCGATGTGCTCGTGCGCCGGCACTTCTTCGGGTGGCGTGGTGAGTGCGGGGCCGGTGGGCGCGTCCCAGATCGGGGCCGCGCTGCCGTAGTCGGTGTGCATGCGCGCGAAGAACTGGAAGTTGGCCGCCATCGACGACACCACGCCCGCGGCCTGCTGCGCGTACTGGTAGATCATGAAGACCGAGCCCAGCAGCACCGCCTGCCCGGGCGTGCGCGATTGCCAGACGTAGATGACGACCAGGCCCCAGGTCAGCACCATGCCCAGCATGTCGACCACGAACCACTTGCCCTCGTTGAGCACCACGGTGCGCTTGAGCGGCACCGAGATGGCCGCCATGCGCGCCCGCAGCAGCAGCCGCGACGCGCCCTGCAGCCGCAGGCCGATCACGGTCGATGCATTGCCGATGAAGTCCAGCAGCGCCGCGACGTAGCGGCGGTCGGCGTCGTTCTCGGTGCGCGCGAGGCGCATGAGGGCCTTGTCGATGCGCAGGATGATCAGGCCGATCAGCACGTAGCCCACGAGTGCGGTGGCACCGCTGGCGCGCGACAGCAGCGTGAGCGCCACCAGCGGCCCCACGATGCTCACCGCGTTGTTCAGCCAGATGAACTGGTTCTGCGCGAAGTCCGACAGCGCGCGGCTGGCCTGGTGCACGCGATGCTGCAGCTCGCCCGAGTGGTGGCCGTCATGCCACACCAGCGGCGCCGCGGCGAGCCGTGTGTAGAGCTGGTCGGCCAGCGATTCGCGCACCCGCACGCCGACGTTGCGCTCCAGGATGCGCCCGGGGCCGTGCAGCATCCACGACAGCAGGTAGACGCCGGTCAGCGTGGCGATCCAGCCACCGGCACCGCGCAGGTTGCCGCGCTGCAATTCGTTGATCGCCTGGCCGGCGAGGTAGGGCAGCGTGAGCTTGACCAGCTGCGACGCAGTCAGCAGCGCGGTCGCGCCCAGCAACTGTCCGCGCGCGCCGTCGGCGAAGCGCCAGAGCGCTGCATAGAGTTCGCGGACGGCATTTCCCGGCGCTTCGGGGGGCTCGTTCATCCGTGGCGGATCGCCTTTGCTACTTGACGGGGATGACGGTGGCGCGGTCGACCGGCACGGCCGTCACGCTGTTCTGCGGCGAGCCTTCGATCAGGCGGTCGGAGTAGCTCAGGTAGATGAGCGTGTTGCGCTTGGCGTCGACCATGCGCACCACGCGCAGGCGCTTGAACATGATCGATTGGCGTTCGCTGAAAATCTCGTCGCGCTTCTTGAGCGGCTCGGTGAAGCTCACCGGGCCGACCTGGCGGCAGGCGATCGAGGCTTCGGCCTTGTCCTCGGCCAGGCCCAGCGCGCCCGACACGCCGCCGGTCTTGGCGCGCGAGACGTAGCAGGTCACGCCGGCGACCTTGGGGTCGTCGTAGGCCTCGACCACGATCTTGTGGTCGGGGCCGATCAGCTTGAAGACGGTGTCGACTTCGCCCACCTGTTCGGCCGCGGCCGCGCTGGCGGCCAGCGCGCCGAGAAGGAGAAGGGCCAGACGTTGCTTCATGCGGGCTTTCAAACGATGTCCAGCGTGTGGACGCGGTCGAAGCTGCCGCGCTGGCGGTCTTCGAAGTAGAAGCGCAGGGTCTCGCGCACCGTGCGGAAGGCGATCTCGTCCCAGGGAATCTCTTCCTCGGTGAAGAGCTTCGCCTCGATGGTCTCGTGGCCGGGGTCGAACACGTCGTCGAGCAGGCGGGCGCGGTAGAACATGTGGACCTGGCCCACGCGCACCACGCTCATCACCGAGAACAGGCCTTCCATCTCGAAATGGGCACCGGCCTCTTCATCGGTCTCGCGCGCCGCACCCTGCGACGTGCTCTCGTTCAGCTCCATGAAGCCGGCCGGCAGCGTCCACTTGCCCCAGCGCGGCTCGATGTTCCGCTTGCACAGCAGCACCCTGTCCCCCAGCACGGGGATGGTGCCCACCACGTTGGTCGGGTTCTCGTAGTGGATCGTGTGGCAGGCCGGGCACACGGCACGCTCGCGCGTGTCGCCGTCGTCCGGCACGCGGTAGACCACCGCGGTGCCGCAGTTCTTGCAGTGCTTGATGGGCAGGTGGACGACCGACATCGATCAGACGATCTTGACGGTCAGTGTCGGCAGGCCGGCGACGGTGCCGACCAGCGTGTCGCCGGCCACCACGGCGCCGACGCCTTCGGGCGTGCCGGTCATGATCAGGTCGCCGGGCTGCAGCTCCCAGGCGGCCGACAGGTGCTCGATGGTCTCACCGATGTTCCAGATCAGCTTGCTGACCGTGCTGCGCTGACGGTCTTCGCCGTTCACCTGCAATGCGATCTCGGCATTGGGTGCATCGCCGGCGGCGGCCACCGGCACGATGGGGCCGATGGGCGCGCTCTGCTCGAAGCTCTTGCCGATGTCCCAGGGGCGGCCCTGTTTCTTCATCTCGCCCTGCAGGTCGCGGCGGGTCATGTCCAGGCCGACGGCGTAGCCGAAGATGTGCTTGTGCGCGTCGGCCGCCAAGATGTTCTTGCCGCCGGTGCCGATCGCCACGACGAGCTCGATCTCGTGGTGCAGGTTTTTGGTGAGCGTGGGGTAGGCCATGCTGCCGGTCTGGCCGGCATCGACCACCACCACCGCGTCGGCCGGCTTCATGAAGAAGAAGGGCGGCTCGCGGCCGGTGAAGCCCATTTCCTTGGCGTGATCTTCGTAGTTGCGGCCCACGCAGTAGATGCGGTGCACCGGGAAGCGGGCGGGTTGGCCGACGACGGGGAGGCTGACCACGGCCGGCGCAAGGAAAACGTACTCGGAAGCCATTGTTGGTTCGTCCTGATGAATGCGGGAGAACACCAGTTTGCCAGAGGTGGAACAGGCAGGGTGCAGGACAATGCTGCGGCTATGCTTGCAGCCATGATGAAGCTGCACAACTACTTCCGCTCGTCCGCCTCTTTTCGCGTGCGCATCGCGCTCAACATCAAGGGGCTGGCCTACGACTACGTGCCGGTGCACATCGCCCGCGGCGAGCACCACCAGCCGCCGTTCTCGGACATTGCGCCCGAGCAGCTGGTGCCGCTGCTGGAGGAGGACGAATCGTCCGGCGGCGAGCGCATCTCGCAGTCGATGGCCATCATCGAGTACCTCGACGAGATCAACCCCGAGCCGCCGCTGCTGCCGCACGACCCGGTGGGCCGGGCGCGCGTGCGGGCGCTGTCGCAGATCATCGCGTGCGAGATCCACCCGATCAACAACCTGCGCGTGCTGAAGTACCTGGTGAAGGAACTCAAGCTCGACGAGACCGCCAAGAACACCTGGTACCGCCACTGGGTGCGCGAGGGCCTGGAGGCCTTCGAGCGCCAGCTGGGCGAGCAGCCCGCCGGCATCTACTGCTACGGCAACACGCTCACCCTGGCCGACTGCTGCCTGGTGCCGCAGATCTTCAATGCGCAGCGCTTCGATTGCGACCTGAGCGGCCTGCCGCGCACCATGGCAGCGTACGAAGCCGCGATGCAAACCGATGCGGTGCAGCGCGCTCAGCCGGCCCGCTGCCCCGACGCAGAGTCCTGATGCACGACTGGCTCGTGCCGGACTGGCCGGCGCCCGCGGGCGTCCGTGCCGTGTGCACCACGCGGGCGGGCGGGGTGTCGCAAGGCGCGTTGGGTGGACTGAACCTTGGCGGGCACGTCGGCGATGAACCTGTGAACGTCGCCGCCAACCGCGCCCAGTTGCAGACGGCGATCGGCGTGCGGCCGGTGTTCCTGCAGCAGGTGCATGGCATCGACGTGCTGCCGATCGATGTGGCCACGCCCGATGGCGCCGTGGCCGATGCCTGCACCGCCGCCGACGCGGGTGTCGCCTGCACGATCATGGTGGCCGACTGCCTGCCGGTGCTTTTCACCGACAGCGAGGGCCGGCGCGTCGCTGCCGCCCATGCCGGCTGGCGCGGGCTGGCGGCCGGCGTGCTGGAGCGCACGGCGGCCGTCTTCGGCGATACGCCGCCGATGGCCTGGCTCGGCCCCTGCATCGGGCCGAATGCCTTCGAGGTGGGCGACGAGGTCCGGGCGGCGTTCGTGGCGCAGTCCGCCGACGCCGCGTCCTGCTTCCGGCCCGGCCCGGTGCCGGGCAAGTGGTGGGCCGATCTGACGGCGCTGGCGCGTCAGCGGCTGCGTGCGGCGGGCGTCGAGGCGGCGTACGGCAACGACGGCAGCGATGCCTGGTGCACCGTGCGCAACCCGTTACGTTTTTTCTCGCACCGGCGCGACAGGGTCAGCGGACGCTTCGCTGCTGCCGTCTGGCGCGATTGAAGCCGCAACCCGGCGCGCTTCTTCCTGTGCCGCGGCTTCGCGTTCCTTCAAAACACGCCGACGCGCCGGCGTGTTCAACAGGTAAACCACCAATGCGAGCGGCAGCACGCCGTAGAGTAGAAAGGTGAAGATCGCACCCAGCACCGTGCCGTTCGAATTCGTGGCTTCGGCCACCGCCATCATCAGGGTGACGTAGAGCCAGGCGATGATGACGATGTACATGTTCGGTTTGCGGGGAGCGGTGAATGCAGCATACTCAAAAGCAGAATCGACCCGGCCAGGGATCAGGAGACTTCATGAAGCAACAGGCCCCATCCGCAGACGCCTTCGCACCATTTCAGCAGGCGCTGACGCAAGGCTGGCAGAAGGCCATCGATTCCTTGCCGTCGATGGGCGTCGCGGGCGCCGCGCCCGAGATGCCGCGACTCGCGTTCGCACCGGACAAGCTCAAGGCCATCCAGGAACAGTACGTCGCCGAAGCCGGTGAACTCTGGCGCCAGGGCTTTGCCGCCGCGCCGGCCGGCGACCGGCGCTTTTCCAATGAGGCGTGGACCGACAACCCGCTGTCGGCTTTCGCCGCGGCGGTGTATCTGCTCAATGCGCGCACCCTGCTCGGCATGGCCGATGCGATCGATACCGACGCCAAGACCCGCGCCCGCCTGCGCTTCGCCATCGAACAGTGGCTGGCGGCCTCGTCGCCCAGCAACTCGCTCGCCTTCAACGCCGAAGCCCAGCGCAAGGCGCTGGTCAGCCAGGGCGAGAGCATTGCCAAGGGCATCCAGAACCTGGTGCACGACGTCCGCCAGGGCCACCTGAGCATGACCGACGAGAGCGCCTTCGAGGTCGGCCGCAACGTCGCGACCACCGAAGGCGCGGTGGTGTTCGAGAACGAACTGTTCCAGCTGCTCGAATACAAGCCGCTGACCGCCAAGGTCTACGAGCGCCCCTTCCTGCTGGTGCCGCCGTGCATCAACAAGTTCTACATC
This sequence comes from Variovorax cryoconiti, assembly GCF_051216395.1. NCBI lineage: Bacteria > Pseudomonadati > Pseudomonadota > Betaproteobacteria > Burkholderiales > Comamonadaceae > Variovorax > Variovorax cryoconiti. Next base: position 108,749 of record NZ_JBPJZI010000014.1, on the reverse strand, counting down.
CTCGACCTGCAGCCCGAGAACTCGCTGATCCGCTATGCGGTGGAGCAGGGCCACCGCGTGTTCGTGGTGAGCTGGCGCAACCCCGACGAGTCGATGCGCGAATTCACCTGGGACCGCTACATCGAGGACGCCGCGATCAAGGCCATCCACGTGGTGCAGGAGATCGGCGGGAGCAAGCAGATCAACGCGCTCGGCTTCTGCGTGGGTGGCACCATCCTGGGCACCGCGCTGGCCGTGCTGGCCGCACGTGGCGAGAAGCCGGCCGCCTCGGTCACGCTGCTGACCACGCTGCTGGACTTCACCGACACCGGCATCCTCGACATCTTCATCGACGAGGCGATGGTGCAGTTCCGCGAGATGCAGATGGGCAAGAGCGGCCTGCTGCCGGGCATGGACCTGTCGTCGACCTTCAGCTTCCTGCGGCCGAACGATCTGGTGTGGAACTACGTGGTCGGCAACTACCTCAAGGGCGAGACGCCGCCGCCCTTCGACCTGCTCTACTGGAACTGCGACGCCACCAACCTGCCGGGCCCGTTCTACGCCTGGTACCTGCGCAACACCTACCTCGAGAACAAGCTGGCGGTGCCGAACGCGTTGACGGTGTGCGGCGAGAAGATCGATCTCGGCCGCATCGACATCCCGGCCTACGTCTACGGCTCGCGCGAAGACCACATCGTGCCGATCGGCGGCGCTTACGCATCGACTCAATTGCTGAGTGGCAAGAAGCGCTTCGTCATGGGCGCGTCGGGCCACATCGCCGGCGTGATCAACCCGCCCGCGAAGAAGAAGCGCAGCCACTGGATCCGCGCCGATGGCCAACTGCCGGCCACGCAGGCCGAATGGCTGGCCGGTGCCGTCGAGCATCCGGGCAGCTGGTGGACCGACTGGTCGCAGTGGCTCAAGCCGCTCGGCGGGAAGCAGATCGCCGCACCCAAGGCGTATGGCAAGGGTCGCGCCTACCAGGCGAGCGAACCGGCGCCGGGCAGCTACGTCAAGGCGAAGGCCTGACAGCGCGCATCCGAAGAATCCTCACTCACATCACGCAACGGAGAACTCCATGGAAGACATCGTCATCGTTTCCGCCACGCGCACGGCCGTCGGCAAGTTCGGCGGCTCGCTCGCCGGCATTCCCGCCACCGAGCTCGGCGCCCTCGTGATCAAGGAAGCGCTGGCGCGCGCCAAGCTGTCGCCCGAGCAGATCGGCGAAGCCATCATGGGCCAGGTGCTGGCCGCGGGCGTCGGCCAGAACCCGGCCCGCCAGGCCTGGCTCAAGAGCGGCGGCGTGAAGGAAACGCCGGCGCTCACCATCAACGCCGTGTGCGGCTCGGGCCTGAAGGCCGTGATGCTGGCCGCGCAGGCCATCGCCACCGGCGACAGCGAGATCGTCGTCGCCGGCGGCCAGGAAAGCATGAGCCTGGCGCCGCACGTGCTGCCCAATTCGCGCAACGGCCAGCGCATGGGCGACTGGAAGCTGGTCGACACCATGATCGTCGACGGCTTGTGGGACGTGTACAACCAGTACCACATGGGCATCACGGCCGAGAATGTGGCCAAGAAGTACGAGATCAGCCGCGACGCGCAGGACGAACTGGCGCTGGGCAGCCAGACCAAGGCCGCCGCCGCGCAGGACGCCGGCAGGTTCAAGGACGAGATCACCGCCGTCACCATCCCGCAGAAGAAGGGCGACCCGGTCGTCTTCGAACAGGACGAGTTCATCAACCGCAAGTCGAGCGCCGAAGGCCTGGCCGCGCTGCGCCCTGCCTTCGACAAGGCCGGCGGCGTGACGGCCGGCAATGCCTCGGGCCTGAACGACGGCGCCGCTGCCGTGGTCGTGATGTCGGCGAAGAAGGCGGCCGCACTCGGCCTCACGCCGCTGGGCCGCATCGCCAGCTACGCCACCGCCGGCCTCGACCCGGCCATCATGGGCATGGGCCCGGTGCCGGCGTCGACCAAGGCGCTGCAGCGCGCCGGCTGGAAGGCCGCCGACCTCGACCTGCTCGAGATCAACGAGGCCTTCGCGGCCCAGGCCTGCGCGGTGAACCGCGAGATGGGCTGGGACGTGAGCAAGGTCAACGTGAACGGCGGCGCCATCGCCATCGGCCACCCGATCGGCGCGTCCGGCTGCCGCATCCTGGTGACGCTGCTGCACGAGATGCAGCGCCGCGACGCCAAGAAGGGCATCGCCTCGCTGTGCATCGGCGGCGGCATGGGCGTGGCATTGACGATCGAGCGTTGAGCGCGGCGCCGGCGGGGGGCGCGAGCCCCATCGTCATCGACACCAACATCGTCCTCGACCTCCTGGTCTTCGACGACCCGCGCTGGGCCCCGCTGCGTGCGGCGCTCGCGGCGGGCGCGTTGCGCTGGCTGGCGACGGCGCCCATGCGCGACGAACTGCTGCGCGTACTCGGCTACCCGCTGATCGCGCGGCGCCTTCAGAAAGACGCACGGCAGGCCGACGCGGTGATGGCCGCCTTCGACGCGCAGGTGCACACCGTGACGGACGTGCCGGCCCGCGCACGCTTCGTCTGCAAGGACCCGGACGACCAGATCTTCATCGACCTCGCCGTGGCCGAGGCGGCGCAGTTGCTCAGCAAGGACCAGGCGGTGCTGTCGATGCGCAAGCGGCTGGCGACCCTCGGGGTGGACGTGACCCCGACGTTCCCGGCGCCTGCATGAACCGTTGACACATAAACATTTGAAAAGTAATGTACTGACGCCGGGTCGTCGGTAGCACCGACGTCCTCCTTTCCTCGTCAAGGAGTGCGTGTACATGAAGATTGCCGTCCTGGGCGGTGGCCATGGCTGTTATGCCGCGGCCGCCGATCTCTCCGAATCTGGTCACGAGGTCCGGCTGTGGCGCCGCGATGCGGCGGCCCTTTCCGCGGTGCAAGAGGCGGGCTCGATCCGCCTGAAGGACGCCGATGGTGCGCGCGACGTGCCGATCGCGCTGGCCACCGCCGACATCGGTGCCGCGCTGCGCGAGGCCGAACTCATCGTGGTGCCGTCCCCGGCCGTCGCACAGGCCGACATCGCACGTGCGATGGCACCGCACCTGGCCGACGGCCAGGTGGTGTTCCTGCCGCCGGGCACCTTCGGCAGCGTGGTGATGGCCGGGCTGGTGCGCGAGGCGGGCAGCCGCGCGGACGTGGCCTGGGCCGAGACCGGCACGCTGCCCTACCTGGCGCGCAAGCACGGCGAGCGCGAGGTGAACCTCACCATCCGCGCGCTGCGGCTGCCCACCGGGGTCTACCCGGCGCGCCAGGCCGACACCGCCATCGCGGTGATCCGCCAGGCCTACCCCAGCGTGCACGGCTGCGGCGACGCGCTGTCGGGCGCGCTGATGAATGCCGGCCCGATCATCCACCCGCCGCTGATGGTGATGAACGCGGCGCCGCTGCAGCACTTCGAGCGCTGGGACATCCACAACGAAGGCACGCAGCCGTCGGTGCGCGCCGTCACCGACCAGCTCGACCAGGAGCGCATCGCGGTGCGCGAGGCCTTCGGCTATGGCGGCCCGCACTATCCGCTGCGCGACCACTACGACAACGATCGCTGGATGTACGGCGATGCCCACAAGAAGCTGGTGAAGTCGGGCGACTGGCGCGAGCACATCGACCTGCACACGCATCGCTACATCACCGAGGACACGGTGCTGGGCCTGGCCTTCCTGGCCTCGGCGGCACGCCATGCGGGTGTCGATGCACCGATCGCGCACGGCCTGCTGGCCATCGTCGGCGGCTTCCTCGGGCGCGACCTGCGCCAAGGGCCGCGCAGCTTCGAGGCGCTCGGCCTGGCTGGGCTCGCGCCGGAGGCGCTCCAGGCGCGGCTGCATGACGGCACCTGAGCCCGCGGCGCCGCCGCCACGCTTCGCCGCCGTGGGGGCCGGCCGCATGGGCCGCGGCATCGCGATCGCCTTCGCCTATGCCGGGTACCGCGTGGCTTTGATCGACCTGCGCGAGCGCACCCCCGAGGCCTGGCGCACGCTGCACGACGAGGCACGTGCCGAGATCACGGGCAGCCTGGCCGGCTTGGCACGGCTCGGCGTGGTCGACGCGGCACAGGTCGATGTGATCGCCGCACGGGTGGAGATGTTCGACGCGAACGGCGCGGCGGCTGCACTGGCCGGTGCGGAACTGGTGTTCGAAGGCGTGCCCGAAACCCTGGCGGCCAAGCGCGAGGCCTTCGCCCACATCAACGCGCACTGCCGCCCCGATGCCATCCTCACCTCGACCACCAGCAGCATCCTGGTCACGCAGATTGCCGAATTCGTCGAGCGGCCCGAGCGCTTCCTGAACATCCACTGGCTCAACCCGGCCTACCTGATTCCGGTCGTCGAGCTGAGCCACCATGCCGGCACCGATCCCGTGGTGCTGGCACGCGCCAAGGCGTTGATGGAATCGATCGGCAAGCTGCCGGTGGTCTGCGGGCCGACGCCCGGCTACATCGTGCCGCGGCTGCAGGCACTGGTGATGAACGAGGCGGCGCGGATGATCGAGGAGGGCGCGGCCACGGCCGAGGAGATCGACAAGGCCACCCGCTTCGGCCTCGGCCTGCGTTTTGCCGCGCTTGGCGTGGTGGAGTTCATCGACTTCGGCGGCGCGGACATCCTGCACCACGCCAGCCGCGAGATGTCGGCGTCGATCGATGCCGAGCGCTACCGCGCGCCGGCCATCCTCGGCCGGATGATGGACGAGGGCCGGCTCGGGCTGAAGACCGGCAGCGGCTTCTACGACTACGCCGGTCGCGACGTCGGCGCCTACCGGGCCGACGTGCTGCTGCGCACCCTCGGCATGCTCCGTCACGCGGGGCTGTGGCAGCCGCCGGCCGAGCACACCCGGGACTGAGGCCGTGCCGCCGATCCGCCGCGCCTTCGCGGACCTCTCCGTCGGGCAGGTGCACTACGCGCACTGTGGCGATGCCGAACGGCCCGTGGTGCTGCTGCTCCACCAGACGCCGCGCAGCTGGGCCGAGTACCGCGCGGTGCTGCCGCTGCTGGGCCTGCGCTACCGCGCGATCGCGATGGACACCGTCGGCTTCGGCGACTCCTGCGCACCGCCCTGGCCGCCGAGCATCGAGGCCTGGGCCGCGGTGGCGGTGGAACTGCTCGATGCGCTGGGCATCGCGCGCACGCATGTCGTGGGGCACCACACCGGCGGCGTGATTGCTGTGGAGCTGGCGGCCGCGCACGCCGCGCGTGTGGGACGGCTGGTGCTCTCCTCGACGCCCTACACCGACGCGGCCTTCCGGCTCGCGCGGGCCGGAAGGCCGCCGATCGACGAGGTGGCGCCCAGCGAGGACGGCACGCACCTCGCCGCGTTGTGGCAGAAGCGCCAGGGCTTCTACCCGGCGCAGCGGCCCGATCTGCTGGAGGCCTTCGTGGCGGATGCGCTCAAGCTGTCCGGCCCGCTCGAGGGCGGCCACCGCGCGGTGGCGCAATACCGCATGGAGGACCGCATCGCCCAGGTGCGCCAGCCCACGCTCGTCCTGCGCGCGCCGTCCGACCCCTTCGCATCGCCGCACGCGGCCGAACTGGCCGCACACCTGGCCGATGCGCGCATCGTCGACATCGAAGGCGGCATGGTGCCGCTGCCGGACCAGCTGCCCGAGGCCTTCGCCCAGGCGGTGATCGACTTCCTCGACGCCGCACACTGAGGCGCGCCCGGCCGCTCAGTCGTCGTCGTCCGTCACCTCGGACGCGGCGTTCTCGTGCAGTTCGATCATGCGTCGCAGCGTGTTCTTCAAGGCCTCGGCGCTCTGGAGGCCGAAGGGCTCGAGCACGCGCCGCTCGTGCTCGGTGGCCAGTTCCGTCAGCTGCGCCACCGTGCGCTCGCCGTCGTCGGTGATGCGCACCAGCGTGATGCGGCGGTCACTGTCGTGGGGCAGGCGTTCGACATGGCCCTTGGCCGCCATGCGGTCGAGCATGCGCGTGACGGTCGGCTGCTTCATCACCGCGACCTGCGCCAGGCGGCCGATGCTCAGCGCCTGGCCCCCGGCCAGCGAGGCCATGACCCGCCACTCCGACACCGAAAAACCGTGTTCCCGCGCGACCTTGTGGAACTCCGAAGAGATCAGGTGGCTGGCTTGGGCCAGCAGCGCCGGCAGGTAGTCATCGACGAAGCGCCGCGGCACGGTCGGGGCCGGCACAGTGCTTGCTTGTCTAGGGTTATTCATGATTGTGGATAGATTCACATCTAAAGAATATACGCCCATCGTGCCTCGTGGCATGGGGGCTTCCAAGGAGCATCATGGCTGAACGTTCGTTTGTCGAAGAGGTCAAGAAGCTGCGGCTCGGCGCTGGCGAGGTCTTCAGCGGCGAAGGCATCCTGGCGGTGACCAAGGCGCTGCTCGAATCGGGCGTGGCCTACGTCGCCGGCTACCAGGGCGCACCGATCTCCCACCTGATGGACGTGCTGGCCGACGCGCAGGACATCCTGGCCGAGCAGGGCATCCGCTTCGAGAACAGCGCCAGCGAAGCGACCGCGGCCGCCACGCTGGCCGCGTCGGTCAACTACCCGCTGCGCGGTGCCGTCACCTTCAAGGCAACCGTCGGCACCAATGTCGCCTCCGACGCACTGGCCAACCTGGCCTCCGGCGGCGTCACCGGCGGTGCGCTGGTGATCGTGGGCGAGGACTACGGCGAGGGCTCCTCGATCATGCAGGAGCGCAGCCATGCCTTCGCGATGAAGTCGCAGATCTGGATGCTCGACCCGCGGCCCAACCTGCCGTCGATCGTCGAGGCGGTGAAGCAGGGCTTCGAGCTGTCCGAAGCGAGCCACACGCCGGTCATGCTGCAGCTGCGCATCCGTGCCTGCCATGTGCACGGGCAGTTCGTCGCCTCCGACAACCGCGCGCCCTCGTTCACCTTGAAGCAGGCGCTCGAGCAGCCGCAGCGCGACGTCTCGCGCATCGTGCTGCCGCCAGCGAGCTTCGTGCACGAACAGGAGAAGGTGAAGGACCGCTGGCCTGCGGCAGTGCGCTTCATCGAAGAACGCGGGCTCAACGAGTTCTTCGCCGAGGACGCGGGCGACCTCGGCATCATCGTGCAGGGCGGCAGCTACAACACGCTGATGCGCGCACTCGAGCGCGTCGGCCTGGCCGACGTCTACGGCAACTCGCAGGTGCCGCTCTATGTGATGAACGTCGCCTACCCGGTGATCGACAGCGAGGTCGTGCGCTTCTGCCAAGGCAAGCGCGCGGTGCTGCTGGTGGAAGAGGGCCAGCCCAACTTCGTCGAGCAGAACGTGGCCACGCTGCTGCGCCAGGCCGGCTGCGGCACCGCGCTGCACGGCAAGGACCTGCTGCCGGTGGCCGGGGAATACACCGCGGCGGTGCTGCTGAAGGCGACGCGCGCCTTCTTCGAGCGCTACGAGCGCATCGCGCCGGTGCCGGTCGTGCCGGTGGCGCGAAAGGTGATCCCGCTGACGGCGGTGGCGTCGATCGGCGTCGACCAGGCGCCGGAGCCGGCGCTCGCCGCGATCGACGACACGGTGCATGCCCGGCCACCGGGCTTCTGCACCGGCTGCCCGGAGCGGCCGATCTTCAGCGCCATCAAGCTGGTCGAGCGCGAACTCGGCACGCACCACATCAGCGCCGACATCGGCTGCCACCTGTTCTCCATCCTGCCGCCCTTCAACCTCGGCAACACCACCATGGGCTACGGGCTCGGCGCGGCCGGTGCCGCGGCGCTCAACGTGCCGGCGGGCAAGCGCGCCATCTCGGTGATGGGCGACGGCGGCTTCTGGCACAACGGCCTGACGAGCGGCATCGCCAACGCGGTCTTCAACCGCAGCGACAACCTCACCATCGTGGTCGACAACAACTACACGTCGGCGACGGGCGGCCAGGACATCCTGTCGTCGACCGCGCACAACCCCACGCGCAGCACCGGCCACGAGATCGAGCAGGCGGTGCGCGGCGTGGGCGTCAAGTGGGTCAAGACGATTCGCCGCACCTACGACGTGGCCGGCATGCGGCGGCTGCTGCGCGAGGCGCTCACCACCGGCGAGAAGGGCCCGAAGGTGCTGATCGCGCAGTCCGAATGCATGCTCAACAAGCAGCGCCGCGAGAAGCCGCTGGTGCGCAAGGCCGTCGCCGCTGGCCAGCGCGTGGTGCGCGAGAAGTTCGGTGTCGACCCGGACACCTGCACCGGCGACCACTCCTGCATCCGCCTGTCGGGCTGTCCCTCTCTCTCCATCAAGGCGAATCCCGATCCGCTGCGCACCGACCCGGTGGCGCATGTGCTCGACAGCTGCGTGGGCTGCGGCAACTGCGGCGACGTCTCGCATGCGGCGGTGCTCTGCCCGTCGTTCTACAAGGCGCAGATCGTGAGCAACCCGAGCTGGTGGGACCGTGCCCGCGACCGGGTCGGCGGTGCCGTGGTCGGCTGGCTGCAGCGCGCCGAAGCGCGGCGGCGCGACCGATACGCCTTCTGACGCCTGCAGACAAGAACACCAGAACAACGCCCACGATGAACCCGGCACAACCTATCAAGATCGCGATCCTCGCCATGGGCGGCGAGGGCGGCGGCGTGCTCGCCGACTGGATCGTCGACCTCGGCGAGCACTGCGGCTACATCGCGCAGACCACCTCGGTGCCCGGCGTCGCGCAGCGCACCGGCGCGACCATCTACTACGTCGAACTGTTCCCCGAAGCGCGCGCCCGGGCCGACGGCGGCCGTCCGGTGCTGGCGCTGATGCCGCTGCCAGGCGACGTCGACGTGGTGCTCGCCTCGGAGCTGATGGAGACGGGCCGCGCGGTGCAGCGCGGCCTCGTCACCGCCGACCGGACCACGCTGATCGGCTCCACCCACCGCGTGTACTCGATCGCCGAGAAGTCGGCGATGGGCGACGGCCGGGTCGACGGCGCCCAACTGGAGCGCCAGGCCGACCGCGCCGCCAAGCGCTACATCCGCTTCGACATGGCCGAGGCGGCCGAGCGAGCCGGCAGCGTGATCAGTGCGGTGCTCTTCGGTGCGCTCGCCGGCGCCGGCGTGCTGCCCTTCAGCCGGGCCCAGTTCGAAGCCACCGTCGAACGCGGCGGTGTCGGCGTGAAGCCGAGCCTGAAGGCCTTCGGTGCTGCCTTCGACCGTGCGCAGCAGGGCGACGCGCCAGCGGCCACCGGCGCCCCCACGGCCGCCGCAGCGCCGCCGCAGCCGCGCCATGCGGCGGTGCGGGCGCTCGTCGAACGGGTGCAGCAGCGCTTTCCCGCCGGGTCGCAGGCGCTGCTGCTCGAAGGCGTGCGCCGGCAGATCGACTACCAGGACATCGGCTACGCCGAAACCTACCTCGACCGGCTCGCGCCCTTCTATGAACGCACGACCGACGACGGCACGCGCCTGGCCGACGCCGTCGCGCGGCATCTGGCGCTCTGGATGTCGTACGAGGACACCGCCCGCGTCGCTGCCCTGAAGACCCGCGCCACCCGTTTCGACCGGGTGCGCGAGGAGTCGCGGGTGCAGCCCGGCCAGGTGATGGCGATCCACGAGTACATGCATCCGCGGCTGCAGGAGATCTGCGAGACGCTGCCGGGCGGCATCGGCCGCTGGCTGGCCGACTCCGGCCTGCCGCGCCGCCTGGTCGAGCGGCTGACGCAGGAGGGGCGGGTGGTACGCACCAGCTCGCTGGGCGGCTACCTGCTGCTGCGGGCGGTGGCGAGCGCACGCCGCTGGCGCCGCTCGACCGTCCGCTTCGCGCAGGAGAACGCCTTGATCGAGGCCTGGCTGGCGCGCATCGCCCAGGCCGCGGTGCGCAACTCGCAACTGGCCGTCGAGATCGCGGAATGCCAGCGGCTCGTCAAGGGCTACAGCGACACCCACGAGCGCGGTCTGCGCAACTACACGCTGGTGATGGATGCCGCCGAACGCGCCGGCCCCCAACTGGCACCCGCCACCTTGCGCGAGTTGCGCGATGCCGCGCTGGCCGACGAGCACGGCGACCGCCTGCGCGCCGCACTCGCGCGCCATGCGCTGGCCTGAGTTCGAGGAACGCCGCCCATGTCGCATCCCGTCACCGCCCAGCTCACCGTCCGCGTCGCCGAGGCGGCCCTGCTCAATCCGCTGATCCGCCAGTTCCGCCTGGAGGCGGTCGACGGCGCGCCGCTGCCCGGCTTCGAGCCCGGCGCGCATGTGCGGGTGCAGGTGACGCTACCCGATGGCCGCAGCGACTGGCGCCACTATTCGCTGATCGACACCGACGGCCGACCCGCCACGACCGCGGCGCCCGGGGCCTACCGCATCGCCGTGCGCCGCGAGGCCGATGGCCGCGGCGGCTCGCGCTTCATGCACGAGCACGTGCAGCCCGGCGCACTGCTGCAGATCGAGGCGCCGAAGAACGACTTCCCGCTGGACGCGCCCGGCGGCGCCACCGTGCTGGTGGCCGGCGGCATCGGCGTGACGCCGCTCATCGCGATGGCCGCGCGCCGCGTGGCCGAAGGCGCGCCGGTGCGCATGCACTACGCCGGACGCAGTCGCGACCTGATGGCCTTCCTGCCCGAACTGACCGAGCTGCTGGGTGAACGGCTGTCGGTGCATGCCGACGCCGAGGCCGGCCGGCCGCTCGACATTGCGGCACTGCTCGGCGCCTGCAGCGCCGAGGACCACCTCTACCTCTGCGGCCCGAAGGTGATGCTCGACACGGTGCTGGCTGCCACGCAGGCGCGCGGCTGGCCGACCGGGCGGGTGCATTTCGAGCTCTTCACCGAGCCGGTGGTGGAGGAGGGCGACCGGCCGTTCGAGGTCGAACTGGCACAGTCGGGCCAGCGCTTCACCGTGGCGGCCGACCAGAGCCTGCTCGACTGCCTGATCGAGAACGGCTGCGACCCGATGTTCGACTGCAAGCGCGGCGAATGCGGCGTCTGTGCCGTGCCGGTGATCGACGGCGAGATCGACCACCGCGATTACGTGCTGAGCGCCCGCGAGAAGGCCGAGGGCAACGTGATGCAGATCTGCATCTCGCGCGCCAAGGGCGCCCGCCTGGTGCTCGACCTCTGACGCGATGCAAGGCACTGAACGAGGACCCACACGATGACGACCTACCGAGGCAACCCCGACGCCGTTCGCGCATTGGTGCAGCCCGACCGCGTGCACCGCGACCTGTACATCAGCCAGGAACTGTTCGAACTCGAACAGGAGCACTTCTTCGCCAACACCTGGAACTACGCCGGCCACGACAGCCAGCTGCCCGAGCCCGGCGACTACATCCGGGTGGAGATCGCCGGCCGGCCGCTGATCGTGGTGCGCCACACCGACCGCTCGGTGCGGGTGCTGATGAACCGCTGCGCCCACAAGGGCTCGCAGCTGGTGAACGCGCCCTGCGGCAACACCGGCAAGTTCTTCCGCTGCCCCTACCACGCCTGGACCTTCCGCACCGACGGCTCGCTGCTGGCGATCCCGCTGAAGAACGGCTACGAAGGCACGCAGCTGCACGACTGCGAATCCGGCAAGGGCCTGGTCACCGTGAAGAACGTGCGGCTGTACCGCGGCTTCATCTTCGTGAAGATCAACGACGTGGGGCCGGACTTCGAGAGCTACTTCGGCGACTCGCTCAGCTCGATCGACAACATGGCCGACCGCTCGCCCGAGGGCGAACTGGAGATCGCCGGTGGCTGCCTGCGCTTCATGCACCCCTGCAACTGGAAGATGTTCGTCGAGAACCTGAACGACACCATGCATCCGATGGTGGCGCACGAATCGTCCGCCGGCACCGCCAAGGCGATGTGGGCCGGCCAGCCGGCCGACGCGCCCAAGCCGATGGCCATCGAGCAGTTCGTGCCCTTCATGTCCGACTACAAGTTCTTCGAGGACATGGGCGTGCGCACGTACGACAACGGCCACAGCTTCACCGGCGTGCACTTCAGCATCCACAGCAAGTACAAACCCATTCCCGCGTACGACGACGCGATGAAGGCGAAGTACGGCGAGGAGAAGACGGCGCAGATCCTCGGCATGGCGCGGCACAACACCGTGTACTACCCGAACCTGACGATCAAGGGCGCGATCCAGTCGATCCGCGTGGCGCGGCCGATCGCGGCCGACCGCACGCTGGTCGAGAGCTGGACCTTCCGCCTGAAGGGCGCGCCCGACGAGCTGCTGCAGCGCACCACCATGTACAACCGCCTCATCAACTCCCCCTTCTCGGTGGTGGGCCACGACGACCTGCAGGCCTACCGCGGCATGCAGGCCGGCCTGCATGCCAGCGGCAACGACTGGGTCAGCCTGCACCGCAACCACGATGCGGCCGAGGTCCGCGGCGGCGAGATCACCACCGTGGGCACCAGCGAGCTGCCCATGCGCAACCAGTACCGCGCCTGGAGCCGCTACATGACGGAGACCATGTGATGGCGGCGGACATCGATATCTCCAGTCCCACGGCACCGGCGCGCGAGGCGCTGATCGACTTCGTGGTGCGCGAGGCGCGCCTGCTCGACGAGCGGGCGTACGACGCCTGGAACGCACTCTTCACCGACGACGCCTTCTACTGGATCCCGCTGGTGCCCGACCAGCCGGACGGCATCCACCACACCTCGCACCTGTACGAAGACAAGCTGCTGCGCGACCTGCGCATCGAGCGGCTCAAGAGCCCGCGGGCCTTCTCGCAGCAGCCGCCGAGCCGCTGCCACCACCTGCTGCAGGTGCCCACCGTCGAAGTCTATGAACCGTCGGCCAACCGCTACGTGCTGCGCACCGAATTCCACTACACCGAGTCGCAGGGCGACGAGCTGCAGTTCTACGTCGGCACCTGCTTCCACCACCTGACCGTGGTCGACGGTGCGCTGCGCATGACGCTCAAGCGGGTCAACCTGCTCAATTGCGACGCGGCGTTGCCCGCGGTGCAGCTCTTCCTTTGAGCCTCTGAGCACCGCCCGATGCACACTGTCCACGACGCCTTCGCCACCACCGCGGCCCGCACGCCCGGGGCCGACTTCCTGTTCACCGAAGCCGTCACCGCGGCGGCCTACGGCATCGCGCCGGGCGCCATCGCATGGGGCGCTGCCGCGGCCGAGGTCGAACGGCTGCGCGCCGGCTACGCGGCGGCCGGCTACGGCCACGGCCACCGCGTGGCGCTGCTGCTGGAGAACCGGCCGGCTTTCCTGTTCCACTGGTTCGCGCTGAATGCGTTGGGTGCCAGCGTGGTGCCGGTGAATGCCGACATGCGCTCGGCCGAGCTGAGCTACCTGATCGGCCATAGCGAGGTCGTCTTGGCGGTGACGCTGCCCGAGCGGGCCGCCGACCTGCGCAGCGCCGCCGCGCAGGCCGGCGTGGTCGCCTTCGCCACCATGGCGCTCGACGGCCCGGTGCCGTCCGCCACCACCGCGCCGCCACGCGCCGACGAGCCGGTGGGCGCGGGCACCGAATGCGCGCTGCTCTACACCTCGGGCACCACCGGCCGGCCCAAGGGCTGCATCCTGTCGAACACCTACTTCCTGAACGCCGGCCGCTGGTACGCCGCGCTCGACGGCGTGTGCAGCATCCGGCCCGACACCGAGCGCGTGATGACGCCGCTGCCGCTGACGCACATGAACGCGATGGCCTGCTCGACCATGGTGGTGCTGGTCGCTGGCGGCTGCCTGGTGCAGCTCGACCGCTTCCATCCGCGCAGCTGGCTGCAGAGCGCGCGCGACAGCGGTGCGACGGTGGTGCACTACCTGGGCGTGATGCCGGCGATGCTGCTGTCGGCGCCGCCGTCGCCGGCCGACCGTGACCATGCCATCCGCTGGGCCTTCGGCGCCGGCGTCGACCCCAAGCACCACGCCGCCTTCGAGGAACGCTTCGGCTTCCCGCTGGTGGAGGCCTGGGCCATGACCGAGACCGGCGTGGCCGCCTGCATCATGGCCAACCGCGAACCGCGCCTGGTCGGCCGCGCCTGCTTCGGCCGCCAGCCCGACTTCGTCGAAGTGCGGCTGGTCGACGATGCCGGCCAACCCAGTGCCGCGGACGCGCCGGGCGAGCTGTGGGTGCGCTCGGCCGGCGACGATCCGCATCGTGCCTTCTTCTCCGGCTACCTGAAGGACGAGGCGGCGACCGCCGAGGCCTGGGCCGACGGCTGGTTCCACACCGGCGACCTGGTGTGCCGGGATGCCGAAGGCAACTTCTTCTTCGTCGACCGCAAGAAGAACGTCATCCGCCGCAGTGGCGAGAACATCTCTGCCGTCGAGGTCGAGAGCGTGCTGAACCAGCACCCCGCGGTGAAGGCCTCAGCCGTCGCCGCCACGCCCGACGCGGTGCGCGGCGACGAGGTGCTCGCCTGCATCGTGCTCAAGGAACCGGCCGACGCGCAGCGCCAGCCGGCGATCGCGGCCGACATCGTGGCGCACGCGCTGGCCCAGCTCGCCTATTACAAGGCGCCGGGCTATGTCGCCTTCGTCGATGCGCTGCCGCTCACCCCGTCGCAGAAGATCCAGCGCGGTGAGCTGCGCGTGCTCGCGCAGGCCCTGCCGACGCAACCGCACTGTGTCGACACGCGTGCCATGAAGAAGAGGCAGGCGTGATGGCTCCATCGAAACGCAGTTCCTACGACGGCGTGGCGGTGGCCGTGCCCATCACCGTGCCCTACGTGCGCTACGCCACCGAGGGCGCCCACTGGTTCATCGGCCGGGCGCTCGATGCGCTGGTGCGCGGCGCCGGCGTCGCGAAGGAAGACATCGACGGCCTGTCGCTCAGCAGCTTCTCGCTCGCGCCCGACACGGCCGTGGGCGTGACGCAGCACCTGGGCCTGTCGCCGCGCTGGCTCGACCATGTGCCGACCGGCGGCGCATCGGGCGTGATGTGCCTGCGGCGCGCCGCGCGCGCGGTGCAGGCGGGCGATGCCGACATCGTCGCCTGCATCGGTGCCGACACCAACCACGTCGACTCCTTCCGTCAGACGCTCGGTAGCTTCAGCAACTTCGCCCGCGACGCCAGCTATCCGTACGGCTCCGGCGGCCCGAACTCGATCTTCGCGATGATCACCGCGAACTACATGCGCCAGTACGGCGCGACGCGCGAGGACTTCGGCCGCATCTGCGTCGACCAGCGCACCAATGCGCTGGGCAACCCGAACGCCATGTTCAAGAAGGCGCTCACGCTCGACGAGTACATGGCCGCGCGCCCGATCTCCGACCCGATCCACCTGTTCGACTGCGTGATGCCCTGCGCCGGCGCCGATGCCTTCCTGGTGATGAGCGAGGCGCGCGCCCGCGACCTCGGCCTGGCGCATGTCGTGGTGCGCGGCGCCATCGAGCGCCACAACGCCTTCTCCGACGATCCGGTGATGGTGCGCGGCGGCTGGCTGCAGGACCGCGACGACCTCTATGCGCAGGCCGGCGTCGGCCCCGCTGCGCTCGACTTCGTCCAGACCTACGACGACTACCCGGTGATCGTGATGATGCAGTTCGAGGACCTCGGCTTCTGCGACAAGGGCGAGGGCCCGGCCTTCGTGCGGTCGCACACCATGGCCTTCGACGGCAGCTTCCCGAACAACACCAGCGGCGGGCAACTGTCGGCGGGGCAGGCGGGCGCGGCGGGTGGTTTCCTCGGCATGGTCGAGGCGATCCGTCAACTCACCGGCCAGGCCGGCGCGCGCGCCGTGCCGGATGCACAACTGGGTCTTGTCGCCGGCTTCGGCATGGTGACGTATGACCGCTGCCTGTGCACGGGCGCCGTCATCCTCGGGAGATCCGCATGACCATGCCGATGATGCGTCCCCCGCGCAAGAACCCGGTGCTGCGCACCCGGCAGATGAACCTGCCGCCCGGCGCGCGCGGCCGCGTGGCGCTCGGCCTCACGGCCGCCGCGGCCGAGGGCCGATTCGAACTCCAGACCTGCGACGAGTGCGGCACGGTGCAGTACCCGCCGCGCGAGGTCTGCCACCGTTGCCTCTCGACCGCGCTGCGCTGGCGCGTGCAGGGCGGCGAGGGCGAACTGCTCGGCAGCACCACGCTGCATCACAGCAACGACCTGTTCTTTCGCGAGCGACTGCCCTGGCGGCTCGGCCTGGTACGGCTCGACGCCGGCCCTACGCTCATGGTCCACCTGCACGGCGAGGTCGGCGAGGCGCCGCAGCGCGTGTGCGTGGGCGCCCATCTCGATCGCGCGGGCCAGGCCGTGCTCATCGGTTTCCCGAAGGAAGGAAGTGCCCATATGGCCGACGACAAGATGCTGCGCGAGATGACCAGCGACCCCAAGTTCCGCAAGGTGCTGGTGACGGACGGCAAGACCGAGACCGGCCAGGCCCTGGTGCGCGCGCTGGTCAAGGCCGGCGCCGACCTCGTCTGGGTCGGCCATGCCGAGCCGTGGAAGAAGATGGGCGACGGCCTGGACGACATCTCCACGCTGCCGCAGGTGACGCTGGTCCCGCTGGATTTGACCAACGGGCGGCAGGTGACCGAGCTGGCGGCCTCCATCGGCGGCAAGGTCGACATCGTGATCAACAACGCCGAGGTGCACCGCACCTTCGGCATCGGCGCGCGCCGCGGCACCGACGTGGCCAAGGCCGAGATGGACGTCAACTACTTCGGCCTGCTGCGCCTGGCGCAGGAGTTCGGCCCGGCGCTCAAGGGCCGTTCGGCCGACGGCCCCACCGGCGCCACGGCCTGGGTCAACCTGCTGTCGATCTACGCGCTCGCGAACTTCCCGCCGCACGGCACCTTCAGCGCGTCGAAGGCGGCGGCCCATTCGCTGGCGCAGTGCCTGCGCGCCGAGATGCGCCCCGCGGGCATCCGTGTGGTGAACGTGTTCCCCGGCCCGATCGACGACGACTGGAACCAGCACACGCCGCCGCCCAAGCTCGCGCCCGCCACGCTGGCCAGTGCCATCGTCAAGGCGCTGCGCGACGGGGTGGAAGACATCTACCCCGGCGACGTGGCGCAGGAATGGCTGGAGCGCTGGCGCGACAACCCCAAGGTGCTGGAACGCGAACTCGCCAACGGCGGCAGCTGAGAGCAGGAGCCCACATGACGACCCCCACGACCGACCTGATGTCCGCCACCGAGATCCTCGGTGGCCTGGTGAGCGCGATGGCCAGTGGCCGCATCCGCGTGATCGACCTCACCCAGACGCTCACGCCCGACTTTCCGCAGATCGCGTTGCCGCCCGAGATGGGCCAGTGCTGGCCCTTCCGCATCGAGGAGGTCTCGAAGTACGACGAGCGCGGGCCGGCCTGGTACTGGAACAACTTCTCCTGCGGCGAACACACCGGCACCCACTTCGATGCGCCGATCCACTGGATCTCCGGGCGCGACCTGCCGAACAATTCGGTCGACACCATCCCGCCGCAGAACTTCGTGGCG
Source organism: Variovorax cryoconiti (assembly GCF_051216395.1). Lineage (NCBI taxonomy): Bacteria > Pseudomonadati > Pseudomonadota > Betaproteobacteria > Burkholderiales > Comamonadaceae > Variovorax > Variovorax cryoconiti. The sequence goes on along the minus strand of NZ_JBPJZI010000014.1, from coordinate 91,487 downwards.
GCGGCCTGTGTGATCGACTGTTCGCCGCAGGTGAAGGACGACCCCGACTACCTGCTCACGCTGCGGGACATCGAGGACTGGGAGGCGCGGCACGGCCGCATCCCGAAGGGCGCCTGGGTGCTGATGCGTACCGACTGGTCCAAGCGCGAGGACCCCGAGGCCTACCAGAACTACGACGAGACCGGGCAGCACACGCCGGGCCCGAGCGCCGAGGCGGTGCGCTTCCTGGTCGAGCAGCGCGACGTGCTGGGCTTCGGCTCCGAGGCCATCGGCACCGATGCCGGGCAGGGCTACCACCTGCGCCCGCCGTATCCGTGCCACTACTACATGCACGGCGCCGGGCGCTACGGCCTGCAGTGCCTGTGCAACCTCGACCTGCTGCCCGAGTCCGGCGCGGTGCTGATCTGCCCGCCGCTCAAGATCGAGAAGGGCAGCGGCAGCCCGCTGCGCGTGCTCGCCCTGGTGGAGCAGACAGCATGAGCGCGCGCAAGGTGGCGGCCGTCACCGGCGGCAGCGCCGGCATCGGCAAGGCGATCTGCCAGGACCTGCTCGACAAGGGCTACCAGGTGATCTCGCTGGCACGGCGCGCGAGCGACATCGTGCACCCGCGCGTGCACAGCATCGAGGTCGACCTGATGGACCGTGCCGCCACCGCGGCCGCCACGCGGCAGCTCGCGCACCAGTTCGAGGTCACGACGCTGGTGCACAACGCCGGCGTCATTCGCCCGGCACTGATCGCCGACGTGAAGCTCGAAGACCTCGATGCGCTGGTCGACCTGCACCTGGGCTGCGCGGTGCAGCTTGTGCAGGCGGTGCTGCCCGCCATGCGCGATCAGCGCTTCGGCCGCATCGTGCTGATGTCTTCCCGCGCGGCCGTCGGTGCGCAGTCGCGCACCAGCTATTCCGCGACCAAGGCCGGCATGCTGGGCATGGCGCGCACCTGGGCGCTGGAGCTCGCGCCCGAGGGCATCACCGTCAACGTGGTGGCGCCGGGGCCGGTGCGCACGGACATGTTCTACGACATCGTGCAGGCCGGCGAGCGGGAGCGCGCGCTGGCCGCCTCGATACCGGTGCGCCGCCTGGGCGAAGCGGACGACGTCGCGCGTGCCGTCGGCTTCTTCGCCGACGCGGCCAACAGCTTCGTCACCGGTCAGGTGCTCTACGTCTGCGGCGGTACCAGCGTGGGGAGCCTCACGCTGTGAACGCGCCTGCTTCTTCTATCTCTCTCACCATCCACGGAAGGATCGCCATGAACGTCTCGTCCCGCCACCCCCTGCGCACCGGCATCGCGCTGGCTTTCGGCGCGCTCGCTTCCCTCGCGGCGGTCAGTGCACTTGCCGCCGATCTCAAGGTCGGCTTCATCACGTCGCTGTCCGGCCCGGTGTCCTCGCTGGGCATCCCCTACGAGAAAGGGATGAAGGCGGCGCTGGCCTACCGCTCGGAGGTCGACGGGCGCAAGGTGCAGCTGGTGCAGCTCGACGACGCCTCCGATCCGTCGACCGCGGCGCGCAATGCCCGCAAGCTGATCGACGAGGAGAAGGTCGACGTGATCATCGGCACCGCGGGCTCGCCCGGAGCCCTGGCCATCGCCGCCGTGGCCCGCGAGACCAAGACACCGCTGATCTCCATCGCCAATGCCAACCTGCCGGGCGAGGAGGGTGCCTGGATGGTGACGCTTCCGCAGCCGGCGCCGCTGATGGTCAGTGCGGTGGTCGAGCGCATGAAGAAATCGGGCGTGAAGACGGTCGGCTACATCGGCTTTTCCGACGCCTGGGGCGACCTGGTCTACGACGCGTTGCAGAAGAGCGTCGAGCCCGCCGGCATCAAGGTGGTGAGCAACGAGCGCTATGCCCGTGCCGATGCCTCGGTCACCGGCCAGGTGCTGAAGATCGTGGCGCTCAAGCCCGATGCGGTCATCACCGGCACCTCGGGCACCCCTGGCGCGCTGCCCTACATCGCGCTGGCCGAGCGCGGCTACAAGGGCCAGATCTACGGCATGCATGCGCTGATCAACCCCGATTTCGTGCGGGTCGGCGGCACTGCGGTCGAAGGCCTGCTCGCACCCACGGGTCCGGTGATCGTCGCCGAGCAGCTGCCCGAGTCGAACCCGATCCGCAAGGTGTCGATGGACTTCCGCGCGGCCTACCAGAAGGCCAACGGCGCCGCGCCCACCGATGCCTTCTCGGCCTACTCCTTCGACGCCTGGCTGCTGTTCCTGGACGCCGCCTCGCGCGCCAAGGGCGAGCCGGGCACGCCGGCCTACCGCACGGCGCTGCGCGACGCCATCGTCAGCACCAAGGAGCTGGTCGGCACCCACAGCGTCTACAACTTCAAGCCCACCGACCGCTACGGCTCGGACGAACGCTCGCGCGTGATCGTCAAGCTGGAAAAGGGCCAGTGGAAGCTGGTGCCCTGAGCGAATCCATTCATCTCCCTACCGATCGAACCATGAACAAGCCCACATCCCTCCTGGCCGCCGCGGCGCTGGCGCTGTCCGTCTCGCAGGCCTTCGCTGCCGATCTCAAGGTCGGCTTCATCAGCTCGCTGTCGGGGCCGGTCGCGGCCCTCGGCATCCCTTACGAGAAGGGCATCCGCGCGGCCATCGCCGAGCATCCGTCCATCGGCGGGCGCAAGGTCGAGCTGATCGTGCTAGACGATGCTTCCGACCCGACCACCGCCGGACGCAACGCGCGCAAGCTGGTGGTCGACGACAAGGTCGACGTGCTGATCGGCACCTCCGGCGTACCCGGCGCAATGGCCATCGCCGCGGTGGCGCGCGAACTCAACGTGCCGCTCATCTCGCCGACGCCGGTCACCATCCCGGGGCCGGAAGGCGTCTGGACGGTGACTGTGTCGCAGCCCTTCCCGCTGATGGTGTCGGCGGTGGTCGAGCGCATGAAGAAGTCCAATGTGAAGTCGGTCGCCTTCATCGGCTTCTCCGACGCGCTGGGCGACCTGGCCTACGACTCGCTGCTGAAGAGCGCCGAGGCCGCGGGCATCAGGGTGGTCACCAACGAGCGCTATGCGCGCAGCGATTCGTCGGTTGCCGGCCAGGTGCTGAAGATCGTGGCGCAGCGGCCCGATGCGGTGTTCGCCGGCAACTCCGGAACGCCCGGTGCCTTGCCCTACATCGGCCTGGCCGAACGTGGCTACAAGGGCCAGCTCTACGGCACGCACGGCCTGATCAATGCCGACTTCGTGCGCGTGGGCGGTAGCGCCATCGAAGGCCTGCAGGTGCCCAGCGGCCCGGTGCTGGTGGCCGACCAGCTGCCCGACAGCAACCCGATCAAGAAGGTGTCGCTCGCCTTCCGCGCGGCCTACCAGAAGACGCACGGCAGCGTGCCCAACGACGCCTTTTCTTCCTACACCTACGACGCCTACCTGCTGCTGGCCGATGCGGCCGCGCGCACCAAGGGCGAGCCCGGCACGCCGGCGTTCCGCACCGCGCTGCGCGACGCGATCGTCACGACGAAGGAGCTGGTGGGGACGCACGGCGTCTACAACTTCAGCCCCGACAACCGCTACGGCTCCGACCAGCGCGCGGTGGTGATCGTGAAGATGGAGAAGGGCCAGTGGAAGCTGGTGCCTTGAGGCGCAGCAGCCACGCCGCCGTGTCCATCGCCGTCTGAATTGCCATGTCCGACCGCTACCGAGGCCGACCCGACGCCGTCCGCGCGCTGGTGCAGGACGACCGCGTCCACCGCGACCTGTACCTGAGCGAGGAGCTGTTCGCGCTGGAGCGCGAGCAGTTCTTCGCCGCGACCTGGAACTACCTGGGCCACGCGAGCCAGGTGCCGAACGCGGGCGACTACCTGACGCAGGACATCGCCGGCCGTCCGCTGGTGATGGTGCGCCAGCCCGACGGCGGGCTGAAGGTGCTCTACAACCGCTGCGCCCACAAGGGCACCCAGCTGGTGAGCGACCCGTGCGGCAACACCGGCAAGTTCTTCCGCTGCCCGTACCACGCCTGGACCTACCGGCTCGACGGCGCACCGCTGGCCCTGCCGCTGAAGGCGGGCTACGAGGGCACGCAGCTCAAGCAGTGCGAGTCGGGCCGCGGGATGGTGGCGCTGGCGAACGTGGCGGTGTACCGCGACTTCGTCTTCGTGCGCCTGAGCGAGGTCGGGCCGTCGTTCGAGGCCTACTTCGGCGACGTGCTGCAGGCGATCGACAACCTGGTCGACCGTTCGCCCGAGGGGCGTCTCGTGGTCGCCGGCGGCGCGATGCGCAACATCATCCACTGCAACTGGAAGATGTACCTGGAGAACATCAACGACACGGTGCATCCGATGTCGACCCACGAGTCGGCCACGCAGGCGGCCAGCCAGCTGTGGAAGGACCACGGGCCGGACGACCCCAAGCCGATGGCGATGGAACAGATCCTGCCCTTCGGCGCGGGCTACGACTTCTTCGATCGGATGGGCGGCCGGGTGTTCGCCAACGGGCACAGCGTGCTGGGCGTGAACTTCAGCATCCATTCCAGCTACGCCCAGGTGCCCGCCTACGAAGCGGCGATGACCGCGGCGCACGGCGCGGATCGGGCCGCCGACATCCTGCAGCGCTCGCCACAGAACGCGGTGCTGTTCCCGAGCCTCGCGGCCAAGGGCTCGCCGCAGGCCATCCGCGTGATCCGCCCGCTCGCGGCCGACCGCACGCTGGTGGAAGCCTGGGCCTTCCGGCCGGCCGGTGCGCCCGACCTGCTGTTCGAGCGTTCGCTCACCTACAACCGGCTGGTGTTCTCGCCGATGTCGATCGTCGCGCACGACGACGTCGCGCTGTTCGAGAGCATGCAGCAGGGCCTGCGCGCCGACGGCAACGAGTGGATCAGCCTGCACCGCGACCACCGCGCGGGCGAGGCCGACACGCCGGTGCAGACCGTCAACGGCACCAACGAGATCCTGATGCGCAACCAGTTCCGCGCCTGGGCGCACTTCATGACGCAGGGCATGGAGGCGGCGGCGTGACGGACGGCCTGTTCACGGAAGACGTGCTGTCGCGCTTCGTCGAGGACGAGGCCGCGCTGCTCGACGACGGCCGCTACGACGACTGGCTGGGCCTCTTCGCCGCCGACGGCCACTACTGGGTGCCGCTCCTGGGCGCACGCCAGGCCGACCCCCACACCCACAACTCGATCGCCTACGAAGACCGGCTGCTGCTGCAGCTGCGCATCGAGCGGCTGAAGAATCCGCGCGCCCATTCGCAGCATCCGCCGAGCCAGGGGCAGCATGTGCTGCAGCGACCGCGAGTGGAATCCATCGATCTCGACGCCGGACTCGCGGTGCTGCGCACCCCCTTCATCTACGTCGAGGCGCGCGGCGAGCGCGAGTTGCTGCTGACCGGGCGCTACCGCCACACGCTCGTGCGCGAGGCCGGCGTGCTGCGCCTGCAGCAGAAGCGCGTCGACCTGCTGCAGCCGGAGCGGCCGCTGCCGGCGATCCAGTTGTTCATCTAGTTCCTTCCATCCATTCATCCACCCACGAGGCCCCCGCCATGAAGCGCTTGATCCGGACCCTGACACGCTGCGCCACCGCAGCCGCCGCCCTGGCCACCTTCGCCGTCCTCCTGCCGGCCGCGCAGGCGGCCGACCTGAAGGTGGGCCTGAGCGTTTCGCTCTCCGGCCCCAACTCGTCGATCGGCGTGCCCTATGCCAAGGGCATGCAGGCGGCGCTGGCGTACAAGGGCGAGGTCAACGGCCGCAAGATCCAGCTGGTGGTGCTCGACGACGGTTCCGACCCGACCGCCGCCGGGCGCAATGCGCGCAAGCTGGTGGACGAGGAGAAGGTCGATGTGCTCATGGGCACCTCGGGCGTGCCCTCGGCGATCGCCATGGCGCAGGTCGGGCGCGAGTCGAAGACGCCGCTGATCGGGCTCACCCCGCTGCTGCTCGACCCCGCCGAGAACCCCTGGGTCATGACGGTGGCGCAACCCACCCAGCTCATGATCGATGCGGTGGTCGAGCGCATGAAGCGCAACGGTGTGAAGAGCGTGGGCTACATCGGCTTTTCCGACGCCTGGGGCGACCTGGTCTACAACGCGCTGATGAAGGCGGCGCCGGCTGCCGGCCTCACGGTGCTGGGCAATGAGCGGTATGCGCGTGCCGATGCGTCGGTCACCGGCCAGGTGCTCAAGCTGCTCGCGCTCAAGCCCGAGGCGGTGATGACCGGCGGCGCCGGCACCCCGGGCGCGCTGCCCTTCCTCGCGCTGCAGGAGCGCGGCTTCAAGGGCGGCGTGTATGGCCAGCACGGCCTGATCAACCCCGACTTCGTGCGCGTCGTCGGCACCGCAGGGCAGGGGGCACTGATGCCCACCGGCCCCATCATCGTGGCCGAGCAGCTGCCGGCGGACCATCCGAGCAAGAAGATCGGGCTCGATTTCCGGGCGGCGTTCCAGAAGGCCAACAACGCGCCGACGACCGATGCCTTCTCGGCCTATTCCTTCGACGGCTGGCTGGTCTTCGCCGACGCCGCCTCCCGCGCCATGGCCAAGGCCGAGCCCGGCACGCCGGAGTTCCGCGTGGCGCTGCGCGACGCCATCTTCAGCACGAAGGAAGTGGTGGGCGTGCACGGCGTCTACAGCTTCAAGCCCGGCAACCTCTACGGCGTGGACGAACGCGCCCGCGTGATCGTCAAGCTCGACAACGGCCAGTGGAAGCTCGCCCCTTGATCTCGCCTGTCCATCTCCTTGTACAGCCCCACGCCAGGAGCAGCGCACGATGACCTGGGACGTCGCACTCATCCTCGGCATCGACGGCCTGGCCAACGGCGCGGTGTACCTGCTCGCCGGGCTCGGCCTGGTGCTGATCTTCTCGGTCACGCGGGTCGTCTTCGTGCCCTTCGGCGACGTCGCCGCCTTCGCCGCGCTGACGCTCGCCGCCTTCGAGACCGGCCGCACGCCACCGACCATCGGCCTGGTGCTCACGCTCGCCGTCATCGCGGTGGGGGTCGAGGTGGTCGCGCTGGTGCGCCGCCACGAAGCCGCGCGCATCCCGAAGGCCATCGCGCTCTGGGGCCTGCTACCGGCCGTTCCCTGTTTGCTGGCCTGGCTGGCCGCCCGCAGTGGCATGCCGGCGGCGGTGCAGATCGCCGCGTCGGTGCTGCTGGTGGTGCCGATCGCGCCGCTGCTGGCGCGCATCGTGTTCCAGCCGATCGCCGATGCCTCGGTGCTGGTGCTGCTGATCGTCTCGCTGGCGCTGCACTTCCTGCTCTCGGGCCTGGGCCTGCTGTTCTTCGGGCCGGAAGGCTCGCGCACCCAGCCGCTGGCGTCGGGCGTGCTGACCCTGGGCGACGGCTTCACCGTCAGCGCCCAGGTGATCCTGATGGTCGGCTCCGCCGTGGTGCTGAGCGGCCTGTTCTTCCTGGTGTTCGAGCGCACCGTGGCCGGCAAGGCGCTGCGGGCCACGGCCGTGAACCGGGTGGGCGCGCGGCTGGTCGGCATCCGGCCGGCGCGCACCGCCATCCTGGCCTACGGCTGCGCGTCGCTGCTGGCCGGGCTGATCGGCGTGCTGATCGCGCCGGTGACCACCATGTACTACGACTCGGGCTTCATCATCGGCCTGAAGGCCTTCGTGGCGGCCATCATCGGCGGCCTGGTGAGCTACCCGATCACCGCCATCGGCGCGATCGCGGTGGGCCTGGTCGAGAGCTTCGCGTCGTTCTGGAGTGGTGCCCTGAAGGACGTGATCGTCTTCAGCCTGTTGATCCCGGTGCTGATGCTGCGCTCCTTCCTGAGCGTGCATTCGGAAGAGGAAGAAGACGAGGTGGACCAATGAGCGCCCGTTCTTCCAGTCGTTTCTCTCGTCGCCTCTGGCTCGGCCTGCTGGTGCTGGCCTTCGCCCTGGCACCGTTCGTGGCCGGCAACTTCACCGTCTCGTTGATGAACGACATCGGCATCGGCGCGCTGGTCGCACTCGGCCTGGTGCTGCTGACCGGCGTCGGCGGCGCCACGTCCTTCGGGCAGGCTGCCTTCGTCGGCATCGCGGCCTACGCGACCGCCTGGCTCACCACGACGCAAGGGCTCTCGCCCTGGATCGGACTGTTGTTCGCGCTGCTGCTCACGGGGCTTTCGGCGCTGGCCATCGGCATGCTCACGCTGCGCCTGGGCGGTCACTTCCTGCCGCTGTCGACCATCGCCTGGGGGCTGTCGATCGCGATGCTTTTCGGCAATGTCGATGCGCTGGGCCGCCACACCGGGTTGTCGAACATCCCGGCGCTGCGTGTCGGCACCTGGGTGCTGTCGGACCCGCGCTCGATCTACTACCTGATTTGGAGCATCGTCGGACTGGCCTTCCTGTTCAGCCAGAACCTGCTGCAGTCGCGGCCGGGCCGTGCGATCCGAGGCCTGCGCGGTGGCGCCACGCTGCTGGCGAGCGTCGGGGCCGACGCCTACCGCGTGCGGCTCACGCTCTTCGTCACCGCGGCGCTGCTGGCGGGCATCGCGGGCTGGCTCTACGCGCACATGAACCGCTTCGTGAGCCCGGCGCCTTTCGACGTGCGCGCGAGCATCGAGTACCTGCTGATGGCGGTGGCCGGCGGGCTCGGGCAGCTCACGGGCGCCCTTGTCGGTGCAGCGCTGGTGCTGGTGCTGAAGAACGGGCTGCAGGACGTGCTGCCGATGTTCACGCAGCGCGCCGGGCAGCTGGAGGCTATCGCCTTCGCGACCCTGTTCATCCTGCTGCTGCACTTCGCGCGCAGCGGGCTGATGGGCTTCGTGCGGCGCATCACCAAGGGCCGCTTCCAGGCGCCGCCGTCCACGGCCCCCGCCGAACCGGTGGCGCCGCTGCCGCAGCGCGCGCTGCCGGTGCGCGGCACCCGCATCCTGTCGGTCGAGGGCGCGGTCAAGCGCTTCGGCGGCCTGGTGGCGGTGAACGACGTGAGCTTCGAGGTGAACGCCGGCGAGATCATCGGCCTGATCGGTCCCAACGGTGCCGGCAAGTCGACCATGTTCAACCTGCTGACCTGCACCGCGCCGATGACGGCCGGCAAGGTGCGCTTCCTCGACCGCGACATCGCCGGCCTGCCGCAGCGCGAGGTCGCGCGGCTCGGCCTGGCGCGCACCTTCCAGCACGTGAAGCTGCGCCCGCAGATGACGCTGCTGGACAACGTGGCGCTCGGTGCCTATGCCCGTACCGGTGCGGGTGTACTCAAGGCCGGGCTGCGGCTCGACCGCGCCGAGGAACGGCAGGTGCTGCAGGAAGCGCAGCGCCAGCTGACACGTATCGGCCTGGGCGACCGCTCGCACGAGCTGGCCGGCAGCCTGCCACTGGGCACCCAGCGCATCCTGGAGATCGCGCGTGCGCTGGCGGCCGACCCGGTGCTGCTGGTGCTCGACGAGCCGGCGGCCGGTCTGCGTCGCAAGGAAAAGATGGCGCTGGGCGAGCTGCTGCGCAAGCTTCGGGAGGAGGGCGTGACCATCCTCATCGTCGAACACGACATGGACTTCGTCATGAGACTCGTCGACCGCCTGGTGGTGATGAACTTCGGCTCCAAGCTGGTGGAGGGCGTGCCCGCGGCGGTGCGCGCCGACGAGCGCGTGCAGGCCGCTTACCTGGGGAGCGTGGTATGAGCGCGGCCATGCTGGAGATCGGCGACCTGCACGTCTCGTACGGCCAGGTGGATGCGGTGCGGGGCGTGTCGCTCTCGCTCGACAAGGGCCAGATCGTCTCGGTGATCGGGCCCAACGGCGCCGGCAAGACCACGCTGCTGGCCGCGGCCATGGGCCTGCTCCCGTCCAAGGGCGTGCTGCGCTTCGAGGGCGAGGACCTGCACGGCCTGGACGTCGAGTCGCGGGTCGAACGCGGCCTGGTGCTGGTGCCCGAGAAGCGGGAGCTGTTCGGCGAGCTCAGCGTGCTGGACAACCTGCAGCTGGGTGCGTACTCGCGGCGGCTCAAGAGCGAGGTGCTGAAGAAGCGGCTGGCCTCGGTCTACGAGCGCTTTCCGCGGCTGGCCGAACGCAAGGCGCAACGCGCCGACACGCTCTCGGGCGGCGAGCGGCAGATGCTGGCCGTGGGGCGGGCACTGATGTCGGGGCCGCGGCTGCTGATGCTCGACGAGCCCAGCCTCGGCCTCGCGCCGCTGATCGTGCGAGACATCCTGGCCATCGTGCGCAGCCTGCGCGACGACGGCGTGTCGATCCTGCTGGTGGAGCAGAACGCGCGCGCGGCGCTGGAGAGTTCCGACGAAGGCTACGTGCTGGAGACCGGCGAGATCGCGCTGCACGGCGCCTCGCAGTCGCTGGCGAGCGACCCGCGGGTGCAGGCGACCTACCTGGGCGGTGGCACCCATGACGACTGAGACCCCCACGCCTCCGGCGGACGCGGCCTGGCCGCTGGCCGAGCGCACCGTGCCGCACCTGTTGCAGCGGCAGGCCGCGGCGCTGGGTGCCCGGCCCCTGCTGAGCGTTGGCGGCGTGCGCTGGACGCATGCTGGCGCGGTGGACGCCGTGGCCCGGCGGGCCGCCGCGCTGCAGGCCGCCGGTCTCGGGCGCGGCGACCGGGTGGCGATCCTGTGCGGCAACCGGGCCGAGTTCCTCGAGGTCTTCCTGGCCTGCGGCTGGATCGGTGCGGTGTCGGTGCCGATCAACGCCGCCTCGATGGGCCCGCAGATCGCCTATTTCCTGGCCGACAGCGGCGCGCGGCTCTTGGTGATGGAAGCGCCTTTCCTCGAGCGGCTGCAGACCGCCGACCTGCCCGGCACGGCGCTCGAGCGCGTCTGGGTGGTGGGCGGCGAGGGACCGCTGCCCGCGCCGCAGGGCCTGCGCTGCGAGCCCTATCCCGCGCCAGGCGACGCGGTGGCGCCAGCGGTGGTGCAGCCGGGCGATGCGCTCGCCATCCTCTACACCTCGGGCACCACCGGGCCGGCCAAGGGCGTGGTCTGCCCGCATGCCCAGTACCACGGCTGGGGTGCCAACACCGCGCGCATCCTGGGCCTGGGGCCCGACGACGTGCTGGCCACCACGCTGCCGCTCTTTCACATCAACGCGCTCAACACCTTCGCCCAGGCCTCGCTTGCAGGTGGCGAGGTGGTGTTCCTGCCGCGCTTTTCGGCCTCGGGCTTCTGGCCGGCGATGCAGGCCTGCGGCGCCACGGTGGTCTACCTGCTCGGCGCGATGGTGCCGATCCTGCTGGCGCAGCCCGCGGGCGAGGGCGAGCGGGCACACCGGGTGCGCACCGGGCTGGGTCCCGGCGTGCCGGCCTCGGCCGGTGCCGCCTTCCGCGAGCGCACCGGCGTGACGCTGCTCGAGGGTTACGGTTCGACCGAAACCAATTTCGTCATCGCGACCCGACCGGACAGCGAACGCGCGGGCGTCATGGGCTGGCTGCAGCCGGGCTTCGAGGCACGGGTGGCGGACGCCTTCGACGCGCCGCTGCCCGACGGCGAGGCCGGCGAACTGCTGCTGCGCGCCGACGAGCCCTTCGCCTTCGCGACCGGCTACTTCAACCTGCCGGACAAGACGGTGGAAGCCTGGCGCAACCTGTGGTTCCACACCGGCGACCGGGTGGTGCGCGAGCCCGACGGCGCCTTCCGCTTCATCGACCGGTTGAAGGATGCGATCCGCCGCCGCGGCGAGAACATCTCGTCCTACGAGGTCGAGCAGGTGCTGCAGGGCCATCCGGCGGTGGCGACGGTGGTGGTGTACCCGGTGCGCTCCGAGCTCGCGGAGGACGAGGTGATGGCTTCGGTCATCCTGCGGCCGGATGCCGCGACCACACCCGCCGACCTGGCCGGTTACTGCGACGGCCGCCTGCCGTACTTCGCGATCCCGCGCTACATCGACCTGGTTGACGACCTGCCGCGCACTGAGAACGGCAAGGTGCAGAAGTTTCGCCTGCGCGAGCGCGGCGTGACGCCGAGCACCTGGGACCGCCAGCGCTGAGCGCGCCTGTGCCTGTGCCTGACTGGGACCTGCCATGAAGCCCAATGACCCTTCGCATACGTTGCTCAGCCGCGCCAGCGAGCTCGGCCACGAGGCGCGTGCCGGCAGCGGCGACCATGCGGTGCTCAGGCTCTGGCTGCGCATGCTCGCCACCACCACCCAGATCGAGCGCGAGATCCGCACCCGGCTGCGCGAGCGCTTCGGCATCACGCTGGCGCGCTTCGACTACCTGGCGCAACTGCACCGCTACCGCGAAGGGTTGTCGATGCGGGCGCTGTCGCGCTACCTGATGGTGACCGGCGGCAACGTGACCGCGCTCACCGACGAGCTCGAGCGCGAGGGCGCCGTCACGCGCCGGAGCAGCCCGGACGATCGGCGTTCCTGGATCGTCAGCCTGACGCCGCAGGGCCGGCGCGCCTTCGAATCCATGGCGAAGGAGCACGAGCAGTGGATCCTCGGGATGTTCTCGGCGCTCGATGGCGCCACGGTGCAGCAGCTGCATGCGCAGCTCGGTGCGCTGCGGGTGCACCTGCTGCAGGACGCGCCATGAGCGCCGCCCGGCCGCCCGAAGGCGCTCAGCACCGCAGCCCGCAGGGCGGAGGTTGCCTCATGAGTGCCGAACCTTTCGTGCGCGAGCGCCTGATCCGGTTTTCCGATTGCGATCCGGCCGGCATCGTGTTCTACCCGCAGTACTTCGTGATGTTCAACGGCCTGGTCGAGGACTGGGTGGAGGAGGGCCTCGGCGTGGGCTATCGGCGGCTGATCGTCGAGCGCCGCATCGGGCTGCCGACCGTGCGGCTGGAGGCCGAGTTCCGTGCGGTCAGCCGGATGGGGGACCGGGTCTCGCTGGTGCTGGCGGTGCAACGGCTGGGCGGACGTTCGCTGACGCTCGACCTGCGCTGCACCGGCCGCGCGGCCGACGGCAGCGAGGAGCTGCGCATGCGCGTGGAACAGGTGCTGGTCACGACCTCGCTCGAGACCCACCGTTCGATCGAGTTGCCGAGCGATCTGCGCACCGCGATCGAAGCCGGCGGGCAGGGTCCGTCAGAGGCCGGGGGCGTACCAGCGCCCCAGCAGCCGCGCTGACGCACGCACCCGCTGCGTGTCGCGGCCCCAGCGCCGCCCTTCGGGCAGATGCCGCAGCCAGCGCATGCGCAGGGCGGCGTGGGCAATGCGTTCGCGGACTGCGTCACTGGCGTCCGCCTGTACGGCATGCCAGTGGTCGCCTGCGGCCTGGGGCGAGGCGGCCCGCACCAGCATCGCGGTGGAGTGCAGATAGCTGAGCCAGTCGCGCACCTGGCACTCGGCCAGCCCCAGTGTTTCACCGGGGTCGTCCTCGAAGTCGATGTAGCCGATCACGCCGTCCGGGCACTGCACCAGGTTGCGGTCGAAGGCCTGGCTCAGGTAGAGGTCGCGCGCATGCACGGTGGCGATCGCGTCCAGGCCGTCGCGCCACGCGGCCAGCAGGGCGGCGGGGCCGACGGCGGCGGCCTGCTCGAGGCGTTCGCGCAGCACCAGCACGGTCGCGCGACTCTCGCCGAGGTCGGACATCAGCAGGCCATCGGTCTGTTGCGCCAGCACCGCCGGCACGCGCAGCCCGGCCGCCCCCAGTTCGCGCAGGCGCCGGCCTTCGATGGCGATGGCCGCCTCGCCACCCGGGTTGGGCACCGGCGTGAGCACATCGAGCCGCAGCAGGCGGGCGATCAGCCCCAGCAGCCGGTAGCCCCATTTGCCGTGGCGCGGCCCGGCCTTCTTGAGCCAGACGCGTTCGGCGCCCAGGCGGTGGCTGGCGACCGGCTGGGGTTGCCGCGGCAGCGTGCTGCGCAGGAATTCGGCGTAGTCGCCCGGCGTCGCGTCGGGCGCGCCCGCCTCGAGCGGCGCGGGTGCCGATGCGAGGCCCTTGCGCATCTGTACGCGGCCACCACCTCGTCGCACAGGGTTCATGCAGCCAGCGCCTGGTCGACCGGCTCGGGCATGTCCTGCGGCATCGGCTGGAAGCTGTGCGCGCTCGCGAGCGGCCAGTACATGCGGAACACGGTGTGCTGCTGGTCGAGCGGGCCGAGCAGGGCGCCGGGCTGCACCTGCATCACCAGGTTGCTCAGCAGGCGCACCTCGGTGTCGGAGATGCGCCGCACGATGTGGTGCGCGGTGATCTGCTGCGGATGGTCGAGCCCCGCGGCCTGCACCAGTTCCTGCAGCGCATGCAGCGTGCTGCGGTGAAAGTTGCGCACCCGGTCGGCCTTGTCGGGCACCACCAGCGCCTGCTGGCGCACCGGGTCCTGCGTGGTCACGCCGGTCGGGCAGTGGCCGGTGTGGCAGCTCTGCGCCTGGATGCAGCCCAGCGCCATCATGAAGCCGCGGCCCGCGTTGCACCAGTCGGCGCCCAGCGCCATCATCCGCGCCAGGTCGAAGGCGGTGATCACCTTGCCGGCGCAGCCGATCTTGATGCGGCTGCGCAGCCCGACGCCCACCAGCGTGTTGTGCACCAGCAGCAGACCTTCCTGCAGCGGCGCGCCGACGTGGTCGATGAACTCGACCGGCGCCGCGCCGGTGCCGCCCTCGGCCCCGTCCACCACGATGAAGTCCGGCGTGATGCCGGTGGCGAGCATCGCCTTGACGATGGCGAACCATTCCCACGGGTGGCCCACGCAGAACTTGAAGCCGGTCGGCTTGCCGCCCGACAGCTCGCGCAGTCTGGCGACGAAATGCATCAGCTCGACCGGCGTCGAGAAGGCACTGTGCGACGAGGGCGAGATGCAGTCCACGCCGATCGGCACGCCGCGCGCGGCCGAGATCTCGGCCGTCACCTTCGGCCCCGGCAGCACGCCGCCGTGGCCGGGCTTGGCGCCCTGGCTCAGCTTGATCTCGACCATCTTCACCTGCGGGTCGCGGGCGTTCACGATGAAGCGCTCCTCGCTGAAGCTTCCGTCGTCGTTGCGGCAGCCGAAGTAGCCCGAGCCGATCTCCCAGATCAAATCGCCGCCGTGCACGCGGTGGTGCTGCGAGATGGAGCCTTCGCCGGTGTCGTGCGCGAAGCCGCCCAGCTTCGCGCCGCGGTTCAACGCCAGCACGGCGTTGGCCGACAGCGCGCCGAAGCTCATCGCCGAGATGTTGAACACGCTGGCGCTGTAGGGCTGCGTGCAGGTGTAGCCCGAGGGCGTCGCGGGGTTGGGCGTGCCGCCGATGACGATGCGGAAGTCGTGGTCGGCCAGCGTCGTCGGCTGCATCGAATGGTTGATCCACTCGTAGCCGGCGATGGTGACGTTCAGCTGCGTGCCGAAGGGCCGGTTGTCGGGCTCGCCCTTGGCGCGCTGGTAGACCAGCGAGCGCTGCGAACGCGAGAAGGGCGCGGCTTCGCTGTCGCTCTCGATGAAGTACTGGCGCATCTCCGGCCGGATGAACTCCAGCAGAAAGCGCAGGTGGCCGATGACCGGGTAGTTGCGCAGGATGGCGTGGCGCTCCTGCCGCAGGTCGTGCACACCGGTGCCGCTGAGCGTGGCGCACGCCACGAGCGCGAGCCAGCCGAACCAGGCCTCTGGCAGCAGCACCACCGCGACGAGGCTGGCCGCGAGCCCGGCAAGGCACAGGACGAAGGCCGTGTAGCGGGCCGGAAAGATGGAAAACGTGGGGGTCGAAATAGGGGGTCTCCCGAAGCCTGCTGCATCATAGAGGGCTCAATCCGCCATCTCATGACCACGAATTCCGACACCGCGCCCGATGCGCAAACCCCCTCGACCGACCGCGAGGCCCTCGGCCCCGAGGATTTCGACCTGCTCGACACCCTGCTCGACGCCATGCGCGAGAAGGACGAGGAGATTCCGCAATGGGAGTTTTGCGAGGGCTTCCTCGCCGCACTCGTGTGCTCGCGCCGCCCCATCGCGCCCGCCGAATACTGGCCGGTGCTGCTGGGCGACAGCTTCGTGCCCGCCCAGCAGATGGAATTCGTCTGGCACTGGAAGCGCCGCTGGCAGGAGATCGAGCAGGCGCTCGATGCCGACGTCGAGGCGCTCGACGACGACCGCAGCTTCCAGCCCGAGGTGCTCGACACCCGCGGCGCCATCGCGTCGCTGCCCGAGGAAGAGCGCGCCGAGGTCGAAGGCGAAGCCATCCCGTCGTTCGCGCAGGTGTGGGCGCTGGGCTTCATGTACGCCGTCGAGAACTTCCCCGACGACTGGGCCGCGCCGCGCGACAAGGAAGCCGCCGGCATGCTCGACGACGCGCTGCAGTCGATCGTCGCCCTGACCGAGGACGACACCGGCAAGCCCGAGCTGTCGATGTTCAGCGAGGACGGCCCGCCGAGCGTGAGCCAGCGCCGCCTCGACGACTTCGGCGAGGCGATCTGGGCGGTGTATGACCTGCGCCAGCTCTGGAAGAGCCTGGGCCCGCGGGTGGAGACGATCCGCAAGGAAGCCACGCCGGGGCGGAACGACCCGTGTCCTTGCGGCAGCGGGAAGAAATACAAGAAATGCCACGGGGCGGGGTAGCCGCCACCTTGGTGCTCAACCCAGAATAAATTGTTTCCCAGAACTTCATCCTGGGCAACAATTGCGGATGCTTTCGACCGCATCACCCGATGGCGGCGCGGTGCGAGAAGGGTTTGTCGTGCAAGCGATGGCCCCCGCATCGGCCGTCGTCAGCTTCCCTTTCGGCTGGATTCGGCTCGCCGTTCCTGACGACTGGCGAGACCTGCGGGGAGAGCTGCCACCGGGTTGCCCGCCCACCTTCGCCAAAGACGGCGGGGCAGGCGTGCTGCAGCTGCGGTCGCTGCCCGCGGGCAGCGGCGCAGGGACAGAGGCGGTGCGCGCTGACCTGGACGTCGCCGACGCGCCGGCCAGCTGGCGTCGCACGCTGGGCGACATCGTCCTCGTCGCCAGCTACGTGACCTTGATTCCGGGGGCGGAGATCCCGCCGGGTGAGCAGGACGAGATCGAGGGTTTCTTGAGGAATGCCGCCGTGGTGTGGGCGCAGGGCTGACGGGGTCGCCCGCCGACCCGGTGTCGTGGCCTCAGGCACGCGGCAGCACGAGCCTGAAGGCGCTGCCCTGGCCTTCGACACTGCGCAACGTCACCTGGCCGCCATGCCGCTGCGCGACCGTCTTCACGAACGCCAGCCCCAGCCCGGCACCCGGCACATCGCCGCTCGTTCCGCCTCGGACGAAGGGTTCGAAAAGGGATGCGGCGAGGTCGGGCGCGATGCCGGGCCCTTCGTCCTGAACCAGAATCGCCCACGCGTCGGGCAAGGTCTCGATGCCGCAGTGAATGCGGGTTCCTTTCCTAGAGAACTTCAATGCATTCCCCAACAGGTTGCTGATCGCCCGTTGAACCAGCGGCCGATCGATCAGGCTGTGCGCCTGCTCGGCCGAGCCAGCCATGATGAAGATCGCGATGCCGTGCAGGTGCGTCGCCTCCCACGCATCGTCCACGCACTCCATCAACAGGTCGGTCAGGTCGTGCGTCTCGCGCTGGTAGACGGATGACTGGGCACGGACCAGCTGCGTGAAGCTGTCGGACAGTGCGAGGGCCTTGCTCGCGTGCCGCTCGATCCGTTCCTGGAAGTGCGCCTGAGGCATGGCGTCGGGGTTCTGGCGCTGCAGCGCCTGCAGGGTGAGGATCGCCGAGAGCGGCTCGCGCATGTCATGGCTCAGGAAGCGCATCGCCTCGTCGCGCTGCCGCTGCGTCTGACGGACCTCGGTGACGTCAAGGAGCGAGAGGACCCATCCGGTGTGATCGCCCTGTGCGTTCAGCGTCGGGCTTTTCTTGACGAGAAGGTCGCGTTCGTTGCCGTCCGCCGACAGCGTGGTCGTGTGTGCCGGCGCTTCGGCCAGCGCCGTCTCGGTCAACACGGCGGCATTCCAGCCCGCCGATCGGATCTCCTTCATCAGGTGCGTGACCGACATGCCATGCAGCGCCTGTGCCCGGTCGACGGCAAAGTAGCGGCCCGCGGCTGCATTCGCCAGCAGCACGCGCCCCCCCCGATCGCAGACCAGGGTGGCGTCCGGCAGCCCTTCCATGGTGTCGCGCACGAAGCGATGGAGGTTGCTCAGCTGGTCGGCCGCGGCGCTCAGCACGTTGATCCGCTTGCCCATGAAGTCGCCCGGTGGCAACGGGTCGGCCACCAGGGCGGCGATGCCGCCTTGCCGATGCAGGCGCTCCGATTCCCGCATCAGGTAGCCCGCGGCCGCGCTGAGCTGGCGCCAGCTCCAGACGGCGTAGCCGAGGGCGACGCCCAGCATGGCGCCCACCGGCGACAGCTGAATGCCGAAAAAGAGCAGGGACAGGCCCGCCAGGGCGGGCATCAGCAGGATCAGCGCTGCGCTGAGCAGGAGCGCAGCGAAAGGTCCGGCCACCGAGTACGCCGCCACTGCGATCGCGACGCACGACAGGTTGACGAGCAGGTCCAGCCCGTGCGACGCGGGCACCATCTTCCGGTCATTCAGCACGGCATCCAGCACATTGGCCGAATACTCGACGCCCGACATGAGGCCCTGCGTGCGCGACATGGGCGTTGCGTAGGAATCGCCGATGCCCGCGGCGGTGGCGCCCACCAGGACGTATTTGTCCTTGAAGACCTCCGGCGAGACCGAGCCATCCAGCACATCGACATAGGAGATGCGCCTGAATCGCCCGGCGGGGCGGGCGAAGGGCACGATGATCTGTCGCGAACGTTCCCACGACGCCGGGCTTCGCGCGCTCGGCGCCGCGCGTTCCGTCCTGGCGCCGATCGGCTCGACAGTCGGGCGTGCCGTCTGTTCGAGCATCGCCACGCTGAAGTAGGGCCAGCGCCGCTCGCCGATGCCCTCCTCGAGGTAGACGGTGCGGGCGATGCCGTCGCTGTCCACGCCCAGGTGCGCATGACCGAGGGCCCGCGCGCTTCGTGCCAGGGCGGGGAGCGGCAGGATGGCCGATGCCTGTCCGTTCTGCACCTGCATCATGAGTGGCAGCACCACCTGGCCACTGCGCACCATGGCCGCCGCCAGCGTGGCGTCGTCGGCGGGCGCCCGTGCGTCGGGTTCCGTGAGTAGAAGGTCCATGCCGATCGAGCGCGGCGAACCTTCGCTGAGGCGGTCGATCAGCTCCGCGTGGTAGGCCCTGCGCCATGGCCAGCGTCCCAACGCGGCGATGCTCTTGTCGTCGATCGCGACGATGACGATCTGCCCGTCATCGACATCGCGCCCCAGCAGGGAGACGAAGCTGTCCTGAAGAAACCGGTTCGGTGATTGCAGCAGGTCGGCGCGCGTCAGCCAGGCCGTGACCACCAGCATGGTGACGCAGAAGAAGGCCAGCTGTTGCCAGCGCGCGAAGGCGGGCCCGGGTCGACGGCTTGCAGGGGGCATGGCGCGGGGATGCGGACGAGCCGATCACTGGCGGCCGACGGGCTGGCCCGCCGAATCCAGCACCGTGCTTCCGTCGGTGTCGCGCAGCACGGTGCTCACGCGAACGCGCTGGACCGTGGAGAAGGCGCCGGCGTTGCCCGCGGCGTCGACCGTCTGGATGCGCACGAAGTAGGTGCCCGATGGCGGATGCGCCAGGCGCAGGTTGGCCGCTGGCTGCAGTTCGTCATAGACCAGCGTCGTGAAGCCTTCGTCCGACGACACCTGCGCGCGATAGCGGTACCCCGGGGTGGCGGCCCAGTAGACCTGCAGGGAGCCGTCGTCGTTGCGGGTCTGCGGTGGCGGGCCGGCAGGCGGTGGGGCCTGGAGATCGAAGCGCTGCCCTGCGCCGAAGGGGCCCTGGTCGGCGATGCCCGTGGGCAAGCGGCGGATCGATGCCACGCGCCAGTGGTAGCGGCCTGGCGGAAGTGCGGCGACGTGCCGGCACGCCGGAAGTGTGTCGATATCGAGCGCGAGGTCCTGGAAGCCGGCATCGCGCGCGACCTGGAGCCGGAAATGTGCGCTCCCCTCGGGCCGCGTACAGACGAACTCCACCGCCGCGGCGTGGAGGACGGCATCCGGCGATGGCTGCTGGATCAGCGGAGCGACCGGGTGCGCCTTGATGCGCAGGGGGCGTGTGGCCTCGCGGCCGGTCAGGCCGAGGGTGTCGAAGGCCCGCACACCCAGCGTGTAGTCGCCGTCCTCGAGCGCGGCGAGCCGCACCTCCGCGCCGGCCGGCACCCGCGTGTTGCGCACCACGTCCTCCAGGCCTGCATCGCGGGCGATCCGCACATGGTGCCCGGCGACATCACCACCCGGCATCGGCAGACGGAAGTGCAGCAAGGTTGCGTCTGCCAGCACACCCGGCACGGCGGCCAGATCCGGGGCGTCCGGCAGCGGGCGTGGCTTGCCGAGCTGCCCGGCGGCATCTACCTGCGCGCCTTGCCCCGCTTGCAGCGTGGCCTCCGCCCTCTTGCGCGGCTGTGCGCCACCGGTACCTCTCAGCGCCACGACGCCCTTGGTGACGTCGCCGGTCACCGTGCCGTCTGCCTGCACTTCCACGCCGAACGTCGTTCCGCGGACGCTCGCGACCGCCAGCGGTGTCTCGACCTCGAACCGGTTGGCCCTGGTCTCGCGGGGTCGCACGTCGGCGTCGATGCGGCCGGCCTTGAGATCGATCCGGGTCTCGGTGGTGTGCGTGGTGTCCTGCGAACGCACGCGCGACAGTTCCAGGCTCGAGTTGGCGGGCACGCGCGTGATCGTTCCGTCGACCATCTGCAGTCGCAGGTAGCCGTCACTGCCGACGTCGATCCGGCTGCCTTCGGGCAATGGCTGACCCGACTGCGCAGGCGCCGCGTCGTCCTGCATCGGGAGCCGGATGCGCACGTCGCCGGAACTCTGGATCACCGTGGCGTAGGTGGGCAGGGGCGCGAGCAGCGCGCGGGGGATCCGGATGGCGATGCCGGGCGGCATCCGCATCGGATCGGGCACCCGGTTGAGGCGTTGCAGTTCCTGCCACAGCGCAGGCTTGCCGGTGAAGTGCGCAGCGATGGCGAACAGCGTCTCGCCGGCCTGCACCGTGTGCACGAGATCGGCTGTGAGCGCGGGTGGCGTCTGGGCGAGGGCCGCCTGCGCGCACCACGCGAGCGACAGCAGCAGGCGGATCGGCATCCGCCCGGTCCAAGCCCGGCGAGCGATGGACGCCGGCACCATCAATCCAGGCCGCCGGGCATCGCCAGAACGGTCTCGAATCGATAGCCTTGCCCGTAGATGGAGGCGAGCCTGAACCCGCCCTCCGGACGCAGGCCGAGCACCTTGCGCACACGCGAGACGTGGGTGTCGAGCGACCGCGACATCAATTCCGTGCCGGGTGGGTTCGCGTTGCCCCAGATGGCCTCGAGCAGATGCTGGCGCGACAGCAGCCGCCCCGGGTTCTGGAAGAGGAAGAGGGCGAGATCGAATTCCTTCTGGGTCAGTGCGACGGGGGCGCCATCCACCTCGAGCCGGCGCACCGTCGGCAGAAAACGGTACCGCCCCCAGACTTGCTCATCGGGCGGCAGCTCGACGTAGGCACGGCGCAGCAGGGCGCGCACGCGCGCAACCAGTTCCCCCACGCGCACGGGCTTGACCATGTAGTCGTCGGCTCCGGCTGTCAGTCCCTCCACGATGTCGCGTTCCTGATGCCGGTTGGTCACGAAAAGGATCGGCACGCGGTCCTTCACGTTGGCACGTACCCATCGAACGATGTCGGGTCCATTGCCGTCGGGAAGATGCCAGTCGAGAACCAGCAGGTCGAACGACTCTCGCTGGAGCGCCCGTCGGAGGGCGGCACTTTCGGCATAGACATGACAGTCATGGCCGATCGATTCCAGGGTGCATTTCACAAGGTCAAGCTGGACGGTGTCGTCGTCAAGCGCGGCAACTCGCATTGTCTTCAAGGTCCTGGTGATGGTGACGAAGCCACAAAGGTCAACGCCTTCCGCAACAAAGTGTAGTGGCCCGTCGGACGCAAACGCGGCAATGAATGTCAATCATTGTCAAACGTCCGCCTGTTTCCCCTCAGTTCCCTTCCATGAGCACCGATCCCGCGTCATGCGGGTCGGACAGGTCAGCGCGTCCGAAACTCATGAATTGTTAATTCGATTGATTGCGGTTCGCACGCTCTCTACATTTGCGCCCGTCGACCGCAGGGAACCCGCCCTGTGGCGACGACCTGCTGCCGAATTTGACATCGCCGAAAGAATGACCGACTTGCATCCCACCCTGCGCGCGACCGACAGCGCACCGTCCGACCCACGACCTTTGGCCTTGCTCCAGCGCCTGGCGAGTGCGCGCCTGCCCGTCATGGTGGCGGAAGACGCCGAGATCGAACTCGTGCGGGTGCTCCAGTTGAGCGGATCGCTCAAGGCCTCCGTCCCCGAACCCCGGAGGACCTTGCACGGCCACCTGCAGGCGCCCGCCACGGTGACGGAAGTCACCCGCCTGGGCTTGCAGTTGCTTGGCAGTTTCGTGCGTTGCCGCAGCGCGTGGCGGCTGCGAACCACGCCGCACTTCCCGTTGTACCGGCGCGCCGCCGGTTGCGGCCAGATCGGCGAATGATGGACGTCTTCGACCCGCGATCGCACGTGCCTGCGCCTGCAGCGCCACTCGCACGTTCGACGATGGTGTTGCTGAGCCTCGCCTTGGCAAGCGATGGACTGGTGTCGTGGGCACGACGCCTCGGGCTGTCCGAACAGGCCTTGCGGACCGCCCGCAGCCGGGGGCGGCTTTCCCCCGCGATTGCGGGCGCGCTGGCGCTGGAACTCCAGCACGACCCAGGCCCCTGGATGGTCGTCGCGGCTCTGGAAACCGAACGCCAGAGCGCCTGCAAGGCCCGCATGCTGCAGCACTTCGGGCTCGGTTGAAGGCGTGTCGTTGTAGACAGGAAACATACATCCTGTAACGACAAATAACAATCAATAACATTCGCTCCGTTCCGCCCTGTTGTGTGGCCGGGCACGTTTCCAGAGGGTCGGAATGCTCCATCGTTTTTCTCAGCCGCTTCGGCGGTTCGGCCGCTGCATGGCCTTTTCATGGGTGATGGCCGCGGCAGGTGTCGCGCACGCGCAGCTGACGATCTCGTCCGTCACCGACAGCCCGGACCCCGTGGCGGCCGGGGGCACGGTGACCTACACCGTCGGCATCAGCGAACTCAACGGCACTCCGGTCAGCGGTGGCAGCTTCACGCTGGACGTTCCGGCCAACGGCGTCTACGTCGGGGTCGGCAGCTTGCCACCGGGCGTCAGCTGTACCGGCATGGCGCTCAACAGCGCCGGGCCGGGGGTGCTCAGCTGCAGTGGCATCACGCTGGCTGCCAACCAGATCGCACTCAGCGAGCTGCGCGTCAGGTCGACCCTCGCCGGATCGCTGACCGTCGTCGCGAATGTACCGGGCGGTACACAGTCGCAGCAGACGACGGTCAACCAGGGTGCAGACCTCGCCGCCACCGTCGGCGGGCCGGCCAGTGCGGCGGCGGGCAGTACCCAGACCTACAACCTGGTCGTCACCAACAACGGGCCGGATGCATCGCCCAGCTCGACGGCCACCTACACGCTGCCGCCAGGCTTCGGTGTCGCCGCGCCGCCGGCCGGGTGCACGGCGGCAGGCCAGACCCTGAGCTGCAGCGTCGGCAACCTGGCGCCGGGCGCCACGCGGACCTTTTCCGTCAGCGGCGTGGTGGGGGTGGGCAACGGCTCGACGCTCACCCACGCGGCGTCGGTCGTCGCCGGTGGCGGTGTCGGCGATGGCGTGGCGGACAACAACAGCGGCACCTTCAACACGGCGGTGACGCCCGGCAGTTCGCTGTCGGTCGCCAAGTCCAAGTCGGTGCCCGACCCGGTGCTGACGGGCGGGGACTTCAACTTCGTGCTGGACCCGCGCTTCAGCGGTGACTTTCCCGCCAGTCCGGCGCTGAACGATCCCCTGCCGGCGAACTTCTGCTTCGCTGGGCCGACGACCTTCTCCGCCGGCAACTGGAACTGCAGCACGGGCGGCAGCGTCTGTCCCGCGGCGGGCGGCACGCTGGCGTGCACCCGCGTGGGCACCGGCACCGCCGGCCTGAACCAGGCGCTGGGCATCGTGACGGTGCCGGTGCGCGCGATCGCCACCGGCACGGGCGTCAACAACACCGCGACGCTGTCCGCGTCGGCGGTCACGCCTGTCAACGGCAGCGTGGCCACCACCATCATCGACCCGGCTGCCGACCTGCGTGCCAACAAGCGCAAGAGCTGGCCGCAGGCGGCCATCCCGGTGAACCAGGCCTTCAGCTACACGCTGTCGACGACGAACCTCGGGCCGACCGCCTTCCCCGCGACGGGTGTGATCACCCTGACGGACACGATGCCCACCGGCCTGCAGGTGACGGGCGTGAGCGCCCCCGCGGGCTTCACCTGTACCGCCGCGCCTGCGGGGGCGTACCCGATCAACGGGCCGGTCGTGCTGACCTGCACGAGCGCGAACGTCGCGCTCGCCGTCAACGCCACCACGCCGGACATCACCGTCAACGCGGTGCCTACGGCCACCGGCGTGAGCCTCAACAACCGCCTGTGCGTGGCCAGCAGCGGCGGTCCGGTGGATCTCAACGCGAGCAACGACTGCGTCGACGTGGGCCTCACCTCGCAACCCCCTGGCCAGCAAGCCGACGTCTCCACGCTCAAGCGCGTGCTCGGGATCGGCGGCACGCCGGCCACGGCGCAGGTGGCGGGCAGCCC
Organism: Variovorax cryoconiti; assembly: GCF_051216395.1. Lineage (NCBI taxonomy): Bacteria > Pseudomonadati > Pseudomonadota > Betaproteobacteria > Burkholderiales > Comamonadaceae > Variovorax > Variovorax cryoconiti. Next base: position 66,998 of record NZ_JBPJZI010000014.1, on the reverse strand, counting down.
GATCACCTGGGAAATCGAAGTCGTCAATGCCGGCCCCGACATCGCCACCGACGTGGCGGTGACCGATGTCTTCAACAACGTCTTCAACGCCACGCCAGCGGACTACAGCCTGGCGTGGGTGCCGGGCGTGGCGACCGTGGGCAGTTGCGGTCTGGCGCCGAACCCGCCGGGCTCGTCGAACGTGTCGCTCAGTGCCTGCGCGATCACCTCGCTGCCGGTCTGCACGGCCGGTACCGACTGTCCGCGGCTGCAGGTCACGGTGCGCCACTTCGGCAACGGGACGGCCCTGTCCGACGACTTCACGCAAAGCAACAAGGTCTTCGCCTTGAGCGCCAACGTGGCGGATACGACGCTCCTGAACAACAACTCGAACAACGATGTGGCGACGGATGCGTACTTCAAGGCACGCGCCGACGTGGCCGTCACCAAGACGGACACGCCGGACCCGGTGCCGGCCGGCCAGAAGCTGACCTACGTCCTCACCGCCATGAACCCGGCGGCCACCAGTGCCAGTGCGGCGTTCAACGTGGTGGTCACCGACACCCTGCCCAGCGGCCTGGTCTTCCTGTCGGCCGTGCCGAGCACCGGTGGCAGCTGCGCGACGGCGCCGGCGATCGGCTCGGTCACCGGTGCCGGCAACAACACCCTGAGCTGCAGCTGGCCCCAGCTGCCCCGGAACGGCCAGCAGACCGTCACCGTCACGGTGCGGCCACTGGTGGCACTGAGCGCGGCCGCCGGTGGCGCGGGAACGATCACGAACACGGTGACGATCGCCACCGACACGCCGGAGATCGCGGGCGGCGCAGCCAACAACAGCGCCTCGCAGCCCACCGCCATCACGGCACCGAGCTACGACCTGCTGGTGAACAAGACGGACGACGTGGACCCGGTCGATGTCGGCGACGTCGTCACGTACACGCTGACCGCCACCAACAACGGCGCCTCGGCCGCGGAGAACGTGGTGCTGACCGACACGCTCCCCACGGGCACGGGTGCGCCGACCTTCGTCGAGGTCGTGACGCCGCTGCCCACCGGCGTGGTCTGCACGCCGGTGGGCGTGACCGTCGGCGTGGCGGGCGGCACGATCAACTGCACGATCCCGCTGCTGGGCGGCACCGGGCCGACCGCCACCGGCGAGCCCGCCAGCGCGGCGGTGCGCATCCGTTTGCGCGGCACCGCCAAGGGCAGCTTCGTGAACCAGGCGAAGGTTTCCTTCGCCAACAGCGCCTTCAACGTCGATGCCTTCGACCCGCAGGCCAACAACACGCAGGGCGAGCCCACGGCCTACCGGCTCAAGGCGGACGTGCAGGTGGTCGCCAAGCGCGCGGTGCAGGCGGGCACGGCCACGCCGGTGACGGCCGTGGCGATCGGGCAGGTGTTCGACTGGCTTGTGGACGTCCGCAACAACGGCCCGCACGCGGCGGAGACGACCACCTTCAGCGACACCTTGCCCACCAACATGCTGATCGCGGGCGCACCGGTGTTCGGCGTGACCGGCGGGGTCTTCACCCCGGCCGCGCCCGTCTGCACCGGCAGCGTCGGCGGCTCGAGCGTGAGCTGCGCCGTCACCAGCATGCCCTCGGGCGGCACGGCCGTGGTCCGCATCCCGGTGCAGATCGCCGCGGCCACCGGCACGGTCTACACCAACACGGCGAGCATCGTCACGACGGGGTCCAACGACACCGTGGGCGGCACCAGCCCGACGGCCGGCAACAACTTCAACAGCGGCAGCGTCACCCTGCAGACCTCGCCGGGTCTGAGCGGCCAGGTGTACGTGGATGGCAACAAGGACGGCACGCTTACCGCAGGCGAAGCACCCATCGCGGGCGTGACCGTGACGCTCACGGGCCAGAGCAGCTCGGGCACGCCGGTCAGCGTGACGACGGTCACCGGTGCGGACGGGCGCTACGAGTTCCTCGGGCTGCCGCCCTCGGACGCCGCCGGCTACACCATCGTCCAGACCCAGCCGCCGACCTATGTCGATGCGCAGGCCTCGGTCGGCCAGATCGACGGCGTCGTCAAAGGCACCGCCGCACCGAACCGCATCACGGCCATCGTGTACCCCGGCGGCGTGGCCGCCACCGGCGTCGGCTACAACTTCGGCGAGGTGGGCGGTTCGCTCGCGGGCCTGGTCTTCAACGACGTCAATCGCAACGGGGTGCAGGAGCAGGGCGACCTGCCGATCGCCGGCGTCACGCAGACCCTGAGCGGCCTCGACGCCAACGGCCAGGCCGTCAGCCGCACCGCGGTGACCGGTGCCGATGGACGCTACCGCTTTGCCGACCTGCCGCTGTCGGACGCGGCGGGCTACACCGTCACGCAGACGCAACCCACCGCCTACGACTCCGTGGGCGAACGGCCCGGCTCGGCCGGGGGCACGGTGCCGGCACCGAACCAGCTCAAGGTGGTGCTGACGGCCGCCAACCCGAACGCGACCGGCTACGACTTCTACGAGAAGACCAACCAGCCGGCATCGCTCACGGGCGTGGTGTGGCGCGACAGCAATCACGACCGCCTCCGCACGCCCGACGAGCCGGTGCTCGCCGGCTGGACGGCCGAGCTGCTGGGGTGCCCAAACGGTGCCGCCAGCTGCGCGCAGTCCGACCTGGTCGTGCTCAACAGCCGCCCGACCGCGGCCGACGGCAGCTACCGCTTCGACGAGCTCGTGCCCGGCAACTACCAGGTGCGCTTCCGTTCGCCGGGCGGGCAGGTGATCGGCGGCGTCTGGCCGACCGACCCGGTGCAGAACGCGGCGGGCGGCCCGAACCCGACCCTGCCGAACGCCGATTCGCGCGCCTTCATCCCGGTGACCATCGCCGCGCCCGGCGTCGCCGTGGTCAACCAGGACCTGCCGATCGACCCCACCGGCGTGGTCTACGACAGCCTCAGCGCGCAAGCGGTGCCGGGTGCCCGCGTGACGCTCGACGGCCCGCCCGGCTTCGATCCGGCGGTGCACCTGCTCGGCGGTGCCGGCTCGGTGACCACCGAAGCGGACGGCCTGTATTACTTCTTCCTGCTGCCCGGTGCGCCGGCCGGGGACTACAGCCTGTCGGTCACACCGCCCGGCGGGTATCAGCTGTCGCCGTCCTTCCCGCCGACGGCGGGCCCACTGAGCCTGCAGACCTGCGCATCGCCGGCCGGCCGTGTCGACCCGAACGGCACCGATCCCTGCGTGGTGACGCCGTCCGCCCAGCCGGTGGCGGGCGCCGCCAGCGTGACCTACTTCCTGCGCTTCAGCGTCCCGGGCAGCGGCGGCCAGCGGCTGGTCAACAACCACATCCCGCTGGACCGCGAAGGCACCGGCATGGCCATCGAGCTGCGCAAGACGACCTCGAAGCTCACGGCCAAGAAGGCAGAGCTGGTGCCCTACGTCATCACGGCCCGCAACACGCAGGCGCTGGTGGTGCGCAACGTGTCGCTGGTAGACACGCTGCCGCCGGGCTTCAAGTACGTCGAGGGCTCGCTCAAGGTGCAGACCCTGCCGGGCGGCACGCCGCAGCCGGCGCAGATCAGCCTGGTCGGCCGGCAGTTCACCGTGGCCAACCAGACCTTCGCGGCCAACGAGACCAAGCGGCTCACGATGGTGCTGGGTGTCGGCGTGGGTGTGGGGGAGGGCGAGTACGTGAACCAGGTGCTGGCCCGCCAGGGCGCCGCCGGGCCGGTCATCTCGAACATCGCGACCGCCGGCATTCGCGTGGTGCCGGATGCGCTCTTCGATTGCACCGACCTGATCGGCAAGGTCTACGACGACAAGAACGCCAATGGCTACCAGGACGATGGCGAGCCGGGCCTGGCGAACGTCCGCATCGCGACGGTCAACGGCCTGCTGGTCTCGACCGATGCACAGGGCCGCTACCACATCGAATGTGCGGCCATCCCGAAGGAGGGGACCGGCAGCAACCTGGTGCTCAAGCTCGACGAACGCACCTTGCCCTCGGGCTACCGCGTGACGACCGAGAACCCGGCGGACGAGCGCGCCACGCGCGGAAAGATCATCAAGATCAATTTCGGCGCCACGGTCCATCGTGTGGTGCGCCTGGAGATCGAAGGCAGCGCCTTCGACACCGGCGGCACCGTGCGCGCCGACCTGTCGCCGCGCCTGGACGAACTGATCGAGGCGCTGGCGCCGCGCCCCTCGATCCTGCGGGTCGCCTACCGGATGCGCGACGGGGAGAGCACCGATGCCGCGCAGCAGCACATCGCTGCGGTGAAGCAGGAGGTGCTCCGGCGCTGGGCTGCGCGAGGACGCGCACAGACGAAGGCCCTGTACCGGCTGGACGTGGAGGCGGAGCAGGTCGCGCCGGTGCGGCCATGAGCGCCGCCCACGCCCACCACCCCGCCTCTTCGATCACCTCCGAACCGCGTCAGACCATGTCCTCTTTCCGTTTCAAGACGGCGATGCGTCGCACCGCCGTGGCCAGCGCGAGCAGCGCGCTGTGTCTGTACCTCGGGGTCGGCTTCGCGCATGCGCAGGCCGATGCCACGACCCGCTCGCCCGTCGATCGCTGCGCCACGGCGGCGCGTGGCCGCATGGCCGATGACTGCGGGCCGGACCCGCGCGCCATCGAAGTCAATGGTGCGAATCCGATTCCTGCGTCGTCCGAACGCGAGCTGCCGAAGATGACCGTCGTGCTGGGCGACGAGCGCGCGCTGCGCCAGGAGACGCGCACCCTCGAGGCGACGGTGCAGGCCGACGCGTCGGCCCGCGCTGCGACGTCGACCGCGCGCTTCGCATCAGGCGGCGACCTGCTCAACGCGCAGGACCGGCGCGCACTCGACACGCTGGCTGCACAGTTGCAGGGCCGCCCGAAGCTGCGCTTCGAGATCGTCGGCCACACCGACGCGCAGCCGATCGGGCGCGCGCTCCAATCGCGCTTTCCCGACAACACGGCGCTGGGCCTGGCGCGCGCGCAGGCGGTGGCGCGCTATCTGGGCGATGCGCTGTCGCTGCCGGCCACCGCCTTCGATGCGCAGTCCCGCGGCCCGACCCGGCCGGTGACCGAACCGGCCGGCGACCCGGCGCACTGGCCGATGAACCGGCGCGTGGAGGTGGCGGTGTACTGGGAAGAGGCGCCGCCGCCCGTGGTCCATCGCTTCGACTCGGCGCTGCTGGTCGACCCGACCGAGTGCCAGGCGCTGACGCCGATCGCCCCGTGGCCGGCGGGCACGCCGATGCGCATCTCGATCGATGGCCAGCCGCAGGCCGGCGCCGCGCGCTCGAGCGCCGACCGGCAGCGCTGCGTGGACGTGAGCCTGGAACGCAACGACCTTCGCCTGCAGTACGACAACCTGTCGCAGCCACGCCGGCTCAGCGCCGCCGCCTGGCCCACCGTGGCGGTGCCGGGCGAGGTGATCCGTTTCGCGGGGTACAGCAACTACCTGTTGTTTCTGTCGAAGGCAGAACTGCAGATCTTCACGGCCAACGACGTCCATCAGGCGACGCCGCTGGCCACGGTGCCGCTCGACGCCGATCTGCGCGGCGAGTGGACCGTGCCCGCCGCCCTGATGCAGCGGCTGGCGCAGGCACCCGACACCAAGCTCTACTGGCGTCTGCGGGTGTACGGCAAGGATGGCCAGTTCGACGAGACGCAGGACTTCTCGCTGACGCTCGCGCCACGCCGCCGGCCGGTGGAGGGCGACAACGACGAGAAGAAGCAACTGGCCAAGGCGTACGGCGAAAGCAACCTGGCGGTGACGAACATTCCGCTGCACGCTGGCACCATCACGGCCAGCGGCCAGGGCATCCGGCCCGACGAAACGGTGCGCGCCCTGGGCTTCGCGGTCCCCGTCGACGAGAACGGCCGCTTCGTGTTCCAGCAGCTGGCGCCACGCCGCGCGCAGAGCGCCGAGATCGCGGTGGTCCAAGCCGATGGCCAGGCCCATGTGCTGCGCCGCGACCTCGAGTTGCCGAAGACGGATTGGTTCTTCGTGGGCCAGGCCGACCTCACGATCGGACGGGATCGCACGACCGGGCCCGCGCCGCTGGTCAGCAACGACCTGAACCGCTACAACAACGAGACCTGGAGCGAAGGGCGCCTGGCGTTCTACAGCAAGGGCCACCTGGACGATCGCTGGCAGTTGACGGCCAGCGTCGACACCGAGGAACGCGAGCTGGGCGACCTGTTCCGCAACCTCGACCGCAAGGACCCGTCGTCGCTGTTCCGACGCTTCGATCCGGTGGATTCGTGGCCCACGTTCGGCGACGACTCGACGAGCATCCAGGATGCGCCGACACAGGGCCGCATCTACCTGCGCGTGGACGACGGCCGCTCGCAAGCCATGTGGGGGAACTTCAAGCTGAGCTTCGGCGAGACCGAACTCACCCGGATCAACCGCGGCCTGTACGGCTTCCACGGGCTCTATCTCACCGACGATGCCACGGCCTTCGGCGAGGCGCGTTTCCGCGCGGACGTGTTTGCGGCCGAACCCGGCACCCTCGCCGCACGCGAAGAGTTCCGCGGAACGGGCGGTTCGCTCTACTACCTGCGCAACCAGGACATCATGCGCGGTGCCGAGCAGGTCTACGTCGAGATCCGCGATCGCGATTCCGGTTTCGTGCTCTCGCGCACGCAGCTGGTTCCGGTCACGGACTACGAGGTCGACTATCTGCAGGGCCGCGTCCTGCTGACCTCGCCGCTCTCGAGCATCGCGAGCGATTCCTCGCTGGTCCGCGCAGGCGGGCTCACCGGGCAGCATGCCTTCCTGGTGGTCAGCTACGAATACACGCCGTTGGCGAGCAACCTCGACACGCTCGCCACCGGCGCACGGCTGTCGTGGTGGGCGAACGATGCGTTGCGCCTGGGCGTGACCGGCAGCCGGCAGAAGCAGATCGGCATCACGCAAAGCCTCGGTGGCGCCGACCTGGTGCTGCGCAAGAGCGAGACCACCTTCCTCAAGGCCGAGGTCGCGCGCACCGACGGCACCGGCATCGGCCAGACCTCGTCACTGGACGGCGGCTACAGCTTCAATGCGGGCGCGCTGGCACCGGGCCAGGCGATCGATGCCAACGCCTACCGCCTCGAGGCGCAGAGCGACGTCAAGGAGATCGGCATCGACCGGGACGGTCGCGTCTCCGGCTACATGCAGCGCCGCGATGCCGGCTTTGCCGCGCCCGGCCAGCTCACCGCGAACGAGTCGACCCAGTTCGGCGTGGCGAGCGTGCTGTCGCTGAACGAGCGCACCGACGTGCGGCTCAAGCTGGACCGCAAGGACGAGGTGAACGGCTTCAACACCGACGTGGCCGAAGCCCAGCTGGGCTACCGGCTCACGCCGCAATGGAAGATCGGCACCAGCCTGCGTTACGACGACAAGGGCATGGACTCGGTCATCACCAGCCCCCTGCTGCCTGGCAGCATGCGTGTCGAAGGCGAGCGGACCGATGCGGCCGTGCAGCTGGATTACGACAGCCTCGATCGCTGGAGCGCCTACGGCTTCACGCAGAAGTCGCTGCGACGCACCGGCACGCGGCTGGAGAACGACCGCGTGGGTTTCGGCGGGCGCTATCGCTTCACCGACAAGCTCTCGGTGCTCGGCGAGCTCTCCGCCGGCGACGGCGGCGGGGCCGGCAAGGCCGGCCTCGACTACCAGTACGACGACCGCTCCAGCGTGTACGTGACCTACCTGCGCGACACCGGGCGCACCGACGAGAACACGCTGGGCCGTGGCGGCAGCCTGGTCAGCGGGGTGAAGTCGCGGCTGGCCGACAACCTGAGCATGTTCACCGAGCACCGGCAGTCCACCGGCGTCCAGCCGGGGCTGACGCACGCCTACGGCGTCCAGTACGCACCGGAGAGCCGCTGGACGCTGGGAGCCAGCTTCGAGAACGGCACCGTCGGCTCCGAGACCGTGGGCGAGATCCGCCGCGAAGCGGTGGCGCTGACAGCGGGCTTCTCGTCGGACCGGGTGAAGTACAGCGGCGGCGCGGAATACCGCAAGGACACGACGCTGAACGAATCGCGCAAGAGCTGGCTGCTGCGCAACTCGGTCACCTACAAGGTGAACGAGGACGGCCGCTGGGTCGGCAAGCTCAACTGGGCCGACAGCGACAGCACGGCCGGTTCACTGGCGGCCGCGAAGTACACCGAAGCCGTGTGGGGCTACGCCTATCGGCCGGTCTTCAATGACCGGTTGAACCTGTTGCTGAAGTACACCTACCTGTTCGACCTCTCCTCGCCGGGGCAGACCTCCTTCACCGATACCACCACGCAGCCGGTGTCGACCCTGGGCGTGGACTACCAGCAAAAGAGCAGCGTCGTCGCCCTCGATGCGACCTACGACCTCAGCGCACGCTGGACGGTGGGCGGCAAGTACGCCTGGCGCCGTGGCGAGCTTCGCGCCAGCCGCGACGATTCGGCGGAGTGGTTCAAGAGCTCGGCCCAGCTGGCGATCGCGCGGGTGGACTGGAAGGTGGTGCGCAACTGGAGCTGGATGGCGGAGTTGCGGTCGCTCAAGGCGAAGGAACTCGGCGACCGGAAGACCGGCTGGCTCACCGCCGGCTACTACCACGTCAACGAGAACTTCAAGGTCGGCGTCGGCTACAACTTCACCGACTACTCGGACAACCTGACGGACCTGAGCTATCGCAGCCGCGGCTTCTTCGTGAATGCGCTCGGGAAATTCTGATCGGTCGTGTGCGGGGATGGCCTGCGGCCAGTGGGGGATCCCCCGGCACGCCATCCCCGTGCCGGCGGACTGGGCATCATCAGGGGCCGATTCCGCATCCGGCGAACCCGGAGAAAATCCCGCCCATGACCGCTCATCTCAAGATCGATTTCGTCTCCGACGTCTCCTGCCCCTGGTGCGCCATCGGGCTGACGGCGCTGGAATCCGCGCTGGCGCGCGTGGTGCCGGACGTCACGGCCGAGCTGCACTTCCAGCCTTTCGAACTCAATCCGCAGATGGCGCCCGAGGGCGAGGACACCATCGAGCACCTGACGCGCAAGTACGGCATCTCGGCTGAGCAGGCGCGCACCAACGCCGAGGCGATCCGACAGCGCGGTGCAGCGGTCGGCTTCACCTTCGGGCTGGACAAGCGCAAGCGCATCTGGAACACCTTCGACGCGCACAGGCTGCTGCATTGGGCTGAAGGGGAAGGCGAGGCCCGGCAGAAGGCGCTGAAGAAGCGACTGCTGCAGGCCTACTTCACCGACGGCGAGAACCCGTCGGACCACGACGTGCTGCTGCGTGCCGTGGCCGACGCCGGGCTCGACACCACGCGTGCCCGCGCCATCCTCGAGAGCGACGAGTACGCCGACGAGACGCGGCAGCGCGAGCGCATGTACACCGAGGCCGGCATCCATTCGGTGCCGGCGGTCATCATCAACGACCAGCACCTCATCTCGGGCGGGCAACCGGTCGAGGTCTTCGAGCGCGCCTTGCGGCAGATCGCCGGCGCCGCCGCGCCGCAGACGCAGACCGCCTGACCGGCGACGCCTTGTCACCCGTCTTCACGCGGCGTTGACACGGGCCTGTCAACCTGCGCGTTTCGCGAAAGGTTGAACAGGCATGTCGTTCCTCCGATCTCCCGCGCCGCGCACCACGGCGCCGGCGTGGCGCCTCCTCGCTGCCTCGGCTGTCGTCTTGCTCGCGGCCTGCAGCAGCGTGCCGACGCCGAAGCTTGCCGTGGCGCCGGCCGATGCAGCCGCGCAGCGCCAGTGGCTCGACCGCGTGAGCTGGGGCGCGAACGCCGACGACACGCGGCAGGTGGCGTCGGTCGGCGTGCCGCGATGGCTCAGCGCGCAACTGCACCCGGGGCCGGCCCCGCTGCCGGCGGCCGCGCAGGCGCAGATCGATGCGATGCGCATCAGCCGCACGCCGCTCGAGCGGCTCACCGGCGAACTGGAAGACCAGCGCAAGGCGGCCGACGCACTGGCCGACGACGACGCGAAGAAGGCCGCGCGCCAGGCCTATCAGCAGGCGTTGAATCAGCTGGCGCGCGAGGCGCAGCAGCGTTTCCTGTTGCGTGCGCTGTACTCGCCCAACCAGCTGCAGGAGCAGATGACCTGGTTCTGGATGAACCATTTCAACGTGAGCACCCGCAAGGCCAACCTGCGCGCGCTGGTCGGCGACTACGAAGAGACCGCCGTCCGCCCGCACGCGCTGGGGCGCTTTCGAGACCTGCTGGGCGCCACGCTGCACCACCCCGCGATGCTGCGCTACCTCGACAACACGCAGAACGCGGCCAGGCGCATCAACGAGAACTACGCGCGCGAGCTGATGGAGCTGCACACGCTGGGCGTCGGCTCGGGCTATTCGCAGGGCGATGTGCAGGAACTCGCCCGGGTGCTGACCGGCGTCGGCGTGTCGCCGCGCGACGGGCGCTTCGAATTCAACCCGGCCCGGCACGACATGGGCGCGAAGACGCTGCTGGGCGCGCCGATCACGCAGCGCGGCCTGGCCGAGGTGGACGAGGCGCTCGATCGCCTGGCAGGTGCACCCGCCACCGCGCGCTTCATCTCGAACAAGCTGGCCGTGTATTTCGTCGCCGACGTGCCGCCGCCCGCGCTGGTCGAGCGCATGAGCGCCACCTTTCGGCGCAGCGACGGTGACATCGCCGCGGTGCTCACGACGATGTTCGAGTCGCCCGAGTTCGCCGCCTCGCTGGGGCAGAAGTTCCGCGACCCGGTGCACTACGTGGTCGGCAGCGTGCGGCTGGCTTATGGCGGGCGCGTGGTAGCCAGCGTCGACCCGATGATCGGCTGGATCAACCGCATGGGCGAGACGCTCTATGCGCACGAGACGCCCGATGGCTACCCGCTCACGCAGGACGCCTGGGCCAGCGCCGGCCAGATGACGACGCGCTTCGAGATCGCGCGCGCCCTGGGCGCCAATGGCGCGGTGCTGTTCCGCAGCGACAACCAGGCGCCGCTGGAGAAGCCGCCGTTCCCGCCGCTGGCCGAATCCGCGCCGGTGCGTGATGGCCTGCCGACCCTGAGCAGCGCAACGCGCCAGGCGCTGGCGCAGGCCGCGACGCCGCAGGACTGGAACACCTTCTACCTCGCGTCCCCCGAGAACAACCACCGTTGAAAGGACCTGCCATGCAACGCCGTGACCTTCTGAAGATGCTCGCCGTCGCCGCCCCGCTGGCCGGCGGCACGGGGCGCCTGATGGCCGCGCCCGCTGCAGACGGCGCCAAGCTGCTCGTGGTGTTCCTGCGGGGGGCCTACGACTGCGCGAACCTGCTGGTGCCGATCTCCGGTGCGGCCAGCGACTTCTACCGCAGCGCGCGCCCCGGCATCGCGGTGCCGATGCCCGGCGAGGCCAACGGCGCGCTGCCGCTCGATGGCGACTGGGGCCTGCACCCGGCGCTCGCGGGCAGCATGCTGCCGCTGTTCCAGAAGAAGCAGGCGGCGTTCATTCCTTTCGCCGGCACCAACGACCTGACTCGCAGCCACTTCGAGACGCAGGATTCGATCGAACTCGGCCAGGCGCTCGACGGCGGGCGCGACTACCGCTCGGGCTTCCTCAACCGCCTGGCCGGCGTGCTGGGCGGTGGGCCGCTCACGGCCGTGGCGCCCATCGCCTTCACCGACCAGCTGCCGCTCGTGCTGCGCGGCGACGCCAACGTCGCCAACATGGCGCTGGGCAACGTCGGCCGTCAGGCGATCGACGCCCGGCAGAGCCAGGTGATCGCGGCGATGTACCGCGACACCGCGCTGGCCCAGCCTGTGGCCGAAGGCTTCGCGGTGCGCGACGAGGTGCTGCGATCGGTGAAGGCCGAAATGGACGCGGCCAGCCGCAACGCGATGACGGCCAAGGGCTTCGAGTTGGTCGCGCGCCGCATGGCCCGGTTGATGAAAGACCGCTTCGACCTCGGCTTCGTCGACGTCGGTGGCTGGGACACGCACGTGGGGCAGGGCGCAGCCACCGGCTACCTCGCCACCCGTTTCGAGGAACTGGGCCGCGGCGTGGCCAGCTTCGCCGAGGAGATGGGCCAGGCGCCCTGGCGCGACACGGTGGTGGTCGTCATCAGCGAGTTCGGCCGCACCTTTCGCGAAAACGGCAACAAGGGCACCGACCATGGCCACGGCACGGTGTACTGGGTGCTCGGCGGCGGACTGACGGCGCAGGCCGGTGGCCGCTTGGTGGGCGAGCAGGTCGCGTTGACGCAGCCCGGTGCGCTGTTCCAGAACCGCGACCACCCGGTGCTCAACGAGTACCGGGCGGTCTTTGGCGGACTGTTCGCCCGGATGTACGGGCTGTCGCCGGCGCAGCTGGACCACGTCTTCGACGGCGTTGCGCCCAAGGACCTAGCGTTGGTCTGACGCCGGTGCGCGAGTGTCTTTGCGACGGATCTACCAGCTGCCCGACGCACCGCCACCGCTGCTCGACCCACCACCGCCCGAAGAACTGCTGCTGCTGCTGCTGGACGACGAGCTGCTGCTCGATGAACTGCTCGACGAGTCATCGTCGTCGTCGTCATCGTTGCTGCTGCCCCCACCATTGCCACCCAGCGAGCCGGCGAACACGAACAGCATCGACATCATCCCCGCGATGGCGACCGGGATCCACTCGCCGTCGTTGGCGTAAGCGACATAGCCCGTGATGCTGAGCACGATCAGCCACTGCACCGTGAAGCCGGTCCGGCTTCTGCGATAGGCCGCGCGCATGCCGAAGCCGGTGATGCCCAGGATCAACGAGCCGAAGACTGCCGCGAAGCAACCGCCAATCACCACCAGGAACGCGCTTTCCCCGTTGCCAACGAGGCGCGACACGCCCCAGATCGCCGCGGCGATGACCGCCAAGCCGGCCGTCACGAAGCGCATGACGCGCCAGCGGTAGCTGCTGCCGCCGAGCAGTGCGGCCAATGCGGCCAGGAAGACCCAACCGAACGGGGTCACGTGCCGCTCGCGTGGCGCATCGTGCGTCGGTGTTTCGAGGGAGATGACAGGCGATTCGTCACCGACCTCGGTTTCACCCACCACCGTGCTGCCGCCCAGCCGGTCGATCAGCACATCGATCGCCGCGTCGATGCCGCCGTAGACATCCGATTGCCGGAAGCGCGGCGCCATCTGCTGGTCGATGATCTGGCTGGCCACCAAGTCGGGCACGCGGCCCTCGAGGCCCTGGCCCACTTCGATGCGCATGCGCCGGTCTTTCAGCGCCACCAGGATCAAGAGGCCGTCGTCGTTCGTCGCGCTGCCCAGCCGCCACTGGGCGAACACCCGCGTGGCATAGGCTTCGATGTCCTCGGGACCCGTGGTCGGCACGACCAGCACCGCGAGCTGCGGACCCAGGCGGGCCTGGAGGTCGTCGAGCTTCTCGCGCAGTGCCGCCTGCTGCGCCGGTGTCAGGGCGCCGGTGGTGTCGGTCACCAGGGAGTGCCTCTCGGGCACGGCGATCAGCGGGCTCGGCACGGGCGCGGGGGCTGCGGGTTTCGGGGGTGCTGCGGCAGCGGTCGGGCCGATGCAGACCCACAGGTACAGGCACAGCCACCACGCCAAGGCCCGGAAACGAATGGCCGGCGCTTGCCGGTGTCGAGGGAAATGCATGCGCCGATGCTACCGGCGCGCGCCGGCCGTCAGCTGGCGTGCCCGCCCAGGTAGGCCGCGCTCACCCGCGGGTCCTTCGCCATGCTGGCCGCGTCGCCTTCAAGCACGATGCGGCCGCTGTCCATCACGTAAGCGGTGTCGGCCACGCGCAATGCGGCACGCGCGTTCTGCTCGACCAGCAGCACGGCCGTGCCTTCGGCACGGATGTCGCGCACCAGCTCGAACACCTGTCGCACGACGATCGGCGCCAGGCCCATCGACGGCTCATCCATCAGCAGCAGGCGCGGCCGGCTCATCAGCGCGCGGGCGATGCACAGCATCTGCTGCTCGCCGCCGGACATCGAGCCGGCCTTCTGCGTGAGGCGTTCCTTCAGACGCGGGAAGCGCGTGAGCATGCGGTCGAGGTCCTGCGCGAACTCGGTGGCCGGGCGCTTGCCGGCACCGAGCTTGAGGTTCTCCAGCACCGTCATCGCCGAGAAGATCTGCCGGCCTTCCGGCGCCTGCGCCAGCCCGCCCGCGACGATCTCGTGCGGCGGGCGGTTCGTGATGTCGCGGCCTTCGAAGCTGACCTGGCCCGATGTGGTCTTGTACACGCCCGACAGCGCGCGCATCAGCGTGGTCTTGCCCACGCCATTGCTGCCGAGCACGCTGACGATGCCGCGCTGCGGTACCTCGATCGACACGTCGTGCAGGATGGTCTGTTGTCCGATCCGGACGCCGAGGTGGCTGACGCGCAGCAGTGGCTCGTTCATGCGGGTTCTCCCAAGGCAAGGGCGGCGGGCTCGTCGTCCTCGAGGTCGGTGCCGAGGTAGGCGTCGAGCACCTTCGGGTCCTGCGAGACGGCGGCGGGCGTGCCGTCGGCGATCTTCTGGCCCGAGGCCATCACCATCACGCGTTCGCAGAGGTTCATGACGAAGCCCATGTCGTGCTCGACCAGCAGGATCGTCATGCCTTCGTCCGACAGCGCGCGCACGAAGCGCGAGAGCTCGGCGGTCTCGGTGTCGTTGAGGCCGGCCGCGGGCTCGTCGAGGATCAGCAGCGTCGGTTGTAGCGCGAGGGCGCGGGCGATCTCGAGGTACTTGCGCTTGCCGTAGGACAGGTTGGCCGCGAGCTCGCCGGCCAGGGATTCGAGGCCGGTGCGTTCCAGCGCCTGCATCGTGAGGTCGCTGATGCGGCCCGAGATGGCGCGCCGCCCGAACAGGCTGTTCCACGGGCTGTGGCCCACGTGGCCCAGCGCGCCGATCGACACGTTGTCGAACACCGTCACGTTCGGCAGGATGCGCAGGTTCTGGAAAGTCCGGGCGATGCCAAGGCGCGCCACCTCGTGCGGCTTGAGCGCGGAGATCGATCTCCCTTTGAAGCGCACATCGCCGGAGGACAGCTGGGTGTAGCTGGTGATCAGGTCGAACAGCGTGGTCTTGCCCGCGCCGTTGGGGCCGATCAGGCCGACACGCTCGCCCTGGGCGATGTGGCCGCTGAACTCGCCGACGGCCGTGAGACCGCCGTAGTGGCGCGAGACGTTGTCGATGTCGAGAAGATGGGTCATGGCGTGTCGTCCCCGGTCAGCGCCAGCCCAGCGTGCCGGATGGGCGCCAGGCCGCGCCGAAGCGCTTGCGCACCAACTCGATGGCCGACACCTCGCCGAACAGGCCCTTGGGCCGGAACATGATCGACAGGAACATCACCAGGCCGACCACGATCATGCGGAAATCGCCGATGGGGCGCATCAGCTCCGGCAGGCCGATCAGCAGGGCCGCGCCGATGATGGCGCCCGGCAGGCTGCCCAGGCCGCCGACCACGATCATCGAGAGGATCAGGATCGACTCCGAGAAGCGGAAGTCGGCCGGCGACACGTAGCCGGTGCTGTGCGCCCACAGCGCACCCGCTACGCCCGCGAAGAAGCAGGAGAAGCCGAAGACCTGGATCTTCAGGCGCACCACGTTCAGGCCCATGGCCTCGGCGCACTGGTCGTCCTCGCGCACCGCACGCAGTGCGTTGCCGAAGTACGAGTGCGACAGCCGGTGCACCACGGCCACGGTGACCGCCAGGCACAGGGCGGTGACCAGGTAGGCCGCCATGTCGCTGTGGGCCGGCAGACCCGGCAGGCCGAGCGACGGAATGCCCGTGATGCCCATCGGCCCGCGGGTGAAGCCGACCCAGTTGAGCAGCGTGACGTGGATGATCTCGCCCACGCCCAGCGTGGCCACCGCGAAATAGATGCCGACCAGCCGCATCGTCGGCAGCGCCAGCAGGACGCCCGCGCAGGCGGTGACGATGCCGGCCACCGGAATCGTCAACCACACGGGCCAGTGCAAGGCGGTGCCGAGCAGCGCGGCCGCATAGGCGCCGATGCCGTAGAACGCCGCATGCCCCAGCGACAGCAGCCCGGTGGTGCCGGTGATGAGGTTGGCGCTGAGCGTGAGGATCGAGAACACGCAGATGGTGGTCGCGATGCGGAAGACGTAGCCGCCGCCGGCCGCGAGGCCGATGGCCGGCACCACCAGCAGCAGCACCGCGAGCAGCGCGAAGGTGAGAGTCTTGGGTGATTTCATGTCATCAGGCGCGTTCGCGTCCGCCGCCGAACAGGCCGGTCGGGAAGAAGACGAGCGTGATCAGGAGGAACAGGTAGGCGACCATGTCGCCCCAGCCCTGCGCGACGAAGGTGGTGGTCAGCGCCTCGGCCATGCCCAGGATCAGCGCGCACACGACCGCACCGCCGATCGAGCTGAGCCCGCCCATGACCATCGCGACGAAGGCCTTCACGCCCGGTGTGAAGCCCATCGACGGAAAGATCGAGCCCTGGTACAGGCCCACGACCAGGCCTGCCACCGCACCCATCATCGAGCCGATGACGAAGGTCGCGACGATGGTGCGCTCGGTGTTGAGGCCGACATACATCGCGCCCATCGGGTTGTTCGCCACCGCGCGGATCGACAGGCCGATGCGCGTGCGGAACAGCAGAAAGTACAGGCCCGCGAGCATCACGATCGACAGCCCGAAGATCACGAACTGGCCGCTGGAGAACGAGATGGGGCCGATCTCGATCGGCGTCATCAGCAGGTAGTCCTGCGGAATGGTCTGCATGCTGGCGCCGAAGAACTTCTCGACCAGCTCGCGGATGACGATCGACAGCGCGAGCGACGACAGCAGCGTCGCCTCGCGGATGGCCTTCGACTTGAGCGAGGCCTCGTCGCGGAAGCGACGGAAGGGCCGGAAGGCGATGCGTTCCAGGCTGAAGCCCAGCGCAGCGCCCACCGCCAGCACGAACAGCAGCACCGCGAACAGCGGCGGCGCCGTGCTGGTGATGAACAGCAGGCCGGCGTAAGCGCCCAGCATGTAGATCTCGCCATGCGCGAAGTTCACGACATTGAGCACACCGAAGATCAGCGTGAAGCCGATCGCCATCAGCGCATAGACCAGGCCAAGGCTCAGGCCGTTGGCGAGCTGCTGGACCAGGAAGGCATCGAACATGAGGGCCCGCGCCTTACTTCGCGACGACGGTGAAGGCGCCCGCGTTCACTTCCATGCGCGTGAGGCCCTTCGACGGCTCGCGGGTCTTCGGGTCGAAGGTGGTGTCACCGGTCACGCCCGGGAAGCCCTTGGTGGCGGCGAGCGCGTCGCGCACCTTCTGGCGCGTCGGGTTGGGCCCGGCCGCGACGATGGCGTCGAGCATGATGTTGGTGGCGTCGAAGGCCTGCGCGGCGAACATGCTGGGCTCGGCGCTGTAGTGCTTCTTGTAGTCGTCGACGAAGGCCTTGACCTTCGGTGCCGGGTTGCTCGCCACGAAGGTGGTCGGGAACTTCACGCCGTTGGCGCTCGGGCCGGCCAGCTCGATGAGCTTGGGCGCATACATCGACGAGGCGCCGTAGATGGGGGTCTTCACGCCCAGCTGCGTGCGCTGCTGCAGGAACGAAGCGCCTTCCTCGTAGAACATGAACATCACGATCGCATCGGGCTTGTCGCGGCTCTGCTTGGTGATGATTGAGCGGAAGTCGCGGTTGCCCGGGTTGAAGAACTCGGTGCTGGTGATCTGCGTGCCCGCCGCCTTGGCGGCATCGGTGAAGGCCTTCACCGCGCTCAGGCCCCAGTCGTTCTGGATGGCGACCACGGCGTACTTCTTCAGGCCGTTCTCGGCCAGCCATTTGGCGATGAAGGGCGACTCGATCTCCATCGTCGTGATGTTGCGGAACTGCCAGTCGCTGATCTTCAGGAAGTCGGGGTGCGACGCCGTCTGCGACAGCTGCGGCACCTTCTGTTGCGCGTACACCTGGCCCGCGGCCATCGAAACCGTGGAGTTGAAGTCGCCCAGCACGCCGACGATGGCGGCGTCGTCGGAGAACTTCTTGGCGATGTTCACGCCTTCCTTGGCGTCGCTCTTGCTGTCCTCGTAGCGGATCTCGACCGTGCTGCCCTTGAGCTTGCCGGCCTTGTTGAAGTCGTCCAGCGCGAGGGTGGCCGAGTTCTTGAACAGCGTGCCGTACTGCGAGTTGTCGCCCGACAGCGGCAACTGGTAGCCGATCACGATCTTGTTCTGCGCCAGGGCAGCCGAGGCAGCAAGGCCGAGGGCGGCGGCCAGCACGGCGGGCAGGGCGGTACGGAGGATGGATGTCATGGGAGCTTCCGATGAGAAAGGGGGAAAAGGGGTCAGGCGGCGGCGGGCGCGGGGAAGATCGGCTCGCCCAGGTTCAGCATCAGGCGGTTGGCCCAGGCGAAGAGCGCGACGGAATGGACCAGGTCGAGCACCTCGATGTCGGTCAGGCCGACGGCCTTGAGGGCCTGCACATGCTCGGCCGACACCGCATCGGGCCGCAGCGTGAGCTCGGCCGAGAACTGCACGATGGCTTTCTCGCGCTCGGTCGTGCCGGCGGTGGCCGGGTCCTCGAAGACCTGTTCGATCACGTCGCTGCGCTTGGCCAGCTGCTCGAAGCGCTGCGCATGCACCGAGGTGCAGTACACGCAGCCGTTGATGCGCGATTCGACCGTGGCGCCCAGCTCGCGCTCGGCGCGCGGCATGCCGCCGGGCGCGAACATGATCGCGTTGAAGGCGATGGAGCGCTGCAGCAGGATCTCGGGCTGGTGCGCCAGCAGCAGGAAGTAGGCCGACTGCTTGGCGGTCGGGCTCATCTCGTCGAGCGCGGCGATCTGTTCGGGCGTGGCGTCTTCGAGCTTCACCGTGTCGAGCCAGGAGGCCCAGTCCAGCACTTCGTTGGTGAAGCCGTTGATGGTGATGACGCCGCTCATACCACCACCTCCGCAGCCGCCATGGCCTTCAGGCCCGCGACGACGCGCACCTGGTACGACAGGAAGGCGATGAG
Organism: Variovorax cryoconiti; assembly: GCF_051216395.1. NCBI lineage: Bacteria > Pseudomonadati > Pseudomonadota > Betaproteobacteria > Burkholderiales > Comamonadaceae > Variovorax > Variovorax cryoconiti. The sequence continues at coordinate 48,193 of NZ_JBPJZI010000014.1, read as the reverse complement.
CTGCGCCAGCGCCACGATGGCCGGCGTGGAGATGCCGGCCTTCACCAGCGCCTGCACCGCGTCACGGTCGCCGTCGATGGGGCGCTCGATCAGCTTGGTGGTGAAGCCGAGGATGGTGGCGATGCGCGCATCGTCGATGGCCGCGATGCGGCCCGTTTCCACCGTAGCGATCAGCGCGGCGTCGGCCTTCTCGGCGACCAGGCGTTCACGGTAGTGCGCGGCCAGGCTGTCGGCCTTCGACAGGCGGCAGGCGTGGAAGGCCGTCAGCAGGCGCTCGACCACCGAGATGCCTTCGATCTGGGGTGTGAAGAGACCTTCGTAGCTGCCTTGCGTGGCGGCCACGACTTTCGTGCGTTGGTGGCGAACGGCGTGCGTTGCCTGTGTCGGCGCGAGAGGCACGGCGTGGTCGATCACGTCGATGGGGGATGGACTTGTCATGTGGTTCTCGGAGATCAAGGGTTCGTCAAGGAGGTGCGTGTGCTCAGGCCGGCGTCCACTCGTTGCCCAGCAGTTCCGGGTCGTCATAGGCTTCGAGGCGCGCGAAGTGGTATTTGAAGTCTTCTCGGTAGAACAGGCTGGCGATGCCGTTGGCCAGGCGGCGTGCGCCGTCGCTGATGGCCGGGATGTCCCCCGACACTGCGCCGTGCGAGAGCGTGGCCGGGTAGCAGAAGCAGTGGATGCGGTCCAGGCCGGGGCAGGCGCCGGCGGTCTTTTCCTGCAGCTCGAAGACCGGGCCGAGGTCGGGCGAGTCGGCGAGCTCCGTGTCGTCGGTGCCGGGTGCGGGCGTGAAGCGGTCCTTCCAGGCGCGCACATGCGGCGCGATGGCGGTGTACTCGGGGCGCACGTTCCAGTCGATCTTGAAACCGGTCGAGACGATGAGGAAGTCGAAGGCGAATTCGCCCTTGGGGGTGCGCACGCGCATGGCCTGGCCGTCGCGCTCGATCGCCAGCACCGGGCAGCCGAAGTTGAAGCGCGCATTCGGGTGGCGCGACACGCGCAGCGTGCTGCCGTGCGGCGGCGGCACGTTGGCCACGTTGATGTAGTGACGCAGCCGCCATTTCAGCTCGTCGGGCAGGTCGAAGTGACCCTGCGTCAGGCCCGGCACGCCGGCCCCCTTGGACTTGTTGATGCGCGGCAGGTCGTCGCGGCGGATCAGCAGGTCGACGCTCTTCGCGCCGATCTCGAGGGCGGTCGCGGCACTGTCCATGGCGGAAGAGCCGGCGCCGATCACCCCGACGCGCAGGCCTTCGAGCTGCGCGTAGTCCATCACGTCCGACGAGTGCGCCCACTGGCTGCGGTCGAGCGCCTGCACGAAGGCCGGCACGGCCGGGCCGCCGAGGCCGTCGCGGCCGGTGGCGAGCACCACGCGGCGCGCCAGCACGCGCGAATCGCCGGCCGGCGTCTGCAGCGCCAGCAGCACCTTGCCGTCGGCCCGGGGCGTGATGGTGGTGATGGTGGTGTCGTTGCGCACGTCGACCGCCATCACGCGGCGGTACCAGCGCAGGTAGTCCATCCACTGCAGGCGCGGGATCTTGTCGAGCTGCGTCCAGGCGTCGGCGCCGAACTGCGCCTCGAACCAGGCGCGGAAGGTGAGCGCGGCCAGGCCCAGCGCCGGGCCGGTGAGTTCCTTGGGCGAGCGCAGCGTTTCCATGCGCGCGGTGGTGGCCCAGGGGCCTTCGAAGTCGCGCGGCGCGCGGTCGAACACCACGGCGTGGATGCCTTGCTGCGCCAGCGCGGCCGCGGCCGCCAGACCGGCCTGGCCGGCACCGATGATGGCGACGTCGAGCACGGGCACGCCGCCTTCGGGGGCCTGCTGCGGCATCCAGTCGCGGGCCGGCCAGCCCAGGCATTCGAGGTCCTTGGCCAGGCGCTGCTCGAGCGCGGCCAGCCCGGGGGCGGTGGGAGAGAGTGTCGTGGTCATGGAAGGCGTGCGGCTTCGGGTCAATCGATGCTGATGTTCGCCGCCTTGGCCACCTCGGCCCACTTCACGCGGTTGTCGTGCACCGTCTTCTTGAACTGGGCCGGCGATTCGATGCGCACCGTGTTGCCCTGCGCTTCGAACCTGGCGCGCAGTTCCTTGTCTTCGAGCACCGCCTTGAGGGCGCCGTTGAGCTTGTCGACGATCTTCGGGTCGGTGCCCTTGGGGGCGAACACCGCGAACCAGATGGAGCTGTCGAAACCCTTCGTGCCCGGCAGGCCGCTGGCGGCGATGGTCGGCACTTCCTTCACCGCGGTCACGGGCGCGGCGGTCGTCACGCCCAGCAGGCGGACCTTGCCGGCCTTGTACTGCGGCAGCACGGTCTGCACCTGGTTCATGATGCAGCAGGTCTCGCCCTTGACCACCGAGCTGATGGCTTCGGGACCGCCCTTGTAGGGCACGTGCGTCATCTGCAGGCCCAGACGCGAATTGAACTCCGCGAAGGCCATGTGCGTGCCCGCACCATTGCCGGTGGAGGCGTAGTTGTACTTGCCCGGGTTGGCCTTCACCAGGTCGACGAATTCCTTGAGCGTGGTCACGTTCATCACCTCGGGGTTGATGGTGAGCACGTTCGACACGTCGAGCACCGGCGCCACGGCGACGAAGTCGTCCTCCACGTCGAAGGGCAGCTTCTTGTAGAGCGCGGCGTTGCTGCCGTGCGTGGCCGCGGTGCCGAAGGCCAGCGTGTAGCCGTCGGCCTTGGCACGCGCCACGTATTCGCTCGCGATGTTGCCGGCCGCGCCAGCCTTGTAGTCGATGATGACCGGCTGGCCCAGCTGCTTGGCCAGTGGCTCCTGGATGGCGCGGGCCACCACATCGACGCCGGAGCCGGCGGGGAAGCCCATGATCATCGTGATGGGTTTGGTCGGCCATTCTTCCGCGGCAGCGGGTGCCGCCTGAACGAAGAGGGAGAGCGCCGCCGAGAGCAGGGCGATGGTGCGGCTGGAGCGGAGGGATGGGGTCATGCGGTCCTCGTTGGAAGGGGATGGCTTGTCAAGGCAATGTCCATGCCAAGTAGTAATTTATCAACAAGAGTTCGGTGATCGTTAGATATAAGTTTTCGCCATATCGATATAACGAGAAAAATATTTCCAACAGAAGCCGGGGCGGGGATTGTGCGCGAACAACGTTTGCCTTGCTTGCGGCCGTGGCGACAAAAATTTCCCCGTGCACGTAGGCCCCGTCATGCCGTGGCATCGCAAACGACATCATGGCGCGAACAGGCCGCGCCTGAAAAGGGTGCGCCTCGTGCACGGGGCATGCACGATTCGATGCAGCCTGACGTGCCGCGCTGGCGGCTGGCGGCGTCCCATGCAAACGGCCCGCGCGAGGCGGGCCGATAGATGCAGCATGCAGACGCGCTCGGCGCCAAGGGATCAGAGGTGCCGCTGCATGCGGTCGAGCGCCGACTGCATGTCGCGCATCAGATCGTTGCAGGACTCCAGCCCGGCATGGATGCGCAGCAGCGGGCCTTCGAGCGCCCACGGCCGGACGGCGCGCGTGGGTGCATCCATCGGCAGCGCCAGGCTTTCGTAGCCGCCCCAGGACAGGCCGATGCCGAAGAGCTCGAGGCTGTCGAAAAACACGCCCAGGGCCTCGCGGCCGACCGGCTTCAGCGCTACGCCGAAGAGCCCGCTCGCGCCGCGGAAGTCGCGGCGCCACAGCGCGTGGCCGGCATCGCCGGGCAGTGCCGGATGCAGCACCTGGGCGACCATCGGATGGCGCGCCATGCTCTCGGCCAGCAGCACGCCGTTTTCCCAGTGGCGATGCAGGCGCACCGACAGGCTGCGCAGGCCCCGCAGCGCGAGGTAGAGGTCGTCCGGCCCGGCCGTCTGGCCGAAGTCGTGGGCGGTTTGCTGCAGCAGCGGCCAGGCGCGTTCGTTGGCCGTGGCCGCGCCGAGCAGCGCGTCGGAATGGCCGACGATGTACTTCGTCGCGGCCTGCACCGAGATGTCCACGCCATGCTCGAAGGGCTTGAAGAACAGCGGCGTGGCCCAGGTGTTGTCCATGACCACGAAGGCATCGACCTTGTGCGCTTCTTCGGCGATGGCGGGGATGTCCTGCACCTCGAAGGTGGTGGAGCCGGGCGACTCGACGAACACGACACGCGTGGACGGCCGGATCTGCCGGCGGATCTCGCCGCCCGCGAGCGGGTCGAAGAACTCCACGTCGATGCCGAAGCGCGTGAGCACCTTCGTGGCGAAGCTGCGCGTTGGGCCGTAGACGCTGTCGCTGATGAGCGCGTGGTCGCCGGGCTTGAGCAGGGCGAGCAGGCTGTGGGTGCAAGCGGCCAAGCCTGATGGAAACACGATGGAGCGGTAGCCGCCTTCGAGTTCTGCCAGTGCGGTTTCGAGGGCGCGCGTGGTGGGCGTGCCGAAGCGGCCGTACGACGCATAGGGGTTGCCGGGGAGCTTGCGCGACTCCCACTCCGTGAGCGAATTCGACAGGATGGTCGAGCCGCGGAACACCGGCGTGTTCACCATGCCGCCATGGCTGGAGGGGTCGCGCCCGGTGCGTACCAGAACGGTTTCTGAATCGAAGGAGGTCAACGGACTGGTCTTTCAGGAAGGGCTGTGGCGGTGTTCCAGTCTAGAAAGGGCGGTGTGGTTTCTTTTGCTGAAATTTGCCTCATCGAGCCGTCATCGAGCAAAATTCTTCTCAACATGACATCCATATTGGATTGGGATACTCGATGGACAAGATCGACAAGGCGATCCTCGAACTGCTGCAAGTCAATGCGAGCGCTTCGCTGCAGGAGATCAGCGAGCAGGTGAGCCTGTCGGCCACGCCGTGCTGGCGCCGCATCCAGCGGCTCGAGCGCGAGGGCTACATCCGTCAGCGTGTGGCACTGCTCGACCCCGACAAGCTCAACGTGGGCGTCACGGTCTTTGTCGCCATCCGCACCAGCCAGCACAACGAGAAGTGGTTCAAGCGATTCAGCGCCGTGGTGGCGGCCATCCCGCAGATCGTGGAGTTCTATCGCATGAGCGGCGACGACGACTACCTGTTGCGGGTCGTGGTGCCCGACATCAAGGCCTACGACGCGGTCTACAAGCGCCTGATCCGCGAGATCGAGCTGTCGGATGTGAGTTCGAGCTTTGCCATGGAGCAGATCAAGTACACCACCGCGCTGCCGCTCGACTACGCCTGAGCGAAGGGGTGGCGAGGTCGGAATGTTCACATGAGGTTACGGCGCACGATGGCGCATGGTTTCCAATGGAGGGCCGCGCCGCCACGGCGCTCGAAAGGAAGTGTCCCCCATGTCCGAGCGTGAACCCGATTTCCGGCCTGCCGCCCGACAGTCGCCCGTGAAGGCCGTCGTCGTGGGGGTGCTGATCGCCCTTGCCGCCGGGGGCTGGTGGTACTGGTCGCAGCGCGACGCGGTCGTGCCCGTGATGCCGCCCGCTGCCACCGCACCGGCCGTGCCCGATGCGCCGCCGCCCGCACCGCCGGTCTCGGCCATGGGCCCGCAGAACCCGGTCGATGCGCTGGCCGAACCCGACGCCGTGTTGCCCGCGCTGGGCGATTCGGACGCCCAGGCGAAAAAGGCGCTGACCGATCTGCTGGGCGCCCAGCGCGTCACCACGTTGCTCAACATCGACGGCTTCGTGCGGCGCGTGGTCGCGACGATCGACAACCTGCCGCGTGCGCAGGCGCCGTCGCGGATGTGGCCGATGGTGCCGGCGCCCGAACGCTTCACCGTCGACGCCGGCGCGGCGCGCACGACCATCGGCCAGGCCAACGGCGCGCGCTATGCCGCCTTCACCCAGATGGTGGAGGCGGTGGACGCCGAACGCGCGGCGTCGCTCTACGCGCGCTTCTACCCGCTGTTCCAGCAGGCCTACGAGGAGCTTGGCTACCCGGGCCGCTACTTCAACGACCGCCTGGTGGCCGTCATCGACCACCTGCTCGAGACCCCCGAGCCGACCGGCCCGGTGCAGGTGCAGCTGACCGAGGTGCGCGGCGAGTTCACGGCCGAACGGCCCTGGACGCGTTACGAGTACGTCGACCCGGCGCTCGAATCGATGTCCAGCGGCCAGAAGCTAATGGTGCGCGTGGGCCTGGCGAACGAGCGGCGGCTCAAGGCCAAGCTGCGTGCGTTTCGCGCGCAGGTGGCGACCGGCGCCGTGAAGCGCTGATTCATGAAGATCGCGACCTTCAACGTCAACGGCGTCAACGGTCGCCTGCCACGGCTGCTGGAATGGCTGGCTGAATCGAAGCCCGACGTGGCCTGCCTGCAGGAACTGAAGTCGCCCGATGCCAACTTCCCGGCCGAGGCGATCCGGGCGGCCGGCTACGGGGTGGTGTGGCACGGGCAGCGGTCGTGGAACGGCGTGGCGATCCTCGCCCGTGGCCGCGAGCCCATCGAGACCGGCCGCGGCCTGCCCGGCTTCGAGGACGACCCGCAGAGCCGCTACCTCGAGGCGGTGGTCGACGGCATCGTGATCGGGTGCCTTTACCTGCCCAACGGCAACCCGCAGCCCGGCCCGAAGTTCGACTACAAGCTCGCCTGGTTCGAGCATTTCAACGCGCATGCGAAGCGGCTGTTCGGTTGCGGCCTGCCGGTGGTGCTGGCCGGCGACTACAACGTCGTGCCGACCGACGTCGACATCTACAACCCGGCATCCTGGCGCGACGACGCCTTGTTGCAGCCGGCCAGCCGCGAGGCCTTCGCGCGCCTGCTCGCGCAGGGCTGGACCGATGCGCTGCGTGCCCGCCACCCCGACGAGCGCATCTACACCTACTGGGACTACTGGCGCAACCGCTGGCCGCGCAACGCGGGCCTGCGCATCGATCACCTGCTGCTGAGTGCCGACCTGGCGCCGCAGCTGCAGGACGCCGGCGTCGACCGCGACGTCCGCGGGCGCGCCGGCGCGAGCGACCATGCGCCGACCTGGGTCGTGCTGTGAGCGGCTGAGGCGTCCGGACGCACGGTAGGAATCGCTCTGTACACTTCGGCGGGTCCTTCCTGTCTCGTCCGCGGCCCCGCGCTGGCGCCGGTCTGCTTTTTCATGAACCACAGCGCGCCTTCCTCGACGCCCATCGCCTCGGCCGACCACCTGCTCCTGGCGCGCATGGTTCGCGTCGACCAACTGGTGTCGGTGCGGCGCAGCGTGCTGGCGGGCATGCCGATCAGCATCGTGCTGAGCTGCACTGCGGCGCTGGTGGCGATCAAGTCGGGCCGCCCCGTCATGGGGCTTGCCTGGCTGATGCTGACGCTGACGGTCAGCGTGGTGCGCATCATCACGAGTCGGCGCCTGCTCGAGCGCTCGGCCGCCACGGCGGCGCAGGGCGGCGACATCAGCCTGGCCAACGCCCGCTGGGTCGAATGGCAGCTGCGGTGGACGGCCATCGCCGCTGGCGTGTCGGGCTGCGTGTGGGCCCTGGTGGCCTTTCTGTGCGACGGCTACACCTCGCCGCAGACGGTGTTCTACCTGACGATCGTCTGCGGCACCTGCGCGGGCGCCGTGACCTACAGCAGCGCCTATGCGCTGGCACCGCTGAGTTTCATCCTGCCGACGCTGCTCTCGGTGATGGTGTCCCTGGTGATCGCCGGCGGCTTCGAGAACGTCAGCCTGGCTGCGATGGTGCTGCTGTACTTCGTCGGTCTCACACGCGGCTCGCTGGTGAGCGAGAAGGCCTTCCGCGCCGGCAGCCGGCTCAAGAACGAGGCCACCGAACTCGCGGCACGGCTGCACCAGGCACACCAGTCGCTGCAGGCGTCGACGCAGGCGCTGGCCCGCCGGGCATCGCACGACTTCCTCACGGGGCTGCTCAACCGCGAAGGCTTCACCCAGGCCGTTGCCGCCCATCTGGACGAACATCCGCAGCAGTCGCACTGCCTCATGCTGCTCGACCTGGACGGGTTCAAGACCGTCAACGACATCTTCGGCCACAAGGTCGGCGATCGGGTCCTGGAAGATGTGGCCCGCTGGCTGACGAGCGAACTCGACGGCCTGCAGGCGGTGGCGGGCCGATGGGGCGGCGATGAGTTCGCTATCCTGTACAGCCCGGGCGGGTTGAAGACGCCGGAGATGCTGGCCGAGGCCCTGATCCGTTCCATTCCCTTCGCGACCTCGCACTACGGTGGACATCTGGGCGTGAGCGTCGGTGTCCTGAAGTTCCAGGCGGCGGACGCGCTGGAGTTCACCGACCTGATCAGCGTCGTCGACGAGGCGCTCTACGAAGCCAAGCGGGCCGGCCGCAACCGTTACCAGGTGGTCGACGAGGCGCTGAACCTGCAACTGGCCACACGCCGCGACGTGGAGCGCGACCTGCTGGGGGCGATCCAGTCGCGCAGCATCGAGCTGTGGTACCAGCCGATCCTGGAGCGCCAGAGCGGACGCATTCACAGCCTGGAGGCGCTGATACGCTGGAAGCATCCCCGCCATGGCCGCATTTCGCCCGAGCACGTGGTGTTTGCGGCCGCCAGCACCGGCATCGCCGAGAACCTGCTGCGCTACATCCTCGACGAGATCTGCCTCGCGATGCAGCAACTGGACGCGCCCGGTTCACCGCTGTCCGGCGTGCCGGTGGCCATGAACGTGTCGCCGCGCGAGATGGCCCAGCTGGCGGTCGACGAGATCGTGCTGGGGACGCTGGCGGCGCGCGGCATCGCCACCTGCCGGCTGCAGATCGAGATCACCGAAGAGGTCGCCCTCGATACGCAGGCCACGCGCGGCCGCTTGAGCGCGCTGTCGGCCGCGGGCGTGGCGATCGCCGTCGACGACTTCGGCGTGGGCTACTCGTCGCTGGCCTCGCTGCGCAGCGACTACGTGCGACAGGTCAAGATCGACCGCAGCTTCATCGACGGGCTGGAAACCTCCCCCGGCAACGCGGTGCTGGTCAATTCGATCGTGCAGCTGGGCAACTCGCTCGACATCCTCGTCGTGGCCGAGGGTGTCGAAACCAAGGCCGAACTGGAAGTGTTGACTCTGCTGGACTGCCGGCTGGTGCAGGGTTACCTGTTCGCGCGGCCGGCACCGCTGCCCGAGGTCATGGCCTGGGCGGCCGCTCTACCGAACTGAGCGCGCGTCCCCGTCAGCGGCGCTGCAGTTCGCTGCCGCCGATGTAGATGCGGTTGTGCACCGGCGCGATCACCAGCTCGTTGATGCACACGTGCGGCGGCATCTCGGCGATGAAGCGGATGGTGCGGCCCATGTCGTCCTCCTGCAGCATCAGCGCCTTGTCCTCGGCGCTCGGCTCGACCGGGCGCTTCTTCAGGATCGGCGTGGCCACTTCGCCCGGGCACACGGCCGTCGCGCGCAGGCCGTGGACGCATTGCTCGATGTTGAAGTTGTGCGTCATCGCCGTGAGGCCCGCCTTGCTCGCCACGTAGGCCGGGCCGGTGAGGTAGCTCTGATGCCAGCCGGCGAAGGACGCGATGTTGATTACCGTGCCGCGGCGCCGGGCCTGCATGCCCTTGAGCACCGCCAGCGTGCAGAAGGTCGCGCCGTTGAGGTTGATGTTGATCACCTTCGCGAAGGTGTCGCCGTCGGTCTCGCTCCAGAAGCGCTTGGGGAAGTTGACACCGGCGCTGTTGACCAGGATGTCGACGCCGCCGTGCCGCGCCTCGATGGCGGCAGCCACGGCGTCGACGGCGGGGCGGTCGCCCACGTCGAGCGCCATCGCCGTGATGCGGCCGCGCGGTGCGCCCTTGGCCTCGGCTTCGGCGATCGCCGCGTCGAGCTTGGCCGCCTCGCGGCCCGAGATCACGACCTGGCAACCCGCCTTCGCCAGGTCGATGGCACCGGCCAGTCCGATGCCGCTGCCGCCGCCGGTGACCCAGGCGATCTGCCCGTCGAGGGGCTGCTTCGTTTCACTCATCGATGTCTCTCCTTGGAATGGGAAACATCGATTGTGCCGCCGTGATCAGCCCGTCGTGTAGTCGCCCACCGGCACGCAGCTGCAGAACAGGTTGCGGTCGCCGTAGACGTTGTCGACGCGCCCGATCGGTGACCAGTACTTGGCCTGCTTGAGAGCAACCAGCGGGTAGGCGCCAAGTTCGCGCGAGTAGGGGTGGGTCCACTCGGTGGTCATCAGGCTGGCGGCGGTGTGCGGCGCGTGCTTGAGCGGGTTGTCTTCCTTCGGCCAGACGCCTTCTTCCACCCTGCGGATCTCGCCGCGGATCGCGATCATCGCGTCGATGAAGCGGTCGAGCTCGGCCAGCGGCTCGCTCTCGGTCGGCTCCACCATCAGCGTGCCGGGCACCGGGAAGCTCAGCGTGGGCGCGTGGAAGCCATAGTCGATCAGGCGCTTGGCCACGTCTTCGGCGGTCACGCCGCAGCGGTCCTTGATGGGGCGCAGGTCGAGGATGCACTCGTGCGCGACATGCCCGTTCGGGCTCGCGTACAGCGTGGGGTAGTGGTCCTTCAATCGCGCACTGATGTAGTTGGCCGACAGGATCGCGGTCTCGGTCGCGGCCTGCAGGCCGGCCGCGCCCATCATGCGGCAGTACATCCAGCTGATCGGCAGCACGGCCGCATTGCCCAGTGGTGCCGCCGAGACCGCGCCCACGTCATGCCCACCGACACCGGCCGTCGCGTGGCCCGGCAGGAAGGGCACGAGGTCTTCGACCACGCACACCGGGCCGACGCCCGGGCCGCCGCCGCCGTGCGGGATGCAGAAGGTCTTGTGCAGGTTCAGGTGGCTCACGTCGCCGCCGAATTCGCCCGGTGCGGCCACGCCGACCAGCGCGTTCATGTTGGCGCCGTCGACGTACACGCGCCCGCCGTGTGCATGCACCAGCTCGCACAACTCTTTCACGCGGGTCTCGAACACGCCGTGGGTGCTGGGGTAGGTGATCATCACCGCGGCCAGGTTCGCGCTGTGCTTTTCGCAGGCACGCTTCAGGTCGTCGAGGTCGACGTTGCCCTGTGCGTCGCAGGCGGTCACGACCACCTGCATGCCGGCCATCTGGGCGCTCGCCGGGTTGGTGCCGTGCGCCGACGAGGGAATCAGGCAGATGTTGCGCTGGCCTTCGCCCTGAGCCACGTGGAAGGCCTTGATCGCCAGCAGCCCGGCGTATTCGCCCTGCGAGCCGGCGTTGGGCTGCAGGCTGATGCCGGCGTAGCCCGTGGCTTCGCAGAGCCAGTCGCGCAGCTGCTGGTCGAGCTCGGCGTAGCCCTGCAACTGGTCGGCCGGCGCGAAGGGGTGGATGTTCGCGAACTCGGGCCAGGTGATCGGGATCATCTCGCTGGTCGCGTTGAGCTTCATGGTGCAGCTGCCCAGCGGGATCATGCTGCGGTCGAGCGCCAGGTCCTTGTCGGAGAGGCTGCGGATGTAGCGCAGCATCGCCGTCTCGCTCTTGTGCGTGTTGAACACCGGGTGCGTGAGGAACGCCGAGGTGCGGCGCAGGTCGTCCGGAATGCGCACCGGGGCGGTGTCGGCCAGTTCCTCGAAGCGCGGCATCGGCGTGCCGGTGGGCACGAACAGCGCCCACAGCGTCTCGATGTCGGCGCGCGTCGTCGTCTCGTCGAGCGAGATGCCCAGGTGCTGCTGCAGCCGATGGCGCAGGTTGACGCCGGCCGCGTTCGCGTGCGCGAGGATGGCGGCGGTGTCGTCGCCAGTCTTCACGGTCAGCGAATCGAAGGCGGTGGTGTTGACCAGCTCGCGGTCCATCTGCTCGAGGCCCGCGGCCAGGATGCCGGTGAGCGCCGCCACCCGCTGCGCAATGCGCGTGAGGCCGGCGGGGCCGTGGTACACGGCGTACATGCTCGCGACGACGGCCGGCAGCACCTGCGCCGTGCAGATGTTCGATGTGGCTTTCTCGCGGCGGATGTGTTGTTCGCGCGTCTGCAGCGCGAGGCGGTAGGCCGGCGAACCGTGCACGTCGACGCTCACGCCGACCAGGCGACCCGGCAGCGAGCGCTTGAACGCGTCGCGGCAGGCCAGGTAGGCGGCGTGCGGGCCGCCGTTGCACATCGGCATGCCGAAGCGCTGCGTGGTGCCGCAGACGATGTCGGCGTCCCACTCTCCGGGGGGCGCCAGCAGCGTCAACGCCAGCAGGTCGGCCGCCACGCACAGCGCGGCGTCGCAGGCATGCGCATGGCCGGCCAGCGGACGCAGGTCGTGCACCTGGCCGGTGGTGCCGGGGTACTGCGCCAGCACACCGAAGAAGTCGCCGCTGGTCATGAGGTGCGGCAGCGTTTCGGACGCAGTGCTCACCTTGATCTCGATGCCCAGGGGGGCCGCGCGCGTGCGCAGGACTTCGATGGTCTGCGGGTGGCAGTCGCCGGCCACCAGGAAGATGTTGCTTTTGCTTTTCACGCTGCGCTTGGCCAGCGTCATCGCCTCGGCCGCGGCCGTCGCTTCGTCGAGCATCGACGCATTGGCGATCGCCATGCCGGTCAGGTCGCAGACCATGGTCTGGAAGTTGACCAGCGCTTCCATGCGGCCCTGCGAGATCTCCGCCTGGTAGGGCGTGTAGGCCGTGTACCAGGCCGGGTTCTCGAGGATGTTGCGCAGGATCACGCCGGGCGTGTGGGTGCCGTAGTAGCCCTGGCCGATGAAGTTGCGCGCCACCTTGTTCTTCGCCGCCATCGCCTTCAGCTCGGCCAGCGCGTCGGCCTCGCTCACCGGGGCGGGAAGCTGCATCGGCCGCGTGCGGCGGATGGCCGGCGGCACGATGCCGTCGATCAGTTCCTCGCGCGTGGCCGAACCGATGACCGGCAGCATGCGTGCCTCGTCGGCCGGCTCGATGCCGATGTGACGGGCGATGAACTCGTCGGCGTTCTCGAGTTCGCGCAGGGTGGGGAAGGATGGCGTCGGCATGGGCATGAAGCGATGGGGCGAAGAGGAAAGGCGGGGATCAGCTCTCGGCTGCGAACTTGTCGTAGTCGGCGGCTTCGAGCAGGGCGTCGAGCTGGGCGGGCTCGCTCAGCTTGACCTTGAAGAACCAGCCGGCCGCCAGCGGGTCGCTGTTGGCCAGCGAGGGGTCGGCGCGCAGGGCTTCGTTGACTTCGGTGATCTCGCCCGAGACGGGCATGAAGACATCGGCGGCGGCCTTGACCGATTCGACGACGCCGGCGACTTCGCCCTGCGCGAAGGTCTTGCCGACGTCAGGCAGATCGACGAACACGACGTCGCCGAGCGCGTCCTGCGCATGCACGGTGATGCCGACGATCGCGGTGTCGCCAGCGGCCTGGACCCACTCGTGGTCCTTGGTGAATTTGGTGCTCATGGGGGCTCCTGATAAGGGGTGAAAAAGAAATCAGCCTCGGTAGTATCGGGTCGGCACGAAGGGCAGGGTGGTGACCTCCATCGGCACCGGCTTGCCGCGCACGATGGCCTGCAGGCGCGTGCCGGGCGCAGCGAAGGCGGTGGCCACGTAGCCCATGGCGATCGGCCGGTCGGCGGTTGGCCCGAGCAGGCCGCTGGTGACCTGGCCGATGGCGACACCTTCGAAGGACTCCAGCGGCGTCCCGTCGCGCACCGGGATGCGTTCCAGCGCGACCAGGCCGACTCGGCGGCGCTTGAGCGTGTCATGGTCGGCGATGCCGGCCGCACCCGATGCCGCGGCCGCCAGCTGGGCCAGCACCTTGTCGGCCCCCGGGAAACCGCCCGCGCGCGCGCCGCCGGTGCGCCGCACCTTCTGGATCGCCCAGTTGAGCGAGGCCTCGACCGGCGTGGTCGTTTCGTCGATGTCGTGACCATAGAGGCAGAGCCCGGCTTCCAGCCGCAGCGAGTTGCGCGCGCCCAGGCCGATGGGCTGCACCTCGGGCTGCGCCAGCAGCAGGCGGGCCAGCGCCTCGGCGTCGCCGGCCTTCACCGAGATCTCGAAGCCGTCTTCGCCGGTGTAGCCGCTGCGGGTGACGAAAGCGGAGATCTTCACGTCATCGCCGCCGATCTGCACCGCGCCGCCCGTCATGAAGACGAAGCGCTCGACGCCCGGCGACAGGCGGGCCAGTGTGGCGGCGGCCTGCGGCCCTTGCAGCGCGAGCAGCGCGTGGTCGGGCATCGGCTGCACGTCGCAGCGCGCGCCGATTTTCTGCTGGATGTGGGCGATGTCGGCCACCTTGCAGGCGCCGTTCACGATCACAAAGAGCGACCCGTGGCCTTCGTTGAAGAACATCAGGTCGTCGAGGATGCCGCCCGCGTCGTTCAGCAGCAGGCCGTAGCGCTGCTTGCCGGGCGCCAGGTCGACCACGTCGACCGGCATCAGCGTCTCGAACGCGGCAGCGGCGCCGGGGCCGACCAGGCGCAGCTGGCCCATGTGCGAGATGTCGAACAGGCCAGCGGCCGTGCGGGTGTGCTTGTGCTCGGCCATCAGGCCGGCGGGGTACTGCACCGGCATGCTGTAGCCGGCGAAGGGCACCATGCGGGCGCCGAGTTCGACGTGCAGGGCGTGCAGCGGGGTCTTCTGGAGCTGAAGCGAATCGTCGGAAGCAGCCATGGGCGCTCTCCAAAACAGGGGCAGACGAAATCCACGACGCAAGTCATGGGCCACCCCTGCTGTCCGCTCTACCTGAGAGATTCGCCCCGCCTTTTCAGAGGCTTAGGGTTTGCTCCTTCGGTGGGCCGGCGTGTCGCGATGGACGACCGACCTCTCTCCAGCAAGGAAACGCCCGGATGAACGGGCGCCTCGTCAGTCCTTGGTACCTGAGCGTTCGGATGGGTTCCTGCGCCTTCGGCGGCCCGTTGCGGGCGCTCTCCTGACCCGGGCGAGTGTAGTGGATCGGCGCGGGCTCAGTGCACCGTTTCGGCTGGCAACAACTTGGCGATGCGGTCCTGGATGGCGTCGGCACGCTCGTCGCCGGCCGCCTGTCGGATCTCGGAGAGCATCGTGTCGGCCACCGTCAGCATGGACGCGCGGTCGCGCGCCTCGCGCAGCGTGTCGCGCAAGACCTGCGCCATCGCCGGGTCGCGCCGCGCGAACATGCGCTCGCACAGGTCGAACAGGAACATGCGGGTGGTGGCGAGCGACGGCTTGCCGTCGAAAGGGTCGGCCGATGCGGTGTCGGGCGCAGCGGCTGCCGACGACTCGGGCACATCCGCCACGACGACGGCTGGCGCGTCGAAGCGCGCATCCGGCGCATGCAGGTAGCCCTCGTGCAACAGGTGGCGCGCCACGCGGAGCGCCTCGTCGCGGTCGCTGAAGAGCGGCACGAAGTCGGTCACCGAGCGCTGGCCGTCGGCCATCAGCAGCACGGCGCGCTCACGCTGCGTCAGCGTGCGGCGGCCGGGGCGCAATTCGTCGCGGGCCTTGTCGGTCTTGCTGAAGAACATCGGATGCCTGGCAGAGGATGGGCTCGCCAGCATCGGGGCAGGGCGTGACAGCGGCATGAAGGCCGCTGTCACGCCCGTGCGCAGGCGTGCGCTATTTTGCGTAGACCAGGTCGCGCAGCGTGAGCGAGATCGCCGGGAAGTAGGTGATCAGCATCAGGCAGCCGAGCACCACCAGCACGAAGGGGATCAGGTCCTTCACGATGCGGTCCAGGGATATTCGCGCCACGGTGCAGGCCGCGAACAGGTTCACGCCGAAGGGCGGCGTGATCATGCCGAGCGCCAGGTTGACCACCATGATCAGCCCGAAATGCACCGGGTCGATGCCGAAGTGCATCGCCACCGGCGCCAGGATCGGCGCCAGCACGATGATGGCCGCGCTGGTCTCGATGAACATGCCGATGATGAACAGCGCCGCGTTCACGCCCAGCAGGAACATGGCGGGCGACTGCAGCACCTCTTGGAGCCAGCGGCCGATGGCGTCGGGCACGCCGGCGCGGGTGATCAGGAAGGCGAACAGGCCGGCGTTGGCGATGATGAACATGATCACCGCCGACGACAGCACCGACTTGCGCAGGATCACGAACAGGTCGGTGACCTTGATCTCGCGGTAGATCACCATGCCGACGACCAGCGCATAGAACACCGCCACCGCCGACGCCTCGGTCGGCGTGAAGACGCCGCCGTAGATGCCGCCGAGGATGATCACCGGCATCAGCAGCGCCCAGCCGGCCTGCCACAGCGCGCGGCCGAAGGGCATGCGACCGTCGCCGTCGTTCTTGCCCCAGCCTTTGAACTTGCAGTAGACCCACACGAAGAGCATCAACGCCAGGCTGATCAGGATGCCCGGGCCAAAGCCCGCGATGAACAGCTCGCCGATCGACACCTCGGCGCTCACGCCATACAGGATCATCGGGATCGACGGCGGGATGATCACGCCCAGCTCTGCGCTCGTGGCCTGCAGCGCGGCGGCGTACGAGGTCGGGTAGCCGTGCTTGATCAGCGCCGGGATCAGGATCGCGCCGATGGCGAAGGTGGTGGCCACCGACGAGCCCGACACCGCCGCGAAGATCATGCAGGTGAGCACGCAGGTCATCGGCAAGCCGCCCTGCACGCCGCCCACGATGCTCTTGGCGAACTCCACCAGGCGGCGCGAGATGCCGCCGGTTTCCATCAGGTTGCCGGCCAGGATGAAGAAGGGAATGGCGGCCAGCGGAAACTTGTTGATCGAGTTGAAGATCTCCTTGGCGGAGATCAGCATGTTGGCGCCATTGACCTGGATGCCGACAATCGATGCGAGACCGATCGAGACCGCCACCGACACCGACAGCGCGAAACACAGCACCATCGTGCCGACCATCATGGGCGTCATGATGTCACCCCCACGCTCGGCATTTCATGTCCTCGCTGCCCCCCGAGGGGGCCGTTCGCTTGCTCGGGGCGGCCCGGCGCGGCGCTCATTGCGCGGTCTCCAGCTCAAGCCGCTTCGGATCGAGGAAATTGCCGGCGATGCCGAACAGGGAAAACACGGCGCCCACCGGCAGCGCCAGGTAGGCCCAGACCATCGACAGGCTCTCCAGGCCGGCCATCGACTGCACGCGGCCACGCATCGCGTAGTCCCAGCCGTACCAGAGGATCACCAGCATCAGCACCAGCGCGGCGATGCTCACGACGGCGTCGAGCACGCGGCGAAAGCGCGGCGGGCTCCAGCGGTAGAGCACGTCGACGCTCACCATCGCGCCCTGGCGGAAGGCCATGGGAATGCCCAGGAACACCATCCAGATCAGGCTGACCCGGATGAGGATCTCGCTCCACTCGGCGGGCTGCTCGAGCACGAAGCGCGTGACGATCTGGAACACGCCGAGCGAGGAGGCAACCACCAGCATCAGGCAGGCGAGCACCATGGACGCGCCGGTTGTCCAGCGCTCCAGACCAAGGAATTTATCTTTCATCTCTACGCCGTTCTCAAAAACAAAAAGCCCGCCGAAAGCTGCGGCGGGCCCCGGTGCCATCCCGCGCGGGACGGCGGCCCGGGCATCACTTCACGTCGCGGATCTTGTCGAGGTTGGCCTTGCCGAACTGCTTCTCGAAGTCGGCGTTGACCGGCGCCAGCATGGCGACGAACTTCGCCTTGTCGACGTTCTCGATCACGGTCATGCCTTGCGCGCGCAGTTCCTTCACGCCGTTGGCGTCGTCCTGGTCGACGCGGTCGCGGTTGGCTTTCACGGCCACCTTCGCGGCTTCGAGGAAGGCCGTCTTGTCGGCGGCGCTGAGCCTGTCGAAGCTGGCCTTGTTCATCACGAAGATGCAGGGCGAATACACGTGGCCGGTCAGCGACAGGTGCTTTTGCACCTGCGAGAACTTGGCCGACATGATCACCGGCAGCGGGTTCTCCTGGCCGTCGACCGTGCCCTGCTGCAGCGCGGTGAAGACTTCCGGGAAGGCCATCGGCGTCGTGATGATGCCCAGGCCCTTGTACGCCGCGATGTGCACCGGGTTCTCCATGGTGCGCATCTTCAGGCCCTTCAAGTCTTCCGGCGCCTTCACGTCGCGCTTGCTGTTGGTCATGTGGCGGAAGCCGTTCTCGCCCCAGGCCAGTGCCTTGAAGCCCTTGGCGTCGAACTTGGCGAGCAGGTCCTGGCCGATCGGGCCGTCGAGCACCGCGCGGGCGTGCGCCTTGTCGCGGAACAGGAAGGGCACATCGAGGATCTTCGTCTCAGGCACGAAGTTGGGGACGGGGCCGGTCGACGAGAAGGCCAGCTCTTGCGTGCCGAGCTGAACTGCCTCGATGGATTCGCGTTCGCCGCCGAGTGCGCCGTTGTAGAAGGTCTCGACCTTGTAGCGGCCGCCGGTGCGGGTCGCGACTTCCTTGGCGAAGGTGTCGATGGCGACGCCCTGGTGCGAGTTCTGCGCGGTCGAAATGCTGATCTTCATGGTGGTCTGCGCGAACGCGGCGCAGGCCAGGCCCATTCCCAGAACCAGGCCAGCGGCCAGTCGGTTCAACTTCATGCGGTGTCTCCTGTTTTGAAAAAGACTGCGCGCGGGACATGCCGGCGCGCAGGCAGGCCGCGACTATGCCGCACTCTGCTGCAGTGCAGCGTCGGGATTTCCACGGGGAGCGCGCCGTGTTAAGGCGCGTCGGCTCAGGCGCGGGCCGGGCGGATCGCCGACTTCGGCCGGAAGGCCTTGCAGACGGTGTCGTCGGTCTCGAGGTACGGCCCGCCGATGAGGTCGATGCAGTAGGGTACGGCCGCGAAGATGCCCGGCACGGCTTGCGAGCCGTCGGCGTTCTTCAGGCCTTCGAGCGTCTCGGCGATGGCCTTGGGCTGGCCCGGCAGGTTGAGGATCAGCGCGCGGTCGCGAATCACCGCGACCTGGCGCGACAGGATGGCGGTGGGCACGAAGCGCAGGCTGATCTGCCGCATCTGCTCGCCGAAGCCCGGCATCTCCTTGTGCGCCACGGCCAGCGTCGCTTCGGGCGTGACGTCGCGCAGGGCGGGGCCGGTGCCGCCGGTGGTCAGCACCAGCGAGCAGCCGGCGTCGACCAGTTCGATCAGCGTGGCGCTGATGCCGGCCTGCTCGTCGGGGATCAGCCGCGCCTCGAAGTCGATCGGGTTGCGCAGGGCGCGCGTCAGCCAGTCCTTCAATGCTGGCAGGCCCTTGTCTTCGTACACGCCGGTGGAGGCGCGGTCGCTGACCGAGACGATGCCGATGCGGACCGGGTCCGGAGTGCTCATGCGTCGCGCTCCCGCGATTCCTCGCTGGCCTCGGCCGCACGGTCGCTGCCTGCATGGGCGGCCAGTTGCGCGCGCACCAGCTGGAACACCTCGCGGTAGGCCTTGGCCTGGCGCGGCGCTTCGCCGGGCTTGCCGGCCTTGATGTCCTTGCGGGCCTGGCGCACCAGGGCGCGCAGCTGTTGGCTGTCGGTGTCGGGATGGGTCTCGATCCAGCCGCCGAGCGCGTCGTCGTCGGCGATGAGCCGGTCGCGCCAGCGCTCGGCCTCGTGCAGCATGGCGGTTTCCTCGGCGGGTCCGCTGTGCTGCTCGTCGAGCGCGCTGCGCACGGCATCGAGCACCTGGGGGTCGAGTGCGCGCATCAGCTTGCCGATGAACTGCATCTGGCGGCGCTTGCCTTCGAAATTCGTGATACGGCGCGCCTCGACGATGGCGTCGGCCAGCTTCTCGCCGAGCGGCAACTGGTCGAACAGGCCGGCGCGCAGACCGAGCAGGTCTTCACCGAGCTTTTGCAGCTCGGCGCTTTCGCGCTTGAGGTCGGTCTTGCTGGCGTCGTCGGTGCCCTTGAGCTCGCGTTTGAGCTCCAGGTCGAGCTCGCTGCCTTCGGCAACGAATTCGCCACGGACGTAGTAGCCTTTTTTGGGTTTGCGGGACATCGGAAAATCCTGGGCCGCAAAGGACCGCGCGATAGAGGGAACAGGGGGCCAAGTATCATAGCCAACACATGACGACACCCTCCACGCGCCCCGCGTCCGGCTTTGCCTACAGCCGCTCCTTCTTCGAAAACCTGGTCGACTCGGCCTTGGCGCATGCCAAGAAGCTCGGCGCCACCGACGCGGGGGCCGAGGCCTCCGAAGGCTGCGGCCTGAGCGTGTCGGTGCGCAAGGGAGAACTGGAGAACGTCGAGCGCAATCGCGACAAGTCGCTGGGTATCACGGTGTATGTCGGCCACCGCCGCGGCAACGCCAGCACCTCGGACTTTTCCGAGGCCGCCATTGCCCAGACGGTGCAGGCCGCCTACGACATCGCACGCTTCACCGCCGAAGACCCGGTCGGCGGCCTGCCCGATGAGGCCGACATCGTGCGCGAGCAGCCCGACCTCGACCTGTTCCACCCCTGGGACATCGACAGCGAACACGCCGCCAAGCTGGCGCTGGAATGCGAGGCCGCGGCCCTGTCGACCGACAAGCGCATCACCAACAGCGAAGGCGCGGGCGTCTCGGCCCAGCAGAGCCATTTCTTCAGCGCCCACACGCACGGCTTTCGGGGCGGCTATGCCAGCTCGCGGCACTCCATCTCGGTGGCGCCGATCGCCGGCAAGGGCGACGGCATGCAGCGCGACGCCTGGTACAGCTCGATGCGCTCGGCCGACGAGCTGGCCAGCCCGGAGTCGGTGGGCCGCTATGCGGCGGAGCGCGCGCTGTCGCGCCTGAAATCGCGCAAGATCAAGACGACGCAGTGTCCGGTGCTGTTCGAATCGCCGCTGGCCGCCGGCCTGCTGGGCGGACTGGTGCAGGCCACCAGCGGCGGCGCGCTCTACCGCAAGAGCACCTTCCTGCTCGATTCGCTCGGCAAGCCGGTGCTGCCCAAGCACATCGACGTGGCTGAAGACCCGCACATCAAGCGCGGCAAGGGCAGCGCGCCCTTCGACGACGAAGGCGTGACCACGCGGGCCCGCAAGATCGTCGACGGCGGCCGGCTCGAGGGCTACTTCCTCAGCACCTACTCGGCCCGCAAGCTGGGCATGAAGACCACCGGCAACGCCGGCGGCTCGCACAACCTGACGCTGCGCTCGCGCCTGACGAAGGCCGGCGACGACCTCGACGAGATGCTGCGCAAGCTGGGCACCGGCCTGTTCGTGATCGAGTTGATGGGGCAGGGCGTGAACTACGTGACCGGCGACTATTCGCGCGGCGCCAGCGGCTTCTGGGTCGAGAAGGGCCGCATCGCGTTCCCGGTGCAGGAGATCACCATCGCCGGCAACTTGAAGGACATGCTGATGGGCATCCAGGCGGTGGGCGCCGACGCCTACAACTATGGCGCCAAGACCACCGGCTCGATCCTCATCGACCGGATGAAGATCGCGGGCAGCTGATCAGGGTGTGCGTGGCGGCGTGATGGCTGCACGCGCCACGGCGATGGCGCGGCGGTAGGGCTCGGCGAAGCCGTCGAGCGGCGCATCCGGCGCGAGCCACCGGAAGCGGAAGACGAGGCCGTCTTCTTCCGGGCTGCCGCTGGCGGTGTGCTCGAAGGTCTCGGGCAGCACGCCGTCCGTCCGCATCAGATAGATGTGCCAGAGCTGGGCGTGCCGGTGCACGTTGCCTTCCACACCGGCCTCGCACTCGCGGTCCATCGTGCCCAGCGGCTCCAGTGCGCCTTCATAGGCGATGCCCGATTCCTCCAGCAACTCGCGTCGCACGGCGTCTTCGGGCGTCTCGCCGGGCTCGACCGTGCCTTTGGGCAACTGCATGCCGCCGTCTTCCGGGTGGTCGAACACCAGCAGGCGGCCGCGGCTGTCCACCAGGCAGGCGCAGGCCTTGTGGACCGGCTCGCGCATCAGGCGCCCGACAAGGCCGCCTTGACCGCGGCGCTGACCTGGCCCATGTCGGCCTTGCCGGCCAGACGGGTCTTGACCGTGCCCATCACCTTGCCCATGTCGCCGGGGCCCGTGGCGCCGAGTTCGGCGACGATGGCCTTCACCGCGACAGCCACCTCGTCGGCGCTCATGCGCTGCGGCAGGTAGACCTCCAGCACCTTGATCTCGGCGGCTTCCTTGTCGGCCAGATCGGCGCGGCCTCCGGTCGTGAAGGCGGCGATCGAGTCCTTGCGCTGCTTGACCATCTTGTCGACGATGGCCACGACCAGGGCGTCGTCGAGTTCGACGCGCTCGTCGACTTCCTTCTGCTTCATCGCGGCCAGCAGCAGCCGGATGGTGCCCAGGCGCTCGCTGTCCTTGGCGCGCATGGCCGTCTTCATGTCGTCGGTGATCTGTTCCTTGAGGGTCATGACTGTCTTTCTTCTCGGCTGACAAAAAACAAAAGCCGCGGCAGGTTACCCCGGCGCGGCTCGGTTCACTGGCGCGCGGCCAGTGACGGAGTGCTTAGAACAGCTTCTTGGGGAGCTGCATGCTGCGCACGCGCTTGTAGTGGCGCTTGACGGCCGCAGCCTTCTTGCGCTTGCGCTCGGCGGTCGGCTTTTCGTAGAACTCGCGGGCGCGCAGGTCGGTCAGCAGGCCGAGCTTTTCGATGGTGCGCTTGAAGCGACGAAGGGCGACGTCGAAGGGCTCGTTTTCTTTAACGCGGATGGTGGTCATTGATGAATCGTTGAACTGAAGTTGGCCGGGGGAGATCGAGGCCCCAGGCCGGGGTTCCTCAACTGAAAATCTTGGTGGCCGTTGAGGGAAGGCCAGAAGTTAGCCCGCGATTATAACGCGTTGGCGCAGGCATGGGCGCTGGCCCACGCCCATTGAAAGTTGTAACCGCCCAGCCAACCCGTCACGTCGACCACTTCGCCGATGAAAAACAGGCCCGGCTGCTTCGATTCCAGGGTCTGGGACGAGAGGTCGCGGGTGTCGACGCCGCCGGCCGTGACCTCGGCCTTCTTGTAGCCCTCGGTACCGGCCGGGGTGATCGCCCAGCGGCTGACGCGCTCCGCGAGCTGGCCCAGCGCCTTGTCGGCGGCCTCATTGACGGGGCGCTGCAGGGCCGGGTCGTCACCGACCCACGCGTCCGCCAGCCGCGACGGCACCAGCGCCGCCAACTCGTTGGCGATGCGCTTGCGCGAGCGGGACTTGGCTTCGCCCAGCGCCACCGCCACGTCGGTGCCGGGGGCGAAGTCGATGGTCAGCGGTTCGCCCTCGCGCCAGTAGCTCGAAATCTGCAGCACCGCCGGGCCCGACAGGCCGCGGTGGGTGAAGAGCAGGTCCTCCAGGAAGGCCATGCGCTCCTTCTTGCGGCCGGTTTCGATCTGAACCGGCAGCGCCAGGCCGGCCAGCCCGGCGTAGGGCGCCCAGCCATCGCCGGCGAAGGTGAGCGGCACCAAGGCCGGGCGGGGCGTGACCACGCGCAGGCCGAATTGCCGTGCCAGCCGGTAGCCGAAGTCGCTCGCGCCCAGTTGCGGGATCGACAGGCCGCCGGTCGCCACCACCAGCCGGGGCGTTTCGACCATGCCGCGGTCGGTCTCGAGGCGGTAGAGCGCGCGGCCGTCGTCCAAGGCAACGCCCTGCACGGCGCAGGGCTGCCAGCGCGTCACGCCGCCCGCGTCGCACTCGGCCAGCAGCATGTCGATGATCTGCTGCGAGGGCCCGTCGCAGAAGAGCTGGCCCTTGTGCTTCTCGTGGAACGCGATGCCGTGCCGTTCGATCAGCCCGATGAACTGCTGCGGTGTGTAGCGCGACAGGGCCGAGCGGCAGAAGTTCGGGTTCTCGCTCACGAAATGGCGCTGTGGCGCGCGCACGTCGATGTCGCGGTTGGTGAAGTTGCAGCGGCCGCCGCCCGAGATGCGGATCTTCTCGGCCACGCGCTCGCTGTGGTCAATCAGCAGCACCTTGCGGCCGCGCTGGCCCGCCTGCGCCGCGCAGAACAGCCCGGCCGCGCCCGCGCCGATGACGACCGCGTCGAAGTTCAACGCGCGGTCGCTCCGTCGACGACGATCACCGGCGGCGGGTTGTACTTGAGGTGGCCGACGTAGCGCAGCGGTTGCGTCGCGGGAATCGACGGCACGTCGCCCTCGCGCATGTGCAGCAGGTCGGCAGGGCTCACCCAGCGCGGGTCGGCCGTGGTCACGGGCAGGCCGGCCTGGTTGTAGGCTTCCAGCACGAATTGCGAGCAGAAGAACTGGTCGTTGCGACTCGCGCCCAGTTGCACCATGGCGAAGCCGCGCAGGCAGAAGTCGCGTGCAGCGCCAGGCATCAGCGGCAGCTCGCAGATGCGCCGGTTCAGCACGAAGGGCGCGTTCAGCATCACGCCGACCGTGTTGTAGCGCGTGCCGACCTGCGACATCGCCCAGCCGCGCAGGCGCTGCGCGTGCTCGGCGTCGATGCCTGGGTGACGGAAGGCGACCACCATCTGCTCTTCGGCCACCACGTCGTCGATGCGTCGCGCACGCACGCCGTCGCCCACGGCTTCGGCGACCTGGCCGTCCCCCAGGTACAGCACGGCGTGGCTCACCGGCGAGAAGGTGCCCAGACGGATGCCGAAGGAGCCGAGCGTCGCGACCGACGTGAGCAGGATGTCGCCGGGCTCGAGCGCGGTCGCCGAGATCAGCTCGCCGCCATTGCCGGGGGCGATGGCCGAGCTCTGCACGTTGAGCCGCGGCAGCCCGCCGTTCTCGGAGGGCTCGAAGCGTGATGCGCAGCCGGCCAGCAGCAGGGCGGCGACGAACAGGGAAGCGCCACGCAGGCGTGTCGGGCTCAAGGCGCTCAACCCTTCCACACGAACGGGAACTTCAGCTGCTTGAAGAAACCGTTCGGCACGTAGTCGCCCAGCACGCCGTAGCGTTCCGGCCAGAGCTTGGTGCTTTTCACGGCGGTGCCGAAGAGGTAGTCGAGGAAGGCGTAGTGCGCTGCGTAGTTGCGGTCGAGCGCCTCCTGGTCCTGCGCGTGGTGCCAGTGGTGGAAGTTGGGCGTGACGATGAGGTAGCGCAGCGGGCCGAGCCGCACGTTCACGTTGCAGTGGTTGAACACCGCCTGGAAGCCGACCACCACGATGTACGCGTCGATCACTTCCTTGCTGAAGCCCAGCACGTAGATCGGTGCCAGCACCAGCGTGCGGGTCAGCAGCAGTTCGAGGATGTGCTGGCGCGAGCCGGCCATCCAGTCCATGCTCTTGACGCTGTGGTGCACCGCGTGCAGGCGCCAGAGCACCGGCACCTCGTGGTAGGCGCGGTGCGTCCAGTACTGCACCAGGTCGGCCACCAGGATGATCAGCAGCACGCCGGCCCAGAAGGGCAGGCCGGCGATCCAGCCGCGGATGCCGTCGTTGGCGGCCCAGCCGAAGAGCTTGTGCACCAGCAGGTTGGTCGCCAGCAGCACGAAGCCCACGATCATGTGGTTGACGACGAAGTGGTGGAAGTCGGTCTGCCACTCGGCGCGGAACACCGGCTGGTCCTTGCGGTGCGCGAACAGCTTCTCGATGAAGATGAAGATCAGCGCCGAGCCCAGCAGGTCGAGGATGAACCAGTCCAGGCCGATGTAGGGCGTGTTGTCCGCGAAGTCGTTCACCGGCACCTTGTGGCCGCCCAGCAGCGCTGCCGAGACGATCAGCAGGAAGGCCGCCGACGACAGCCAGCGCGAGCGGTTGAACACGATGTTCACCAGCGCCAGCCCGCCCGCCACGACCATCGCCACCAGCAGGATGGTGCGCATGATGTCCACGTTGTAGCTGCGGCGCAGCTCGGGCGTGGTGAGGTACTGCGGGAAGTGGAAGGCCAGCACCCCGAGGAAGCACAGGACGCCCAGGCTCAGCGCGATGGTGCCGGTGACCAGCCCCTTGCCGCGCTGCAGCTCGCCGTGGCTCGCGGTGAACTCGTTGAGCTTGTCGATCTTGAGCATGCCGACCCCTCGATGTTGTTGTGGAATCGGCGGATTTTAGGGGCAGCCCCTGCGGGAAGCGACAGGCCGAATGGCGTGTACCGGCCCGCGTTACCTGCGCCCCGTCGCCTGGCGCGTCGTTTCCGGCTGCATGCCAGCGGCCGCCAGACCGCGCAACACGTCGCCCACCACGATCACCGCCGGGCTGCCCAGGCCGGCGTCGGCCATGTCCAGGCACAGGCGCTCGAGGGTGGTCGCTACGTGGCGTTGCTGCGGCAGGCTCGCGTGCTGCACGACCACGACCGGCGTCGAAGCCGGCAGGCCCTGCAGCAGCTCGCGCTGTATGTGCGCCGCGCCGGCCACGCCCATGTAGATCACCAGGGTGAGCCGTGCGTGGTGCGCCATGCCGGCCAGGCCGCGCCAATCGGTCGGATCCTGCTCTGCGCCAGCGCCGGTTCGGGCATGGCCGGTGACGAAGATGACGCCCTGTGCGTGGTCGCGGTGCGTGAGCGGCACGCCCAAGGCTGTCACCGCCGCCAGGCCCGCGGTGATGCCGTTGACCACGGCGACCTCGATGCCGGCCTCGCGAAGGTGTTCCACCTCTTCGCCGCCACGGCCGAAGATGAAGGGGTCGCCGCCCTTGAGGCGTACCACCGTCTCGCCTTCGTGCACGGCCGTGATCATCAGCTTCTCGATGAAGGCCTGCGGCGTGCTCTTGCAGCCGCCGCGCTTGCCCACGTGCACGATGCGCGCGCCGGGGCGCGCGTGGTCGAGGATGGCATCGTTCACCAGGTCGTCGACGAAGAGCACGGTCGCGGCGCCGATCGCCTTGACCGCCTTGAGGGTCAGCAGCTCCGGGTCGCCGGGGCCGGCGCCGACCAGCGTGCAGGTGCCGTGGTGGCCGTGATGGGTGAGGTCGTTCATGCGTGGGAAGCCAGTTGTCGGATGTGCACGACCTGCGTCGCGATCGCGTCGGGCACGGGCAGCTCGCCCGCCAGCACGCGGCGCGTGTACTGCACGGTCGATGCGATGTCGATCTCGGTCGGCAGCCCCGGCACCTCGGCCAGCGTGCCGGCCTGCTGCGCCTGCAGTTCCTGCCGCTCGCCGCGCATGTAGCCATCGATCTGCGCGACGCGGCGCGGGTCGGATACGACCTCGCCCTCGAGCCCGCGCGACAGCAGCGCCGTGGTGCCGGTGAGCGCGAAGGTGTCGCCCATCACCGTGGCGTAGGCCGGATGCGTGTAGCTCGCGACCACCACGCAGGGGCCGGCGGTCGGCCGCATCAGCTTCACGACGCTGTGGCCGGGGTTGCGCAGGCCCACCACGCGGCGCACGTCGAGCAGTTTCTTCAGCGCCGGGTTCAGCAGTTCGGTCGACGCGAAGGCCACCTCGCCGTCGGCCACCGCGCGCACGGCGGCGAGCGCCGGTACGTCGAGCGCGGCCAGCACGTTCGACGCCAGCACGCGGCTCGACTCGCTCGCGCTGCCGTGCACCAGCACCGGCAGGCCCTCCCGCGCCAGCAGCAGCGCGAGCAGCGGCGTGAGCACCGGCAGCTTGCGCGCGCCGTTGTAGCTGGGCAGCACGACCAGCGCGCGGCCCGCGGCGGGGAACAGGGTCAGCCGCGCGTGGGTGGCATCGAGGAAGCCGGCCATCTCCTCGGGCGTTTCACCCTTGATGCGCATGGCCAGGCAGAAGCCGCCGATCTCCAGGTCGGTGACGGTGCCGTCCAGCACCTGGCCGAACAGGTCTTCCGACTGCTCGCGCGTGAGCGGCTTGGCGCCTCGCGCGCCGCGGCCGATTTCCTTGATGTATTGGCTGATTCCCATGGGTAGGCGGATTGTCCCGCAAGGCTTATGCCGGAAAGGCGCTTCGCTTATGCCCGTGGACGCACCAAGGACGTTCACGACAGTGCCGCCTCGGGTGCAGCCGCAGCCGGTGTGGCGTGCAGCATGCGCTGCAGTTCGGGCAGGCAGGAGCCGCAGTTGGTGCCGCATTTCAGCGCGCCCTGCAGCGCGGTCAGGCGCTCGCGGTCGGAGCCCGCGCAGCGCGGAAGTTGCACCCGGATGGCGCTTTCGGTCACGCCGAAGCAGCTGCAGACGACCTTGCCGCGCGCCTGCATGGGCACCGGTGCCGTGGCACCCGGCCGCAGCAACTGGCGGCCGAAGGCCTGGGCCGGCAACTGGTCCTGCAGCAGCGGCTTGAGCCAGGCTTCGGCGCGCGTGTCGCCGCCCAGCAGGAAGGCGTCGAGCCGTGCCGCCTGCGGGTCGGCATCCGAGCGCAGCAGCCGCGCGGCGCGGTGCTGGCCCTGGCGCGCGTCGGCGTAGCGCAGGGTGTCCGGGGCGGCCAGGCCGAGCAGGGCCTCGATCTGGGCGAGCAGCTCGGGCGACGCGGCTTCCGTGTCGGCCGCGCGGAACAGCAGGCCGCTGCGTTCGGCCGCGCCACCCGCCAGCGCACCGCCGCTGCCGAAGGGCACGCAACTGGCGAAGGCGAAACGCGGCATCAACGCGCGCAAGGCAGTCTGCGCCGCGAGCACCCGGTCACCGGGCAGCCAGGCCACCGCGAGCAACGACCAGGGTAGCCCGGCTTTCGCGATCTGCACGGCCGCGTGCTTGAGCTCGGGCTGCTTCGAATCGGGGCAGAACACCGGCGTGCTCAGGGCGTTGACGCCCGCCAGCCGCTCGCCGGTGCTCGACCGGCCGCTCAGCGCCTCTTCGCCCCAGTGCATGGCGATGAAGCTCTGGCCCGGGCCGATGTCGGTGCTGCCCTGCGCCGGCAGCACGATCGCGCCGCGCTTGGATGCGACCTGCACGAGGTCGCCGTCGCGAATCTCCCGGCGCGCCATGTCCTGCGGGTGCATCTGCACGACCGGCTCCGGCACGTGGCCGAACAGGCGGCCCAGCGTGCCGGTGCGGCTCATGCCGTGCCACTGGTCGCGCAGGCGGCCGGTGTTGAGCGACAAGGGGTAATGCGGTTCGCGGGCTTCGGCCACCGGCTGGTAGGCGACGTCGTAGAAACGGGCGCGGCCGTCGGGCGTGGGGAACACGCCGTCTTCGTACAGGCGTGCCTTGCCGAACTGGCGCCTGACGGCCGGCAACGCGGTCGCGTTGCCGTTGTCATTGCCGCCGCAGGCCGTGTCCGCAGGACACGGCCATTGCTGGGGTCCGTGCGTGTCGAGCATCGCCCAGCTCAGCCCGGTGATGTCCAGGTCGCGGCCGCGGGTGCTCTCGCGGTGCTCGTTCCAGATGGCTTCGGCGCCGGCTTCGGTGTCGAGGGCGTAGGGGAAGAGCGGCGTGACGCTGCGCGGCGGCAGCACCGCTTCGAGACGCTGCGCGAAATCGGCGACCGCCGACCAGTCGTGCCGCGCCCCGCCGGGTGCGGGCACCGCTTGGCGGACGCGCGAAATGCGGCGCTCGCTGTTGGTCACGGTACCGACCTTCTCGCCCCAGGTCGTGGCGGGCAGCAGCAGGTCGGCGTAGGCGCCGGTCGCGGTGGTGGCGAAGGCTTCCTGCACGACCACGAACTCGCAGCGCTCGAGCGCGCGCCGAACGGTGGCCTGGTCGGGCATCGACTGGGCGGGGTTGGTGCAGGCGATCCACAGCGCGCGGATCTCGCCGTCGGCCGCGGCCTGGAACATCTCGACCGCGGTCTTGCCCGGCGTGGCCGGTACGTCTTGTCCTTCGCTCAGGCCCCACAGCGCGGCCACTTCGGCGCGGTGCATGGGGTTGGCCAGGTCGCGGTGAGCGCTCAGCAGGTTCGCCATGCCGCCGACCTCGCGGCCACCCATCGCGTTGGGCTGGCCGGTCAGCGAGAAAGGCCCCGCGCCGGGCCGGCCGATCTGTGCAGTCGCCAGATGCAGGTTGATCAGCGTCGCGTTCTTCGCGGTGCCGGACGACGACTGGTTCAGCCCCTGGCAGTACAGGCTCAGCGTCGCGGCCGAGGTGGCGAACAGGCGCGCGGTCTCGAGCAAGTCACGCGCATCGATGCCGCAGACCTGCGCCACGCGCTCGGGGGTGCAGTCGCGCACCGTCGCGGTCAGCGCGTCGAAGCCCGTGGTGTGAGCGGCGATGTAGTCGGGTCGGGTCCAGCCCTCCCGCAGCATCAGGTGCAGCAGGCCATGGAACAGCATCACGTCGGTGCCGGGCTGGATGGCCAGGTGCAGGTCGGCGATCTCGCAGGTGTCGGTGCGGCGCGGGTCGACCACGACGATCTTCATCGCCGGGTTGGCGCGCTTCGCGTCCTCGATGCGACGGAACAGGATGGGGTGCGCCCACGCCGTGTTGCTGCCGACGATGAACAGGCACTGCGCATCCTTGAAGTCGTCGTAGCAGGCCGGCGGCGCGTCGGCGCCGAGCGTCTTCTTGTAGCCCGCGACCGCGCTGCTCATGCACAGGCGCGAGTTGGTGTCGATGTTGTTGGTGCCGACGAGGCCCTTGGCCAGCTTGTTGAAGACGTAGTAGTCCTCGGTCAGCAACTGGCCCGAGATGTAGAAGCCGACCGCGTCGGGGCCGTGGTCGCGGATCACCTGGGCGAATTTGCCGGTCGCTGTGGCCAGCGCGTCGTCCCAGCCGATGGCCGCAGGCGCCGCGCCGCGTTCGGCACGCCGCATCGGCTGCAGCAGGCGGGTCTGCATCGTGACCGCGGCGGAAGCTGTGAGGTGCAGGGTCGAGCCCTTGGTGCACAGCCGGCCGAAGTTGGCCGGATGGTCCGGGTCGCCGTGCACGCCGGTGATCTGCGCGCCGGCGGATTCGATGATCACGCCGCAGCCCACGCCGCAATAGGGGCAGGTGGAGCGGGTTTCCCGCGTCGCGCCGTGCATGGACAGGCCGAGGCTCATGGCCGCTCAGGCGTTTTCGCCGAACATCAGCGTGTCGCGGATGCCCTGCACGCTGCTGCCCTCGCGCAGCAGCTGGAAGTACCAGCTGCCGTCGGCCGTGTCGCCATAGAGGCAGGCGCCGACCAGCTTGTCGCCCTTGATCACCAGTTTCTTGTAGACGCCGCCGGCCGGGTCGCGCATCACGATGGCCTCGGTGCCTTCGCCGCCCATGAAGTCGCCGGCGCTGAAGAGGTCGATGCCGGTCACCTTCAGCTTGGTCGAGGTGAGCGATCCCATGTAGCGGCCGTAGCCCATCTCGGCCAGGTGGTTGGCGGCCACGCGCGCCTGCTCGAACAGCGGTGCGACCAGGCCGTACGCGATGCCGCGGTGCGCCGCGCATTCGCCCACCGCATAGATGCGCGCGTCGGTCACGGTCTGCAGCGTGTCGGTGACGACGATGCCACGCTGGCAGTGCAGCCGCATCGATTCGGCGAGCTGGACGTTGGGGCGGATGCCCACGGCCATCACCACCAGGTCGGCGGGCTCTTCGCTGCCGTCCTGGAAGCGCACGGCGCGCACGCGGCCCGCGCCGTCGTCCAGCAATTCCTGTGTGTGGGCACCCAGGCGGAACTTCAGGCCGCGGTCTTCGAGCGACTGGCGCAACAGGCCGGCCGCCACGTCGTCGAGCTGGCGGTTCATCAGCCATTCGCTGACGTGCACCACGGTCACGGTCATGCCGCGCAGCATCAGGCCGTTGGCCGCCTCCAGGCCCAGCAGGCCGCCGCCGATGACGACCGCGTGCCGGTGCGTCTTGGCGGTGTCGATCATGGCCTGCGTGTCGGCGATGTCACGGTAGGCGATCACGCCGGCCAGGTGCTTGCCCGGTACGGGCAGCATGAAAGGGTAGGAGCCGGTGCACAGCAGCAGGCGGTCATAGGGCGCCTCGGTGCCATCGTCGGCGCGCACGATGCGCCGCACGCGGTCGACCTCGACCACCCGACGGCCCGCATGCACCGTGATGCCATGTTCCTCGTACCACGACCAGGGGTTCAGGACGATCTCGTCGAGCGTCTGTTCGCCCGCCAGCACCGGCGACAGCAGGATGCGGTTGTAGTTGGGATGC
This sequence comes from Variovorax cryoconiti, assembly GCF_051216395.1. Lineage (NCBI taxonomy): Bacteria > Pseudomonadati > Pseudomonadota > Betaproteobacteria > Burkholderiales > Comamonadaceae > Variovorax > Variovorax cryoconiti. Next base: position 16,792 of record NZ_JBPJZI010000014.1, on the reverse strand, counting down.
GGCTCCGCGCCGAACACGGTGATGTCGTAGAGCGCCGGGTCGATCCGGATCAGCTCCTCGAGCGTGCGCACGCCGGCCATCCCATTGCCCACGAGCACCAGCTTCTGCTTCTTCACGCGCATGTCCATGGCGGTTCCCGGCAGGCGGCTCAGGCCGCCTTCTCGACGTGGCCTTGCCGCGTGTAGAGGAAGTCGATGACCGCCTTGCGGTAGTGCACGTAGTCGCGGTCCTCGGCCAGCTCGACGCGGTGGCGCGGGCGCGGCAGGTTCACCGGCAGCACCTCACCGATGGTGGCCGACGGGCCATTGGTCATCATCACGATCTTGTCGGACAGCAGCACGGCTTCGTCCACGTCGTGCGTGACCATCACGACCGTGCTGTGCGTCTTCTGCACGATGGCCAGCAGCTCGTCCTGCAGGCGGGCGCGGGTGAGGGCATCGAGCGCGCCGAAGGGCTCGTCCATCAGCAGCACCTTGGGTTCCATGGCCAGCGCACGGGCGATGCCCACGCGCTGCTTCATGCCGCCGGAGATCTCGCCGGGCCGCTTGCCCGTCGCGGGCGTGAGGCCGACCAGGGCCAGCGCCGCGTCGGTACGTGCCTTCAGCTGCGCCTTGCTTTCGGTCGCCGCGAAGACGCGCTCCACGCCCAGGTAGATGTTCTCGTAGCAGGTGAGCCAGGGCAGCAGCGAATGGTTCTGGAAGACCACCGCGCGCTCCGGGCCGGGGCCGGCGATTTCCTTGTTGGCGCACAGCAGCGTGCCGTGCGTCGGCTTCGTGAGGCCGGCGATCAGGTTCAGCAGCGTCGACTTGCCGCAGCCCGAGTGGCCGATCAGCGCGACGAACTCGCCCTTGGCGACGGTCAGGTGAATGTCCCGCAGCGCCTGGAAGCTGCCCTTGGGCGTCTTGAAGGTCTGCTCGACGTCGCTGATCTCGATGAACTTGGAATCATCATTCATGACTTCACCTCTTCGAACGTGAACGCGGTGGCGATCTTGATGAGCGCGAATTCGAGCACCAGGCCGACCACGCCGATCACGAAGATCGCGATGATGATGTTGGCGACGTTGAGGTTGTTCCACTCGTCCCACACCCAGAAGCCGATGCCCACGCCGCCGGTCAGCATCTCGGCCGCGACGATCACCAGCCAGGCGGTGCCGACGGCCAGGCGCACGCCGGTCAGCATGTAGGGCAGCACGGCGGGGAAGAGGATCTTGGTGAGGATCTTCCATTCGCTGAGGTTCAGCACCTTGGCCACGTTCATGTAGTCGCTCGGCACGCGCTGCACGCCGACGGCGGTGTTGATCACCATCGGCCAGATCGAGCAGATGAAGATGGTCCAGATGGCCGCCGGGTTGGCGCCCTTGAAGACCAAGAGGCCGATCGGCAGCCAGGCCAGCGGCGACACCGGGCGCAGCAGGCTGATGAGCGGGTTGAACATGCGCGCGAGGAACTCGAAGCGCCCGATGGCGAAGCCCGCGGGGATGCCGACCAGCGCCGCGAGGCCGAAACCCATCGCCACGCGCTGCAGCGAGGACAGCACGTTCCAGCCCACGCCCTGGTCGTTCGGCCCCTTGCTGTAGAACGGATCGGCGAACACCGTCAGCGCCTGCTTGCCCGTGACCAGCGGCGAGGGGAAGCCGGTGGTGCTGTTCATCGCGATCAGCTCCCAGACCAGCAGGAGCAGGCCGAAGCCGGCCAGCGGTGGCAGCACGCGCATCCAGAAGGCGCGCAGGTCGAGCGGCTTGCGGGGCGCAGCCTGCACCGGCGCAGGCGCCGAAACGGCGGCAGCCTTGGCGGGTGCGACGACCGACGCGGCGGCCGGTGTGGAGAGAGGCACATTCGCCTCCAGGGGGGAATGAAAGACGGCGCTCACCATGGTGTTCTCCTCAGGCCTTGACCTTGAACGAATCGGCGTACCTGGCCGGGTCCTTCCCGTCCCACACCACGCCGTCCATCAGCTTGCTGGTGCGCAGCACGTCCTTGGGCACCGGCGTCTGCGTGGCGGTCGCGGCCTGCTTGTAGATGTCGATGCGGTTGATCTCCGTCGCCACCTTCAGGTAGTCCGGGTGCGCCTTCAGCAGGCCCCAGCGCTTGTGCTGCGTGAGGAACCACATGCCGTCCGACAGGTACGGGAAGGTCACCGCGCCGTCGGCATAGAACTTCATGTGGTTCGGGTCGTCCCAGCTCTTGCCCATGCCGTTGACGTAGCGGCCCAGGATGCGCTGGTTGATGGCGTCCACGCTGGTGTTGACGTAGCTCTTGTCGGCGATCGTCTCGGCCATCTTGTTCTTGTTCTGCAGCCCGGCGTCGATCCACTTGCCGGCCTCGAGGATGGCGGCGGTCACGGCGCGTGCGGTGTTCGGGTACTTCTTGACGAAGTCGGCGGTGCAGCCCAGCACCTTTTCGGGGTGGTCCTTCCAGATGTCCTGCGTGGTGATGGCCGTCACGCCGATGCCGTCCATGATGGCGCGCTGGCCCCAGGGCTCGCCCACGCAGAAGCCGTCCATGTTGCCGATGCGCATGTTCGCCACCATCTGCGGGGGCGGCACCACGATGTTCTTCACGTCCTTGAAAGGGTCGATGCCGGCCGAGGCCAGCCAGTAGTACAGCCACATCGCGTGCGTGCCGGTCGGGAAGGTCTGGGCGAAGGTGTACTCGCCCTTTTCCTTGGCGATCAGCTTGGCGAGCGACGGCGCGTCGACCGCGCCCTTGTCGGCCAGCTTCTTCGACAGCGTGATCGCCTGGCCGTTGTTGTTCAGGGTCATGAGCACCGCCATGTCCTTCTTCGGACCGGACAGGCCGAGGTGCACGCCGTAGACCAGGCCATAGAGCACGTGGGCCATGTCGAGGTCGCCATTGACCAGCTTGTCGCGCACGCCGGCCCAGCTGGCTTCCTTGCTGGGCACGATCTTCACGCCGTACTTCTTGTCGATGCCCAGCACCGAGGCCATCACCACGCTGGCGCAGTCGGTCAGGGGGATGAAGCCGATCTTGACTTCTTCCTTCTCGGGCTTGTCGGAGCCTTGCGCGTAGGCGAGGGCGCGCAGCGCGGGGTCGATGCCGGCGGCACCGACGGCGGCAGCCTGCAGCACGCGGCGGCGGCTCAACTTCGTTTTCAGCAGATCGGTCATGGGGCGAACTCCGGAAGAAATGGCAAGGCCAGAGACAAACAACAAAACAAAAACAAAAAAGGCGTCCGCATCACGCCGAAGCTGCTGGGAAGCGAGCTTCGACGGACACGGACGCCTTTGTCCGGTTCGGTGGGAGACACCCTGCGTTGGATGCCGCCTGCCTGAAGACCTACGTCGGTCTATGCAGAGTCACATGCAAGCGGTGTGCCAGCAGGCAGGGTGTTGTTTTTGCTATTGAAGTCGTAGCGTTGAAGCAAGGGCTGGTCAGGGATCCGGGCCTGATCGACTCGCTCAGCCGCACGTGGCAACGCTTTGTGCGATGCACCAATTGCGTTCAGGGCTTCCCGTCCACGGGCAGGTACTCCGCCATCGAGAGCACCGATTCGGCCACGTCGATCAGCCGCCGGTTCTGGTTCATCGCGGTCTGGCGCAGCATCTTGTGCGCTTCGGCCTCGCTCAGGCGGCGGTGTGCCATCAGCAAGCCCTTGGCACGCTCGACCAGCTTGCGCTCGTTGAGCGACGCACGCACGGTGTCGAGTTCGTCGCTCATGGCCTGCAGCCGGAGCGACTGCTCCTGGACCATGTCGAGGATCGAGCGCTCCAGCTGGCGGCCGTAGGGCGGCCCGCCGGCGGCGGGCGAGGCGGCGAGCAGCGGCGTGGCCGGCTGCTCGAAGAAGGCGGCCGACGAGGCGGGCGGCGCGTGTGCGATCTGCGCCAGCAGCAACTCGTGGGTCTGCAGCTCGCCGCGGGCGCGGCTGATCTTGGCGATGCACAGCTGATGCAGGTCCGCCGCCAGCCGCTCCTCGACCGTCTGCATGGCGTCGATGCGCCGTGTGCAGCAGTCGAACCACACCGGGCTCAGGTTGGGGTCGAGCGCCACGCCGGCGGGCGCGGCGCAGGCGATGCGACGCAGCCGCTCGAGTTCGGCGGTCTGGGCCGGCGGCAGGTGCGCCAGCCACTGCGCTTCCAGCTCGGGGCCGGAGAACTCCGAGAAGACCTGAAAGCAGCGCTCCTGCGATTCGATCAGGTGCAGCCATTGCTGCTGCCGTGCCGACTCGTTGCGGCCGGACGCGAAGGCCGCGGCGCCGCAGGCGCGCTCCTGGCCGGCGAGCTCCTTGCCCTGCATGAAGTTGAACATCGCCACCAGCAGGCGGGAAATCTCGGGGTCGGTCGCACCGTCGGCGGCCTCGAACACCACCGCGAGCAGGCCGGCGATCACCTTGACGAAGGCACCCGTCGCCTCGGCGGCCGGCATCTGCAGGGCACCGATGCGCTGGCGCAGCGCCGGCAGGGCGTCCAGGCCCGGCACCACCCACGCGATGCGGCTGAACAGGCGGGCACTGTTGCCCAGGCGGCGGGGATCGGCTTCGAGCGCGTCGAAGCATTCGCGCACCGCCTGCTCGAGGCCGGCGCACTCGGCGATCTGCGTGCTCTGTTCGGCGGCGAAGCGCTGGCCACCCGAGGCCAGCAGCACGTTGGAGATGCCGCGTTCGCGCTGCAGTGCATGCACCAGGCGGCCGATGGTGCCGACCAGCGCGCTGGTGCGCGACAGCTGATCGAGTTCGTCGATCTCGCTGCGCAGGGCGGCGATCAGGAAGCTCAGTCCGGATTTCATCGTGTCGTGGGCGTTCCGAAGGGCGGGGTGAAGGGGCATGCAGCAACATCCATGCCCCGCAAGCGCGCGCATCCTACACTCGCGGCCATGCTCGTATTGGGAATCGAATCGTCGTGCGACGAAACCGGCGTGGCGCTGGTCGAATGGGAGGGCGCGGCCGTGCCGCGGCTGGCCTCGCACGCACTGCACAGTCAGATCGCCATGCACCAGGCCTACGGTGGCGTGGTGCCCGAACTGGCAAGCCGCGACCACATCCGCCGCGTGCTGCCGCTGACGCAGACGGTGCTCGACGAGGCCGGCAAGCGGCTGGCCGACGTCGATGTCGTCGCCTACACCCGGGGCCCCGGCCTGGCGGGCGCGCTGCTGGTGGGGGCCGGCGTGGCCTGCGCGCTGGGCGCGGCGCTGGGCAAGCCGGTGCTGGGCGTGCACCACCTCGAAGGGCACCTGCTGTCGCCCTTCCTGAGCGAAGACCCGCCCGAGTTTCCCTTCGTGGCCTTGCTCGTGTCGGGTGGCCACACCCAGCTGATGCGCGTCGACGGCGTGGGTCGCTACGAGATCCTGGGCGAGACCATCGACGACGCGGCGGGTGAGGCCTTCGACAAGTCCGCCAAGCTGATGGGTCTGCCGTACCCCGGCGGCCCGTGGCTGGCCAAGCTGGCGGAGCAGGGCGACCCGGTGGCCTTCAAGCTGCCGCGCCCGCTGCTGCACAGCGGCGACCTCGACTTCTCCTTCGCCGGCCTCAAGACCGCGGTGCTCACGCAGGCCAAGAAGCTCGGGGACCAGCTCGACGTGCGCAAGGCCGACCTGGCGGCATCGACGCAGGCCGCCATCGTCGAGGTGCTGCTGAAGAAGAGCCTGTCGGCGCTGGCCGCGACCGGCCTCAAGCGCCTGGTGGTGGCCGGCGGCGTCGGCGCCAACCGGATGCTGCGCCAGCAGCTCGACGCCGCCTGCGCGCAGCGCGGCGTGCGGGTGCACTACCCGGAACTGCACCTGTGCACCGACAACGGCGCCATGATCGCCATGGCCGCCGCCATGCGCCTGCAGGCCGGGCTGCAGGAAGCGACCGAGGCCTACGCCTTCGACGTCAAGCCGCGCTGGCCGCTGGACAGCCTGGCGCAGGACGCAACCACCGCCGCGCCGGCGACGCTCACGGGTTAACGGCCCAGGGCGGCCCTGACGGCGGCTTGCGGCTGCACGTCACACAGCCGACATCACCAGGTCTCCCAATCTTGTACATTTGGAAACGTTCGTAACTTAGCGAATAACAAATGTGGCGCGTCCAGGCAGGCACATCGCCTTCGCCGTCGCGGGCCGACTGGGGAGACATCTTGAGGTTTTTTGGCAGGGCCGTGGCGGCCGGCGTGCTCACCGTGCACGCCTTCTTTCTTCCGACGACAGCGCAAGCCCAGGGGACACAGGTCACCTTGGCAGGCCTGGCGTTCTCTGGCGACGCGGCCAGCCTGGACCAGCGTTTTCCATATTCCCGCGCCTATGAGAAGGGCCTGGAGCAGGCCGGCGGCCGGGCCTATGCACGCATCCAGGCCAGCATCGCCGCTGCACCGCCGCGCAACCTCACCGTCGAGCCCGGCATGATCGCCGAGCTCAAGGGCCGCGACCAGGCGATCGTGACCTCGCTGGTGGTGAATTCGGAGACCGTGTCGGTCGAGCACTTCGGCAACCTGCGCAAGCTGTTCGTGCTGATCCGTGCGCAGGCGCTGTTCTTCGACTTCAAGAGCATGACCGTGGTCCGCTCGTATCCGCTGAGCTTCGCGTACATCGATGTCTTCGATCGCGACCCGACCCAGGCCGAAATCCTCGGGCGGGTGCAGGCGGTGTACGAGGGCGCCGCGAACAAGCCGGGGATCTTCGCGCGCTACGCCAACGTCCTGGCCGGTGCGACCCTCCCGGCGCAGGTGCCGCGTCTGCTCAAGGTTTCCAAGGTCAGCCTCGACCCGAGCGTGATGGCCAGCCTGCCGCCGTACCTCAAGAGCGAACCGGGCATGGCCGAGACCTGGGCCGCGGACATGGTGAGCGAGGCGATCTCGACCCGCGCCGGCGTTCCGCTGATTCCTTATTCGCAGGGCTACGCCGTGGGCAACGTGTTCGCCATGCGCGTGTCCGACGGCACCGTCTTCACCTTGAAGCTGCCCGAGCCCGACTACACGATCTCCGTGGACCTCACCGGCATCAAGAAGGTGAAGTTCGGCTCCGTTGCGGCCGGCGACAGCTTCGTCTATGGCACCTACGCCACGATGAGGATCGAGCAGCCCCTGATGGGCACGGCCTACCTCGACACGGCATTGAAGAACGGCGAGACCAAGGTCGTCCCCGCCACGCAGACCTACGTGGACGACTTCCCGGCGTACTACGACTCGTGGAACGGCCTGTTCACACGGCTGGCCACGGCGGTCGCCACCAAAGAGATGAGTTGGGTCAAGGCCGCGGCCGCGGCGCCCGACATCGAAGCGCAAATCCTGAAAACCAACCTCCTGATGTCCCAATGCAAATAACTCGCTCACTCATGGCCGTCGTCCTGGCGTGCTTCGCTGTCGCTTCGGTGGCCCAAGTCCAGCAGGCCCGCGGCAAGGCGTCGGTCACCTACCCCGGCCGATCGGTGTCGGCCGACGACAAGGCCAAGGCCACGCAGGCGGCGCAGCTCAAGGCGATCGAATTCTTCTACGCCGAGGCTGGCGAGTCGGAGAGCGAGAACTTCGACGTGGTGCGCGACAAGATCCTGGCCAACCCGGACCGCTACATCCTGGAAACCACCGTGCTGGGCGAAGAAGACACACCCGACAAGCGCCAGTACACGGTCGCCGTTCGCGTCTCGCTGAACGTGGCCAACCTGCGCAACCTGGTGAAGTCGAACTCTGCCGTCGCCAAGGCGGGCGCTGCCGAGAAATCGCAGCTGGTCTTCGTCTTCGTCTCGCGCGAGGTGGCCTCGGTCAAGTCCTTTGACGACCGCGTCTACAAGCGCGTCGACCAGAACGTCAGCGTCAACGCACGCGGCGCCACCACCGCCAAGGGCACCGAGGGCGAGTCGATCCGCGGCAACCAGATCAGCACCAACGAGTCGACCTCCGCGACGGCCGACTTCTCCGCGAACCGCAGCCGCAGCATCGAGACGGGCGGCAGCACGGTCACGCGCGCAAGCGAAGCCACCTACCGCCTCTACCCGAGCGCCAACCTGAATGTCGTCTTCACCGGCATGTTCGCGCGCGCCGGCTTCGAGGTCATCGAAGCGGGGATGGCCGAGCCGGCCACCGGTGGCCGCTTCTCGGTGGCCAAGGTCGAAGAGGACTACCAGACCGGCAACGACCTGAAGTCGGCCACCCTGCAGTCCATCGCCGCCGGCATGCGCACGGCCGGCGTGCCCTACGTCGCCCTCGGCACGCTGGACATCGCCCCGGCCGGCAAGGACCCCGCCACGGGCCTGGTGCGCGTCGGCGTGACCGTCAATGCGAAGGTCTACAACGTGTCCAAGGCCATCCCGTCGACCCAGGCGGCCGTCGGTCCGATCCAGTACGCCGGCGTGGGCCCCGACGAATCGACCGCACGCGGCAGTGCGCTCACGCAGGCCGCGAACAACGCCGCGCGCGAGCTCACCAGCCAGCTCACGGCCAAGGGCATCCAGTAAGCCGGCCTGCCTCTCTCTTCCAAAACCAATTGCACCTCTCGAAAGACAAAACAATGAACAAGCTTCAGATCGCCATCGCTTCCGCCATCCTCGCTCTCGGTGCCAGCACCGCAGCGCATGCACAGTTCTCCATGCCGTCGATCCCCGGCGTGAAGGGCCTGGGCGGCTCGGGCGCCTCGGCCGGTGACCTCACCGGTCAGCAGGATTCGCTGGTGCGCGGCTACGTGGCGGCGAACAAGGACGTGCTGAACGCCAACAGCCTGATGGCCGAAGCGCTGGGCCTGAAGACGGCGGCGGCCACCTCCGCCGCGACCTCGGCGTCGCTGACCGAAGGCGCCACCAAGGATTCGCTGGAAGAGTCGAACAAGGCGGTCGCCGCATCGACCAGCGCCGTGGCCGCCGAAATGGCGAAGAAGCCGGTGCTGGATGCGAATTCGAAGGCGTTGTATTCGAAAGGCCTCGTGCTCCTGGGCACCGGCACCACCAAACTGGTCGCCGTGGGCAAGAACGTGTCGACCATGGGTTCGAGCCTGAAGAGCGCCTCGCCGCTGCAACTGCCCAAGCTGCAGTCGGCGGTCTACATCGTCTCCAACTTCCCCGGTTCGATGTCCAACGTCGGCGGCGCACTGCAAAACGCGATCGCGTTCGCGCAAAGCCAGGACATTCCGGTGCCGACCGACGCCAACGACGCGCTCAAGGCCCTTTGAACATCGGCTGACTCCTCATGCGCTCACTCCTCTGTATGACCGCCGTCGCTTCGGCGGTGCTGCTGGCTGCCTGCAACAAGGCCGAGCCTGAAAAAGCGGCGCCCGCGCCGACGCCGATGAGCGTCGCGGCGCCGGCGCCCGATGTCGGCAAGCTCTCGAACGTGCAGACCACGGCACAAGGCTATGGCGCATCGGCCGGCGAGGCGGTGGCCGATGCCATGAAGCTGGCCATCCTTCAGGTGAACGGCGCTGCGGTGCAGTCCGAGAGCGTGAGCGTCAAGTTCGGCCTCGACGTCAGCCTCGGCCAGGACGCCGCTTCGCTGCGCGGCAATGCGTTCGCCGATGCGGTCACACAGCGCTCCGGTGGCGTGATCCAGAACTTCAAGCTGGTCGAGATGAAGGAGCCGGGCGTTCTGGGCGGCAACCAGTACAAGGCGACCATCGAGGCCCGGATCGCCAAGTTCCAGCCTTCGGCGGAGATGCAGAAGGTCAAGCTGGTCATCGGCCAGATCCGGTTCAACAGTGCCAGCCTCCCGATGGGGGACCGCTCGGTGCCGTCGGCGGAAGTCGGCGCGGCCCTGCGCCAGCGCATCAGCGACGCGCTGGTGCAGACGGGACGCTTCGCGGTGCTCGACCGGGAATTCAGCCCCGACATTCAGGGCGAGCTCGACATGATCTCGTCGGGCCAGGCGCCCAGCGCCGAGCTCGCCAAGCTCTCGCAGGCCGCGAGTGCGGACCTGGTCTGGAGCGGCCGGGTGAGCAACCTGGCCTACAACCGGCATGCGCGCCAGCTCAAGACGAGCGACCGCGAGCTGGTGAGCTATTCCGGCGGATGGGCACTGACCGAGAAGCTGGTGAACGTGGCGACACGGCAGGTGATGGCGTCGGACTCGCTGCGCGGCAGTGTGCCCTCGACCGAGGCCACCACGCTCGGGCGCGGCGTGGACGGCGGCAAGGTGCTGGAGGACATGAGCACCGACCTGGTCAACCAGGTCGTGACCTCGGTGCTTCGGCGGACCTTCCCCGTGACGGTCGTCTCGCGGGACGGGACCAACGTGGTGCTCAGCCAGGGCGGCCAGGCGCTCAAGGAGGGCGCGCGCTACGCGATGGTCACGATGGGCACCGAGATGAAGGACCCGCAGACCGGCCAGAGCCTCGGCCGTGTCGAGTCGCCGTGCTGCGAACTGGTGATCGAACGCGTGACGCCGAACCTGTCCTATGGCCGGCTGGAGAACGTGCGCTCGAACCTGGAGCAGTTGCCCCTCGGCGGCCTGCAGCTGCGCGATGAACTCAAGGGTGTGACCGTCGCCAAGGTTCAGCCCGCCCAAGCGGCTGCGGCAACGGGCGGCGCGGCGGTGCCGCCGGCGGCAACGGCACCACGGCCCGCTCAGGCACGCCCGGCTGCTGCGCCTTCGGCGACGCCCGCCACGCCGTCCAAGAGCGACGACAAGTGGTGAGCTTCGAAGCGCGCATTTCCCCGCGTAGTTGAGGCCCGCCTCGCTGGGCCGGTCGTTCACTCCGGCCGCTGCGCCGTCTTGCGCAGGCTGGACGGCCCGGTGCCCGTCCACCGGTTGACGGCCCGCCGCAGGCTGCGCGCGCTGGTGTAGCCCGAGCGCGTCGCCACCTGGGTCAAGGACGCGTCCGACTGCGTCACGAGCGTCAGCGTGCGGATGCGCCGGTCGTCGGCGACCAGCCCCCGGAAGCTCAGGCCCTCGTCGCACAGCCGGCGGCGCAACGAGCGCTCGCTCATGTTCAAGGTGCGGGCCACCTGCGCCAGCGGCGGCGGCGCGCCGTGGTGGCGGCGGATGATCTGGGACACGGCCGCGCCGATCTCCTGGACGGGTTGGGCCGACCGGGCCGCCTGCAACGCCTCCTGCATCGCGCGGGCCACCGAGGGCTCCGCGCAGGGCAGGGGGTGCGCTTCTGCGGCGAAGACCAGCCGGTTGGCCGGCCGCTCGAACTGCGGCATCTGTCCGAAGGCCTGCTCGTAGGCTGCCGTGGCGGCCGGCCGGGGCAGGGCCAGCTCGACCGACAGCGGGCGGCAGGCCGGGCCGACGATCTGGCGGGCCAGCGACGCCAGCGATGCCAGCGTGTAGGTCACCAGAAAGCGTTGCAGCGCCGGGTCGTGGAACAGCGGCTGGGCCACGACGCGGAACTGCGCCGCGGGCGATTCGCCGTGCAGCGACAGCAGGCAGCCGGCCGGGCGCGGGAAGGCGATCAGGAATTCGAGCATCCGGTGCAGGTTCTCGCTCGCCATCATCCCCAGGCCGACCTTGCCGAGCGACACGACGTTGAGCGCCTCGCCGATCTCCAGCCCCAGGTGGGGGTTCGGCAGCAGCACGAGCGCGCGACGGATGGCCTCGGCGCACTGCCGATACGACACCCGCAGCACGGGCGAGTCCAGGTCGGACAGGTCGAAGCCCAGGCCCCGCACCAGGCCCGACGGGTCCTTCTCGCGCGCGCGGGCATGCGCGACCAGCAGCCGCAGCACCACGGGCACCAGGTCGGCGCGGTGCTCGGCCTCGGCGGTCGCGGCGTGCACGGAGTAAGGGACGGGATAGGGCTGCGCCATGGTCGCCCATGCTAGGGAGCGGGGCCAAAGTCAATTGGGCGATGTTGGCCGGATAAGTCCTCTATTTCGTCACTCGTGCCCTCTTCGATGACGCCGTGCCCACCGAAATAGAAGAGTGACTGTCGCACGTGTCTGCGGCCTCTGTGGCCGTTGGCCATGGCTTGGCCTGGTGCGCACTCCTGGAACCAACATGAACCTTCACTTGATGTCGAACCGGAAGAACGCGCAGTTTCTCGTTGCACCCGCCGTGGGCGTGCTCGGCGGTGCGGCCTGTCTGTTCCTGTCGTCGGCGAGCCTCGCAGGCGGGGCCTGCTTCGTGGCGCTGACCGGCCTGGGCGCGGCGGCGGGCTGGTTCGCCGTGAAGTCGCAGCAGTCGACCGATGAGTCGCTGCGCCTCTACTTCGTGGGACACCGCGCCTTCAGCGCCGACGTGGCGCCGGTCTGGTCCGGCCAGATCGAAGCCTCGCGCAGCCAGATGGAAACGGCGATCGCCGCGCTGAGCGAACGCTTTGCGGCCATCGTGCAGAAGCTCGGAAAGATGCTGTCGGACTCCGGCAGCGGCGGAGGCAACACGTCGGACGCCGCCGCCGCGGCCCTCTATGCAGACAGCCAGGAACAGCTCCAGGCCGTCGTCGCCTCGCTGCGCGACGCCATGCAGAGCAAGGCGCAGATGCTCGACAAGGTGCAAGGGCTGCAGATCTTCGTCGGCGAACTCCACGAGATGGCCGACGGCGTGTCGCGGCTCGCCCAGCAGACCAACCTGCTGGCCATCAACGCGGCCATCGAGGCGGCGCACGCGGGCGAAAGTGGCCGCGGCTTCTCCCAGGTGGCGCAGGAGGTGCGCGCGCTGTCGCGGGCGTCCGGCGAGACCGGCCGGCTCATCGCCAGCAAGACCGGTGCGATCCGCAGCGCCATCGACGAGGTGCGCAGCGTGGCCGAGGTGACCCGCTCGCAGGAGCAGCAGGTCGTCTCCGCCTCGGAGACACGCATCCGCGACGTGCTCGCGCAGTTCCAGGGCCTGACCGGCTCGCTGGCCGACTCGGCCGCCTTCCTGCGCGAGGAGAGCGTCGGTATCCAGGCCGAAGTCAACGACGCCCTGGTGCAGCTGCAGTTCCAGGACCGCGTGAGCCAGGTGCTGGCGCATGTGCGCGACAACATCACGCGCATGCCGAACGTGGTGCAGGACCACTGCGATGCCTGCGAACGCGACGGCGACCTGCAGCCGCTGGAGGCGGCGGGCCTGCTGAAGGAACTCGAGGCCACCTACGCGATGGCCAGCGAGCGCGACATCCACACAGGCCCGGGCGGTGCGAAGGCACCGGCGCCGGCTCCGCAGAACGAGATCACTTTCTTCTAGAGGACTCCCATGGCAAAGACCATCCTGATCGTCGACGACTCCGCTTCGGTGCGCCAGGTCGTCGGTATTGCGCTCAAGGGCGCCGGGTACGACGTCATCGAGGGCCGCGACGGCCAGGATGCGCTGACCAAGCTCACCGGCCAGAAGGTGCACCTGATCGTCAGCGACGTGAACATGCCCAACATGGACGGCATCACCTTCGTGAAGAACGTCAAGGCCATGCCGGCCTACCGGTTCACGCCGGTGATCATGCTCACCACCGAAAGCCAGGAAGCCAAGAAGCGCGAAGGCCAGGCGGCCGGCGCCAAGGCCTGGGTGGTCAAGCCCTTCCAGCCGGCGATGCTGCTGGCGGCGGTTGAGAAGCTGGTGCTTCCATGAGCGGCCGCGGCCGGCTCGCGCTGGAGGGTGAGCTCACCATCTACGGTGCGGCGGAACTGCAGGCGCGGCTGATCGCAGCGCTGGCCGACGCGTCCGAAGGCCTGGACATCGATCTGGCCGAGGTGACTGAAATCGACAGTTCCGGTGTGCAACTGCTGATGGCCACGCACCGCGCGGCGCTGGCCAGCGGCCGCACCGTGGTGCTCCATGCACCGAGCGACGCCGTGCGCGACTTGTTCGAACTCTTCGACCTCGCGTCCTTCTTCGACATCGCGACGGCAGCGCTGCCGCTGGGAGAGCCCGCATGAACATGGACGATGCCCTCCAGACCTTCTTCGTCGAATGCAGGGAACTGCTCGAGGAGATGGATGCCGCGCTGCTCGGCGTGCTGCAGGAGGACGACCCCTCCGACTCTGTCAACGCCATCTTCCGTGCGGCGCACACCATCAAGGGTTCGGCCGGCCTGTTCGGCCTCGACTTCATCGTGGCGTTCGCCCACGTGGCCGAGAGCGTGCTCGACAAGGTGCGCGCCGGCGCGCTGCCGTTGGACGATGCGATGGTCACGCTGCTCCTGGCCTGTCGCGATCACGTCGGCAGCCTGGTCGACGCCGCGGCAGTGGGCCACACCGAGGCCGACGACGACATGACATCGCGCGCTGCACCGCTGCTGGTGGCGCTGCACCGCCACCTCGGCAGCGAGCCGACGCCTGCGCCCGCGGCCGCGCCACATCCCGGCCTGGCGCCGTCGACCGGCGCCCAAGCCGACCCGGCCCATTGGCACATCTCGCTGCGCTTCGGGCCGGACGTGCTGCGCAATGGCATGGACCCGCTGTCTTTCCTGCGCTACCTGAAGAAGCTGGGCACCGTCACCGCCATCGCCACCTTGCCGGATGCACTGCCGGCGCTGGCCGAGATGGATGCGGAGTCGTGCTACCTGGGCTTCGAGCTGGCGCTGCGCAGCGACGCGGACCGTGCGGCCATCGAAGGCGCCTTCGAGTTCGTGCAGGACGACTGCGCCGTGCGCATCGTGCCGCCGGGCAGCCCGGTGGCCGACTACCTTGATCTGCTCGGCACCGAGGGTGCGCAGGAGATGGGCGAGATCCTGGTGCATTGCCGCAGCCTCACGCGGGCAGTGCTCGATGCGGCGCTGGCCGGCGCGACGGCCGATGCGTCATCGGACGAACTGCCCGTCACCGAGGTCCAGGCCGCCAGCGTGACCGCCGAAGCGGCGGCGCCGCGGCAGCGCGCTGCCAAGGAAGCGAAGGCCGGCGAAACGCAATCGGTGCGCGTCGATGCCGACAAGCTCGATCGCCTGGTCGACCTCGTCGGCGAACTGATCACCGCATCGGCCACGGCCAGCGTCGCAGGCAAGCACCTGCAGAGCACCGCACTTCAGGAGGCGCATTCGACGCTGGTGAGCCTGGTGCAGGAAGTGCGCGACAGCGCGCTGCAACTGCGCATGGTGAAGATCGGCGCGACCTTCAGCCGCTTCAAGCGCGTGGTGCACGACGTCTCGCGCGAAATCGGCAAGGACATCGCGCTCGATATCCACGGGGAAGACACCGAACTGGACAAGACGGTGGTCGAGAAGATCGCCGACCCGCTGACGCACCTGGTGCGCAACAGCATGGACCACGGCATCGAGAACGCAGCGCTGCGCGCCGAACGCGGCAAGCCCGCGCGCGGCACCGTCACGCTCAATGCGTACCACGACTCCGGCAGCATCGTGATCGAGGTGAGCGACGACGGCGGCGGGCTCTCGCGCGACCGCATCCTGGCCAAGGCGGTGGAGCGCGGGCTGATCGAGCCGGGCAAGCCGCTCAGCGACCCCGAGATCTACGGGTTGATCTTCGAACCCGGCTTCTCCACCGCCGAGCAGGTGACGAACCTGTCGGGCCGCGGCGTCGGCATGGATGTGGTCAAGCGCAACATCACCGCGCTGCGCGGCGTGGTCGGCATCGACAGCCGGCCGGGCGAAGGCACCACCGTGACGGTGCGCCTGCCGCTCACGCTGGCCATCATCAACGGCTTCCAGGTCACCGTCGGCAACGCCGTGTTCGTGCTGCCGCTGGACGTGATCGAGGAGTGCGTGGAGTTCACGGCGGACACGGGCCACGACTACGCCGAACTGCGCGGCCAGGTGCTGCCCTTCATCCGGTTGCGCAAACTCTTCAAGGTGGCGGGTGCGCCCAGCGCGCGGCAGAGCATCGTCGTCGTCAAGCAGGGCGCGCAGCGCTTCGGCCTGATCGTGGACCGGCTGCTCGGCGAGGCGCAGACCGTCATCAAGCCGATGGCGCCGATGTTCGCGCACCTGGAGGGCATCAGCGGCTCCAGCATCCTGGGCAGCGGCGAGGTCGCGCTCATTCTCGACGTGCCCATGCTGCTTCGTCAGACGCAAAGCACGAAGCCGGTCGAACGGCCCGGCACCCCTTCATTTTCCTGAAACTCCACCAAGGACGTATCGCCATGTTCTCAAATCTGAAGATCGGGGTGCGGCTGATTGCCGGCTTCCTGATCGTCGCGGGCATCAGTGCCATCGTCGGCGCCATCGGCATCTCGAACGCCTCCAAGATGAACGAGAAGGCGGACGACATGTACGCCATGGAGTTGATGGGGCTGTCCTACATCAAGGAGGCCAACATCGACCTGATCTCGATCGGCCGTGCGCGCAGCAACTTCCTGCTGGCCACTTCGGAAGACGAGCGCGCCAAGCACCTGGCGTCGATCGCCAAGAGCACCGATTCGCTCAAGGCCAACATCGGCAAGGGGCGTCCGCTGTTCACGTCGGACCGGGCCAAGGAGCTGTTCGTGCAGTTCGACAAGGTGTCGGGCGACTACGAGCGTGAGATGAAACAGGCGCTGACCTTGGCCAGCGCCAAGAAGCTGGCCAGTCGCGACGAGGCGCTGAGCCAGTCGCTGGACAGCGTGCGCGCCAAGGCCAACACGCTGGACGACTACCTGGGCGAACTGACCCAGCAGAAAGAGGTGCGAGCCAAGGTGGCAGCGGAAGAAACCACCACGCTGTATCAGAGCGGACTGCGCCTGATGCTGGGCGTGATCTGTGGCGGCATCCTGATCGGCATTGCGCTGGGCTACATCATCAGCCGCAGCGTGACACGGCCATTGGCCCGCGCCGTGGACGCCGCAAACCGGCTGGCCGAGGGCGATCTGACGGTGACGGTCGAGGCCACGTCGCGTGACGAGACCGGCCAGCTGCTGCAGGCCATGCAGAACATGGTCACGCGGTTGTCTCAGGTGGTGGCCGAAGTCAACGGCGGTGCCGAGTCGCTGGCCAGTGCTTCCGAAGAGGTGAGCGCGACGGCGCAGTCCTTGAGCCAGGCCTCCAGCGAGCAGGCTGCCGGCGTCGAGGAGACCAGCGCGTCGATGGAACAGATG